>NZ_LMUU01000113.1 GCF_009765775.1 Beijerinckia sp. L45
ACGCGCGACCCGGCCAGCTTTGCAGCCGAGGCGGCCGCAATCGGACCCACGATCACACCCAAAACACTGGCGGACGCCGTCAAGGCGGACATCATCTTTTTGGCCGTTCGTTACGAGGCGCACCCGGATGTCGCGAAGACGCTGCAAAGCTGGGACGGCAAGACCATCATCGACGCGACGAACCTGTTTCCGGCCCCGGAGGCGATGGGCGCTCTTCCCTCCTCCGCGGTCGTCGCAAAAGCGTTCACCGGCGCCAAGCTCGTGAAGGGATTCAACCATCTGGGCGCGACCACCCTGGCTGCCGATCCGATCGTCGCGGGCGGCCACAGAGTGGTCTTTCTGGCGAGCGACGACTCGGATGCGATCGACCCCGTAGCGGCCTTGGCCAAACAGCTCGGGTTCGCGCCGGTCACGCTGGGCAAACTCGCCGAGGGTGGCGCGCTGGTGCACGCCCGGGGAAAGACATGGGGGCCGCTGATATTTAAGGATTTGTTCAAGAAGGAGGCGTAAGCGATCACGATCGCATACAGGCTCGTTGCGCGGCACGGGGCGGAACGCGCTACGCTCAAACGGTGCAACCTCATGCCGGCGCGATCAGCCGCACCTTCGGAAAGTACCCGGCATATCGGCGAGCGTCACGTGTCAGCAGGGTGAATCCCGAAACGGCCGCGTGAGCGCCGATATAGAAATCCGGGAGAGGTGAGGTCCGAATGCCGCCACGTCGGCGATATTCCACGAACGCCCGACCGGCGACGAAACCCGCCTCATAGGGAAGCCCGAGCCTTCGAAACGCGTCGGCGCCGAGGTGGCGATCCAAATCGCCGATCGTTGCGAACCCCGAGGCGATCTCAGCATAGATGATTGGGTTGATCGCAAGGTCGTCATTGTCAGCGGCGTCGCTCAGCGCCGCCTCTGACCAGGCCTGCCAGGATGGATCCTTGGTCAGGACATCAATGATCACGTTGGAGTCGACCAGGATCATGGTCGGGCTGCTCAGCCGTCGTCCGCCGCGAAACCTCGCATGAGCGCGACGATCTCATCGGTGGACATCTTGAAGTCGCCGTGTCCCCGCAGGCCTTCGACGAGTTTTTGGCCGCGGGTCTGGCGACCCCCGCCAGACATCGTTTTGATCAGCCTGACGACGCCCGCCTCGATCTCGAATGTGACATCCGTCCCCGGCATGAGGCCCGCACGGTCCCGCACATCCTGAGGAATGGTGACTTGCCCCTTCGAGGTGATCCGCATCGCAACCGCCTTTCTTACCGTGGCGCGTAAGAATACGCCGCGGGCGCTCGGAAGCCAACGTTGTTCGATGCGTTCGCGGAGGCCGGGCGAGTTCGGGAATCGGATTCGCCGACGCGGCCGACCTTATTTTGGCGCCTTGATCAGCTCGATGTCCTTCTTCAGCAGCCGATTGACCAAAGCGCTCAGCGACATGCCCTGGGACGTAGCGCGTTCGGAGAGATAGCGCAGGACTTCCGGGTCGAGATGAACCGGTGGGACAAGCGTCGCGTCGGGGCGGAAGAATTGGCCGCGCACGCCGTCAGAAAAGCCGAACCCGTCCTTCATCATCTCAACTATTGGCGATATTGCCGAGTCTCTGTCTGTGTCAGACGACGCGCAGAGATGAAGCGACCAAGACTTCATCGTCGTTCATTTCCGCGTGGGTGCGAACGACAAGCAAAAGACTCGTGCCCGTCGCGTAGCCCACCGTGATCGTCTGGGCAACGATGATGACGGAGGGGAGAGCCGCCGGCCAGCCTCGCAGCTGTGCGCATTTGCTTATTGCCGCGATCGCCGACCCGAACAGTTCTAGTTGTGGTTGTAAGGATAGCGCCACCGTCTGACAGACCGTCAATCGAACACAGAGCGAAGGAATTCGAGGACGACGCCGACCTTGATGATCGTAAAGAGCTCGCGCCCACCTCGAACAATAATACCTGCCAGATACGCTTCGGGACCACCATTATCGTCAAGGATGACAAAAGCAGGTCCGCCGCTCATCCCGTCTGGATCGATATCCAACGGCCGGACAGTTTTGACCATCAGCGTCGCGTCGTCGCTCGGTTGGCTATGAGGAAGGCACGCAATGTTTCGGCGGATCAAGCCCAGGTGATTTTTGTCTTCGAGTTCGTATAGTTGAACCGCGAATGGGTAACCTGCTAGCAGCATCGCGCGGATCTGAGAGTCTGGCACGGCAGGCGGCGCGCTGTGAAAGTTGAAGAAGCGCTTTTTGAGCTCAGGCCTATCCGCGCAAGGGGCCGTGAAATCAAAGGCGATGAGATCGAAGGCATCCGTGTCCGAACGAGTGGTGTAGCCTCTCCGGCCTCCGGAGGTGATGATGTGGCTGCCACTGTCGGTAAGCATCGCGACTTGAGTTTCGTCGATGCCTTTAAGCTGATGTTGGGTAGCAAGGAGCAACTCTCGCCCTTTGTAACGGACCGCAGTGGCAGACCCGCGCAGGAGCACCTTGTAGGTCTCACACTCGTGGTTGTTTACGACTAGATTGAGCGCGTGACGCGCCAGCAGGGACTCGATTGATCGACCCGGGACGATTAGTCCATTGACGTTGACACCATGAACGGCAAACTGGCCAAGGACGGTTTCCTCATGGTCTCTCACCGGACGCAGCTCCGCACGTTGTGCCATCAACTTGACTGAAGGCCGAACCACACAGACGATCGATCGCCTCGGTCTGACGTTTCAGGATCCGAGAAATCCTTGCTAAATAGCGGTCACTCCCACTCGATCGTCCCCGGTGGCTTCGACGTCACATCGTACACGACCCGATTAATCCCCTTCACCTCGTTGATGATGCGCGTCGCGGCCTTGCCCAGAATGTTCATGTCGAACGGATAAAAATCCGCGGTCATCCCATCCACTGATGTCACCGCGCGCAGCGCGCAGACGAAATCATACGTCCGCCCATCGCCCATCACGCCGACCGTCTGCACCGGCAGCAGCACCGCAAACGCCTGCCAGATCGTGTCGTAGAGGCCGGCCCTGCGGATTTCGTCGAGGTAGACGGCATCTGCCTTGCGCAGAATGTCGAGCTTGTCCTTGCTGACCGGGCCGGGGCAGCGGATGGCGAGGCCGGGGCCGGGGAACGGGTGGCGGCCCACAAAAACTTCGGGCAGGCCGAGTTCGCGGCCGAGCGCGCGGACCTCGTCCTTGAACAGCTCGCGCAGCGGCTCCACGAGCTTCATGTTCATGCGCTCGGGCAGGCCGCCGACATTGTGGTGCGACTTGATCGTCACCGACGGGCCGCCGGAAAAGCTGACGCTTTCGATCACATCGGGATAGAGCGTGCCCTGCGCCAGAAATTCGGGCGCCCCGTGGCCGTCGCGCGCCAGCTTTTTCGCTTCGGCCTCGAACGTCGCGATGAACAGGCCGCCGATGATTTTCCGCTTCTGCTCGGGGTCCTTGATGCCGTGCAGCGCGCCGAGAAACAGCGCTTCGGCTTCGACGTGGACGAGCGGGATGTTGTAATGCCCGCGGAACAGCGAGACGATCTGCTCGGACTCGCCCTCGCGCATCAGGCCGTGGTCGACGTAGACGCAGGTCAGGCGATGGCCGATGGCCTCGTGGATCAGCACGGCGGCGACGGCGGAATCGACGCCGCCCGACAGCCCGCAGAGCACCCGGCCGGTCTCGCCGACCTTGGCGCGGATCGCGGCGATCGCCTCGGCGCGAAACGCCTTCATCGTCCAGTCGCTTTTGCAGCCGGCGATCTTGTGCACGAAGTTCGAGAGGATTTTCGCGCCCTGCGGGGTGTGATGCACCTCGAGATGGAACTGCACGCCGTAAAGCTGCCGCGCCTCGTCGGCGATGACGCATTCCGGCGCGTTGGGCGAACGCGCCAGCGCCTTAAAACCCTCGGGGAGCTTGGTGACGCGGTCGCCGTGGCTCATCCACACCGGATAGTATTCGCCGAGCTCCCACACGCCGTCGAACAGCGGCGAGGTCGCCATCGCCTCGATCTCGGCGCGGCCGAACTCGCGGTGGTGGCCTGAGGCGACTTCGCCGCCGAGCTGATGCGCCATCAGCTGCTGGCCGTAGCAGATGCCGAGAACGGGAATGCCGGCCTCGAAGATGGCCTGCGGCGCACGCGGCGAGCCTTCTTCCAGCACCGAGGCCGGGCCGCCGGAGAGGATGACCGCCTTGGGCTTGATCGCGGCGAAGGCGGCTTCCGCGGACTGGAACGGGACGATCTCGCAGTAGACGCCGGCCTCGCGCACGCGGCGGGCGATGAGCTGGGTCACCTGCGAGCCGAAGTCGATGATCAGGACCTTGTCGTGGTGGTCCAGAATCGCGGCGTGAAGATCGGCGGCGGGGGCGAGGTCGGCCATATCATATCCTTGTCGGCTCCCCGCTTGCAGGGTGAGGACCCGGCGATGGATCGACTCTCGGCGCGAAGCTGGGGGAGGCACTGGGGAACTAAGACCCGACCTCCTAAACCATGGCCGGCGAAAAACGAACGATTTTCACCCGAGCGAGGCAGAGGCGCTTATTCGTTCTTCCCCGCCACGCCCGCCTGGGCGAAGGTCGCCATGTCGCGGGTGCAGGCGAGCGCCGCCTTGACGACGCCGAGCGCCAGCGCCGCCCCGGAGCCTTCGCCGAGCCGCATGCCGAGATCGAGCAGCGGCGCCTTGCCGAGTTTTTCCAGCACGGTGCGATGCGCCTGCTCGGCCGAGACGTGACCGGCCATGCAATGGTCGAGCGCGGTGGCGTCGAGTTTCTGCAAGATCGCGGCGGCGGCGCAGACGACGAAGCCGTCGAGAATCACCGGCACGCGCTGCATCCGCGCCGCCAGAATGCCGCCGACCATCGCCGCGATCTCGCGGCCGCCGAGCCGACGCAGCACTTCAAGCGGATCCTGCAAATGGTCCGCATGCAGGGCGAGCGCGGCATCGACCGCGGCGATCTTGCGGGCCAGCGTCGGGTCGTCGACCCCGGTGCCGCGCCCGACCCAGTCCGCGCCGCTGCCGCCGAACAGGGCCGCATAGATGGCTGCCGCCACCGTCGTGTTGCCGATGCCCATTTCGCCGAGGCAGAGCACGTCGACGTCGCCGGCGATCGCCTCCATGCCGAAGGCGATGGTCGCTGCAGCCGTCGTCTCGTCCATCGCCGGCCCTTCGGTGATGTCGCCGGTCGGCAGGTCGAGGGCTAGCTCGAACACTTTTAGGCCGATCCCGTAGGTGGCACAGATCTGGTTGATCGCGGCGCCGCCGGCGGCAAAGTTTTCGAGCATCGCGCGGGTGACGGAGGCGGGAAAGGCGGAGACGCCCTTTTCCACGACGCCGTGATTGCCGGCGAAGACGGCGACCAGCGGATGGTTGATCGTCGGCATCGCCTTGTCCTGCCAGCTCGCCAGAAAGGCGACGATCTCGTCGAGCTTGCCCAGCGAACCTGCCGGCTTGGTGAGCTCGGCCTGGCGCTCGCGCACGGCATCCGCAGCGCGGTCCGATGCATCGGGCATGAGGGCGAAAAGCGCCCGGATATCGTCGAAGGGTAAACCGCTGGCTGCCATGGGAACCTCGTGATGTCGCAGGCCTCTTAGCTCGCTGTTCTGCAAAAGGAAACGAACACCCTGCCCTGCGCCCTCGACAAAGCGGCGCGCATGCGGGATGAGCGGGGGATGCTGCCAACGCCGTTCGCCGACATCCTCATCGCGCTGCGCTTCTTCTCGTGCCTGCCGTTGCCGGCGACGCGTCGGGAGATCGCGCTGGGATCGCAGGGGTTGGCCCAGGCCGTGATGATGGTGCCGGTGGCGGGGGCGGTGATCGGTTTGATCCCGGCGCTCGTCTTGGCGGCCGCCGGCGCCATCGGCCTGCCGTCATCGATCGCGGCACCGCTCGCCGTGGCGGCTTTGGTGATGGTGACCGGCGCGCTGCACGAAGACGGTCTCGCCGACTGCGCCGACGGGTTCGGCGGCGGCCGCACGCGGGAGCGAAAACTCGAGATCATGCGCGACAGCCGCATCGGGACCTATGGCGGTTGCGCCATCGGGCTGTCGCTCTACCTCCGCGCCGCGAGTCTCGCCGTCATTGCAGAGCACGGCGTGCTGCTGGCCGCCGCCGCGCTGGTGGCGAGCGCCGCCGTGTCGCGGACGCTGTGCCTGCTGCCGCTCGCGCTCCTGCCGGCAGCGCGGACGGATGGGGCAGGCGCCGCGGCGGGCGGTCTCGAACGAGGGCGATATGCCGTGGCTATCGGGATCTCCGGAGTGGCGGCGCTTGCCCCGTGTCTTGCCGGCGCCAGCGTTGCACGCGCTGTTTTCGTTCTTATCGCGGCGGCTCTGGCGGCTCTCGCCGTCTGCGCCGTCGCGCGGCAACAGGTCGGGGGACAAACCGGCGATGTCGCGGGCGCGGCGCAGCAAATGGCGGAAGTCGTCAGTCTTGTGAGCTTTGCCTCGGGGGCCTAACGCTTTGGCGCAAAACGTCTTTGCGAGCGCGGCGAAGCAACCCAGAAACCATAGAATACGTGTCCTGAGGCAGCGATGCTGGACGGCTTCGCTGCGCTCGCAAAGACGGCATCAATGTCGTTTAGAACCCTATGCCGCACGCAAAGCAGCTGCGGGGCGGAATGGCGGGGTATTCGATGGTGCAGGCGGCATTTGCTCATAACGATCGAACTGCATCGAAAAGGTACCATAGCGTTGAGTAAAAGACCGTAGCTGGTCTGCGTAGCCGGACATGTTGGCGAGCGGGACCATGGCGACGATGCGAAGCGCTGGACCCGCCACGCTGCGATCGATGATCTGGCCGCGTCGTCCAAGCAGGTCACCCAGGACAAACCCTTCATAGTCTTTCGGGGTATCGATGACGACCTGCATCAGCGGCTCGAACAAAGCCGAGACGCTCGCGCGGAGGGCATCTCTGAAAGCGGCCGAGGCAACCTGCTGAATCGCTTCTGTCGAAGCAGCTTGATCGCTCGCGAGCTCGGAAAGAATGACCTTGCCCCCGCGCACCCGGTAATCACCGTGTGTTCCGCGTTTTGCGAGGGCTGTCACGCCATTCTCGACAGCCTGGATAGACGCTTGCGGCGTTGAAGCATCCGCAAAAACCCTGCTCGCAAAGGTCAGGCCCGTCTCCATTGGCGCTGGAGTCAGGATGAGTTTCACGCGGATGAACGTCTGTTTAATGCCATCACGCGGGAAGTGGACACACTCCGCCGGCCACATCGGCTTTTCCACCAAGGCCACCTGCGGGACGCCTATCTTGAGCTCGAAGGTACAAGCGGCTCGAAGGGCGGTGACGTGCTCATCGAGTTCGGTCTCAGAAGCTCCGTAAAGGCAAAAGAGATCGCGGCCCGGATCAACGCAGTCGGCAAGCGCTTCACGCGCCTCATTGAGCCGCAATAGCTCTGCAGCAAGCGCGATGTGATTGCGCGCGTGGGTTTCAAGGGTGACGAAGAAGAGGGTGCGCTCGGGGCTGTAGAGGCCTTGCATGCAGGTCATCGCGGCTCGGGTGATCGACGATAGCGCCGCAAGCCGCCAAACGTCAAAAGGCGGCGGGACTGGCCCGCCGCCTTTACCGACCTCCGCCGCACGTGTCTCGCGGGTGACGAAGGAGGATTCCTGAAACCGTTGGCTTGGCTCAAGCCGGCCGGTGCCGGCTTTGCTTCTCTATGTCTGGCGCAAGTCGGCAACAACCGACGTTGCGCTAGAGCCCGGCGAGGTATTGCGTCGGGTCGACCGGGGTCGAGCCCTTGCGCAGCTCGAAGTGCAGCTGCGGCGACGCGACGTTCCCGCTTTGGCCGGACTTGGCGATGGTCTGGCCGCGCTTCACCTGCTCGCCGCGCTTGACGTCGATCGACCCGTTGTTGGCGTAGGCCGAGACGTAGCCGTTGGGGTGACGGATCAGCACGAGGTTGCCGAAGCCTTTGATCTCGCTGCCGGCGTAGGCGACGACACCGGACTCCGCAGCCTTGACCGCCGTGCCTTCGGGCACGGCGATGTTGATGCCGTCGTTCCCGCCGGACTTAAACCCCTGGATGATGCGGCCGCGGGCCGGCCAGCGGAATTCGGGGTTGGCGCTGCCGCTCGCAACGGCCGCTTGCGGCGGCAGGCTTGCGGTCGGCGTCGCATCGACCGGGGCCGGCGCGGCCGCCTTCTTAGGCTCCGGCGTTTCGAGCTTGGCGACCTTCATCGGCTTGACCGGCTCGACCTTCGCGGCGGCCATCTTCTTTGCCGGCTCGGTCTTCTCGATCTTCGCGGCGGCCATGGCAGGCGCTGTTTTGTCCGCATGCGCCAGCTTCTTCATCGCTTCCGCGCGGCCGTGGCCATGCGCCTCGTCAGCCACTTTGGCTGCCGGCTGAGCGCCCTTCACGAAGTGCGGTGTCTCGGCCTTGGCTTCGTGCTTGGCGAGCAGCTTCTCCCGGGCGGAATGATCGTGCTTCGGCTTGTCCTGCGCCGCCATATGCGTGGCAGCGGCGCTGCCCGAGGCGCTGTAGACGGGAATGATGACGCGGGTGCCCGGCCGGATCGCCGCGGCCGAGGTGAAGCCGTTCGCGCGAAGCAGGGCATCGGTCGGAATATTGTAGCGTTCGCCAAGAACCTTTGCGCTATCGCCCTGGGCGGCAATGACCGGCATGCCGCCTTCTGCCGACCAGCCGCCGTGGCCTGTCGCGATGGACGCGGTGCTGCTGTCGTGCGCCGGCATCGGAGCCTGGGCGAGACGCGGGCTTTCATGCGCCGGGACCGCGTAATTGGCGGTCTGCTGGCGTGCCGAAATCGACGCCGTGCGATCGGGCGCCGGCAGCGGCCGGGACGAAACAGCCGAGGTCGGGGCGCCGCGATACGGCATGTCGTCGCGATCGGGACGCGGCGCAGGCCGGTCGTTGGACGCGGTCGCAAAGGGATTGCCGAGCGGGTTGGAAGCAAGCCGATCGGAGTCGGCGCAGCCCGCGAGCGAGGCTGCCGTCATACCCGCAAGTGCGAGCTGAAGGGCGCGACGCGAGCCGAAAATCATACGAACTTTACTCATGACGCAACCTACAAACGCGGGGTCAGTTCGCCCATTAACGATGACGCTAGTTAAGGGACGGTTTAAGATGAACAGCTGCTCACGAAAAAGCCTAGAAAGTTAAACTTAACACGCGTTAAGTATCTTGGAAGTAACATGCCCCTCGCCGCTGCCCGCCGGCCGGGAGACGAAACCAGCGCTCCACCGTGGATCCGCCGCGCCCGCATGGGCCCGGCGATACGAGACTTGAGCGCCATCCCTACGCTCGTGAGCTGCTGAGCCGGAGCCGGGTGCGTCGCGAGAATCTCGCGTTATCTCACTGCGAACGCTTTCAAATTTCGAGGATTCTGCCTAAAAGGGCGCACGCAAGCATAGCGCCGTGCGTAATGCAGGCATCTCGCCAGCACATGGGTCCCGACACGACCGTTCATATCCTCAACAGATTTTGCCCGTCGGGAGGGCGCCCCACTTCATCGAAAGGTTCTTGCAATGGCGAATCCCACTCTTCATCCGGCAATCGACAACGGCATCACCCCTGGCCTGTCCGGCTTCGCGGGCGGCACCCTGTTCTGCAAATGCGCGACCGACAAGGTTGCCGTCGAGATCACCGGCGACGTCCTGCACAATCACGCCTGCGGCTGCTCCAAATGCTGGAAGCCGGCCGGCGCCACCTTCGCGGTGATCGCGGTGACCCCCGTGTCCAACGTCAAGGTCACGGCCCATGAAGAGAAGCTGCACATCGTCGACGACAGCGCGACGATCCAGCGCCACGCCTGCAAGGCCTGCGGCGTCCACATGTTCGGCCGCATCGTCAAGGATCACCCGTTCAAGGGTCTCGACTTCGTCCATACCGAACTGAGCGACAAGAAGGGCTGGCAGGCGCCGCAGTTCGCGGCTTTCGTCTCTTCGATCATCGAGCAGGGCTATCCCGCGTCGGGCATGGACGCCGTGCGCGCCCGCTTCAAGGAGCTCGGCCTGCCGACCTCCGACGTGCTGTCGCCGCCGTTGATGGACGCCATCGCCTCCTACACCGCGCAGAAGGCCGGCACCGCCTATGTCGAGAAGCCGGTCGCCAAGCCGGTTTCCGCAGCCCCCGCGCCGGCGAAGCCCGCCTCGAGCTATGCGGCGCCTGCCGCCAAGCCCACGGGCTTCTTCGGCTGGCTCAGCTCGCTGTTCGGCGGAAAGTAGACGACGAACTCGCGGCGGTTATAGAGCCGCCGCGATCCCCGCCACGATCGGCTGAAGCCGGCAGGGGCAGATTGCGGTCTCGACGGATGTTTCGTCTCCGGTCTTTTCGATCCGCACGACGTGCTGCGAACCGCCCTCCCCCACCGACCGCGCGCAGACGAGGACGCCCCCGTTCGCGAGGCGCTCGACCAGCGGTGTCGGCGCGTCGAGCAGACCATGGACGATGATCCGGTCGAAGAGCTCGACCTGGGGCGGAACGGCGAGGCCGTCGCCCCACGCAATCACAGCGTTCATGATCGCGAGATCGGTCAGACGCGCCTGCGCCGCCAGCGCCAGACTTTGAAAACGCTCGATCCCGATGACGTCCCGCGCCAGAGACGCCAAGATCGCCGTGGCATAGCCGGTCCCCGCGCCGATCTCGAGAAGACGGTGGCTGCGGTCGACGCCGAGCGCTTCGATCATCCGCCCCACGAGCCAGGGCTCCAGCAGAGTCTGACCGCAGTCGATCGGAAGCGGCAGGTCGCGTGTGGCGAGATCGAGATAGCGATGCGGGACGAAGAATTCGCGCGGCACCAGTTCGAAGGCGCGCAACACGGCGAGATCCTGGATGCCCCGCGCCCGCATGCGAAGATGGAAGGCGGCCTTGGCCTCGGCCCGGATGGCAAGCGCATCGTCGCGTCGCGCATGCGCGACGGCCGCATCCAGGGCCAGGTCGGGGGCGTCAGGCGTCGAAGAGTTGCGCATAGCGCGTGACCGTGGGCTCGTCGGTGAGATCGAGCTTGAGAGGCGTCACCGAGATCCGGTTCTTCGACAACGCCTCGAGGTCGGTGCCTGCGGCGACCTTGTAGTTCTGCCGGCCGAAGGCGATCCAGAAATAGGGGTTGCCGCGGCCATCGAGGCGGGGATCGATCTTCACCGCGAGCGCGTCGCGCCGGCCCTGCACCGTGGCGCTGATGCCGGCGACGTGCTCCGGCGGACAGGCCGGGAAATTGACGTTGATGACGATGTCCTTCTCGAAGCCCGCCTCCAGCACCTTCTTGATGATGGACGCCCCATGCGTCTCCGCGCAACGCCAGTGAATTTCGTCACGCCCGGCGCCGCCGTAGGCGTTGACGCCATAGGCCTGCGACAGCGCGATCGACGGAATGCCGAGAATCGTCCCTTCCATCGCCCCGGCGATGGTGCCGGAATAGGTGACGTCCTCGGCGATGTTCTGACCGGCGTTGATGCCCGACAGCACGAGGTCGGGCTTGCGGTCGGACAAGATGTGTTTGACGCCCATGATCACGCAATCTGTCGGCGTCCCCTTCACGGCGTAGCGGTGCTCCGAGATCTTACGCAGCCGCAGCGGGTCGTTGACGGACAGCGAATGCGCGACGCCGGATTGGTCCATCTCGGGGGCAACCACCGTCACGTCGTCGCTGAGCTGCGCAGCGATCCGCTCGAGCACGGCGAGGCCCGGCGCATGGATGCCGTCGTCGTTGGTGATCAGAATGCGCATCCGCTCTCTTTCAGTTTGCGCGCGTGATGCGCGTCACGCCGCCCATGTAGGGCAAGAGCGCGTCAGGCACGCGAACCGACCCGTCTTCCTCCTGATAATTTTCCAGCACCGCGACGAGCGCGCGGCCGACCGCGACGCCAGAACCGTTCAATGTATGCACGAAGCGCGTCCCCTTGGCGCCGGCGGCGCGGAAGCGGGCGTTCATCCGCCGCGCCTGAAAGTCGCCGCAGACCGAGCAGGACGAGATTTCGCGGTAGCGGTCCTGGCCAGGCAGCCAGACCTCGATGTCGAAGGTCTTTTGGCTCGCGAAACCCATGTCGCCGGTGCAAAGCGTCATCACGCGGTAGGCGAGGCCGAGGCGCTTCAGCACCTCCTCGGCGCAACTCAGCATCCGCGCGTGCTCGGCCTCGGACTGTTCCGGCGTGGTGACGGAGACGAGTTCCACCTTGGTGAACTGATGCTGGCGGATCATGCCGCGGGTGTCGCGCCCGGCCGCGCCCGCTTCGGCACGAAAACACGGCGTGCAGGCGGTGAGACGCATCGGCAGCGCCGCCTCGTCGAGGATGGATTCGCGGACGAGATTGGTCAGCGGAACTTCGGCGGTGGGAATCAGCCAGAGGTTCTTGGCCGACTCGTTGCCGGCATCGCCCTCGCGGGTGGCGAGAAATTGGTCGTCGCGGAACTTCGGAAGCTGCGCGGTACCGAACATCGCCTCGTCGCGGACGAGGATCGGCGGATTGACCTCGGTATAGCCGTGCGTGTCGGTGTGGAGGTCGAGCATGAATTGCGCGAGCGCGCGCTCCAACCGCGCCATCGCGCCCTTGTTGACGACGAAGCGCGCGCCCGACAGCTTGGTCGCCGTCTCGAAATCCATCAGGCCGAGGCCTTCGCCGATTTCAAAGTGCTCTTTCGGCTGGAACGCGAAGGCCGGGACCTCGCCGACGGTGCGCAGCACGACATTGTCGTGCTCGTCCTTGCCCTCCGGCACACTGTCGAGCGGCAGGTTCGGGATTTCCGACAGCAGCTTGTCGAGCGCGGCGATGGCCTCGCGCTCCTCGCCCTCGTAACCGGCGCTGTCCGCCTTGAGCGTGGCAACCTCCGCCTTGAGCGCCTCGGCGCGGGGCAAGTCCTTGGCCTTCATGGCCTCGCCGACCTCTTTGGAGGCGGCATTGCGGCGCTCCTGCACGGCTTGCAGGCGGGCGATCGCGGCGCGGCGGGTTTCGTCCAGCCCGGTGATGGCGGGGGACAGCGGCGGCAGGCCGCGGCGGCGACGGCCTTCATCGAAGGTCTCGGCGTTCTCGCGTATCCACTTGAGGTCGTACATGAAATCGGCCGTGTGCAGGAGGTGTCGTGGTGGAGTTGGGAAAATCGCAACTCATGTGGCGGATTAAGCGAGAATCGACGTGAGGACAAATGAGGATCGCACGCACCGCCCGGGGGGACGATCCCTAAGCCTCCTGGTGAGGAGCAAGCGTGAGCTTGCGTCTCGAACCACGAGGCGGTCCCGCAATCCCTCGTGGTTCGAGACGCGCCTGCTACGCTCCTCACCATGAGAGGATTCAGGGTCCCGCTATTCTTTCGGCTTGGCGGCCTCGTCCCTAGCGCGCTTCCGCTCGATCAGCATCACGGCGATGATCGAGCCCTCGTAGAGCGCCACCGCCGGCACGGCGAGCGCCAGCATCGAAAAGGCATCGGGAGGCGTCAGGATTGCCGAGGCGATGAAGACCAGCACGATCGCGTAGCGACGCTTGGAGCGCAGGAACGCCGCGTTGACGATGCCGATCTGCCCGAGCAGGGTCAAAACCACGGGCAGCTGGAACATCAGGCCGAAGGCGAAGATCAGCGTCATGATCAGGGAGAGATACTCACTGACACGCGGCAACAATTCGATTTGCGCCTTGCCCGGTTCCTTCGACTGCTCCATCCCGATGAAGAAGTGCAGCAGGTTGGGCATGACGACGTAAAAGACGAGCAGCGCGCCGAGGGCGAAGAAGATCGGCGTTGCACAAAGATAAGGCAAGAATGCCTTGCGCTCGTGCTTGTAGAGGCCTGGCGCCACGAAGGCGTAGATCTGCGAAAAGATGACCGGGCATGCCAGATAGGCGGCGGCGAAGAAGGCCACCTTGAGCTGGGTGAAGAAATACTCCTGCGGGGCGGTGTAGATCAGCTTCGCCTCGGCGCCGGCGACATGCTGATAGGGAATGACCAGGATATTGTAGAGATCCTTGGCGAAGAAATAGCAAAGGATGAAGATCACCAGGAACGCGCCCAGCGCCTTGATCAGGCGGGACCGCAGTTCGACCAGGTGATCCATGAGAGGCGCTTTGCTGGCCTCGATATCGGCATCGGTCATGGGGCAGCGCCCCTCCAATCGGGTCTGAACGTCATCATGCGGGAAAGACCGCCGGCAGGGCCGAGCCTTAGCAGAATAAAGCGAAGCTTGTCAGGCGCTTCGCGGAACCGGTTCGAGCGCCTCGGCGCGGTCGGCTTCGCTCGCCATTTCGAGCGCCGTCAGGCGCTCCGGACCGTGGCCATAATCGGCGACCTGAGACACGCCCGAGGCTTCGACCAGATCGCCTTCGACCGCGGTATGGGTCGACAGCTCCGGTGCGGCCGCATGAACAGGCTCTGCCTCGGACGCGGCGCCGAGTTCGGCGGCATCGGCCGCAGCCAAAGCCGGCTTGCTCTCGATCACCGCGTTGACCTGCGCATGAAGGTCCTTGATCGGATTGAAGCCGAGGCTGACATCGGCAGCCTTGGACAGCTTTTCGGCTTCCTTGCGCAGCTCGGCCATGTCGGCTTCGCGCATCGCGTCCATGAACTGGCCCTGGAATTCGCCAGCCATGCGACGCATTTTGCTGACGAATTGCCCGAGTTGCCGCAGCACGCGCGGCAAGTCCTTGGACGGAATGAAGACAAGCGCAACGATGCCGATGATCAGCAGCTTGCCGGCGTCGAAATCGAACATGTCAGACCCTAAACGGTGGTTTTTTAGCCAACCTTGCGGGCTTCGGACACCTTGTTCAGCTCGACGGACGACAGCGGCTGATGGTCGAGGGTGCGGACCGGAACGTCGGCGGCTGCCACCGGCGCAGGCACGGCCTTTTCGTCATCGTCCGACAGGCCCTTCTTGAAGCTTTTGATCCCCTTGGCGAAATCACCCATGATGTCGGAGATCTTGTTCCGACCGCCGAAGAAGATCAGCGCGATGGCACCCAGAATGATCAGGTGCGGAAGCGACAGGCTACCCATATTACAACTCCGCCTTACGGCTGTTTCGGTGTGTCTCGAAGATTTAGGCTGCTTGCCTGGTGAAAACAAGGCGAGACTTGTGCCAGCCTTAAGAGGGAGCGGCGCTCAGGCGAACGGGTCGCGATCCAGCGCGTCGGGGGCGTCGAGCGACAGATCGGGTCCGTCGTGGTCGTCATCCTCCGGCGCGTAGAGCTCGGAGTCGGTGTCTTCGACCGTCTCCTCCGCGTCGAGCGGATCCTCGTCGTGGCGGAGATCGCCGTCCTGCGGCATCGGAATGGCGAAGGTGGAGGGCAAGCGTCCGTCGAACAGCCCCGCGCCGCGCAGTTCGTCCAAGCCTGGCAGGTCGCCGATCGACTCCAGGCCGAAATGCAGGAGAAACCCGTCGGTGGTGCCATAGGTGATCGGACGACCGGGCACGCGGCGCCGGCCGCGCAGCTTGACCCAGCCGGTCTCGAGCAGCACGTCGAGCGTTCCCTTGGAAATCGCCACACCGCGAATGTCTTCGATCTCGGCGCGCGTCGTGGGCTGGTGGTAGGCGATGATCGCCAGCGTCTCCATCGCCGCCCGCGACAGTTTTTTGACTTCGCGGGCGCTCGACGACAGCAGCCAGCCGAGGTCGTCAGCCGTGCGGAAAATCCATTTCGCGCCGACCCGCACAAGCACGACACCGCGGCTGGAATAGTCCGCCTTCAGCTTGGCGAGGACACTGCCGATGGCGGTGCCCTCCGGAAGCCGCTTGGCGATCTCGGATTCCGGGACCGGTTCCGTCGCGGCAAAGAGCAGCGCTTCGGCGACGCGAACCGCCTCGGCAAAAGCGATGTCGGCGGCATCGCCGCGTGGCTGCGCAACATCCGGGAAAAGGCGGGCGATCTCCGCCATCAGCCGGTCCCCTCGGCGCCGTGACGGCCGGCCTGGCGGTAGCCGGCGTCCCGGCTCTTGACCCACAGCGGCGCGAAGGCCTCGTCCTGGCGCACGGACAGATGCCCCTCGCGGACCATCTCCAGCGTCGCACAAAAGGCCGAGGCGCGGACCGTACGGCGCATCTCCGGCGTCGTGCAATAGGCGACGAGAAACTCGTCCATCACCATCCAGTCGAGCGCCTGCCCGGCCAGCCGCTGCATCGCCTCGCGGGCATCGACGAGCGACCAGACCACGCGCTTGTGCACGGTGACGTTGGTCAGCGCGTGCTTCTGCCGTTGTTTGGCATAGGCGGACATCAGATCGTAGATCGTCGCGGTCCAGCGTGGCGGACCGACGTCGAGAATCGTCTCGTCGGTGTAGCCGCGCAGCATGAGTTCGCGGCCGACCCGGGGCCGGGCACCGAGCGCCTGGGCGGCGAGGCGGATGATTTCCAGCCGCGCCAGCCGAGCCGCGAGCTGCGCCGCGAGGTCGCCGGCCTCGGGTTCGTCGCCCTTGGCAACCTTGGGGAGCAGCAGCCGCGACTTGAGGTAGGCCAGCCACGCCGCCATCACGAGATAGTCGGCAGCAAGCTCCAGCCGGACCTTTCGCGCCTGTTCGACGAAGGCAAGATACTGGTTGGCGAGATCGAGGATGGAAACGCGATGCAGATCCACCTTTTGCCGGCGCGCGAGCTCCAGCAGCAGGTCGAGCGGCCCTTCGAAGCCGTCGACGTCGACGACGAAGCGCTCTTCGGCATCGGCATCCGCCGCGGCTTCGGCCTCGAAAATCGGCTCGGCGGCCATAAACGTCTCCGACCTTCACACCAGGGGAAGGACGAAGAAAGCTTTAACCAATCAGGCCGGGGTCGCAAGCACGCGTTCGAGCCGGGCGGCGGCGTCCACAGGATCGAACGCGGCATGCCCCTGCCGAAGCGACGCGAGGGCGCGGTCGAGCCGATTCCGGGCGGGGCCTTCGAGGATCGGACTGGCGGCCGCGACCTCGGCCGCCTCGTCGGGCTGGCCGTTGCAATGCAGCGCGATGTCGACGCCCGCCGCGAAGAGCCGCTCCGTCTTTTCTCGGAAGCTGCCGCGCAGGGCCTTCATCGACAGGTCGTCGCTGAACAACAGCCCGTCGAAGCCGATGGCGCCGCGGACGATGTCCCGGATCACACGCGGCGACACGGTGGCGGGGTTGTCCGGATCGAGCGCGGTGTAGACGACATGCGCCGTCATCGCCGCGGGCAGATCGGCATTGCTCTTGAAGGGGAGAAAGTCGCTCGCCGCGAGGGCATCCAGCGTGGCGTCGACGACGGGAAGGTCGAGGTGGCTGTCCGCCCCGGCCCGGCCGTGCCCCGGCACATGCTTCATGATCGGCAGCACGCCGCCGGCCAGCATCCCGTCAGCCGCTGCACGCCCAAGGCGCGCCACGGTCTTGGGATCACGCGCATAGGCACGGTCGCCGATAATGTCGTGGCTGCCTTCGACGGGCACGTCGAGCACCGGCAGGCAGTCGACGTCGATGCCGACCGCCCGGAGATCCTCTGCCATCAGCCGGGCGGCGAGCTTGATCGCCGCGACGCGCTCGTCGAGATCGGGGAACGCCGTGGTGAACCGCGCGGCGGGCGGGTAGCGCCGCCAGTTCGGCGTGCCGAGGCGCTGAACGCGCCCGCCCTCCTGGTCGACGAGAACGAAAGCGTCGCCGCGCCCCAGCGCTGCGCGGATCTCCGCGGTCAGCGCCGCGACCTGGTCGGGCGTGTCAATGTTACGCTTGAAGAGGATGACGCCGAGCGGCGCCGCCTCTTTCAGGAATGCCCGCTCGTTGGCGCTGAGCGACAGGCCAAGACAGCCGCAGACGAAAGCACGCACCATGATGTTTCGTCCGCGGGTCCAGGTCTTAGTTCTTGGATCTCAGTTCTTGGCGACGAAGCAGGAGCCGCCGCTCGACTTCAGCTTCTCGCAGATGCCGGTCGCCTCTTCCCGCGACAAGCTGCCGACGCGCACGCGATAGACCGCTTTGCCGTTGCTATCCGCCTTGTGGAACGACAGGCGGTGGCCCGACAGCGCACTTGCGAACTTCGCCGAAAGCTTCGTCGAGGCCGCTTTGGCCTCGGCTTCGGACCCTGGCGCAGCAAGCTGTACGGCAAAGCCGCCGCCCGCAGGCACGGAGGCCGTCTGCGCGGCATCATCCGTCGCGTCGGTCGCGCTTGCTGTCTCGACCGGCTTCGCCGGAGCCTTGACAGGCTTAACCTTGTGAGGCGCGGGAGTTGCCGCGGCCGCATTGAGATCCGTCGGTGCCGCGTCACCAGCGTCGGCGGTGACAATCGGCTTCGGTTTCGGCGTCACGGCCACGCGCGTCGTCGATTTCGGGGTTGCCGACTTCGGCGTGGAGGCCTTGGCGATGGCGGCCTTGTCAGCCTTGCTCGCGGGAGGCGCCGCGGCCATTGCCGCCGCAGGCGGCTGATCGTTGGGAATCGGGGTGCCGTCAGGGCGGTAGGACCGGGTCTTGACGCGGATCGGCTCGATATCGCCGGCGATCCCCATCGCCGGCTTCTGGTCCGCTTGGCCCGGAGGCGCCGGAACGGGAACGCTGGCGGCGTTGTTGGCCGCGCCGAAATTGTAAAGCGGCGACAGGCCAACGTCGCGCGGCGCGTTCTGCACGGTCTGCGCCAGGTCGACCGGCTGCTCTTCATGAGACGCGAGCTTGGTCGGTGCCGGCTGCTGCGCCTTGTCGAGCATCGAGGCATCGCTGTTCGGCTGATCGGCCGAACCATCGGCCGGCGGCTGGATCTTCGTCGGACCCGGCGCGGCTTTGATCATCGCGATCTCGCGCGGGCCGCTGTTCGAGCCCTTGTAAGCGAAGGCGACGCCGATGCCGACAACGCCGACGAGGATCACGGCGGCCATCGCGTAGATCGGGCGGCGCGAGCGGGACGGCGCTACCGGCGGCGCATCCTGCGCATGATCGTACCAGCCGGCATCGCCATCAGCCGGCGCCGGATCATGCTGATCGTAATAGGTCTGGTCGTCGTGGGAATACTGGTCGTGACCCTGAGCTGCATGGGCCTCGTGCGCCGGGATCGTCCCGCGGAGGCCAGCCTCGATGGCGGCAAAGTCGATGGACGGGCGACGCGTATCGGGCTGCGGCGCCTCGTTCTGCGCGAAGACTTCGCCGTAAGGATCGTGATGGGTGCCGACGAGGCGCGCCAGCTCGGCCAGCGGATCATCTTCCTGGCCACGGACTTGTGGGCGGGGGGGCTTCGCGGCGTCGCGGATGGTTCTTTCGAACTCGTCGAAATCGATGGACGGACGCTGTTTCGTCACGGGCTCGCTCATACTTTAAAACCTCGTGCTCCGATCGGCGGATCGATCGTGCCTCTACGCGTAAGCTCCCTCGATTGCGTCATGATCACGGATCATAACGGCCAAGTCGAGGCACAGACCCGCGCACATCGTCGCGCCATCGACTGGCGCGCAAACGTTACGAGGTCAGCGCATTTCAAGCGGAGCCGATACACCGAGAATTTCGAGACCGATCCGAATGACGCCGCCAATGGCCGAGACCATGGCGAGCCGCGCACAAGTCAACTCTCTGCTTTCTTCATTAACAAAGCGTAATTGAGGCTGATCCTTGCCTCTTGTCCAGTGCGAATGGAAAGTCGAGGCCAGATCGTGCAGGTAGAACGCCAGCCGATGCGGCTCATGTGCATGAGCAGACGCTTCGATTACCCGCGGAAACTGTGCAATCTGTTTAATCAAGCGCTCCTCACCTTCATCGGACAGCAAAGCGAAATCGCTTCCGGCCAAGCTGGCGCTTCGCGTATCGATATCGGGAAACGCCGCAAGCGCCTGACGCTGCGCCGATTTCGTCCGCGCATGGGCATATTGGACGTAAAATACCGGATTATCTTTTGACTGTTCTCGGACTTTCGCCAAATCGAATTCGAGCGGCGCATCATTTTTGCGAAACAGCATCATGAAACGAACAGCATCGACGCCGACTTCATCGACCACCTCGCGAAGCGTGACGAAGTCGCCGGAGCGCTTCGACATCTTCACCGGCTCGCCGCCGCGCATCAGCTTGACGAGCTGGCAGAGCTTGACATCGAGCACGGCGTTGCCGTCGGACAGCGCCTTCACCGCCGCCTGCATTCGCTTGACGTAGCCGCCGTGATCGGCACCCCAGACGTCGATGAGGTCGCGAAAGCCGCGGTCGATCTTCGTCTTGTGGTAGGCGATGTCGGAAGCGAAATAGGTGTAGCCGCCGTCCGACTTGAGCAGCGGGCGGTCGACATCGTCGCCGAAGTCGCTCGAGCGGAACAGCGTCTGCTCGCGGTCTTCCCACTCCTCGTCAACCTTGCCTTTCGGTGGCGGCAGCCGTCCCTCGTAGACGAGCCCCTTGGCCTTCAGTGTCGCGATGGCCGCTGCGACAGCGTCACCCTCGGCCCCGTGCACCAGCGAGCGCTCGGAAAAGAAGACGTCATGGACGATGTTGAGCGCGGCGAGATCGTCGCGGATCATCGCCATCATCGCATCGATGACGATCGGCTTGATCTTTGGCAGCCATTCGCTCTCCGGGAGCCCACGCAGCGTCTGGCCGAACTTGGCGACCAGAATAGCCCCGACCGGCACCAGATAGTCGCCGGGATAGAGCCCTTCCGGGATCGCGCCGACATCCTCATGAAGCGCCTCGCGGTAGCGCAGGAACGCCGAGCGGGCGAGCACATCGACCTGGGCGCCGGCGTCGTTGATATAATATTCCTTGGTCACCGCCCGGCCGGAAAAGGCCAGCAGGCTCGCCAGCGCGTCGCCAAACACCGCGCCTCGGCCATGGCCGACATGCATCGGGCCGGTCGGGTTGGCCGACACATATTCGACGTTGACGGTGGCATGGGTGGGATCGGGCGCGATCTTGCCGAAGCTGTCGCCATCGGTGAGCACGGCGCGCAGCATCGCGGCATAAACGGTCGGCTTCAGCTTGACGTTGATGAAGCCGGGGCCGGCGACTTCCGCCTGAGCCACGTCGGACTCCTCGGCCAGCGCGGCGGCGATCTCCGTGGCGAGCTGGCGCGGGTTGGCGAAAGAGGCCTTGGTTTCCTTGGCGTAGACCATCGCGGCATTGATCGCGAGATCGCCATGGCTGAGATCGCGCGGCGGCTCGACGACGAAACGGCCGAGATCGAGGTCGGCCGGCAACCGCCCCTCGGCGACGATGCGAGACAGGACCGCGGCCACGCGATCGTGGAAGACGGCGAACATGTTCATGAAAATGCCGTTCGTGTGAGAGTGGAGCGGCCAGGCGCCAGGCCCGAAACGCACTCCGCCATGCGGACCGGAGCGAGCCGGTCTATGGGCGAGCGCCGTAGCGCAATTCCGGCGTAGCGTCAAAATGCCGGCGGTGCTCGGCGAGCGCGTAGCGGTCGGTCATCCCGGCGATGTAGTCGCATACGAGGCGCGCGCGACGGTGCTCCGCGTCCGGCCCGGCAGCGGCACGCGAGGCCGCCGACCACTCCGCGGCCATGGTTTCGGGACGCGCGACGAACAGCTGAAAAAGGTCGCGCACCACCGAGGCCGCGCCTTCGCGCACCCGCATCATGTCGCGCTGCCGGTACATCCGGCTGAACAGAAACGCCTTGATGGCCTTTTCGGCCGCCGCCATGGAAGCGGAAAAGGCGACGACCGCCTGGCTCTGATCACGCACCTCGTCGAGGCTGGTCAGGCCGTGCAGACGGCGGCGGCTCTCTTCCGTCGCATCCTCGACGAAACGCGTGATGAGACGGCGCGTCAGCTCGTGGATCTGCCGGCTCTCGTCGAGGCCCGGGTGCTTTTGCGCCACGTCGTCCAGCAGCGTGGCGAGGAACGGCACGTCGCGGCAATCCGTCAGGCTGAACAAGCCCGCGCGCAGGCCGTCGTCGAGATCGTGGGCGTTGTAGGCAATGTCGTCGGCCAGCGCGGCACTTTGCGCCTCGGCGGAGGCGTAGCGGTCGAGGCCGAGCGAGCGCACGGCGTCTTCCTCGAGAAAGATCTTTGGGATGCCGCGCGCCGCATAGGCCGGCACCGGCGTGCCGTCCTTCTGGCGCAGCGGCCCGTTGTGCTTGGCGAGCCCCTCGATGGTCTCGTAGGTGAGGTTGAGACCGTCGAACGTGGCGTAGCGGCGCTCGAGCTTGGTGACGATGCGCAGCGTCTGGGCGTTGTGGTCGAAACCGCCGTGCTCGATCATCATCGCGTCGAGCATGTCCTCGCCGGTATGGCCGAACGGGGTGTGGCCGAGGTCGTGCGCCAGCGCGACGGCCTCCGCGAGATCCTCGTCGAGACCGAGCGACCGCGAAAGAGCCCGCGCGAGCTGGCCCACCTCGATCGAGTGCGTCAGCCGCGTGCGATAATGGTCGCCCTCGTGCGGCACGAAGACCTGGGTCTTGTGGGCAAGCCGGCGGAACGCGGTGGAGTGAATGATGCGGTCGCGGTCGCGCTGAAAGTCCGAGCGGGTCCGCGAGCCGGGCTCCGACAGCAGCCGGCCGGCCGAGACTTCGGGCACGGCGGCGTAAGGCGCGTGGGAGCTGGAGGCGTGCATCGAGGGTCCGGGGTGGGCTTCGTATTGCGGATGCGATGTCGCGGACGTATCTTCTGCTGCAAGGGCGGCGCAAGCCCTGCCGGCCGTTTCCTCGCCTTCGCCGTCTTCGAACGGGGAATCAGCTGTGATCAAGACCTTTTCGCGCGACGAGTAGCCCCATGAGCGAGACCCTTGCCGACCTTCCCGTCGCCCTGACCGCCTCGGCGGCCCGACGCGTGGCGCAGATTCTTCAGGACGAAGCGCCGGGCTCGGCGCTGCGCGTCGGCGTCGACGGCGGCGGCTGTTCCGGCTTTCAATATACCTACGACATCACCACCGCCCGCGAGCCGGACGACCTCGTGCTGGAGCGCGAGGGGGCGACCGTGCTCATCGACCAGATGTCGCTGGAATATTTGAAGGGCTCGAGCATCGACTTCGTCGACGACCTGATGGGCCAGGCCTTCAAGATCCAGAACCCGCAGGCCACGGCGTCCTGCGGCTGCGGCACCAGCTTCGCGATCTGACGTCCCCGAGGGAAGCCATGTTCACCAAAACGTGAGGCGTAAATGTCGCTTGATCGCTTTCTCGCCAAATAGTGCTTGCGCCATTCGGCTGTTTTTGGGGACAACGCGGGCTAGGCCGTGGATGCTCATGCCCGCGGCGTCAGAGGATGACCGATGGCCCGCAAGACCCTGACGATCGCCGCGACGCTGCTGGCTACCGCTGCAAGCGGCGTCGCCGTGACCGCCGGCTACGCAAGCTGGACTGCCCATACCGCCGTGGCGCGCCTGATCGCTGAAAACAGCGCCCTCAGCGTCGGCAGCACGGATGTCGACGCGTTCGGCGGCCGCGTCATCTTGCATGACGTCGCGATGACCACCGGCTCGCTGCGGGTCTATGCGCGGACCTTGTCTCTGCCGATGCAGACCCCGCGTTTTGCGATCGTGACGTCGGCACTCGCTGCGGACCGTCCGATCCAGCTCGCGCAATGGCCGACTGGCGACAAGCCGAAGGCGCCGGACGCGCCCGCCTCGTCGCCCTTCGGCAGCGGCATCCAGCTCAAAATTCCCGGCCAGGCAGCCGCCCCGGCTGCGGCGCCTGCGCCAGCCCTGCCGCAAACGCCGGCCACCGGGTCGGCCTCGGCCTCCGACGTGACGATCATCCACGGCACCACGACCTACACGATCAAGAAGATCGACGTGTCCGGCACCGCCCTGACCAACGCCGCCCTGACCACCCTTCTCGACCCCAAGAATCCCGACCCGATCGCCACGCGGCTGCAGAAGCTGAACGCCGGCTCGATCGTCATCTCGGAGATCGTCAGCGACGACAAGGCGGTCGGTAACGAAGTCCATGCCGGTGTGACGCAGATCTTGCTCGCCAATGTCGCCGGCGGCAAGAT
The DNA here is from genome assembly GCF_009765775.1 of Beijerinckia sp. L45. GTDB lineage: Bacteria > Pseudomonadota > Alphaproteobacteria > Rhizobiales > Beijerinckiaceae > RH-AL1. The sequence continues at coordinate 23,753 of NZ_LMUU01000113.1, forward strand.
CGGGGCGGCGAGCGCGGCCGGCAGCACGATATCCGGCCTCGGCGAAGGCGGACGCGTTGTCGTGAAGACCGGCGCCATCCAAGCCTCCGGCCTCGACCTGGCTTTGCTGGAACGCATGATCGACACGGTCCGCACCGACGATGCCGAGCCGCTGAAGGCCTTGTCGGATTCGCTGACGATCAGCGATCTGACCCTGACCAACCCCGCCAAGAGCACGAGCCTGACGGTCGCGACGCTTGCGCAGAAAGCGCTCAAGGCGCGGCCGCTGAAAACCGATCTCGCCACGCTGAAGGAGACGACCGACAAGGACGCGCCGGGCGACGATACGGTCAAGGCCGAACGCTCGAAGGCGCTCCTCGACGACATCAGCAGCTCGTTCGAAGTGGGCGCCTTCTCGATCGACAAGATTGCGGCGTCCAACACCGAAAAAGAAGGCGTCAGCACGCTTGGCGTCGCGCGGATCGCGCTGGACGATTATCGGGCCCGCAAGCTCGCCGCGTTCACCATGCGCGACTTCCTGTTCCAGGGGCCGAGCGTCAAGCTCGGCTTCGCCACGCTGGATCTCTCCGACATCGCCATTCCGCCGGTCACCAAGGCGGCGGCCGACACGTCCCAGGCTCTTTCCACCGACACGATGCCCTCGATCGCCAAGGCGGACATGAGCCTGATCGACGTCGATACCGCAACGCCGCAGGACGACGGCACGACGTCGAAGGTCAAGTTCAAGCTGGCGCATGTCGGCTCGTCCAGCGACCAGCGCTTCGGCAAGCTGCCGAGCCAGGGCGCACTCGCCGTCGACAGCCTGACGTTCGATCTGCCCGACAGCGACAGCCCCGGGGCGCAGGAGCTGCTGGCGATGGGCTACAGGCACCTCGATGTGTCCGGCGCCATCGCGACGACCTACGACCAGAAGGCGGAGACGCTTTCCGTGCAGAAGCTGGTCGTCAGCGGCGTCGACATGGGCGCCGTCACCGTGGCGCTCGATCTCGGCAATGTCGCCAAGGGCATTTTGTCGGCAAACCATTCGGTCGCCAAGGCGTCGGCACTGGCGATGCTGGTGAAGCGCATCGACCTGCGCATTGCAAACAGCGGGTTGTTCGACAAAGCGCTGGATTGGAAGGCGAAGCAGGACGGCAAAAGCGTCGCGGACGAGCGGGCAAGCGCCATCGATCTGGTCTCCAACGCCGTGCCGGAAATGTTGGGCAACGGCCCCGGCATCAAGGCGGTAGGCGCAGCGGTCGCAGCTTTTATCGCGGAGCCGAAGACGTTGCACATCAGCGCAGCCTCCAAAGACGGCCTTGGTGCCGCCGACATGGGCCTGCTCGGCACTCCGGACGCTTTGCTGGAGCGCCTCGACATCCAGGCCGAAGCCAACAAGTAAGACAAAGCGGCGGGGCTCCCCCGCCGCATCTGTTCAGTCCAGAAGCTTGTCGATGGTGATCGGCAGATCGCGGACCCGCTTTCCGGTGGCGTGGAACACGGCGTTGCCGATCGCCGCGGCCGTGCCGACGATGCCGATCTCGCCGAGACCTTTGACCCCGAGCGGGTTGAGATGCCCCTCGTGCTCGTCGACGAAGATCACCTGCAAGTCGTGGATGTCGGCATTCACCGGGATGTGGTACTCGCCGAGATTGCGGTTCATGATCCGGCCAAGGTTGTGGTCGACCATGCTCTCCTCTTCCAGCGCCATGCCGATCCCCATGGTGATGCCGCCCAGGATCTGGCTGCGCGCCGTCTTCGGATTGAGGATTTTTCCCGCCGCCACCGCGGTGACGATGCGGGTCAGCCGCATCACGCCGAGTTCTTCGTCGATCTTCACTTCTGCAAAGACGGCGGCGTGCGTGTAGGCCGCATATTTCTTGGCAACCTTCGGGTCGGGCTCGAACTTTGCCACTTCCTCGATCGTGTCGCGGCCTCCGGCCGTCATCGCCTCGGCAAACGTCACGAAGCGCGACGGGTCGTTCTTCATCGCGATCTTGCGATCGGAGAAGGTCACCTGCTCCAGGCTTAGGTTCGCGAGCGGCGACTTGTCGATGCTGCGCGCGAGACCGAGTAGCGTCGGCTTGATCGCCGCGCAGACGGCGGCAACCGCCGAGCCCGAGGAGGCTGCCGTCCAGGATCCGCCGGCGGGTGGAGCTTCCGGCAGTGCGGAGTCGGCGAGGACGACCGTCACGTCTCTGATCGGCACGCCCATCGTATCCGACGCGATCTGCGCCAGGATCGTATAGGTGCCGGTGCCGATGTCGGACGTGCTGTTGCCGACCGTCAACGTGCCGTCGGCGCTGAGGACAGCGCGGGCACCGGTCGGCTGGACGAAAGCCTCCCAGGCGCCGGTGGCCATGCCCCAGCCGACCAGTTCCTTGCCGTCGCGCATCGAACGCGGCGCCGCCGTCCGCTTGTCCCAGCCGAATTTTTCCGCAGCCTGACTGTAGCAGGCCTTGAGCTCCTTACTGGTAAAGGGCTTGTCCTCGTTGCCGTCGATGTCGTTGTAATTGATCAGGCGCAGCGCGATCGGATCGACACCACTGGCATAGGCGAGTTCGTCCATCGCCGTTTCCATCGCGAACAGACCGAGCGTCGCGCCTGGCGCGCGCATGTCCTGCGGCGTCGCCATGTCTAGCTTGGCGAGCTTGTAGGTCAGCGCCACGTTCTCGCAATCATAGAGCATGCCCGACCAGTTGACGACGGCTTCCTGGTAATCCTCGAACGTCGACGTAACCGCGGTGGCGTCATGCGTCACGGCCTGCAGCGATCCCTCCTTGTCGGCGCCGAGGCGAATGGTTTGCAGAGTCTCGGGACGATAGCCGAAGGTGTACATCTGGGTGCGCGTGAGCACGACGCGCACTGCGCGCTCGAGCGTCAATGCCGCCATCGCCGCGAGATAAACCTGATAGATCGGCCGTAGCCCGGAGCCGAAGCCGCCGCCCATGTAGGGGTTGAGAACCTCGATCTTCTCCTTAGGCAGCTCGAAGATTTTGGAGAGATAGTCCTGCGTGTTGTGCACGCCCTGCGACTTCTCGTAGATCTTCAGGCTGCCATCGGCGTTCCAGATCGCCAGTGCCGCATGGGGCTCCATCGGGTTGTGATGCTCGATGGGGCTGGCGTATGTCTGCTCAACGGTGAACGCCGCCTTGGCGAAAGCGCTCTCGGCATCGCCCCGCGCGTCGGGCGCCGGCGGAATGCCGCTGCGCTTCTCCGGCGGATCATAGGCCTCACCCTTATGCGCTTCGAGGTCGGTCGATGGTGTTTCCGTCTCGTAGGCAACGCGCACCAGCGACGCGGCATAGCGCGCAACGCCGAAATCATCGGCAACGACGAGCGCCACCGGCTGACCGCTGAACTGCACGACATCCGTGACCAGCGGCCGAAACGGCTTGCCGGGCGGCGCCACGGCGTC
>NZ_LMUU01000114.1 GCF_009765775.1 Beijerinckia sp. L45
CGAGCACGGCGGCCAGAACGTCATCGAGCTGGAAGTCGCGGCGCTCCCCGACGAGCTCACCGCGATCAACAACAAGGCGGTTGTGACGATCGACGGCGTGCGTGACAAGCTGAAGGTGCTGCTGGTGTCGGGCGAACCGCACAACGGCGAGCGCATGTGGCGCAACCTGTTAAAATCGGACGCTAACGTCGATCTCGTGCATTTCACCATCCTGCGCCCGCCGGAGAAGCAGGACGGCACGCCGATCAACGAACTTTCCCTGATCGCCTTTCCGACCGCCGACCTGTTCGGCCGGAAGATCAAGGATTTCGATCTCATCATCTTCGACCGCTACTCGAACCAGAGCGTGCTGCCGCCGGTCTACCTCGACAATATCGTGCGCTACGTCCGCGACGGCGGCGCGCTGATGCTGGCGGCCGGCCCCGACTTTTCGCGCAGCGAAGGCATTTTCTTCTCGCCGATCGGCAAGATCGCCCCGGCACGGCCGGACGGCGAGCTGATCGAGCATGGGTTTCGCGCCGCCGTGTCGTCGGACGGCGCCAAGCATCCGGTCACCCGCGGCCTGCTGGGCGCCGACCAGGTGCCGCCGGCGTGGAGCCCGTGGTTCCGCCAGATCAGCGCCACTTTGACTCGCGGCACCAGCATCATGGACGGCGCCGACAACAAGCCGGTCCTGGTCCTCTCCCGCGAGGGCAAGGGCCGCGTCGCCGAGTTGCTGAGCGACCAGATGTGGCTGTGGGCGCGCGGCTACGACGGCGGCGGCCCCTATCTCGACCTGCTGCGGCGCTTGGCGCATTGGTTGATGAAGGAGCCGGACCTGGAAGAGGAGGCGCTGCGGGCGACGGTGCAGGGCCACAAGCTCGTCATCGAGCGCCAGAGCTTAAAGCCCGACGTCCCGCCGGCGACCGTCACCACGCCGACCGGCAAGACCACCACGGTGACCCTTACTGCCGGCGAGCCGGGCCTGTGGCGCGCCGAGATCGAGACGAAAGAACTCGGCCTGTTTAAGGTGGTCGACGGCGACCTCTCCGTGCTGACCAACGTCGGGCCGGAAAACCCGAAGGAATTCCAGGAGGTCGTCTCGACGCCCGACAAGTTGCGACCGCTGGCGGAAGCCACGGGCGGCACCGTGCGCCGCATCGCCGACGGCCGCGACGGCGCCATCACCTTGCCCCGCCTGCTGGCGATGCGCGACAGCCCGATCTACGGCGGCTCGGACTATGCCGCGATCAAGAAGACCGGCGCCAGCGAGGTCAAGGGCATCGGGTTTTCCCCGCTCGCCATCGGGTTTGTGGGCCTGCTGGCGCTGCTCGGCAGCGTGGTTCTGGCCTGGGTTTATGAGGGGCGGCGGGGGGCGGCGGCTTAAGAGAAGGCGCCCTTCTCCCATTCGTGGATGTGGGCGCTGGCCGGAAACTGCGTGGTCAATTGCATCGAGGACAAAAATGCCCTATTTTTGCATGTCGGATTTAGGCGGCGGAACACGGACAAGCGAGATCGTTTCATCGCCGAATTACGCGACGTAGCGAAGCAGCGGGGTCTGTCGTTTTCAGTCAATAAGAAGCGCGGCAAAGGCGGTCACGCGACGGTTTACATCGGCGACAGACTGACCACTCTGCCCAGCCGCGAGATCGATCCCGCAACGGCAGCGAAGATCAGGAAACACCTCGGCCTCGCATGACATCGGGACCGTACGTTAACGCTAGGAGAAGACCATGCGAACGTTCGCCTATCCTGCGGTCTTCGAACCGGGCGAAAACGCCAACGTCATCGTCGTCACCTTTCCCGATGTTCCGGAGGCGATCAGCCAGGGCGACGGCGAGGCCGACGCGCGAGCTATGGGCAGCGACGCGCTTGGCGTGGCCTTGCTCGGCCTGCTCTCGGTCGACAGGCCCCTGCCCATAGCCTCGAAGCCGCGACCGGGGCAGATCGTGTTGAGTGTCGATGCCGACATTGCCGCGAAGATCGCCGTGATCGAGGCCTTCAAGGCCGCGCAGATCACGCAGACCGAACTGGCAAAGCGCCTCGGGAAGGACGCGAAGGAAGTTCGCCGGATCCTCGATCCGGATCATGCGACAAAGATGCCGGCGCTGGTCGCCGCACTGGCCGCGCTTGGGCGCCGGCTGGTCATCGGAGTGGAAGCCGCATGAGTAGCCTCCACTTGGTCGCGGACTAAATCCCCGGCGGCGAAAAAATCAGAAGCCCAAGTGCGGTCGGCGCCAGACTCGCGACCACCACCGCGATCGTGACGACGGGCCAGCGGCGGCCGTCGAGGGCGGTACAGCCGAGCGCCAGCGCCAGCGCGAAGCCCGGCCAGAGCTCGTTGTAGTAGCGCGGCTGCGCATCGCTAAGCTGGCCGAAGGTCAAGAAGGTCTTCCAGGCGTAGAACAGGTGGATCGGCACGAAGATCACCAGCGCCGCGAGAAAACCGGTCGCCACCCGCCGCGCCCTGCCCTCGCCCTTCGCGCGAAGCGCCGCGAAAGCGACGAGGACGACGCCGGCCAGCGGCCAGGCGTCATCCATCATCCGGTCCGCCGCCGGAAATTTCTCGACGATCCGGCCAAAGAAGACCGCGACGAAGCCCCAGAAATCGAGCGTCAGACGCTGCGCGACGGGGATCGTCCAGAACCCGTTCTCCGGCACGTAAAGGAGATGCCCGGTCCGGGTCCAGTTCACGAGATAGGGGACGAGCCCGACCAGCACAGCGAGGGCCAAGGCAGCGTGCCCCCGACGCAGGCGTGGCCCTGGCTGGCTCCAGGCCTCGTACACGACGAGGACGCCGGCCGCGGCGCCGAGCCCGACAAGCGCCGTCAGCTTGGTCCAGCCCGCAAGCGCCAAGGCCAGGCCGAGCCAGAGGGTGCGGCGGGACGGACTGGCGCAGCCCCAGAGGAACAGCCCCGCGGCGACCAGGACGAGATTGTCGTTGCTGACGATGCCGCCGATGACCGGGTTTTTGGGAAAGCAGAACACCAGCAGGATGAACAGCAGCCGCGTCCGCGGCGCCTCGATCAGTTTTGCGCCGGCCGCCGCCGCCAGGGCCAGGCCGGCGGCCGACAGCGCGACGTCGGCAAGCCGCAGGGCCAGAACGCTGCCGCCGGTGAGCGTCCAGAGCGGCGCCATGACCAGATAGTAGAGCGCGGGATGCGCGAGGTAGTTCGGCTCGCTGGTCCACACGCCGAGATTTTGGGCGTCGAGAAGCCGGTAGCTGCCGTAGTGCGGAAACAGCACCGGCGCCTCGGCCATCGCCTTGACGAAGGAGATGTGCGCGATCTCGTCATAGGTCGACGGAAACGCGCCATAGACGGCGACCGCTGTGGCGACGAGGATATGCACGGCTACGGCGACGACGAGCCAAAGTTTGGCGTCGGGCGGGCGTGCCGTCTTGGGGCCGGTCCGTTCCATCGCCGAACCCTGCCGCGTCGACGTTAGGATGGGGTGAACGGCGGCGACGCTACACCCAGGCCTTCGTCACCGTCCCGGACACTGCCGCGAACGCCCCCGGAACCAGCTCGCAATACAGCAGCCGCGCCGGATCGACGGGACCGCAGAAGGTCAGCTGCGTCTCCGGCACCGGGCGGAACCCCATGCGGCTGTAATAGGGGAGATCGCCGACCAGCAGCACCAGGGTGTGGCCGGCGTCGCGCGCGGCGTCGAGCGAGCGCTTGACCAGCGCTTCGCCGATGCCGCCCGAGCGAAACGCCGGGTCGACGGTCAGCGGGCCGAGCAGCAGGGCCGGCGTGTCGCCGCAGCGGATCGGCGTCATCTGGTTGGCGCCGACCAGAAACGTGCCGACGCAGGCGACGAACGATAAGCTCGCATTCGCCGGCACGCCTTCCCGCAGACGGTAGGCCGAGCGGGCATAGCGGCCGGGCCCGAAGGCGCGCTCGGTCAGACGCTCGATCGCGGGGAGATCGGCATCCGTCTGGGGCGCAAGCGTGAGCGAGAGATCGGCCATGGGCACGCCCTAGAGCATTTTCCACAAAAGGTGCAGACTTTTGTGATCGGGACCATGCTCCGAGACTTGAAGCGAGTCCCCTTGGGGGCGGCGCCGGAGCAGCCGGGCGCGGCTCACCAGTCCTCCCCGATCGGCGCGCCATCCAGCACCTCGGCGAGGCGCCGCCGCGTTGCCGCGGTGGTGCCCGCAGGCAGCGCGTCGGGCTTGAAGAACCCGCTCTCGGCAATCTCCCAGTCCGGTGTCGCCGGCGCGGCATGCTCGAAGCGGCGGATGACGTAACAGGCGACATGATCGCGACGGACCCGGGCGTTGTGATACAGTCCATGCAGCGCCGGCCGCTCCAGGCAGAGGATGCCGGCCTCTTCCAGCACCTCGCGAATCACCGCGTCCTCGGCGCTCTCGCCGCGATCGACGCCGCCGCCGGGGAGATACCATCCCGGCGTATAGGTGTGGCGGACGAGGAGCACCCACCCGGCCTCGTCGATGACGATGGCCCGCACACCCAGCGTCACCGCACGCAGCCACCAGAGACGGCCATGCGCCACGGCAGCAGCCCGCGCCATCCACCGCTGCGATGCGCGGCGCGGCCTAATCGGCGCTTCTGTCATGGACACGCCCCCGCTCCTGCCTATATTTCCATCCACCCCTCGAGAGCGCGCCGACGCGCTTCGGATTGGTGGCATACTCGGTCGGCAAGAATGCCCGCTTCGTCAAGGTGACGGCGCCGGATTCGACGCCGGCCAAGACAGCCGGTCCGGACGTCACGGCGACAGCACGTCTTCCTCTGATCGGCGCGGCGCGAGGGCGAGCCGCGGCGCGGCGGATCCCGTTTGGCCTTTCTTCTCGCCCATCTCTCCGATGCCCATATCGGCCCGCTGCCACCGGCGCGCAAACGCGACCTGATGGGGAAGCGGATCACCGGCTACCTCAACTGGAAGCGCGGGCGCTCGACGGCGCATGACATGGACATCCTTGGCGGCCTCGTCACCGACATGCAGGCGCAGGAGCCCGACCATATCGCTATGACCGGCGACATCATGAACATCGGCCTGCCCGGCGAGTTCGTGCTGGCTGACGCCTGGCTGCGCACGCTGGGCGAGCCCGGCTCCGCCGTCAGCTTTGTCGCCGGCAACCATGACGCCTACACCAGGCGATCGCTGCCGACCCTGGCCCGCACCTTTGCGCCCTGGACGGCGAGCGACGCGACCGGCGTGCCCGGCTATCCCTACCTGAAGGAGCGCGGCGGCGTCGCCCTCATCGGCCTCTGCTCCGGCGTGCCGACCGCCCCGTTCATCGCCTCGGGCCGGCTCGGCCTGAAGCAGCGCAGCGCCTTCGAGGCGATGCTGGCCGACACCGGCGCGCGCGGCCTGACTCGCGTGGTGATGATCCATCATCCCCCGCACATGCGCGGCACCAGCGTCGGCCGCGGCCTGACCGACGAAGGCGCGTTCGCCGCCATCATGAAGCGGACGGGCGCCGAGCTCGTGATCCACGGCCACAATCACAAGCCGTCCGTGATCCACCTGCCGACGCCGCACAAGCCTGTGCCGATCGTCGGCGTTGCCTCCGCCTCGGCGCTGAAAGGCACCACCGGACGCCGCGCCGGTTATCACCTGTTCTCGATCGAAGGGGACGGCCACGCGGCTCGCATCGCCGGCCGGGTCCGCGGTCTTCCGGCCGGATCGCAGGAGTTTTGCGATCTGGCGCCGCTGAAGCTTTGATCGATTAGGGCGATCCGCCTAGCTCACGACGAAATTGGTCGACCGCGACACCGCTTCCCAGGCCGCGATCTCGCGCTTCATGGAGGCGATCTTGTCTTCCACCACCTGGAGCGCATCGTCGCCCAGGTAGAGGCGGACGGGCGCCTCGTCCGCCGCAACAAGGGCCAGCAACGCTTGCGCGGCCTTGGCGGGATCGCCGGGCTGGTTGCCGCTCTTGGCCTGCCGCGCCGCGCGGATCGGGTCCATCACGGCATCGTAGTCCGGGATGCTCCGCGGCGCGCGATCCATCGACCGGCCGGCCCAATCCGTGCGGAACTGCCCCGGCGCGAGCGCGCTCACGCGGATGCCGATGTGCTTGACCTCCTTGCCCAAGGCCTCCGAGATGCCCTCCAGCGCGAACTTGCTGCCGCAGTAGAAGGTGATGCCCGGCATGGTGATGAAGCCGCCCATCGAGGTGACATTGACGATATGGCCGGATCGCCGCGCCCGCATGCCGGGCAGAACCGCCTTGATCATCGCCACAGCACCGAACACGTTGGCGTCGAACTGCCGCCTGATATCCTCGAGCGAGGATTCCTCCAGCACGCCTTCATGCCCATAGCCTGCGTTGTTGACGAGGACGTCGATCGGCGCGACCGCCGCCTGCGCGTTCGTGATCGCAGCCGGAATAGCATCGAAGTCGGTGATGTCGAGAAGCAGAGGATGCGCGCGCTCTGTCGACAGCGCTGCAAAGGCCGCGGCGGCCTCGCTATGCCGTACCGTGCCGATAACGGTATGGCCCGCTGCCAGCGTCGCCTCGGCGAAGGCTTTGCCGAGCCCCGAGCTGACTCCGGTGATCAGGAAAGTTTTGGTGTCTTTGGTCTTCATGGATCGCCCTCTGCGCGCTGCCGGCGTTCGGATGGCCACCGGCATATTTTGATTGCGATACGTTATTTATATCATGATATAGATTTGTCCAGTAAAAGCTCCTCACGGTTTTGGAATCGATCATGACGAAGGCCCCAACGCCCTCCCTGAGGGACCGCAATCGGCTTCTGGCCCGGGACGTGGTGCTGGATGCGGCCGAGCGCCTGTTGTGCGCGGATCCCACCGCGAGTTTCTCGATGCGGGCGCTGGCGGCGGACGCCGGCGTCGGGTTCGCGACGCCGTTCAATCATTTCGGCAGCAAGAACGCGATCATGCAGGCGCTCTCGGGCCGGCTCATCGAACGCATGGCCGCGGCGTTCGAGGCCCAGGCGCCGGCCGGCGACGCGACCGATCGCGTCCTGGCGATGGGCGCCATCGCCGTCGCACACCTTCTGGGACAACCGGACGTGCACCGTGCCGTCGTCGGTTCGCTGGGGGTCGCCAGCGCGACCCCGGGCGCCGTGATGGTGCAATCGCGGGCGCTCTGGGCGCTGGCGCTCGGCGACCGGGAAGGTCTCTCCGACGATGCGCGCGCAGCCGAAACGGTCCTTGCCACGAACCTTGCGGTCGCGTTTCGCGGCTGCCTGTCGTTCTGGACCGCGGGCGAAATCGACGACCGCCACCTCCATGGAATGGTCGAGGCGAACATGCTGACGACCGTGCTCGGCTTTGCCGCAATCGATCGCCGCCAAGCTGTGCTGCTCCGCCTCGAAGAGCAGACGACGGATCAGGGCCCCCAGGGCGTGAGGCAATCTGGGTGGCCTTAGCGCTTTCTCAGGCGGCGACAACCCGCTATATCGCTTGGTCAGAGACGATCACGGACGCGGCATCACGCTCATCCGTCGCCCAGTTGCGGCCGTTCAGCCCGCGCTCAGGTCGGCTGGGCTTATCTGCGACCGACCAACCTTGATTTGACCTCCGGCAAGGCTTGCCGAGGTGGCCGCCGACGCGGCCGTGGAGCATGAAGCATGGCACAACTGCCGACTGACACCGTCCCGACCACCGACCGCCCGCCGTTCGACATCGGCTCGCTCCTCGCCGACCGCGAGATCGACCGGTACTCCCTGCATACCCAGCACATGAACGAGCAGATGGTCCGCGTGCTGCAGACCATCGGCTACGACGTCGGCTTCCGCAGCGGTCACGGGCAATACCTGTTCGATCGCAAGGGCGACCGATACCTCGATCTTTTGAGCGGCTGGGGCGTCTTCGGCATCGGCCGCAACCACCCGACCGTGCGCGATGCGCTCAAAAGCGTGCTCGGCAGCGACCTGCCCAACCTGGTGCAGATGGACGTCTCCGTCCTTGCCGGCATTCTGGCCGAGCGTCTGCTGACCTACGCGCCCTACCTCGACAAGGTGTTCTTCGCCAATTCCGGCGCCGAGTCCGTGGAAGCCGCGATCAAGTTTGCCCGGGCATCCACCGGGCGCGATGAGATCGCCTACGCCAGCCAGTCCTATCACGGCCTGACCTATGGCGCGCTGTCGCTCACCGCAGACAAGATGTTCCGCACCGGCTTCGGCACCCTGATGCCCGGCTCCATCGAGGTGCCGTTCAACGATCTCGCGGCGCTCGACCGCGCCCTGGCGTCGAAAAAGGTCGCGGCGTTCATCGTCGAGCCGATCCAGGGCAAGGGCGTCTACATGCCCAGCGACGAGTATCTGCGCGGCGTGCAGGAGATCTGCCGCAAGCACGGGACCCTGTTCGTCGCCGACGAGATCCAGACCGGCCTCGGGCGCACGGGCAAATTCTTCGCGATCGAGCATTGGGGCGTCGAGCCCGACATGATCTTGATCGCCAAGGCGCTGTCCGGCGGTCACGTGCCGATCGGCGCCGTGCTGATGCGGCGTAAAATCTTCGAGAAGGTGTTCAACCGGATGGACCGGGCGGTGGTGCACGGCTCGACCTTCGCCAAGGGCGATCTGGCGATGGCCGCAGGCCTTGCCACGCTCGAAGTCATCGAGGCGGAAGACCTCGTCGGCAATGCCGCCCGGATGGGCGCACGGCTGATGACCTCGTTCAACGCGATGGCCGAGCGCTACGAGCTGGTCAAAAATATCCGTGGCAAGGGGCTGATGATCGGCGTCGAGTTCGGCACGCCGCGCTCGCTGAAGCTCAAGGCCGCCTGGTCGCTGCTGGAAGCCGTCAACACCGGCCTGTTCTGCCAGCTGATCACCATCCCGATCTTCAAGGAGCACAAGGTGCTGGTGCAGGTCGCCGGCGCCGGCAACCACGTGATCAAGCTGATCCCGCCGCTCTGCATCAACGACACCGACTGCGACTGGATCGAACGGTCCTTCGATGCCGTCATCGCCGACGCCCACAAGGTGCCGGGCGCAGTGTGGACGCTGGGCCGCACCCTCGCCGACCACGCGATCAAGGCGCGGGCGAGCGCTTAATCGCGCTTGACCACGGGCCTGGCCGGATTGCCGACGACCGTCGCGCCGGGCGGGACGTCGCGGGTCACCACGCTTCCGGCACCGATGATGGCGTCGTCGCCGACGCTGACGCCCGGCGTGATGATGGCGCCGCCGCCGATCCAGACGTTGCATCCGATGGTGATGGGCCGCGCCGACTCGAGGCCTGTGCGGCGCAGCGCCGGATCGCGCGGGTGATCCGGCGTCAGGATCTGCACCAGCGGGCCGATCTGCGTGTCGTCGCCGATGCTGACGGGTGCGACGTCCAAAATCACGCAATTGAAGTTCATGAAGACGTTGCGGCCCAGCGTGATGTTGAAGCCGAAATCGCAATAGAACGGCGCCCGCAGATCGCAGCCTGGCCCGACCGCGGCGAAGCGCTCGGCAAGCAAGGCCGCGCGGGCATCATGGGGCAGGCAGGCTGCCGCATTGTAGCGGGCGAGCCAGGCGATGGCGGCCGCGAGGTCCGCGCGGATTTCCGGGTCTGCTGCGTGATACAGGTCGCCGGCGAGCATCTTGGCTTTTTCGGATCGGATCATCGGCTCTCGGGGGTGTAAGACTGCGGCGTCGAGGCTATGGCGGCGGTTTGCGTCTTTGTCTTGTCCTGGGGTTGCTGGCGGCGCACCGATCGGCTATAGGCACCGCTTGATTTCGTTGCACGTGGCTTCTGCCCGTCCAGCACCGATCCTCCCCGACGATCCCTTTTCGACGAGTACACACGATGAAGTCCGATATCCATCCGGCCTATAAGATGATCAAGGTCGTGATGACCGACGGCACCGAGTTCATGACCCGCTCGACCTACGAGGGCGAGACGCTGAACCTCGATATCGACCCGAAGACTCATCCGGCATGGACCGGCGGCTCCGCGCAACTGCTCGATCGCGGCGGTCGTCTGTCGCGCTTCAACTCGCGCTTCGCTGGCCTGTCGTTCGGCAAGAAAGACGCGCCCGCGTCCTGAACCGCGAACCGGCGCTCGGCGCGGGTTCGCTACGGTCCTCAAATACGAAAAGGCCGCTTCCAGATGTGGAAGCGGCCTTTTTTGCGTCTCGTCTGACGACCTTACTGGCAGAAGGCGGCGCGCAGCAGCGTCATCTGGCCTTCGAGCGGGTTGGGCACCGGCATGAACGCCGCCGGCTCGCCTTCGGTGATCAAGGTATCGAGATGGATCAGCCGCTCCTGAAGCCGCAGCGATGTCTCGATCAGCGTCTGCAGCGCGACCGGCAGGTCGGCGGCGTCGCCCGACGGCGTATCCTGCCAGGCGAGGCAAGTCCGCTTCTTGTCGCTCAGCGCCTCGGCCTGGGTCATCTCGCCCTCGTTCACCGCACGCTGCAGCAAAAGCCAGGAGGCGATCTGCATCAGGCGCGTGGTGAGCCGCATGCTCTCCGACGCATAGCTCAGCGCCGCGGGCCGCGGCAGATTCCTGGCATCGTCGCGCCCGTCGCCATCGAGATAGCCGGCCGTCTCCTCGACGAGCGCCATGCCGTCGCGAAACAGGCTCTTGAACACGTCCGACGACGCAACGTGATGGGCGAACGAAATAGGATTGTTACGGGCAAACAAATCTTGAGCCATGATCCCCTTGGGCCTTATCCGGTGCTGCAGTCGGGGTTGTAGCTGCAAGTGCGACGCCATTAAATTAAAAGTAACCATTTACGATCGGTTAACCTTAATCGTCACCGGCTTTGTCGCGCTTCTCCTCCAAGGCAGCACAAATGGCACGGCACCGGACGACAAAGGGCCGGCGTTCAAGATCCCAAAAAAGCGCCGATGGCGGGACGCATTGTCCCAAAATGGCACGGATTTGTTACGTTTTGAAAAACGACGCTGCGGCCGCCACGGCACTCTGTTTCTGCGTCCGGGCGGCTTCGAGGCGGGCGATCTCATCCCGCAGCAGCAGGATCCGCGCCTCGAGTTCGGCGACGGAGAGATCGTCGAGTTTCTCGCCGACCTGATGGGTCGCCGGCCGGCGGATGTCGTCCTCGTCGCGCATGCTGCCTATCCTCGCCCACCGCGCCCGACCGTCTCGGCGCGCGATCCGGCCGCGAAGAAGCGTGCGCCACCCGGGAAGACATATTGCGTTCCCTGGTCCCGCTCCTTATACCTCGGCTCTTCCCGCTTTTTAATCAATTGACGCCCCGCCGATCTCTTGGCGCATCCAGCGCCGAATGCGGATCCCTTTCGCGGACAGTCGTCCAGGAGAACCACCCCATGAGCAACGCACCGCTGATGCCGAAAGCAACAGCCGTTTGGCTCGTCGAAAACACGTCGCTGACGTTCGAGCAGATCGCCGATTTCTGCAAATTGCATCCCCTCGAGGTCAAGGGCATCGCCGACGGCGAAGTCGCCACCGGGATCAAGGGCCACGACCCGATCACCTCGAACCAGCTGACGCGCGAAGAAATCGCCAAGGCCGAGAAGGATGCGAGCCATCACCTCTCGATCGCCATCTCCAAGGTGCGGATGCCCGAGATGAAGCCGCGGCGCGGCGCCCGCTACACGCCGCTGTCGCGCCGCCAGGATCGCCCCAACGCGATCCTCTGGCTCGTCCGCAACCATCCGGAGCTGAAGGACGCGCAGATTATGCGCCTCGCCGGCACCACGAAGACGACCCTCGACGCCATCCGCAACCGCACGCACTGGAATTCCGCGGCGCTCAGCCCGCTTGATCCCGTCACGCTCGGCCTGTGCTCGCAGATCGATCTCGACTTCGAGGTCAACCGCGCCGCCAAGGACCGCCCGGCCGCCGTCATCGATCGCGGACCGACCCTGATGCCCGCCGAAATTACTACCGCGCCGGAGCGTGAGGCGCCGGTTAACGAAAGCTCCGTGTTCGGCGAGCAGCCGCGCCAGCCGGCCGAAGAGGAAGAAGAAGACCTCGACGTCAACGCCGTCTTCTCCAAGCTCAAGACCTTGAAATAGCCAGAGGTTCTGCGCCATCTTCCGAACGGTTGGTCCTGAGCGGGCCGCCGCTTTCGGAGAGCGCATGACCATCGTCAGTCCCATCACGGTCGGTCCCGAGCCCGGAATTGCCTACAGCCGGCGCTCCTCGCTGGCGACGATGGCCCGGATCGTCCGCAATCCGCTGGATGCGTTTCCGCCCGAAGTGTTCGACCACCGCCTGGTCGTCTCGCGGATTTTTGGACGCGACCGGGTCTACGTGACAGACCCTGTGCTGATCCACGAGGCGCTGGTCCGCAACGCCGACGCGCTCGACAAGGGCCAAGAAATCAAACGGGTGCTGGGACCCGCCATCGGCGAGGGACTACTGACGGCGGACGGCGCCCACTGGCGTTGGCAGCGCCAGTCGATGGCCCCGGCCTTTCAGCACGGTCGTCTGCTTGGCCTGCTGCCGGCGATGATCGTCGCGGCGGAACAGACCCGCGACCGCTGGCGCGCCGCGAAGCCCGGCACGCGCTTCGATGTCGGCCACGACATGATGGTCACGACGTTCAAGATCATCGTCGACACCATGCTTTCCGGCCCCGGCCAGATCGACGCGGGCCGCGTCGAGCGCAGCGTCACCGATTATCTGCAGTCGACCAACTGGATGTTCGCGCTCGCGCTGCTCAAGGCGCCGGATTGGATGCCCTACCCCGGCCGCAAGCGCACCGAGGCGGCCGCCGCCTACATGCGCGACGCGGTCCTGACAATGATCGCCGACCGCCGGCGCGAGGCCGGGGCGCAGGACGACCTCGTCGCCCTGCTTCTGGCCGCCGCCGACCCGGAAACCGGGCGCCAGATGACCGATGCGGAGGTCGCCGACAATCTCCTCACCTTCATCACCGCCGGGCACGAGACGACCGCGGTCGCGCTTGGCTGGACGTTCATGCTGCTGGCGAAGCATCCCGCGATCGAACGCCGGGTCGTCGACGAGATTTCTGCGATCACGGCGGGCGCGCCGATCGCGCCCGAGCATATCGAGGCCCTGGCCTACACGCGCCAGGTGTTTCAGGAAGCGATGCGGCTCTATCCGCCGGCCCCGATGATCGCGCGGCGCGTGCTGAAGCCTTTCGCGCTCGCCGGCGTGACGATCGAAGCCGACACGATGCTCACCGTGCCGATCTACGCCTTGCACCGCCATGCCGCGATCTGGGACGATCCAGACACGTTCGATCCCGACCGGTTTGCCCCGGAGCCGACGAAGGCGCGGCATCGCTACGCCTTCATGCCCTTCGGCGCGGGCGCGCGCATCTGCATCGGCAGCGCCTTCGCGACGATGGAGGCCGTGGCGATCCTCGCCGTGCTGCTGCAGACGGTCCGCCTCGAGGCCGCGGGTCCGATGCCGAAAGCGCTGATGAAGGTCACGCTGCGACCGGCGGAGACGGTTTTGATGCGCGTGACGCCGCGGCTCTGACGCACATTCCGTCTTTGCGAGCGGAGCGAAGCAACCCAGGGGCTGCTACTTCCGAATCGCCGGCTGCGGCGCCTGGGTTGCTCCGCCTGCGGCTCGCAAAGGCGGCTGAGTTCGCTCGGCCGCCTCGATCAGTGGAAATCGTAGGTCGGTGCCGGATAGTCGGCGGTGTACCCGCCGGCCGGATCGTAAGGCGGCTGATAGCGGCGGGCGCCGGCCGGATCGACCGGGCCCGGCGGCTGGGCGTAAATGAAGGGATGCGGCCCGGGGCCGTAGGCGGTGCGCGGCAACCGCTCCGGATAATCGTAGGGGTAGGCGTAGAACCCGACGACGGGCCGCGAGTAGATCCGCGGCGGCGGCGGCGCGAAAAGGACTTCCGGCGGACGCTCGACGATGACCGGGCGGTGCGGCCGCCGCGCATAGCGATAATCGAGATCGGCGGCAAACGCCGCCGACGGCAAGGCCAGGCACGCGAGAATGACGGCAGACGTTCGGGTGCGCATCGAATTCTTTCCCCTCGCGATGAGGATCACTAACGGACACGGGCTGAACGCCGGATGAGCGCGTGCGTCTCCCGGATCTACCGCGCATTTCGTTGCCACATGGTTAACGAAATTCCACCGGGCGTCCTACAGCCCGGGCCTGCTTATTGCTTGTCCGCATTTCGCAGTCACTTTAGGCTTGAAGTAATTCGCGGGATGGCGCCAGGCCATCGCATGAACGGCGAGACGCATGATGAAGCACGTGATGAAGACACTCGGTATGGTCGCCCTGGTCGTTACGAGCGGCCATCCGGCCGCCGCGCAAGAAAAGCTCAAGATCGGCGTCCTCGTCACCCTCTCCGGGCCGCCGGCCGTGCTCGGCCAGCAGGCGCGCGACGGCTTTGCCCTGGCGATCAAGGATCTCGGCGGCAAGATGGGCGGCCGCGACGTCGACGTGGTGGTCGTGGACGACGAACTGAAGCCCGACGTCGCCGTCACCAAGGTGAAGGGGCTGCTTGAGCGCGACAAGGTCGACTTCGTCGTCGGTCCGATTTTCTCCAACGTGCTGCTCGCCATCCACAAGCCGGTGATCGACGCCAACACGTTTCTCATCAGCCCCAACGCCGGGCCGTCCAGCTACGCCGGCAAGGCCTGCAGCCCGTTCTTCTACGTGACGTCGTACCAGAACGACCAAGTCCACGAAGTGCTGGGCAAGGTCGCGCAGGATCGCGGCTACAAGCGCGTCTACATCCTCGTGCCGAACTACCAGGCCGGCAAGGATGCCGTCGCCGGCTTCAAGCAGGATTTTAAGGGCGAGGTTTTGGAAGAGTCCTACATCCCGCTCGGCACCCTGGACTACCAGGCCGAGCTCTCCAAGATCGCCTCGATGAAGCCGGATGCGGTGTTCGCCTTCATGCCGGGCGGCATGGGCGTCAACCTCGTCAAGCAGTACAAGCAGGCGGGGCTCGCCGGACGCATCCCGTTCCTTTCCGCCTTCACCGTCGACGAATCCACCCTGCCGGCGCAGCAGGACGCCGCGGTCGGGCTCTATGGCGGCGGCAACTGGGCGCCGAACCTCGACACGCCGCAGAACAAGAAATTCGTCGCCGAATACGAAGCCGCTTACGGCAAGGTGCCGGCGAGCTACGCCTTCCAGGCCTATGATGCCGCGATGCTCATCGCCAGCGCCGTCACGTCCGTCAAAGGCGACCTGACGAACAAGGCCGCCATCACCGCGGCGCTGAAGAAGGCGGACTTCACCTCGCTGCGCGGCGCGTTCAAGTTCAACACCAACAATTATCCGATCCAGAATTTTTACCTGACCAAAGTGGCGAAGCGGCCGGACGGCAAGTTCGAGACCGAAATCGACGAGAAAGTGTTTTCGAACTACGGCGACCGCTACGCCAAGGATTGTCCGGCGACCAACTAAAGCGCGATGACCCCGACGTTCGCCTTCATCCAGATCCTCAACGGCCTGCAGTTCGGGATGATCCTGTTCCTGATCGCCGCAGGCCTCACGCTAGTTTTCGGCGTGATGGATTTCATCAATCTCGCCCACGGCGTGCAATATATGGTGGGCGCCTATCTCGCCGCCGCCTTCACGGCGTGGAGCGGGAGCTTCTTCATCGGTCTCGCACTGGCGCTGCCCGCCGCGCTGCTGTTCGGCCTGCTGCTGGAATTTCTCGTCTTCCGCCACCTCTATGACCGCGATCATCTCGATCAGGTGCTCGCCACCTTCGGCGTCATTCTGTTCCTCAACCAGGCGGTCAAGCTCGTGTGGGGCGCCGAGCCGTTGAGCGTCCCGATCCCCGACGTCCTGTCCGGCACGATCGAACTCTCCGACGGCATTCTCTATCCCGTCTATCGCCTGGTCATCATCGGCGTCGGTCTTGGCGTCGGCCTGCTGCTTTATGCCGTCGTCAACCACACGCGCCTCGGAATGCTGGTTCGCGCGGGCGCCACGAACGCGCCGATGGTCGCGGCGCTCGGCGTCAACATCCGCCTGCTGTTCACCATCGTCTTCGGCACCGGCGCGATGCTCGCGGGCCTCGCAGGGGCGATGGTGGCACCGCTGCTCTCGGTCGAGCCAGGTATGGGCGACCACGTGCTGATCCTCACCTTCGTGGTGATCGTCATCGGCGGCATCGGCTCGATGCGCGGCGCCTTCGTCGCGGCGCTCCTAATCGGCCTGATCGACACGCTCGGCCGCTTCGTCGCGCCGAGCGTGTTGCGCGCGGTACTCGACCCCGCCGCCGCGAGCCAGGTCGGCACCGCGCTGGCGCCGATGTTGATCTACCTGATCATGGCCGGCGTGCTGTGCTTCCGCCCGTCCGGCCTTTTCCCGATGAAACATTGACTCATCGTCTTAAACCCAACGGCCGGCGCGTCGTGCCGCTGCTCATCTTCGCCCTGCTCGCGCTTGTTCCTGCGGCGACGGCGATCGGGGCGGACGCCTTCGTCCTGTCGCTGGTCACCCGGATCATGATCTTCGGACTCGCCGCGATGGCGCTCGACCTGCTGCTCGGCTACGGCGCGATGATCAGCTTCGGCCATGCCGCCTATGTCGGCATCGGCGCCTACAGCGTCGGCATCCTGTCGAGCAGCGGCATCGACGATGTTTTCGTCCAGATCGCCGTGGCGTTCGCGGCGTCTGGCCTCTTCGCGCTGGTCACCGGCGCGATCTCGCTGCGTACCAAGGGCGCCTATTTCATCATGATCACGCTGGCGTTCGGCCAGATGCTGTTCTTTCTCGCGTCGTCGCTCGCCGCCTTTGGCGGCGACGACGGCATGACGCTGCCGTCGCGCAGTCTCGTCTTCGGCGCGCCGATCCTGAAGAACACCGTCGTGCTGTACTATGCCGCCTTCATCTGTCTGCTCGGCTTCTACGCGCTCTGCCGCGCGATCGTGGCATCGCGCTTCGGCCGCGTGCTGCGCGGCATCCGCGAGAACCTGGTGCGCATGGAAGCGATCGGCTTCGCGCCCTACCCCTACAAGCTCGCCGCCTATGTCATCGCCGGGATGATCGCCTCCGTCGCCGGCGTGCTTCTCGCCAACCAGGCGGAGTTCGTCAGCCCCGCCTACGCCGGCTGGCAGCGCTCCGCCGAGCTGATCTTCATGGTGGTGCTGGGCGGCGTCGGCTCGCTGCATGGCGCGATCATCGGCGCGGCCCTGTTCGTCCTGCTCGCGGAATATCTGTCGCGGCTCACCGAATACTGGCCGATGATTTTTGGGCCGCTGCTGATCCTGGTAGTGATCTTCGCCCGCGGCGGCATCGCCGGCCTGCTGAAGGCCTGGCGATGACCGTGCCTCTGCTGAGCGTCGAAAACCTTTGCAAGGCCTATGGCGCCCTGCGCGTCACCGACCGCGTGACGCTGACGGTCGCGGCTGGCGAGCTCCGTGCGATCATCGGCCCCAACGGCGCCGGCAAGACCACCTTGATCCATCAGCTGTCGGGCCTCGCCGCGCCGGATTCCGGCCAGGTGATGTTCGACGGCCGCGACGTCACTGCGCTGTCCATGCCGCAACGGGCGCGGCTCGGGCTCGTCCGCTCGTTCCAGATCACCGCGATCCTGCCGCGGCTGTCGGCGCTGGACAACGTCGCCCTTGCCGTCCAGGCGCGCAGCGGCTCGAGCTTCCGCTTCTTCCGCGATGTGTCGCAGGACGCCGCGATCAATACCGAAGCCCTTGCTTTGCTCGCCCGCTTCCGTCTCGACGCCCGCGCCGCCAGCGCCGCCGGCACCCTCTCCTATGGCGAGAAGCGCCAGCTCGAACTGGCGGTGGCGCTCGCCACCAGGCCGAAGCTTCTGTTGCTCGACGAGCCGCTGGCCGGCACCAGCCACGACGAGGCAAGGCTCGTCATCGCGGCCCTGCAGAGTCTCAAGCGCGACGTGGCGATCATCCTGATCGAACACGACATGGACGCGGTTTTCGCGCTGGCCGACCGCGTCTCCGTCCTCGTCTACGGCGCGATCATCGCCAGCGGCACGCCGGCGGAGATCCGCGCCGACCCAGCCGTCCGCGCTGCCTATCTCGGCGAGGAAGCCTGATGCTCGCGGTCGACAGCGTGAAAGCGTCCTACGGCGCGGCGGCGGTGCTCTTCGACGTGTCGCTGTCGATCGGCGCTAGCGAGGTCGTCACCCTGCTCGGTCGCAACGGCATGGGCAAGACCACCACCATCAAGGCGGTCATGGGCATGCTGCGGCCGACCGGCGGCACGGTGACGTTCGAAGGCAAACCCCTGGCCGGCCTGCCGTCCTTCCGCATCGCGCAGCGCGGCATCGGCCTCGTGCCCGAAGGACGGCAAATTTTCCCCACCCTCACCGTCGCGGAAAACCTCGTCGCCACCGCGTCGGGCCGCGGCCGGCCGCCACGCTGGACCCTGCCCGAGGTCTACGGCCTGTTCCCGCGCCTGAAAGAGCGCCGCGGCAATCTTGGCACCCAGCTGTCCGGCGGAGAGCAGCAAATGCTGGCGATCGGCCGGGCGCTGATGACCAACCCGAAGCTGCTCATCCTCGACGAAGCGACGGAAGGCCTGGCGCCGCTGATCCGCGCCGAGATCTGGGCCTGCCTGAAGGCGCTCAAGAACGAGGGACTGGCGATCCTTGTCATCGACAAGAACGTCGAAGCCCTCGCCGCCTTCGCCGACCGCCACGTGGTGATCGAGAAGGGCCGGACCGTCTGGCAGGGGACGAGCGCGGCGCTCACGCCGGCGATCAAGGACCAGTTTCTGCATGTCTGACCGCTTGCGGGTCGGGCTCCTTCCGGACCGACCCGCTCGAAATCGATCTGCAAGGACGCCCGCGTGATGGATCACACCGTCTTCTATCTTCACGACCCCCTGTGCGGCTGGTGCTACGGCGCGATCCCTGCCATGCGCGCGCTGCGGCAGGCCGGAGTCGCGGTGACGCCGGTCCCGACGGGCCTGTTCAGCGGCAGCGGCCGCACGATGGACCAGGCCTTCGCCGCCTATGCCTGGACCAACGATCAGCGCATCGGCGCGCTCACCGGCCAGCCGTTTACCACGGCCTATCGCACGCAGGTGCTCGGCGCCTTGGGTACCGCGTTCGACTCCGCCGCCGCGACGCTGGCACTCGCGGCAGTCGCCGAGGGCGACCCGACCCGCGAGTTCGACGCGCTCTACGCGATCCAGGCGGCGCGCTACGTCGACGGACGCGATATCGTCGCGCTGCCCTCGCTCATCACCATCCTGTCCGAGGCCGGCTTCGCCGATGCCGCGGCCCTGCTGGGGGCGCCCGACGCGGCGCTGCGGGCATTCGACCGGGCGCGGGTCGCCAGGGGCCGCGCGCTGATGCAGGCCGTCGGCGCACAAGGCGTCCCGGCGCTCGTCGTCGAAGGCGGTGCGGGGCTTCGGGCGGTGCGTAGCGATGCCCTGTTCGGTGGCATCGAGGCGCTGCTGGCGCAGCTTCGCCCGGCATCGTCGGCGGCGTGATGGCGGCGCGCCCAAAACTGGACCATCCGGTCTGTTTTCGCGACGTTCGTCTTCTAATTTGTGCAGGGCCGCACCCGAGGCAGCTCCAAAAGTGCCAGCGGCACGCGCACCATGGCGAAAACCCTGGACGTTTAGCCCCCAAACATTCTGGCACAGCGATTGCTCTTCGTAACCGGACCATCTGGTCAGCTTTCGGAGTCGATCATGACGCTACTTCATGTGCCGGTTATCGATCTCTCGCCCTATCGCGAGGGAACGCAGGAGGGCCGCGCGGCGGTCGCCGCCCAGGTCGGGCAGGCCTGCAAGGACATCGGATTTCTGGTCGTCTCCGGCCATGGCATTTCCGAAGAGCTGATCAAGAAGACCCATGACGTGTCGGCGCGTTTCTTCGCGCTGCCGCATGCCGAAAAGCTCGCCGTCGATCGGCCGGCGCCGGACCAGGTGCGCGGCTACAGCACCGTCGGCGGTGAAGGCCTGTCCTTCAGCCTCGACGAGCCGACGCCGCCCGACATCAAGGAGTCGCTGTCGATCGGCCCGATCGATGTGCCGCCAAACGACCCCTACTACACCAACGCCGAGGCCGGCCCGCATTTCGCCAAAAATATCTGGCCGCCGGAGCCGCCTGACCTGAAGGCCGTCTGGACCGAATACTTTGGCGCCGTCGACGCTCTGGCGCGCGATCTGATGCGCATCTTCGCGCTGGCGCTGAACCTCGACGAACATTATTTCGACCCGACGATCGACAAGAACATCTCGATGATGCGCGTGCTGCGCTATCCCGCGCAGACCACAGCTCCGCTGCCCGGCCAGCTGCGCGCCGGCGCGCATTCCGACTACGGCAGTATGACGATCCTGCGCAAGGATCTCTCCGACGCCAGCCTGCAGGTGAAGAACAAGGCCGGCGAATGGGTCGGCGTCCCCGTCATCGAAGGCACATTTATCGTCAACATCGGCGATCTGATGCAACAGTGGACCAACGATCTCTGGTCCTCGACGGTGCATCGCGTCGTCAACCCGGAGCTCGGGTCGCCGGAGAACGTCGACCGCCTGTCGATCGTGTTCTTCCATCAGCCGAACTACGACGCGATCGTCGAATGCCTGCCGACGTGCACGAGCGCGGAGAACCCGCCGAAATACGCGCCGACGACGTCGGGCGAGAACCTGCTCAGCAAGTTCGTCAAGCAAACCACCTTCGGCAAGGGCGAGAAGGCGGCCTGAGATGGCGGCTCTTTCCTACGTCAATGTCTTCACCCACGATCTCGACGCCCTGCCGGATTTCTACAAGGGCGTGTTCGGGTTCGCAGAAGTCGAGGCGATCCGCTCGCCGATCTTCCGCGGCATCGACGCGGGCGGCTGCTGCATCGGCTTCAACGCGCAGGACGCCTACGGCCTGCTCGGCCTCGGCGATCACGCCAATCCGACCGGCGTAAGCTTTCTTTTGAACATCGACGTCGACTCGGCCGCGGAGGTGGATCGCCTGGTGCCCGTCGCGGAAGCCGCCGGCGCGACGCTGATCAAAAAGCCCTACAAAACCTATTACGACTGGTACCAGGCCGTCCTCCGGGATCCCGAGGGCAACGTCTTCCGCATCAACACCGTGTTGTAACGCTTATCGTCTCTATGGGGGAATAAAGATGGTCATCAAACATATTCTCGGTCTCGCTGCGGTCGCCACGCTGGCGATCGGTCCGTCCGTCACGGCGAACGCCGACGATTTCACGCTGAGCGGACCGCCGAAGATCGCCTTCATCTACTTCGGGCCCAAGAACGACGGCGGCTGGACGCAGGCCTTCGACGAGGCCAAACCGAAGATGGAAAAGGCGCTCAACACCAAGATCCCCTTCGTCGAGAGCATTCCCGAGGACGCGGTGCAGATCCGTCCGGCGGTCGAGCAGTTCATCAAGCGCGGCAGCAATATCATCATCGGCACGGCCTTCGGCTATTCCGACACGTTCAAACAGCTCGCCGAGAAGTACCCAAAAGTGGCATTCCTCGACGGCTCCGGCACGGTCAACGGCAGCAACCTGCAGTCGTTCTACGGCCGCACCTATCAGAGCCAATTCCTCTGCGGCATGGCGGCCGGCGCGGCCTCCAAGACCGGCAAGCTCGGCTTCGTCGCGGCGCATCCCTTCGGCGTCGTCAACTGGACGATCAACGCCTTCGAGATGGGCGCCAAGCTGATGAACCCGAAGGCGACCACCACCGTCGTCTACACCGGCTCGTGGAACGACCCGGTGAAGGAACGCGCCGCCGCAAGCGCGCTGATCGACCAGGGCGCCGACGTCATCGGCCAGCACGTCGATTCCCCGACGCCGCAGATCGTGGCGCAGGAGCGCGGCGTGTTCGGCACCGGCCATCATCGCGATCTCCGCGAGTTCGCCCCCAAGGCGACGCTCTGCTCGTCGGTCTGGACCTGGGACAAGTTCCTGATTCCGGAACTGAAAGAGGTCGAAGCCGGCAAGTGGAAGACGCAGCCCTACGGCGCCTTCCCCGGCATGAAGGAAGGCGGCACCGACATCGCCTGCTGCGGTGATGCGGTGCCGAAAGAGGCCAAGGACAAGATCATGGCGGAACGCACCGCCATCATCGACGGCAAGCAGATCTATGCCGGCCCGATCTTCGACAAGGACGGCAAGCAGCGCGTGGCCTCCGGCCAGGTCCTGTCCGACGCCGACCTGTGGAAGATGGACTGGTTCGTCCCCGGCGTGATCACCCAGAACTGACCGACACCGCGCAGCGCGCATAAAAGCGCGCTGCTGCCTCCTCCTGGTGAATGAACGATGCCGGCTGCCCTTGAACTGCGCGATGTGCAAAAGACCTTCGACGGGTTTCGCGCGCTCGACGGCGCGAGTTTCATCGCCGAACGCGGCGAGGTTCGCGCCCTGCTCGGCGAGAACGGGGCCGGCAAGTCGACGCTGATGAACATCGCCGCCGGCCTGTACCAGCCGGATTCCGGCCAGATGCTGATCGCGGGCGCCGCGCGCTTCCTGTCGGGGCCGCAGGAGGCCGCCGCCTGCGGCATCGGCATGGTGCACCAGCACTTCAAACTGGTGAAGCCGCTGAGCGTCGCCGAAAACATCCTGCTCGCCTGTCCGCGCCCGCATTACAAATCCGGCCTGCGCGCCATCGAAGCCGAGATCAAGAAACATGCGGAAGCGGTCGGCTTCACCATCGATCCGCGCGCGCGCGTCGAAACGCTGTCGATCGCCGAGCAGCAGCGCGTCGAGATCCTCAAAACCCTGATCAGCGGTGCCGAGCTCATCATCCTGGACGAGCCGACCGCGGTGCTCACCGACACCGAAGCCAAGCGTCTGCTCGCGACGATGCGCCTGCTGGCGCAGCAGGGTCGCGCGGTGGTGCTGGTGACCCACAAGCTGTCCGAAGTGCTGGCCTATGCCGACCACATCACGGTGATGCGCGGCGGCCGCACCGTCGCCACGCGCATCCCCGCGGAGACGAACGAAACCGAATTGACCGAGCTGATCGTCGGGGCGGCGGCCCCGACCGTCCCGCGCATCGCCGCGGCGCCCGGTCCCGACCGCCTCACCGTGCACAAGCTGACCTGCGCGCGCGGCGACGGCTATATCTCCGTCCCCGACATCGGCTTCGTCGTGCGCAGCGGCGAGATCTATGGCATCGCCGGCGTCGGCGGCAACGGCCAGACCGAGCTCGTCGAAACGCTGCTCGGCCTGCGCAAGCCGCTTGCCGGGGAAATCATGATCGACGAGG
>NZ_LMUU01000115.1:0-5672 GCF_009765775.1 Beijerinckia sp. L45
AGACCCCGAGGCCATCGACAGCGTGATCCCGCTGCCGCCGCGCCGTCCGGCCGAGATGGTCGCCCTGGCCGACGACATCCCGCTGCCGCCGACACGGCCCGGCGCCAATTTCCATCTCCAGCTGGCCTCGGCCGATGCCAGCGACCTGCCGATGCCGGTGGCGCGTCCTGCCCCCGACGCGATCGGTGGCTTGATCACCTCGTCGGCCGGCGTGCCGATGCTGCGCAAGTCGGCCCTGCCGGCGATCATCACCCAGGGCAGCGGCGAACCCCGCCGTCTCCCGACCCCGGCGCTGGCTTTCGCGGCGACGGAATCGTCCGTGAGCCTGCGCCCCAGCGTGCATGAGGCCATCGTCCACGCCGTGACGCCGCGCGGCCTGGCGCTGCGTGCGGTGACGGCGCTGCGCGGCGAGTCCAAGACGAAGCCGGCGGCTTCGACGCCGATCGTGCCTGTCGCGGCCCTGGCGGGGCCCTCGATCTACGGCCTGCGCCGCGCCGCGCACCTCGACACGCAGGCGTCACTCTAGGCCATTAACGGCCGCCCGGGCGCGGCGCCGCCGCGCGCGGGCCATACGCTCATAGATGCGGACTTCGTGCGGGCTTCCGGTGTTCTGCGGGCCCCGACCGCCGCCGTCGCCCTATTGCGCGTTCCCCTTGCAGCTGAAAACGCTACCGGTCTGAATGCACTGACGGTGCGTCGCAAGGCACGGGGCGCAACTGGTGATCGGTTGACCGGCGGAGGAACGGGGCAACTCGAAACATTCACAGTCTGGCTGAAGCCGCTGCACAAACCGCTCGACGGACCAGGGCCGCCGAAGGGACTGCCGATCGTAATCGGAACGCAGGCGAACGTGATGGCGGTGCTGGACGGAAACGTAATTCCAACGCCGCTAAAGTTCGTTGTGCTGTCCGCTGCCGCCTGCGTCTCGGTCGAAGATGTGTAAAAATCCGCCGGCTGTCGGCAATTGATGGTGTACTGTTGCGGCTGACCGGCGCCAGCGGGGCAATGTCCAGAAAACGTACAGGCCGGCGCATATTTTATCGAAACGGAGCCGTTGACGCCTGGATCGTTGGGATAGGAAAAGCTGTAAGTATCGGTCGTCCCGACTGTAACGTAGGGATCCATGCCGCCCCAAAAAGCGGCGGTCAGGTTTGCATCCTGAAACCACAGGCTAAATCTCTGAAAACTTTGATTCGGTCCCCATGCCGGAACGCGAGCGACAGTAAGAAACCAATCCTTGTAATCGGAGTTGTAGAGAACCTCGATGCCACCCGGTACTGGTCTCGCGGTGAGATTTAAAGGGATGGCTTGAGCAAAAGCCGGCGTCCACGACATTGGAACGACCAGCAATCCGACCAGCAATAGCGGTGCGTTTATTTTTAGGCAGTACAAAGAGATAGTGGAAAATAACGAGTGGGTTGCCCTTGTTAGGCACAGTGTCTTTATTGATTTGTTTTTAACAAAAAACATCGCGTGATTCCCCGATGATTTCTTTTAGGGCTACCATTATTGCGCGTTGCCCTTGCAGACGAAGCCGTTGCCTTGTTTGATGCACTGACGGTGGGTGGCGATGCACGGCTGGCAGGTCGTGATCGGCTTGGGCGGCGGGAGGACGGGGCAGTTCGATACATTCACTGTTTGACTGAAGCCGCTGCATAGACCGCTTGAGGGACCGGGGCCGCCAAAGACGTCGTTGGCTCTGATCGGCACGCAGGCGTAGGTGAAGGCCGCGCTGGATGGGAATACGAGGCCGACGCCGCTGAAGCTGGTCGTGCTGCTCGATGTCGCCTGCGTCGCCGTGGGAGACGTGTAGAAATCGGCCGGTTGCTGACAGTTGATCGTGTATTGAGGCGGCTGGCCCGACCCTGCCGGGCAATGCCCGATGAACGTACATGCCGGAGCATATTTTATGCTCACAACACCTTTGATGGACGGATCGTTAGGATACACGACACTGTAAGTATAAGTTGTTCCGGCCGAGACATAGGGGTCGAGGCCCCCGCCGGGGTCGACGGGCAAATTACCGTCTTGAAAGAAAAGGCTGAAGAGCTGCAGCCCTTGACCCTGAGCCCATGCGGGGGTCCGCGTTATGCTGAGCCCTGCCGCCTGATAAGAGAAACTGAAGAGAAGTTCGACGCCGCCGGGCGCCGCCCTGACGCTGAGATCAAGGGGAGGCGACTGCGCGAAGCAACGATCCTGTACCGAGATGACTGCCAGAATACACAAGAAGGCGATCAGACCCTGCCGCGCTATACGGGAGAGCATGCGGTGTCCCGCCCCGAAAGGCAGCGGGCGCCGCACGAACCCTTTCCCAGGAAACAAGATCATGGCCGGTTACTCTGCTAGGCGTCAGGCAGAGGTTGAATACGCCTCATAAAGGCGACCCACACATCCCCCAATCGGGTGATTACTCAGCGGTTTCTCGTTTCCCGGATCGCCGCGAAAAGCCATGTTGGGCCTGTGCCCGAGCAGTCGATCGTCGTCGATACGCTGGTTCCTGGATCCCGGCTCTTCGCTGCGCTTCGGCTGGAATGACAGCGAGGACGGCGGCGTCTGCCGTATCCCCCCAAGCGTTCACGCCGTAAAATGCACCCCGTCGAGCGAGGCGGCCAGCAGCGCCAGGCCGAAGGCCAGGACGCAGGCGGCGGCGACCAGCTCGACCACGCGGCCAATGATCGCGCCGCGGGGGCTGCTGCCGCCGGAGACGCGCACGGCAAAATCCTTGGCGAAGACGGCAGCGATGGCGAGCGCGCCGGTTGTCACCGCCGTGCCGAGCGCCATCGCGAGGGTTGCGGCGACGCCGGCCCACACCATCCCCTGCGCCAGGGCGAACACCAGCACCAGGATCGCGCCGGAGCAGGGGCGGGCGCCGGCCGTCAGAATCGTCACCGCGGCGACCCGCCAGTTAAAGCTCGCGGCAGACAGCGCGCTGGGATCGGGCATGTGGACATGGCCGCAATCCGGTCCGTGGACGTGCTGCGCCGAGCCGTCGTCGACGGAGAAGCGGCTGGTGCCGCGAATCGGCGCATCGAACATCATCGTCGAGGTCGAAGCGCTCGCGAGAATCAGTGACGGCACCGGCGCCGGGCGCAGCGCGAAGACCAGCGCACGGCCCTTGCGCCAGACCAGGGCGAGGCCGAGCGCGATGATTCCGCAGTAGCTGGCAAACTCCAGCCATTCCGCCGCGGCTGTCATCCGCAGCGCCGTGGCGTGGAAGATTAGCGCCGCGGTGCCGATCAGCGCGATGGCGACGACCGCCTGAAGCAGGGCGGCGAGCAGCGCGATCACCAGGCCGCGGCGCAGCGCCACCTCGTTGGAAATCATGTAGGAAGCGACGACAGCCTTGCCATGGCCCGGCCCCGCCGCGTGAAACACGCCATAGGCGAAGCTGATGCCGACGAGGCCGAGGGCGCCCCAGACGCTGTCGCGCGTGGCGCGGATCGCCGCGGTGAGCAGCAGATAGAAGCGGCTCTCCTGCCCGAGAATCCAGGCGCCGAGCGCGTTCTGGTGCCCGACCGCCCCCTCGTTGGCGCCGATCGCGAAGGGGTGGTGAATGGTTTGCGCCAACGCGGAGGCATCGGCCGCGAGCAGGGCAAGGGTTGCGAGAAGGCTAAGTTTTAAGAGCGGGTGCAAACAGACGTCCTTCATACGAGCTTACCGCAGTCTAAACCCCCCTCCTCGCAAGGGGGAGGGGGACTTGGCTGCGGACCTTTATGGGCACGCAACGATCACGCGGCTCGCCATTTTCACCGCGAAATCATCGCTGGGGGCGATGCCGCTGTCAAAACTCTTCGCCAGCTTCTGGCCGTCGGCGACGAGTAGCGGGTTGGCGCCGAGCACGCTCTGCGAGCAGCCCGACGGCGGCCCATCGAGCGCCACGGGATCCTTGGCCGAGAGCTCGAAGTCGACGAAATAGGTCGGGTCATAGATCTGGAACGACATGAAGCGGGTGATTTTTGCCGGCTCCAGCAGCGGCAGGGTGAAGCGCAGCACCACGCGCTTGTCGGCCCGCTCTTCGAGCGTGTAGTCGATCGGCTTGCCGAACTTCAGCTTGGCGCCGCCGACCTTGGCGAAGGTGAAGTAGTCGAATTCCGCGAGCGAGGTGACGTTGGTCTCGGCCAGCGGCGCAAGGTCCGCGGTCGAGGCGAGCTTGCCGTCCTTCTCCAGCCCCTGCACGGCGAAGGCGGAGTACATCTCGTCGAACACCCAGGTGTTGCGGATGCCGCCCATCTTGCCGGCGTGATCGAACAGCACCTCCTCCTGCGCCTCGACCCAGACGTGCGGGTGGGCGAGGGCCGGGGTGGCGAGAGCGATCAGGCCGAGACACACCCACCATGCCAAACGTTTCATGCCGCCGCTCCGCTTCATGTGCGCTGTCTAGCCGTGGGTTCGGGCCAAAGCGAGGCGGATGTGATGCTCACAGGTCAGGATTGCGACGTCATTCCGGGGCGGCAAAGCCGAACCCGGAACCGGTGTTCTTCCATAAGCCTGAGAGTGGCGGACCACGGAATCAGCCGCATGCGCCATTCCGGGTTCGCGCCGTTGGCGCGCCCCGGAATGACGACTGGGTTTAACGCACGATGATGTTCTTGAACTGCCAGGGATCGTCGGTGTCGATGTCCTCGGGGAACAGCACGCCGCGATCCTTCAGCGGCGTCCAGTCGGTGTACTTGCCGACGACGGGGCCGAGGTAGGGGCGCTGGACTTCGAGGCAGCGCTTGTAGTCGACTTCGTCGGCTTCCACCACGCCACGCGTGGGGTTTTCGAGCGCCCAGACCATGCCGGCGAGCACGGCGGAGGTTACCTGCAGGCCGGTCGCGTTCTGATAGGGCGCGATGCGGCGGGTTTCCTCGATCGAGAGTTGCGAGCCATACCAATAGGCGTTCTTGGCGTGGCCGTAGAGCAGCACGCCGAGCTCGTCGATGCCGTCGACGATCTCGTTTTCCTCGAGAATGTGGCTCTTCTTCTGCTGCTGCCACTGGCAGCCGGCCATTTCGTCGAGCGACAGCACGGCGTCATCGGCCGGGCGGTAGGCGTAGTGGCAGGTCGGGCGATAGACCACTTTGTTGCCCTCGCGCACGGTCAGGAAGTCGGCGATGGAGATCGACTCGTTGTGGGTGACGAGAAAACCGTGCTGGGCGCCGGGCGTCGGGCACCACGAGCGTACCCGCGTGCCGGCACCCGGCCGCATCAGGTAGATCGCGCAATCCGGCCCGAAGGTGTGGCGCTTGCCTTCCGGCGGCAGGGTTTTTTCGTGGGTACCCCAACCAAGCTCGGCCGGCTGCAGGCCTTCCGAGACAAAACCTTCGACCGACCAGGTGTTGACGAAGGTGCCCATCGGCTTCGGCGTGACGGCGCGCTGGGTGTCGCGCTCGGCGATGTGGATGCCCTTGACGCCGACCTTTTGCGCGAGCTTCGCCCAATCTTCACGGCTCTGCGGGTCGCCGGCCTTGATGCCGCAATCGGCGGCGACGTTGAGCAGCGCCTGCTTGACGAACCAGGAGACCATGCCGGGATTGGCGCCGCAGCAGTTCACGGCGGTAGCGCCGTTGGGCGTCTTCGCCAGCTCGGCCTTGAGTTCGAGCACCTCGTCACGGAGCGCATAATTCGAGCGCTGCGAGACGGTGAGCGAGGTGTCGGTGTAAAAACCCGGCCAGGGCTCGGCGACGGTG
>NZ_LMUU01000115.1:5718-11920 GCF_009765775.1 Beijerinckia sp. L45
GAGCGCGCCGATCTCGTTGCAGAGACGCATGACGGCGACCGACGAGACTTCCACCGATAGGTTGACGAGGAAGGGCTGGCCTTCACCTTCGGTGAGCAGCGGGCGCAGCAGGTCGTCGATGTTGTCGCGGGTGACCTTCTCCTGGATGAAGCGGATGCCGCGCTCGTCGAGGATGGCGCGGTCCTTGTCTTCCGGGTCGATGACGGTGAGGCGCGTGGCATCGAATTTAAAGTGGCGCTCGATCAGCGGCAGGGTGCCTTTGCCGATGGAGCCGAAGCCGATGATCACGATCGGGCCGGTGATGGTGCCATGCACGGGGTAGTCCGTCATTCCTAGTGTCTCCAGTGAGGTCGGTGGGGGTACGGCGCACAAAGCAAGCGCGACGCATGAAAGCAACCCGGCGGCGCAAGCCATCGGATCGGGTCGAAGCGAACCTATCGGTGGAAGCTTCGCGTGACAGCCTGACGACAGGCTTCGGTTTAGGCCACGATTCCAGAAGTCAGGGTTTCCGCAAACCGCATGTCTTGGGGATTGCGCTCAAGGGTCATACCGTCGCGAGGCGCCGCGACGGTTTCGGAATAGGGCGTCCCATGTCGTGCGCGGCCTCGATCCAAGCTGCGATGGCGTCACGTATGTTGGCCAGAGCCTCCTCTGGCGTATCGCCGTCGCTCATGCAGCCCGGCAGATCGGGAGCGATGGCAGCGAACCCACCCCCGTCTTCGGGAATGATGGGCTCAACGACAACGGGATATTCGAGAGGGGTCATCTGGTAGCTCTCACGGCGTCGATGAAGGCGACGAGTTTGCGAATATATACCGCTTTGATCGGGCGCTTGTAAGGGATGGTCAGGATCATGACTTGAGACGGATGGAACACCTTGAATGGGAACCACCGCCACGTGCCGGCTTGCATTCCACGCCGCTTTCGCGACAGACAGCCTCGACATCCCCGATGGTCCAGTCGGCGCGCGGATTGGACCGCATCTTTTCAAGACGTTCGCTCAATCCAGCATCCTACCCCGCGCGGCGCAGCCTCTGTCCCTGATGCATTGGCCGACGCGAGACGATAGCGACGGCGCCCGTCGCCTTGACCAGCCCTTTCGCCGTTGCCAACGCGCCCGCCTGCAACTCCAGCCCCAGAAAGCGGTCGTTCTCGACCGGACCGGGCAGGCGCAGGCCCAGCGTGTGGCGCCGCACGAAGCCGAAGCGGGCATAATAGGGCGCATCGCCGACGAGGAGGATCGCCTCGTGGCCATAGGCCTTTGCGCGCAGAATCGCTTCGTCCATCAGCCGGGTGCCGATGCCGTGCTCGCGATAGCGCGAATCCACGGCCAGCGGCCCGAGCATCAGCGCCGAAACGCCGCCGGCCATCACGTGCCACAGGCGGACGGTGCCGACGAGCTGACCATCGAGCCGCGCCACCAGCGCCAGACCGCGGGCCGGCAGCCGGCCGATGCGCAGCTTTTGGCAGGTCTTGCGGAAGCGGGCCGGGCCGAAGGCGGTATCGAGCAGCGCCTCGCGGGCGAAAACATCGCTCTCGCGTTCGACGTCGATCGTGATCGGATCGGCGGCCTGCAGGGCCGGCGCCGGCAAGCCAAGCGCCGGCAGCGCCTGGAACGGCGCGGCGGCAGGACGGTGGGCGTTCATCAACAAGGTCATCGAAGCCTCCCCCGGGATTTGTGCATCCAGGGCTGCAAGGGATGACCCTCGCACCGACGCTGACGCGCGGCCGATCGGGCATGTGGGGCGAAAACGGGAAAGTTAGGCGGAGGTTCAGGGCCGCCCAGATTTTCAGCAGGCTCTTCTCCTCTCCCCTTGCGGGGAGAGGTCGGAGTGGGGGTCGGCGTGTTCATCCATCTTGAAGCAAGTGGACGGACCCCCGCCTCTAACCCCTCCCCGCAAGGGGGAGGGGGATCAGGCTGCGGCGCTTTTTGACTGGTCCAAGTCGGCAACAGCCGACTTGGACTGCTAGATCACGTAGCTGCGCAGCGGCGGAAAGCCGTTGAAGCCGGCGCAGGAATAGGTCGTCGTATAGGCGCCCGTTCCCTCGATCAGCACTTTGGCGCCGATCTCCAGGCTCACCGGAAGGAAATAGGGGTCCTTCTCGTAGAGCACGTCGACCGAATCGCAGGTCGGGCCGGCGATCACGCAAGGCTCTTTCGCGTCGGCGTCGTAGGCGGTCCTGATGGGGTAGCGGATCATCTCGTCCATCGTCTCGGCGAGACCGCCGAACTTGCCGATGTCGAGATAGACCCACTTCACCGTATCCGCATCCGACTTCTTCGAGATGAGGACCACTTCCGCCTCGATGACGCCGGCGTTGCCGACCATGCCGCGGCCCGGCTCGATGATCGTCTCGGGGATGCGGTTGCCGAAATGCTTGCGCAGCGAGGCGAAGATCGCCTGGCCGTAGGCCTTCACCGCCGGGATGTCCTTCAGATATTTCGTCGGGAAACCGCCGCCGAGGTTGACCATCTGCAAATTGATGCCGCGCTCGGCGAGATCGCGGAAGATCGTGGACGCCGCCTTGAGCGCGCCATCCCACATCGCGGGATTGCGCTGCTGCGAGCCGACGTGGAACGACAGGCCGTAGGCCACCAAACCAAGACGCTGGGCATGCTCGAGCACGCGCGGCGCCATCGCCACGTCGCAGCCGAACTTGCGCGACAGCGGCCATTCGGCGCCGTCGCCGTCGCAGAGCATGCGGCAGAACACCTTTGCGCCGGGCGCGACGCGGGCGATCTTTTCGACTTCGGCTTCGCAGTCCACCGCGAAGAGACGGATGCCGAGCTGGAAAGCGCGGGCGACGTCGCGCTCCTTCTTGATCGTGTTGCCGAAGCTGATGCGGTCGGCGGTCGCGCCGGCGGCAAGAACCTGCTCGATCTCGACGACGGAGGCCGTGTCGAAGCACGAGCCGAGCTGGGCGAGAAGCGAGAGGACGGCCGGATCGGGATTGGCCTTCACCGCATAGAACACGCGGGTGTCCGGCAACGCCTTGGCGAAGGTCGCGTAATTGTCGCGCACCACGTCGAGATCGACGACGAGGCAGGGGCCGTCTTCACGGCGGGCGCGGAGAAAGTCGAGAATACGTTGTGTCATCGCGGCATCCCTTCGTGCCGCTCACAAGGTGGGCGACAAACGAAACCGAGCAAAAGGATAGACAGCCGCCTGCGACCCGCCGCGCTGTGGAGACACGGACGATTCGTCGAATGCTGTCAGCGATCCGGGCCGGACAACGAGTCGTGCGAAAACGCACGATGCGTCGGCAAGCGCCGAGATCAGATGCTGCGCCGTGGCCAATAGATTCCTCCAAGACGCTAAGTCGTGGCGAAAGATATTGAGCCATCGATTGGATTGGGATGAGCTCCCGTATCCGCACGCCCGGCAAGATAGACTAGCCTCTTCATGACGTCGGCGATGGAAGCCGACAGAGACGAAAAAGCCCGGTCCGTCGTTGCTTTAAGTCGTGTCCCCCGTTTGGCGGGGTTCACCGGTTCGCTCCGGCTGCCGGTTTTTACGGAGAGTTCACCGGCCTCTTGTCCGGAACGCTCCCCACCGACACACGACCACAGGCACGTGCGATTTGGGCAAGGCGAAAGATAGGGCGTTTTCGCCGAGGCGCAAGCGGTTTTTTGGGCAGGGGGGATGTTTTTTGGGGGTGTGGCGGAGGATGGGGATTTGAGAGGGGAAAATGAGTATTTTGGAGGGGATGGGAAGGGTTTGTTAAGCATGTCGTGCGTGCCTCTCCGGCTCGCGGAAGAAGGAGTGGGACGCGGCTTTAATCCAAAGCGACGACGGCTTGGATGCGATCGACTGTCGTCCGAATGCAATCGTCTTTCAACGTGAGAAGGCCGGCTTTCACGAGTGCCGCGACATCGTCGCCGACAGCGCGATCTTGCCGTCCCAAGCGTTCGGCAACTGTGCCAATGGTTGCAGCAGGGTGCGCATGGACGTGCCGCAAGAGGTTCAGCCGCTCAGCGCTCATGACGGCGGTGAGAGCGTCCCAGGACTCGAACGTCAGCGCATGATCTTCAAAACTGTCTCCACGCTCGGCGCGGGCCCACGCATCAACAAAGGCCGCGCCGTCCGCTCTTGCGGTCTGTCCGACGACAAGCTTGATGTCTGTCACAGGCTGCCTCCGCGTAAAATCTCGACGTCTGCTAGGAAATCGTCGATTAGA
This sequence comes from Beijerinckia sp. L45, assembly GCF_009765775.1. Lineage (GTDB taxonomy): Bacteria > Pseudomonadota > Alphaproteobacteria > Rhizobiales > Beijerinckiaceae > RH-AL1. The sequence goes on from NZ_LMUU01000115.1 coordinate 9,898, forward strand.
ACCGCCGCCGATACAAATATATAGGGGGCTTCGCGTCCACCATAGTGGCGGTGATCGCCTTTGCCGCGCTCGTTATCGTAGCCCACGAGCCGCTCGCCATCGCGGCCATAATACAGGCTGTATTTCAACGCGTGCTGTGATCCTGGGACCGCGATCGGAACACGCCAAAGCTTCATCTCGAGAATAGCGCCATCATCGTAGTGGCGCTTCCGATGGAAGAGCAGGCGCGCTTTGGTGGCCAAGCGATGCGTCCAGACCGATCTGATCAGCAACGAAGCGTAAGCGGCGTGAGACGTCAATCCAGTTGCAAATGCAGCCCTGCCGCGCACGATCCCCGAGAGCGAGAGTCGGCCAAGCGATCATTGGGGTCTCCTACGCCTTGCCGAATATGGCGTCGGCGCGAAACCTCGCTTAAAATGCCGCCATGACCCGATCCGACGTCATCGCGCATCTCAAGAACGCCGAGCCCGCGCTCAAGGCGCGCGGCATTGCGGCGCTGTTTCTGTTCGGGTCCTATGCGCGCGATGAAGCGACGGCCGCGTCCGATGTCGACCTGCTGGTCGAGATCGATGCCGGAGCCAAATTGACCATTCTAGAAATGTTCGAGGCGCAGTCTGTCATCGAAGCCGAGATGCCGGCCGTCGAGATCTTTTTCGTCACCAAAGACAACATTGTTCCTGAGTATCTGCCATCGATCGAAGGATCAGCGATGAAAATCTTCTGATGTCGGATGCGAAGAGTCCCGATGTGAGGCTTCGACATATCCTAAGGGAAGTCGATAGCGTGGCCCGTGCGATCGGCGCCAAAAGCTTCGATGACGTCTTCGAGGATTACGTGCTTGAGCGGACGCTTGAGCGAGCGATCCAGATCGTCTCAGAAGCAGCTAAGGCTTTGCCGGCCGATTTGACGGCACGATACAACGTGATCCCGTGGCATGCGGTGATCGCCATCGGCAATCAGCTGCGACACGAATACTACCGGATCAAGCAAGCCGAGGTCTGGGAGATCGCAACGGCATTTTCCAGCGTTGCGGATCGTGGTGGTCGCGATGCTGGCCGATCTAGAGTGTCGCTGACCTCGTCCTTCCGCCTTGCGGCGCCGCCGCGCACCATCTCATTGATCGCTTGGTGGCGAGAATGCCATCGGGATCGCGCGCGTCAAGGATCAAACCAGAGGAGCTGGCGGCGCTCCGCTGAAGTCGGGCTTGCCCGACTTTAACCTCTCGAGATTTCCATGTCGGGCAAGCCCGACATGGACGCGTCCTTGACCCGCGCGATCCCGAGAGCGAGAGTCGGCCAAGCGATCAATGGGTTCTTCTGCGCATCGGGCGCGTGCTCCTTCGCCCGCTTGCGGGAGAAGGTGTCGATGCGAAGCAGCGACGGATGAGGGCGCTGGGCGGGATGCTTCACGGCTGCGGCCTCCCCCGCACGGCCCTCATCCAACCCGACTGCGTCGGGCCACCTTCTCCCGCAGACGGGAGAAGGGCGAGCCCCACCGCAAACCACATGGTGACGCCCCCTTAACCACGCTTCCCATGCCCCCGCCGCCCTGCTAGACGCGAGGTATGCCTACCCATCCCATCGACAACATCCGCAATTTTTCCATCGTCGCCCATATCGACCATGGCAAGTCCACCCTCGCCGACCGGCTGATCCAGCAGACCGGCACTGTCGCGGCGCGCGACATGAGCGAGCAGATGCTCGATTCCATGGACATCGAGCGCGAGCGCGGCATCACCATCAAGGCGCAGACGGTGCGGCTGGAATACACCGCCCTCGACGGCAAGACCTACATTCTGAACCTGATGGACACGCCCGGCCACGTCGACTTCGCCTACGAAGTGTCGCGCTCGCTCGCCGCCTGCGAGGGATCGCTGCTGGTCGTCGACGCGTCGCAGGGCGTGGAGGCGCAGACGCTCGCCAACGTCTATCACGCGCTGGATGCCGGACACGAGCTGGTGCCGGCGCTGAACAAGATCGATCTCCCCGCCGCCGAGCCCGAGCGCATCAAACAGCAGATCGAG
>NZ_LMUU01000115.1:11988-14469 GCF_009765775.1 Beijerinckia sp. L45
GGAGGCCATCGTCACCCGCCTGCCGCCGCCCAAGGGCGACGAGACCGCGCCGCTCAAGGCGCTTCTCGTCGACAGCTGGTACGACGCCTACCTCGGAGTCGTGGTGCTGGTGCGCGTCATCGACGGGTCCTTAAAGAAGGGCCAAAAGATCAAGATGATGGGCACCGACGCCCATTACGAAGTCGACCGCATCGGCGTCTTCACGCCCAAGATGAAGGACCAGGAGCGGCTCGGGCCCGGCGAGATGGGGTTCATCACCGCCCAGATCAAGCAGGTGGCGGATACGCGCGTCGGCGACACGATCACCGACGAGAAGAAAGGCTGCGCCGAAGCGCTGCCAGGGTTCAAGCCCGCGCAGCCCGTGGTGTTCTGCGGGTTGTTTCCCGTGGATGCCGCCGACTTCGAGGATCTGCGTGCGGCGATGGGGCGGCTGCGCCTCAACGATGCCTCGTTTTCCTATGAAATGGAGTCGTCCGCCGCGCTGGGCTTCGGCTTCCGCTGCGGATTCCTCGGCCTGCTGCACCTCGAAATCATCCAGGAGCGGCTGGAGCGCGAGTTCAACCTCGATCTCATCGCCACCGCCCCCTCGGTGGTCTACAATATCAAGCTGCGCGACGGCGCCGAGATCGCGCTGCACAACCCCGCCGACATGCCCGACCCCACCGCCATCCTCGCCATCGAGGAGCCGTGGATCCGCGCCACCATCCTGACCCCCGACGACTATCTCGGGAGCGTGCTGAAACTCTGCCAGGACCGCCGCGGCATCCAGGTGGATCTGAACTACGTCGGCAAGCGCGCGATGGCGGTCTACGACCTGCCGCTCAACGAAGTGGTGTTCGATTTCTACGACCGCCTGAAGTCGATCTCGAAGGGCTATGCCTCGTTCGATTACGCCATCACCGACTACCGCGAGGGCGACCTCGTGAAGATGAGCATTCTGGTCAACGCCGAGCCGGTCGATGCGCTCTCCATGCTGGTCCACAAGGACCGCGCGGAATCCCGCGGCCGCAGCATGGTGGAAAAGCTGAAGGACCTGATCCCGCAGCACATGTTCGTCATCCCCATCCAGGCGGCCATCGGCGGCAAGATCATCGCCCGCGAAACGGTCCGCGCGATGCGCAAGGACGTGACGGCCAAGTGCTACGGCGGCGACGTCTCCCGCAAGCGCAAGCTGCTGGAGAAGCAGAAGGCCGGCAAGAAGAAGATGCGGCAGTTCGGGAAGGTCGAGATCCCGCAGGAGGCGTTTATTGCGGCGTTGAAGATGGATTCTTAGACCGAGGTCTTTGCTGATGGCGTTTCCGCGATGTCATCCTGGCCGGAGCGCAGCGGAGAGCCGAGATCCATGAACAGGGTTGGACCGTGTCTAGAAACGCTGACTTGCATACGCCAGAGCACAGACAGCAAAATATTGTCGGCGGCAGCGCCTATTTTGGTCCTTCTAACAGCCGAAACCAGTCCTTCACTGTTAGGTTTAATCTGTCAACTTCGTCTTCTGCAAGAATACCGCAATGCGCAATTGGTCCGCGCAGATTATTAAGTGAGTACATTACGCGGCCAAGGGCCTTTTGATTGCTTAAAAATGCCTCCAAATAGACTGTAATTGTGTCTGATGATTTCTCCTAGTTGACCGAATGAAACGTAGTCTAACTCATTTTCTGATCTGCTAGAAAAGCCTGCCTCTTGTTCTCTCTGCCGGTTTTGCCTAAATTCCTCTTTAGCGCTTACTGGGGCATGTTCCGCCCACCATGTCGGTCCGAAAGTTTCAATAAGCGTATCGTCAATCAGCCGACGAATATCGTTTTCAAGCATATAAAAAATCTTGTAATATTCTGCCATGTTGATTGCGTTGTTGCGTACTTCGGTAGAAAATTGATCTATAAAAATGTTAGCTGAGCTTCTGGATGTTAAGTTCGTTAGCTCTGGCGAAGCTGGCGATGGAATAGCTTGGTCAATCGCTAACTTGAGCGCAGCACACTTTAGCAAAAAGAGTTCAATTTGTTCATCATTTTTCATGTCATCAAATTTTCTCGAACACTTCTAAATATTGCATTTAGAACCTTAATGTCCGATGTTTCCGGTAGGACGATATTTATATTATAGGACAATCCAATTGCGGTGCCCATAGGCCGTTTGTCGCGTTCGGAGTTGTGATCTTCTGACCTGTCTTGGGTTAACGTCTGTGGCTCGTCTTGAATAGAGCTTGGATCAAAATTTGATGGTATGTAAGCCCTTATGACGTTAAATGTAGATTTGATTGCAACTGCTACAGGGTCGTTAGGCTTCAACCCCGTTATTTCTACAATAATGTCTTTAATCTTGTTGTCGTCTACAGCATGCGCATATTCGCTACGTTTGTACATTTCAGGGAAAGCGTTACGCAAACCATGCACAGCTGCTAGGGCTCTACCGCTATCGGTCCAGAATTTGGCATATAACTCTGTTGGCGTTCCGTCACTTGTCAGGAATGCCATTTTTTTTAAA
>NZ_LMUU01000116.1 GCF_009765775.1 Beijerinckia sp. L45
GATGCGGAGGAGGAAGAGACATCCATGATATGTATGACGCCGGAAGATCTTGCCGACTTCCGAGCACAAAAGGCTGGCTTCAAGATTCCGGACAACCACGAGAATGAGCCCAACGCGCGCATCAAGACCCGGATAAATCCCACCACACACGCCTACACTCACTGCGAAATCCACCCCAGCATGCTCCTGGGCATCTGCGCCAGCATTATCCCGTTCCCTGACCACAACCAGTCGCCCCGAAACACCTATCAGTCTG
>NZ_LMUU01000117.1:0-8292 GCF_009765775.1 Beijerinckia sp. L45
GGAAGCCTGGGCGCGCTCGCGCCGCGCCATCAAGATCTTTTCCCGCAAGGTCAATTGTGCCCCGCTCGTCGCCCTGCCGGTGATGAAGGGCGCGAGCGACTGCCACATGTGCGGGCGCTGCAGCCAGTTCCGCGGGGCCATCGAACTGGCACCGCGGATGCCGAACCACGAGATCGTCCACGTCGCCGGCAGCGATCCCAAGCCGTGGGAGACCGTGCTCATCGTGTTCGGCCTGATGGGCGTCGCCGTCGGCGCGTTCCATTGGAGCACCAGTCCCTGGTATTACGAGGCGAAGACCTGGGCTGCGACCTGGCTTATCGACCGCGGCGCCACCTGGGTTTTGAGCATCCAGCCGCCATGGTGGTTGCTGACCAATTATCCCGACAATAATGATGCGCTGACCCTGCTCGACGGCACGCTGTTGATCGCCTACGTGCTCGCAACGGCGGTAGTCATCGCGGCCGGCGTATCGGCGTTACTTGCGCTCGCCACGGTCGCGCTTGGCCGCTGGCGGTCGCAGGCATTTCATCATCTCGCGCAAGCGCTGATCCCGATCGCCGGCTGCGGCGTTTTTCTCGGCCTCTTCGCCATCACAATCTCGATGCTGAAAGCCGACGGCATAACCTTCGGTCCGACCGCCTCGATCATCCGCGCGGCGATGCTGGCCGGTGCCTGGCTCTGGGTCGTTTCCCTGGCTTGGCCGATCACGGGGCGTTACGCCTCTAGCCGCGTCCGACGCGGCGCGGCAACCGTGGCGGTGGCTGGTGCCGCCGGCATCGGCGTGTTCAGCTGGGTGCTGCTGTTCTTCCTCTGGGCGTGAATCAACCGCAGGTTGATGGTTAAGATTTTGCAATTCTGTAGCTTTGACGTTCGCGCTGTTTGTTGCGAGCGTCCATGCGTCCAGGCCAGCCTCACGTCGAACGGTTCACGCGGTCAGTGGCCATGCCGCCCGAGCAGGCCGCCGACTTCCCCGCCGACATCGCATTTTTGCGCACGCACTGCTCCGTGTCGCTCGCTGCTCTGCGCCGGGCCACGGCCACGGCACAACGCGACGGCGTCCCTGCTCACGCCTGTCTGATCGCCGGTCGAGGCGTTAGCGAACTCCTCTACTATCAGGCGCTGGCCGCGCATCTTGGCCTGCGATTCGTCCAGGGCTCGCTGACGCTGGCTCCGAGCGCCCGTCCAAACGAAGCGATCCGTCACGGCTACGCGCCGCTTGCCGACGGGACACGCTGGCTCCTCGCTCCGACCGGGACGGGCGTCCTCTGGATGCTCGCGCGCCGCGCGCTTGGCCGGCCGATGCGGGACGTCCTGATCACCACGCCGACCGGGTTCTCCGCCCTTGTCCGCCGCACCAACGGCGCCGTGATCGCGGACGCGGCGAGCAACGCGTTGCCGCGACAGACCCCCCGCCTGTCAGCCAAGGACATCGTCAGCCCTAGGCTCGGCTTCGCTTTGGCGACCGCGCTCCTTGTTCTTTTCGGCTGCTGGATTGCGGCTCCATCGCTCGTTGCGGCGCTGGTCGGGATGTTGTTTTTCGCGGTGATCGCGGCCCGGCTGCTGCTTTGCGCCGTCGGTCTCATGGCGCCCGTGCCCGGCCCCGAGCCGCTGACGGATGCGCAACTGCCATTCTATTCCGTGCTGGTCCCGCTCAAGGCCGAAGCCGGTATCGTGGGCGACCTCGTCACGAATTTGGACCGGATCGACTATCCTCGCGCAAAACTGGAGGTGAAGCTCATCGTCGAAGCCGACGACTCCGCCACACAATTCGCCTGTTTTGCCGCCCGTTTGGCGCCACACTACGAAATCGTCATCGCGCCGAAGGGCAAACCGCAAACCAAGCCACGGGCGCTCAATGTCGCCCTGCCGCTGCTGAAGGGCGACATCGTCACCATTTACGATGCCGAGGACGCGCCGGCGCCGGACCAACTGCGCAAAGCCGCGGCACGGTTCCACCATGCCCCGGGTCTCGGTTGCCTACAGGCGCGGCTTGTCATAAACGGCGACCGCCTCTTGTCGCAGCTCTTCGCCATCGAATACGCCGCCCTGTTCGGTCTCTACAATCCAGGAATTGCTGCGGCAAACCTGCCGATGGCGCTCGGTGGGACCTCGAACCATTTCCGCCGATCCGTCCTGGCCCGCGTGGGCGGATGGGATGCCTGGAATGTCGCCGAGGATGCCGATCTCGGGCTTCGGCTCGCCCGCTTCGGCCACAGAACCGAAATGCTGGACTCGACGACCTACGAAAGCGCGCCACCGGACTTCGGCAATTGGGAGCGGCAACGGCGGCGTTGGACCAAAGGCTGGATGCAATCGACCCTCGTGCTCGGCCGCGACTTGCGTCGGCTGTTGACCGAGCTCGGCACAGGTCGGACGCTTGCCCTGTCGGTCATGCTGGTGGCCCTGGTGGGTGGACCTCTGGCGTCGCTACCTTTGACTATCCTCGTAGTCGGCCGCCTGCTGGCATGCGGCATGCCGCATCCGCACGGGTGGCTCGAAATCATCGATGCGAGCTTATGGACATGGGTTTTCATCGCCGGACCGATGTCGACGATCTGGGCGGCCTACGCTGGCGCGAAAGCGAGCCGGGTCAAAGCGCCGTGGCATGCCCTGTTTGGCATGGTGCCGTATCAAGCGCTGATCGGTGTCGCGGCCTGGGGCGGTCTCGTCGACCTGTGCCGGGATCCGTACCATTGGCACAAGACGCATCACGGGGCGGTCGCATCTGCGCGCGCTGCACGCAATAAAAAGCGGACGGGCCGATCGGTTCGGCGCCCGTCCGCAGCAACACGTTGGACTGATCAGCCCTTGCGGGCCTTACGCGCGGCGTACTTGGCGTCGCGCTGGGCTTTCCGCGCCACTTCGTCGGCAATGACGCGCGACGCGCGGGCGAGCGCGGCAGCGGCGTCGGCCGCCTTGGTTTCTTCGGCGAGAAGACGCTCGGCCTCACGCTCGGCCTCGAGAGCGGCCTCGCGCTCGGCGCGCGTCGCTTCCTCGATCTCGCGTTCCTTAGCGCGGATCGCCTCGCGCTCGGCCATGCGGATGTTGCGGGCATCGACGATGGCCCGGCGCGCCGCTTCCCGCGCCTTCAGCTCCGGACTGGCCATGCGGGCCTGATAGTTCTTCAGCTGTTCTTGCTTCTGATCAATTGCCGAGCTCCGGCGTTCCGTGAAGCTCTTCTCTTTCATGCCGGCCAAACCGCGTACCTTCTTTAAATTTTGGAGACAGGCTGCACATAGCGCGTCAGGCCTCGAAAATCTATGGCTGGCGGATGACAGGGTTGGCAAAAAGACAAGTTCGACGCGCGATTTGACGGGAGGTGCCGCTCTTTTTACTGTGCCGCCGCTGCCCGAGCGCAGCCCGAACCTCCATCCCCGGACATTGCTATGACCAGCGCCGCACCTTCGGCCGCCCTTCCCGTTTCGCTGCTCGAGGCCGCCAAGGTGACCAAAGCCTGGCCGTTCGAGGAAGCCCGGAAGCTGGTCGCCCGCGTCGCGCGAACCGGGCAGACGGAGGTGCTGTTCGAGACCGGTTACGGTCCCTCGGGGTTGCCGCATATCGGCACCTTCGGCGAGGTCGCGCGTACCACGATGGTCCGCCACGCCTTTCGCGTGCTGACCGAAGACACGATCAAGACCCGGCTGCTTGCCTTCTCCGACGACATGGACGGCTTGCGCAAGGTGCCGGACAATGTGCCAAACCAGGCGATGGTCGCCGAATATCTGGGCATGCCACTGACCAAGGTACCGGACCCGTTCGGCACGCACCCGAGCTTCGGCGCCCACAACAACGCGCGGCTGCGCGCCTTCCTCGACCAGTTCGGTTTCGACTATGAGTTCGCCTCGGCGACGGACTATTACACCTCGGGCCGCTTCGATCAGGCGCTGCTGCACATGCTGGCGCACTACGACGCCGTGATGGCGATCATGCTGCCGACGTTCCGCGAGGAGCGCGCCGCCACCTATTCGCCGTTCCTGCCGATCCATCCCCGCACCGGGCACGTGATGCAGGTGCCGCTCGACGGCATCGACGCGGCGGCCGGCACCATCACCTGGCGCGATCCTGTGACCGGCGAAAGCTTTACGACGCCGGTCACCGGCGGGCACTGCAAGCTGCAATGGAAGCCGGACTGGGCGATGCGCTGGTACGCACTGCATGTCGATTACGAGATGGCCGGCAAGGACCTGATCGACAGTGTCAAGCTGTCGGGGGCGATTGCCCGGGCGCTCGGCGGCCTGCCGCCGGAAGGGTTCAACTACGAGCTGTTTCTCGATGAGCGCGGCCAAAAAATCTCGAAATCCAAGGGCAACGGGCTGACCATCGACGATTGGTTGAAATATGCCAGCCCGGAGAGCCTGGCGCTGTTCATGTACCAGCGGCCGAAGGAAGCGAAGAAGCTGCACTTCGACGTCATTCCGCGGGCCGTCGACGAATATCTGAGCTTCATTGCCGCCGTGCCGCGCCAGGAGCCGAAGGACCAGCTCGGCAATCCGGCCTGGCACATCCATAGCGGCGCGCCGCCAGCAGCGGAGGTCCTGCAATCGGCAGGCGGCGCGACCACGTTGTCCTTCGCCATGCTGCTCAACCTCGCCACCGTCGGCAACAGCGAAGACCCGGCCGTGCTCTGGGGCTTTTTGCGCCGCTATGCGCCCGACGTGTCGCCCAAAACGCATCCGCGCCTCGATGCGCTCGTCGGCTATGCCGTCGCGTATTATCGCGACTTCGTCCGCCCGGCGAAGACATACCGGCTTCCCGACGACATCGAGCGGACCGCTCTGGAGCAGCTCGACGCCGCCCTTGGTGCTTTGCCGCAAAACGCATCGGGCGAGGACATCCAGACGGCGCTCTATGATGTCGCCCGGCCTATCGAACGCTACCAGAACCTAAAGGCCAAAGGCGCGACACCGGAGCGTCCTGGCGTCTCGAACGACTGGTTCGCGATGCTCTATCAGGTGCTTCTCGGCGAGCAGGAGGGGCCACGGTTCGGCTCGTTCGTGGCGCTTTATGGGGTTGCGGAAACGCGGGCGCTGATCGCCCGGGCTTTGGCTGGGGATCTGGTCGGGATGCCCGCCTGCTGACACATCCGTAGAGCCGATCTTCGGGAGGCCGACAGCTTCTGACAGAAACGTGTCGGCGGTTAGCGTTGAAAAACTTCGACCTTCGTCGCATTCCGGCACGATCATTGCCAAGAAACTCCGTTGAGCGTCGGGAAAGCCTTGGCGCCGCTCGGCCCGTTGGCGGTCCGGGATCATCGCGGGTCGATGAAGGGCGTCGGCGCCGCAAAATGCGGAGGGCGGGTCATGTTCGAATTACGAAAAGACAGTCTGTCGTTTCTCGAAACCTTGGGGCAATCGGTCGCCAATGTTTCGCCAACCCTGACGCCGGCACTCGCCGTCGCCGTCGTCGCCGGCATGGCCGGCACCGCATCCTGGCTCGTTTATATCGCCGCGACGGTCGCGCTGCTCATCGTCGGCGTCAACGTCGGCAAGCTCGCCAAGCGCATCCCCTGCGCCGGCTCGTTTTTCATCTACGTCTCGCGCTCGCTCGGGCCGGCCTACGGCCTGCTCGCGGGCTGGGCGATGCTCGCCGCGTATCTCTTCACCGCGATGGCTCTGACGGTAGCGACCTCGATCTTCGTCAAGACGCTGTTCACGGCGTTGAAGATCAGCTTCGTTCCCAACAGCATCGTGATCTACGCGATCGTTTCGGCCCTGGCGCTGTTTCTCGCGGCGCGCGACATGCGGTTTTCTTCGCGGGTCAGCCTGACGCTCGAAGCAATTTCCGTCGTCATCATCCTCATCGTCAGCGTCATCGCGCTGTCCCGCGCCGGCTTCAAGGTCGACACCAAGCAGCTCAGCCTGGACGGCGTCGATCCCGGCAAGGCGCTGCAGGCCATCGTCTTCGCGATCTTTTCCTATGTCGGGTTCGAGAGCGCGGCGACGCTCGGCAAGGAAGCCCGCGACCCCGGCACCGTGATCCCCCGGGCGATCCAGATGACGGCGCTCTCGGCGGGCGTGTTCTTCGTCGTCACCACCTACATCATCACCCAGGGCTTCGCCGACGACGCCACCAAGCTCGGCGCCAGCGGTGCCCCGCTCGGCGACATTTTGGCGGATCAGAACCCGCTGATCGTGGCGCTGGTCTATGTCGGTGCGGCGATCAGCAGCTTCGCTTGCGCGCTGGCCTCGATCAACGCCTTCGGCCGGATGATGTTTTCGCTCGGACGCTATGGCATCCTGCATAAGTCGGTTGGCACGGTGCACCAGACGCATCAGACGCCCTACGTCGCCCTCGCCTTCGCCGCGGTCCTGAACTTCATCCTGGTTGCCGCCTTCAGCGGCAACGCCGAGCTCGACACGTTCGGCTGGTACGGGACGCTGGCCTCCTATGGCTTCATCATCGTCTACGGCCTCTGCTCGGTGGCGGCGCCCGTCTATCTCCGCAAGACCGGCGAACTGAAGACCGGCGACATCGTGTTCGGCGTGCTGGGCACCGGGCTGATGGTCCTGTCTCTCGTTGGCAGCCTCTATCCCGTGCCGCCATATCCCTACAACCTGCTGCCCTTCATGTTCCTCGCCTACATGTGCGTGGGGGCGCTGTGGTTCTTCGTCCTGCGGGCCAAAGCGCCGCGTACGCTGCTGCACATCGAGCACGATTTGGAGATGGCGGAGATTCCGGCGGGTGCGAAGGTGCTTTAGCCGTCACGTAAGTGGTAGGGGCCACCGAATTCTCTGGCCCCTATCTTGCCTTTACACAGTGAAACGACGGGAGCGACCGAAAGATGGATAACATTCAGGGTGTATTTAACGTATGTTTGGACGCTACCCAAACGTTGGACGGTGCCCCTTAAGGAGGTGCTGATGTTAAGGCAAAAAGAAGTAAGACATTCGCGCGATTTAATTGAGAAGATCGAAGCGCGGTTGTCGCATCAAAGGCGGCTTGTCTCATCTGATGCACTGGATGAGAAGCTTCGGCTGATCGGCGGCGACCTTATTATTTCGATGGAACGCCGACTGTCTCAAATGCAGTTACAGCACGAGCATCTGCTTGCGGACCTCGCGACGGATCATGAGGCAGGGCATGCCGTGCCGGCTCGACCTCGCGAGGGTGGCGGTTCGCGACAACCTCGGCCATAACGGCAGCGGGTGCCGTTACCGCGGGCGTGGCACTCCTGGCCTGCCCGTTCCAACCCCATTGGCATGTCCTTGATCTTCAAAATCCTCTCCGCTGCGGCCTGGCACGACGCCGAGGCCAGCGGCACGTTCACGGGTGCGCCCGTCGATCTCGCTGACGGCTATATCCATTTTTCCACGGCGGCTCAGGTCGCCGAAACCGCGGCGAAGCACTTTGCGGGACAGCGCGATCTGATGCTCGTCGCGATCGATCCGCAGGCCCTCGGCAGCGCCCTGATCTGGGAACCCTCCCGCGGCGGCGCGCTGTTTCCCCATCTCTACGCGCCGCTGGCCACGGCGGACGCTCTTTGGGCGAAACCGCTGCCGCTCGATGCCGATGGGCATCACGATTTCTCCGGCCTGCTGCCATGAGCGTCATCCTCGAGGCCGGATGGGCCCTGGCGCGGCCGGTCCTCCAGGCTCTCGATCCAGAACGCGCACACGACGTCACCCTTGCCGCGCTCAAAGCGTTGCCGTTGCCATCGGCGGAGCCCGACGATCCGCGCCTAGCAGTCGACGCTTTCGGCCTGCGCTTCGGGAACCCGATCGGGCTCGCCGCAGGGTTCGACAAGAACGGCGCCATTGCCCACAAGGCCGGGGGGCTCGGGTTCGGCTTTACCGAGGCCGGCACGCTGACGCCGCGCCCGCAAGCCGGCAATCCGCGCCCGCGCCTGTTTCGCCTGCCGGAGCATGGCGGCGTCATCAACCGTTTTGGCTTCAACAATCTCGGCCATGCGCATGCCCTTGCGATGCTGAAGCCGGCGGCCTGCGTGCTCGGCATCAACATCGGCGCCAACAAGGACGCAAGCGACCGCGCCGCCGATTACGTCGCCGGCATCCGGACCTTCGCCGCCAAAGCGGACTATTTCACCATCAACGTCTCATCGCCGAATACGCCGAACCTGCGCGATCTGCAGAAGCCCGAGGCCCTGGACGATCTGCTCGCCCGCGTGCTTGCCGCCCGCGACGCCGTGGCAGACGACCACGGACGCAAGCCGGTGCTGCTCAAGATCGCGCCCGATCTGTCGTACGCCGAACTCGACGCCATGGTTCGCGTCGCGCGCGACCGCCATATCGACGGGATGATCGTCTCAAACACCACCATCACCCGCCCCGGCGC
>NZ_LMUU01000117.1:8336-27518 GCF_009765775.1 Beijerinckia sp. L45
ACCGATCGCACCGGCCTGGAAGCCGGCGGCCTGTCCGGAAAGCCGCTGTTCGACCTCTCGACGCGCATGCTCGCGGCAGCCTTTTTACGGGTGGAGCGGCAGTTTCCGCTGGTCGGCGTCGGCGGGATCGACGGCGCGGAGGCGGCGTGGCGCAAGATTGCGGCCGGCGCAACCCTGGTGCAGATCTATTCGGCGTTGGTATTTGCCGGGCCGGCCCTTGTCGCCACGATCAAGCGTGGACTTTGCGACCGCCTTGGCGCAACGGCGCTTGCCGACGTGGTCGGATCGGAAGCCGGCGACTGGGCGAAGTAGCGCCCGGCAACGCGTTTATCGCGGCGCGCGATAACTGAGGATCCGCAGGATCAGCCAGACCGGCAGGACGATCGCCGCACCGGCCACGATGTAGGTGCCGAACTCGCGGATCGCGTCGAAGCCGAGATACCAGAGCCGGTCGACGAGGTTCGACAGCATGCGGAAGACATCCGCCGGCCTGATGTTGAGCCACATCAGCAGCGCGCCGACGATCAGCGACACCAGGATCAGCTTGACGAGCACAGCGAGCGGCGAGCCGCCAAGGAAGCGGCGAAGCCGCGTGTCCGGTCGCGCCGGCCAGCGTGACGGGGCGCTCTGATTCCAGTGGGGTGGGACTTCCGTCTGAGGCGGGCGTTCGTCGATCATGGCAGTTCCGGTGTGCTGTCAGGCGCGCAATGAGCCGAAATCGATCGCAGCGCAAGCCGGCCATACCCGGCGGCGATCTCGAGGGTCATGCGACCGGCGCCGAAACAGCCGCGCTAAAATCAGGCCTGCGCCGCGCGGGAGAAGTTGCCCTGCTCGATCCGCGACACCGCGATCACCGCCTGGGTGCGGCTGTCGACGCCGAGCTTTTGCAAAATCGCCGAAACATGCGCCTTTACCGTGGCTTCCGACACTTTGAGTTCGAACGCGATCTGCTTGTTGAGGCGGCCCTGCGACAGCATCATCAGCACCCGCAGCTGCTGCGGCGTCAGGCTGGCGAGACGACGCATCATGTCGGCGACCGACGGGTCGGTGGGAAGAACGGGATCAAGATCGCCCGGCGTCCAGATGTCGCCCTGCAGCACCATGCGAATGGCTTCGCGCATCATCTCGATCTCGGTCGATTTCGGGATGAAGCCGGCGGCGCCGACCTCGATGCACCGGCGCATCACGACGCGATCTTCGGTCGCCGAAACCACCACGACCGGGACTTCCGGATGCTGCGAACGCAGGTAAAGCAAGCCTGAAAAACCGCTGACGCCCGGCATCGCGAGGTCAAGCAGGACTAGGTCGATCGCGGTGTCCCGCGCCAATGCCGTCCCCAAAGAGGCGAGATCGCCCGCTTCGCGAATCTCGGCTCCGGGTAGCGCCGACGAAACGGCTTCACGCAAGGCGCCCCGAACCATCGGGTGATCGTCGGCGATGACGACGCGGATCACGTCGCAAACCGGCGCTCTATCATCCAAGATCATCGTCACGTCTCGTCCTCCAGGACGCCGCACATCACGCGGCAAGTCGGATACCGACTTTCGTAGGAGTGGTTTCGGCTTCTCCGCGTTAACCTGTCGTGAACGCAACTTTCACCTACCGTTTACATGAGTTTGAATATGCCGATATTCGCTTCGCAAGACGTCAATCGCCCGGACGCACAAAACATATGCTATTGATTTGAAACGAGTTGCGGCGCATTTCGCGTCTTTCCTTGTCAAGGGCCGACAATACAACCACTGAAAATTTTCGATCACATTTTGATGATCGGAAGTTAGCCTCGATTACCGGTCATTGAAATTGGCTACTAGAGGTAGGTGCCAATCTTTGCGAGACCGTGACATTGACGTCACGTCGAAGTGGCAGAGAATGAGCCGCGTCCGCGCGATGCTTTCGCAAGGATGGCTTTTGCGCTATGCGAAGCACCATATGATGATCAACTCTCGCCCGTTACCCGATAGGTCCGCATGAACGTCTTGTCTTCCATCGCGAGCGCCGTCTCCGACATCGTCGGTCCATCCGACCAGGAAGTCGTCGCGGCACCGTCCGCCCGCCACCGCAGCACTGCGGTGATCGTGGGCAGTGGCGAAGGCGCCATCCAGGTCGGCGGCGGCGCGCCGATCGTTGTCCAGTCGATGACGAATACCGATACCGCCGACATCGCCGGCACCGTCGCCCAGGTCGCAGCGCTGTCGCGCGCAGGCTCGGAAATGGTCCGCATCACGGTCGATCGCGACGAAGCGGCGGCCGCCGTGCCTCACATCCGCGATAGGCTCGCCAAGATCGGCTGCTTCGTGCCGCTGATCGGCGACTTCCACTACATCGGCCACAAGCTGCTCGCCGACCATCCAGCCTGCGCCGAGGCGCTGGCCAAGTACCGGATCAACCCCGGCAACGTCGGCTTCAAGGACAAGAAAGACCTGCAGTTCGGCACGATCATCGAAAAGGCGATCGAGTACGGCAAGGCGGTCCGCATCGGCGCCAACTGGGGCTCGCTCGACCAGGATCTTCTCACCAACCTGATGGACGAGAACGCCAAGTCCGCCAATCCGAAGGACATGGGCGCGGTGACCCGCGAGGCGATGCTGCAGTCCGCCCTGCTCTCGGCGGCGCGCGCCGAAGAGATGGGGCTCGGCAAGGACCGGATCATTCTTTCCGCAAAAGTCTCCGCCGTGCAGCAACTCGTCGCTGTCTACAAGATGCTGGCGGCCCGCAGCAGCTACGCGATCCATCTCGGCCTGACCGAAGCCGGCATGGGCTCGAAGGGCATCGTCGCTTCGGCGGCGGCGCTCGGCGTGCTGCTGCAGGAAGGCATCGGTGACACGATCCGCGTCTCGCTGACGCCGGAGCCGAACGGCGACCGCACGGTCGAGGTCAAGGTCGCGCAGGAAATCCTGCAAACCATGGGCTTCCGGACCTTCGTGCCGCTCGTCGCCGCCTGCCCCGGCTGCGGCCGCACGACGTCGACCGTGTTCCAGGAGCTGGCGCGCGACATCCAGAACCACATCCGTGACGAAATGCCGAACTGGAAGACGCGCTATCCCGGCGTCGAAACGCTCAACGTCGCGGTCATGGGCTGCATCGTCAACGGCCCCGGCGAGTCCAAGCACGCCGACATCGGGATCTCGCTGCCCGGCACCGGCGAAACGCCGGCCGCACCGGTGTTCATCGACGGCAAGAAGGCGCTGACTCTGCGCGGCGCCAACATCGCCGACGAGTTCAAGGTGCTGGTGGCCGACTATATCGAGCGGCGCTTCGGTGCCGCAGCCCAAAGCGCGGCGGAGTAGGCAGGGTCGTCATCTTGGATGGCTGCTTACCGCGATGTCACCCCGGGCGCGCGAGGCGCGAGCCGGGATGCGTTGAAACGTGGTTCGGGCTGCGTCGTGGTCTAAGCGCCGACCAGGTGTTCATGGATCCCGGGCTCGCCCCTCCGGGGCGCCCCGCGATGACATCGTGGGATCCTTGGAAGACCGTCGCCGCGAAAGCCGGCAATGCTCAGGCGGTCAGGCCCGCGACGAGGCTCGGGATATCCAGCGGCCGAAAGCCATAGTGGTTGAGCCAGCGGATATCGTTCTCGAAGAACGCCCGCAGGTCCGGCATGCCGTATTTCAGCATGGCGATGCGGTCGATCCCCATGCCCCAGGCAAAGCCCTGGTAGACTTCGGGATCGATGCCGCAGGCGGTGAGAACGTTCGGGTGCACCATGCCGCAGCCCAAAATCTCCAGCCAGTCGTCGCCCTCGCCGAAGCGGATCTCGCCGTCCTTGCGCGAGCAGCGGATGTCGACTTCTATCGACGGCTCGGTGAACGGGAAGAAGCTCGGGCGGAAGCGCATCGTCACGTCCGGCACCTCGAAGAACGCCTTGCAGAATTCCTCCAGGATCCACTTGAGGTTGCCGAGGTTGGCCTGCTTGTCGATGACCAGCCCCTCGACCTGATGGAACATCGGTGTGTGGGTCTGGTCGGAATCGCAGCGGTAGGTACGGCCGGGGCAGATGACGCGGATCGGCGGCTGTTGGGTCAGCATGGTGCGCACCTGCACCGGGCTGGTGTGGGTGCGCAGCAGCTTACGCGTGCCGTCGGGGCCAGGCTCGAAGAAGAACGTGTCGTGCATGTCCCGCGCCGGGTGATCAGGCGGAAAGTTCAGCTTGGTGAAATTGTAGTCGTCGGTCTCGACGTCGGGGCCTTCCGCGATGGAAAAGCCCATGTCGGCGAAGATCGCCGCGAGTTCGTCCATCACCTGGGTGATCGGATGCACGCGCCCGGTGTCGAGCGGGCTCGGGCGCACCGGCAGGGTCACGTCGATGATTTCCGCCTTGAGCCGGGCCTCGAGCGCCGCCTGCTTCAGGATCGCCTTGCGGGCCTCGAGGGCTTCGACGATGGCGTCCTTGAGCTTGTTGATCGATGCGCCGCGAACCTTGCGCTCTTCCGGCTCCATCTTGCCGAGGGTGGCGAGCAGCGCGGAGACGCTACCCTTCTTGCCCAGCGCGCCGACGCGCACGGCGTCGAGCGCCGCTTCGTCGCCCGCAGCGGCGATGGCTTCGAGGGTCAGGGCTTCGAGCGAGGCAAGATCGGACATGGCTTCCAGGACGTTTTGGTGTGCGGGCTCATCTGCCATGACAGGCGCCGTCCTGTCGAGCCGCACGCGCGTACCCCCGGCCCGGACGCGACGCCGAAGAATTGGTGAAGCAACAAACTGTCAAGCCAAGTTTGAAGACCGCCTTCGGTCCGGAAGTACCGCGTCGGAAGCATCGAGAAATCCCTTAAAACCACGCCTCGATTGAATTGCGTCCTCATTGATACGACCGAATATTGCGTTGCACGGTGAAGGGTTGGTAACGGATTGCTCATATAGTGGCATACATAAGCATTCGCGACCGGCAACCATGCCGTCGTGGGATCTTAGGCAAACGAGAGCGGCGCCATGCTGCGCCGTCGATTGCAAGTGCCCGCTCGTGGAACAGGGTCCAAGCATGCTGCGCACCGTCAATTCAAAGCTTACCGCCGGCTTTGCGGCCGTCATGATCACCGGCGCTGCGCCCGCAACGGTCGACCTCGTCTCTCATTTCGCGTCCCAGACAGCGGACGCGCAGCTTGGTTTGAAGCTGGGATGCTTGATCGGCGCCATCGCCGTCGGCGTACTCGCCGCGGTCCTGACATCGCGCCGGATCACCAGGCCTTTGACCGGCCTGACCGCCGATCTCAAGGCGCTTGCCGACGAAGCCAAGGCGCTCGACATCATCGCGACGGCGCAACGCAAGCTCGACTCGAATATCGACCTGATGCGGACGCTTCTCTACGGCCGGGGCGATCCGCGCCGGGTCGGAGAGTCCCTCTATTTCGGCGACCTGCTTGTCAATGGCGGCAACGACGTCGTCGATCAGGTGCAGGCCACCCACGGTGGCTCGGCGACGATCTTTCTTGGCGATGTGCGCATCAGCACCAACATCAAGGACAAGAACGGCAACCGTTCGATCGGCACGCGCCTGGCGCCCGGGCCAGCGCATGACGCGGTCCTGAAAGAAGGCCGCAGCTATCGCGGCGAAGCCGAAATTTTTGGCGAGACCTACATTACCATCTACGAGCCGATCGTGGTGGAAGAGTCTATCGTCGGGATTCTCTTCGTTGCGGTGAACAAGGCCGATGCCGTGATCGG
Organism: Beijerinckia sp. L45; assembly: GCF_009765775.1. Lineage (GTDB taxonomy): Bacteria > Pseudomonadota > Alphaproteobacteria > Rhizobiales > Beijerinckiaceae > RH-AL1. Next base: position 13,995 of record NZ_LMUU01000117.1, read on the forward strand.
CGCGGCGGACGCCCAGGCCGCCGGCCCGCTCGACGACCTCCGTCAGCTTTCGGCGAGCCTGGCGACGCTGCGCGCCGTAACTGCCCACAAGGAGCAGGTCACGCGCACGGCGATGGACGAGCGCGACGTCATGGCCGATGCCAGGCGCAAGGCGAAGGCCCTGGAGCGTGCCGCGGCGACGATGCAGCGCAACGTCGTCGATGCGCTGTCAATGGCCATGGAGAAGCTAGCGGGTGCCGACCTAACCCATCGCATCGACATGGCGTTCCCGAGCGAATACCAGAAGCTCAAGGACGACTTCGGAGGTGCTCTTTCGGCGTTGCGCGATACCATGCGCGCGATCATGGGCGAAACGCAGTCGATGCGCGGCCATTCGGTGGAGATCGCGCAAGCCGTGGATGAACTGTCCCGCCGTACCGAACAGCAGGCCGCGAGCCTCGAGGAAACCGCCGCGGCGCTCGACCTCATCACTGCAACCGTCAAGCGCACCGCCGAGGGCGTCGACGACGCGCGCAAGGTCGTCGGTACCACCAAGGCCGATGCGGAACATTCCAGCGCGGTGGTCGGTCAGGCCGTCGACGCCATGGCAGCGATCGAGGAATCGTCGAAGCAGATCAGCCGGATCATCGTGGTGATCGACGATATCGCGATGCAGACCAACCTGCTCGCCCTGAACGCCGGCGTCGAGGCCGCGCGCGCCGGCGATGCGGGCCGGGGTTTTGCGGTCGTGGCCTCGGAAGTCCGAGCACTGGCCCAGCGCTCGGCCGAAGCGGCGAAAGAAATCAAGAGCCTGATCTCGGCCTCGACACAACAGGTGACCCAGGGCGTCGCGCTCGTCGGCGAGACGGGCCGGTCGCTGGAGCGCATCGTCGCGCAGGTGGCCGAGGTCAATGCCATCGTCGCGATCATCGCCGCCTCGGCGCAGGAGCAGGCGGTCAGCCTGCAAGAGGTCAACACCGCGGTCAACCAGATGGATCAGGTGACCCAGCAGAACGCTGCGATGGTCGAAGAATCGACCGCCGCCAGCCATCACCTCGCTCAGGAAGCCGGCAAACTCGAGGAACTCGTCAGCCAGTTCCAGACCGGGACAGCCGACATCGTGCCGCTGCCGCGAAGCGCCGGTCGATTTGAGGGCTCGAACGCCAAATCGGCGCCGCGTCCCGCGCTGCGGAGCGTGGCGAGCGGCGGCGCGGCGGCCCGCAAACCCGAGCCCGACAAGGACTGGGAAGAGTTCTGAGACGGCACCTCTACCAGAGCACGCCGTTCTCCGGCGCCAGGGGCTCGGGCGCCGGCTCGCCGAGCATCTGCAGCAGATCGATTTCCACGGTCCGGCACATCGCACTCATCGGCACGTCGTAGATCTCGTTGCTGAAGGGATCCATCAGGTCGTCGCCGATCTGCAGCAGGATCAGGAACATCAGGCCGACGAAGGCCGAGCCGACGGGCGTGTAGACGCCGAGGTCGCGCACCACCGCGAACGGCAGGATGACGCAAAAAATTCGGGTGAAGAAGACGGGAAAGAAGCGGTATTGGCTCGGCATCGGCGTCCGCTTGATCCGCTCCATGCCGCCCTGCGCATTGGCGATATCGACGAGGGTGGTCTCGATGCGCACGCGCCCAAAGCTGTCGATCAGACCGGCGCGAAAAGCGTCGCTGACGAGGATCGCCGTGTCGGTCAGGATCGCATTGGGCTGGTTGGTGAAAACTTTAACGGCCGCCGCCTGGTCCGGCGCCAGATAAGTCGTGATCTCGGCGCCGTCGGCCTCGCCGCGGAGACCCGTTCGCAACTGATGCACATAGGCGATCTGGCTGCACACGATCGCGCGTCGCAGCCCCGCGCTGTCGGCGCGCGCATCGCAGAGGCTGAGCGCCTGCCGAGCGAGACTGCGGGAGGCGTTGATCATCAGGCCCCAAAGCGAGCGGGCCTCCCACCAGCGCGCATAGGCGGAATTATCTCGAAATCCGAGAAACAGCGCCAGTGCCGTCCCGAACAGAGAGAGCGGGACCTCGAGCTGCATGATTTTCGGATTGATCCAGAAATAGATCAGCGTGACGATGACGTCCCACACGAAAAGGACGGCCAGCGGCCCGATGATTTCGCGGGCGGCATGGCCGATGCGCGGTGTGCTGCCAACGATCATGGGATGGGTCCAGGCTTAGGAAGCCGCCCTTCTAGCCGCTTTCGCCGGGATCGCCGAATGCGGGCGACCGTGATTCCAGTAATTCCACCGCGCCGCAAAGCCAACTAGAACTGCGCAGCGAACCCCGAGTCGAAAGGTAACCCGCGTGGATTTTCCGTTTCCCGTTCTCGTCGGCGACATCGGCGGCACCAATGCCCGCTTCGCAATCATTTCGGAGCCGGGCGCGCCGCCCTCCCCGGCCGAGCATCGCGCAACGCATGCGTTTCCCAGCCTTGAAGCCGCTATCGAAGACGCGCTGCCCCAGTTGCCGGAGAAGCCGCGTTCGATCATCGCCTGCGCCGCCGGCCCGGTCGAAGATCGCAGCGTGATCATGACCAACGCTCACTGGACGATCGAAGGTCCCGACGTCGCCAAGGCGCACGGGCTCGAACAGGGCCTGCTGCTCAACGATTTTGAAGCGCAGGCGCTGACCATCCCGGTGCTGAAGGACGAATGGGTGAAGGTATTGGGCCCGTCAATCCCGGAGAGCAGCGGCGCGCGCCTCGTGCTCGGACCCGGAACGGGCCTTGGCGCCAGCGCCCTGCTGGAAATCGACGGCAAGCATTTCGCGCTGGCCAGCGAAGCCGGCCACGTCGATTTCGGCCCGGTCGGTTCTGAAGAATCAGCGATCTGGCCGCATCTGCCGATGACGCAGCATGGGCGGGTCAGCGCGGAAACGGTGCTGTCCGGCCCCGGCCTTGTGCGCCTGCATCAGGCACGGCTGACGGCGCGCGGCATCGTAACCACCCGCATCCCCAATGAGCACGACCTCGTGGCGGCGGCCCATGCCAATCGCCAGGGCGACGAGGCCGAGACGGTGCGGCTGTTCTGGCGCCTCGCGGCGCGATTTGCCGGCGACATGACGCTCGCCTTTCTCGCAACGGGCGGCGTGACGTTTTCCGGCGGGGTCCTGCCGCGTCTCGTCAGCTTTGCCGACCCAGCGGTGTTTCGCGCCCGCTACGAAGACAAGGCACCGTTCGGAGACCTCCTGCGCAACGTCGGGACCCGGCTCATCGTCGTCGACGACGCGGTGCTGTCAGGCCTCGGCGCCATCGCCGCGCGGCCCGACGCCTACGCGCTGGACTACACGCGGCGTGCCTGGTGCTGACGCCCGTCTAAGCGGCGTGTGAGGCCGGTTCCTGCGCCAGGATCGCGTACAGCGTCATCGCATCCCGGGTGCCACGAAGCTTTGCCGTGACGCTCTGCGAGCGCAGCAGGCGCGCTGCCCGGGCGAGAGCCTTCAAATGATCCGCGCCCGCGCTTTCTGGCGCGAGAAGCAGCAGAATGAGATCGACCGGCTCGCTGTCCAGCGCCTCGAAATCGATCGGACGATCGACACGGGCGAAGACGCCGAAGATGTGATCGATTTTGGCGAGCTTGCCATGTGGAATCGCGATGCCGTTGCCGATGCCGGTGGAGCCCAGCCGCTCGCGCTGCAGCAAGGCATCGAAGATTTCGCGCGCGGGAAGGCCACACTGAATCGCCGCGGCTTCGCTCAGTTCCTGCAGCGCCTGCTTCTTGGTTCCGACCTTCAGGGAAGGGAGGATGGCGGCGGGTGCGATCAAATCCGTCAAAGTCATTGGTTTCGTCATCCAGAAGACGGCGGCCGGCAGGGGCCTCGCAAGGCACCCGGCCTCGTGAAGCATCTGCACGACCCGCGCCACCGCGAACGTCGCGCCAGCGCTTTCGATCCACGATCGAAAGGATGAGACCGCCGTGTCGGCGTCCTTCTAGCTCGCTTCGCGCCCGGAGAACAGTGTTCGGGCGGCGTGCTCTGTCCGCCTTATGACGCCTTGCCGTTCGACACCCCAAGCGGGTCGATCCAGCCGATGTTGCCGTCCGCACGACGATACACGATGTTGATGCGGCTGTTCTCCGCATAGCGGAAGATCACGACGGAGCAGGCGGCGCTGTCGAGTTGGCGCACGGCGGCGGCGACGGTCATTTCCTTGAACCCATGCGCCGGCTCGGAAATCACCACTGGGAAGGTTTCCTCATCGATCTCTTCGAGCAGATCGACCGGGAAAGGCTCGAGATCGCCGTCGACATCTGCAAGCGCGGCTATGGCGCCGTTGCCGTGGTGGCTGGTCTGGCGCTTCTTGTGGCGTCGCAGCCGCCGTTCGATCCGGTCGGCCGCCTTGTCGAAGCTGACATAGGGCTCGTGCGCAGTCGCATCGACCTGCAGCGTGATCCCAGCGGCGAGAAACAGCGTGCAGTCCGACCGGTAGCCCGACCCTTCTGGCCCGATGGTCACATGCCCCGAGGGGGCCCCGGCATGGTATTTGGCTGTCACCCCATCGATGCGCGCCTGGACATGGGAGCGCAGGGCGTCGCCGATCGCGAGGTTTTTTCCCGAAATGCGTAGGGTCATCGGCAACCTCCGGCCTTATCGAAAGAGCGGCCTCAGCAGCATGGCGTCCGGAATCGCGAGGGTATTAACCGTTCTGGCGGCAGCGTGTCGTAATGCGATCCGGCAGACACTCCGCTTGAGAAACGCTCGGGATGCGCCGCAAAGCGGCGCAGTCGGACAGGTTACGGAGGGTGGCTGTGACAAGTCAATGACAGTTTCGGCAACGCTTCGGGCATGGCGACTCAGTGGGAGCCGGGCTATTATCGGCTCCATGCCGATCACGACGCCGAAAACCGCTCTCCGCAGTTTCGACATCAGCTTCTTCGATGTCGTCCATGCGGGCGAGACCCACAGGGTCCAGATCAAGCGTGTCGCGACGGCCCGTCGCTTCACGCTGCGGGTGCGTGCCGCCACCCGCGACGTCGTGCTGACCCTGCCGCCCCGCGGCTCGTTGGTCCGCGCCAAGGTCTTCGTCGAGCGCCATGCCGCCTGGATCGGCGTTCGCCTCGCACGGCTGCCGGCCCCCACCCCGTTCGGGCCGGGTGCTGTGGTCCCGCTGCGCGGCGTCCTGCATGAGATCACCCATTGCGTCGGCGCGCGCGGTACCGTCTGGGTCGAGGCCGCCGCCAGCGAGAGTGGCGGCATGCCAAAACTCTGCGTCAGCGGCGACGCGCCCTTCGTCGCACGCCGCGTCCAGGACTTTCTGATGCGCGAGGCGCGCCGCGATCTGCTTGCGGCGGTCGCCCGTCATACGGCATCGCTCGGAGTCAACGCAAAACGTCTGACCCTGCGCGATACGACCACCCGCTGGGGCTCGTGCTCGTCCGCCGGGGCACTGAATTTTTCCTGGCGGCTGATCATGGCGCCGCCCTTTGTGCTCGACTATCTCGCCGCACACGAGGTTGCCCACCTCGTTCACATGAACCATTCCGCTGCCTATTGGGCGGTGGCGAAGCGGCTCGTCCCGGACATGGATCGCGCCGAAGCCTGGCTGAAAGTGCATGGCGTCGAGCTGATGCGCTTCGGGGCTAACGCCGGATCGCCGTGATGTAGCAGCCGCGGCGGCCTTCTGCCGTGGCCTTCTGCTCGTAGCGGGTACCGACCCATTCCGGCCACGGGTACTGCCAGTCGGCCGCCGTCGCGGCAGGCCAGGTGAAATCCGGCGAGCGCAGCAGGCGCGCCAGCGTCCAGCCACAGATGTCGTCGATGTCGGTCGCGAAGCGCAGTTCCGCGCCGGGTATCATCACACGGGCAAGGCGCACCAGCATGGCGTCGGAAATGAACCGCCGCTTGTGCTGCCGCCGTTTCGGCCAGGGATCGGGATAGAACAGGAAGAGCCGGCCGATGCTGGCCGGCGGCAGCGCATCGATGAGCGCACCGGCGTCGCCGCAATGCAGCCGGACGTTGTCGAGGTCGGCGCTGGCGAGGTCGGCCAGCGCCCGGGCCATGCCATTGAGAAAGGGCTCACAGCCGATCAGCCCGACGTCCGGGTGCAGCGTCGCGGCATTGAGCAGATGCTCGCCGCCGCCGAAGCCAACTTCCAGCCAGACGTCATCCGGCGCGCGCGCGAAAAGCGCCGTGGCGTCGGGGATCGGCGCGGTGATGTCGACGGCAAGGCGCGGCAGCAGGGTGTCGACCAGCACGCGCTGGTATTTTGCCAGCGGCTTGCCGACGCGCCGCCCATGCAGCGGCGAGGAAACGGGCCGTTCAAGGATCTCAGCCACGTTCGTAACGCCAAGGCGCCAGCAGGGCTGGCTCGATCGAGATGGATCTCACCCTGAAGAGACTTTCAGGGTGAGCGATTGCAAAAAGTCTCAGGCCGCGACGGCGGCTTTCATCTTCTCGACGAGATCGGTCTTCTCCCAGGAGAAGCCACCCTCGGCGTCCGGAATGCGGCCGAAATGGCCGTAGGACGAGGTGCGGGCGTAGACCGGACGGTTGAGCTGCAGGTGCTCGCGGATGCCGCGCGGCGACAGGCGCATGATCTGGCCGAGCACCGTCTCGAGCTTCTCTTCCGACACATTGTGGCCGGTGCCGTGAAGATCGACGTAGATCGACAGCGGCTCGGCCACGCCGATGGCGTAAGAGAGCTGGATGGTGCAGCGATCGGCAAAACCGGCCGCGACCACGTTCTTGGCGAGGTAGCGCGCGGCATAGGCGGCTGAGCGATCCACCTTGGTCGGATCCTTGCCGGAGAAGGCGCCGCCGCCGTGCGGAGCCGCGCCGCCGTAGGTGTCCACGATGATTTTCCGCCCGGTCAGGCCGCAGTCGCCGTCGGGGCCGCCGATGACGAACTTGCCGGTCGGGTTGATGTGCCAGACCGTCTCATCGCTGATCCAGCCGGCCGGGAGCGACTTGCAAATGAACGGTTCGACGATGCGGCGAATGTCGGCCGAGCTGAGGCTCTCGTCGACATGCTGCGTCGACAGCACGATCTGCGTCACGCCGACCGGCTTGCCGTCGACATACTTGACGGTGACCTGGCTCTTGGCATCGGGGCCGAGCTTGCCGGCTTCGCCGGTGCCAGCCTTGCGGGCATGGGTAAGGTCTTCGAGGATCTTGTGGGCGTAATAGATCGGCGCCGGCATCAGCTCCGGCGTCTCGCGGCAGGCGTAGCCGAACATGATGCCCTGGTCGCCCGCGCCTTCGTCCTTGTTGCCGCCGGCATCGACGCCCTGCGCGATATCCGCGGACTGGGCATGCAGCAGCACTTCGATCTGCGCGGTCTCCCAGTGGAAGCCGGCCTGCTCGTAGCCGATCGCCTTGATGGCGTTGCGCGCGACCTTGACGATTTCGGCGGGATCGATCATCGGCCCGCGGACTTCGCCGGCGATGACGACGCGGTTGGTCGTGGCGAGCGTCTCGCAGGCGACGCGGATCTCGTAGGGGTCGACGCCGGCCTTGGCGCCTTCGCGGAAGAACAGATCGACGACTTCGTCGGAAATCCGATCGCAGACCTTGTCGGGATGGCCTTCGGAGACCGATTCGCTCGTAAACAGGTAATTCGCGCGTGCCAAGGATATCTCCGGAAGTTTTGGAGGGAGCTGGAAATCCGGCCGAAGCCATAGGCAACGCCGCGAGCCAAGGCAAGCTTTTGCCGCCCGAGACGATATTTGCCGGGCCGCGGCAGGCGCAACGCTTGCGTGCCGAGGCGATTGGACGTGTAAGGCGTTCGACAGCCCGCGGCCGTCCGGCCGCTCCTGCAGTTTCGACCGCTCCTTCCAACAGTAACCGGCACCCACATGACCTCAGGCCTGGACGCGACTGCCCTGCCCCTGCTCGATCACGGCCTCGCCGATCTCGCCGGGCGCTACGACCTCATTCTCTGCGACGTCTGGGGTGTCATCCACAACGGCGTCACTCATCATTCCGCGGCCGTCGACGCGTTGCAGCGGTTTCGCCGCGGTGGTGGGACAGTCGTCCTCATCACCAATGCGCCGGCGCCGGCGCGCAACGTGGTGGCCCGCATGGATTCGCTCGGGGTGCCGCACGACGCCTATGATGCCATCGCGACGTCGGGCGACGTGACGGTGGCGATGATCGTCGAGGCCGGCTGTCCGCCGCTCCTCAACATCGGCCCGGAGCGCGAGGTCGACCTCTACCGCGAGGCAGGCCTGCTCGGCGCGCACGGCCCCACCCTCGTCGGCGTCGAAGAGGCCGAGCTGGTGATCTGCATCAGCCCCTCCGACCGGATCGGCCGGCAGCCCGAGGATTACGACGCGCTGCTCCGGTCGATGCTGGCGCGCAAGCTCACGATGATCTGCGCCAATCCGGATATCGTCGTCGAGGTGGGGGACACGCTGGAATATTGTGCCGGGGCGATCGCCGAGCGTTACGAGGCGATCGGCGGCACGGTGATCCAGGCCGGCAAGCCGTTTCCGGCGATCTACGAGCGGGCTCTGGGTCTAACGCGGGAGAAGCTCGGCGATGTCGCGACATCGCGGATCCTCGCCATCGGCGACGCGATGCATACGGACATGCAGGGTGCGCGGGACCAGGGCATCGACGGCCTTTTCATCACGTCGGGGATCCACCGCGCCGAGCTGCATGGCGACGCCCGCAGCAATCCGCTCGACCGCGCGGCGCTGCGGCAGTTCCTGGCTTCGCGCGACGCCAGGCCGAGGGCCGCGCTCGGGACGCTGACCTGGGCGGTCTGATCAGGCCGCGGCGGCGGTCGCGAAGACGGCGTCGATCTTGGACTTCAGGGTCGCCGCGTTGAACGGCTTGACGATGTAATGGCTGACGCCGGCGCGCCGCGCGGCGACGACGTTGTCCGTCTTCGATTCGGCGGTGACCATGATGAACGGGACGTCCACGGACGGGCCGCCGGCCCGCACCTTTTCGAGGAGCTGGAAGCCGGTCATCGGCTCCATGTTCCAGTCGGAGATGATCAGGCCATAGGTCTTCTGGTTGATCTTCTCGAGCGCCGCCTGGCCGTTAGAGGCGTCGTCAACGTTCTCGAAGCCGATCTGCTTCAGCAGGCTGCGGATGATGCGCACCATGGTCTGGTAATCATCGACCACGAGGATGGGCATGCTGGTATCGACGGCCATAATTCTACTCTCCAGTCGGACTGCCGGCACGAACGTCAGTGACTTGGTCTAAAACACGCCATCAAAGATGTCGCGAAAAGGTTGATAATCTCTTCCAATCGGCCAGAAAATCAGAGTTTTACTTGCTGCGTTACTGCTCCCGGCGGGGTGTCAGCTCCGGTCAAAGCGCGACGCCAGGGCGGCTGGGCGCTGACGCCGAGTGTCGCGTACAGGATGCGGACCGAGGGCCTCGTCGTTTTGCGCGGCGGCAGGCCACTGCGCTTGACCTTCCCGCATCGTGGCATCAGGGTCCGCCCGCACATGGCTCGGCGCGCGCCGCCCAATCGATGATCCTTGCTTGACCGACACCCTGACCGCCCGGCCGTTCACTCTCGCCCTCGATCCCATGACGCCCCCACCGCGCCTCGAACACGCGATCCTGGCCGTCGGAAACTTCGACGGCATCCACCGCGGCCATGTCGCGGTGATAGAGCGCGCCAAGGCGCTGGCGAAGGCGCGCGACGTACCCTGCGCCGTCCTGACCTTCGAACCGCATCCCAGCGACTATTTTGGCGGGGCCGGCACGATCTTTCGCCTGAGTCCACTCGACGCCAAGGCGGCGATGATCGAAAAACTCGGGGTCGATGGCATGATCGTGCTGACCTTCGATGCCGCGCTCGCCAGCCTGCCGGCGGAGGCCTTCGTCCGCGAGATCCTGGTCGAACGTCTGGGCGTCGGCGGCGTGATCGCGGGCTATGATTTTCATTTCGGCCGCCATCGCGGGGGAACCCCCGCTTTTCTCAAGACGGCCGGCGCGACCCACGGCTTTACCGTCGATATCGTCGAACGCATCGATGCCGACGAAACCGGCGCCGTTCAGATCGCCTCGTCGACCGCCACCCGCACCGCGCTGGAAGCCGGCGACATCGCGCAGGCGACCGCCCTGCTCGGCCATCCCTACACGATCGCCGGCCCCGTGCTGCCCGGTCAACAGCTTGGGCGGACGCTCGGCTTTCCCACCGCCAACATGCAGGCCGACCCGAGCTGCCGCCTCCGCCACGGCATTTACGCCGTGCGCGCCACCGTCGACGGCGTGACCCATGACGGCGTCGCCAGCTACGGCCGCCGCCCGACCGTCGACAACGGCGCGCCTCTGCTCGAAACGTTTCTGTTCGATTTTTCCGGCGACCTCTATGGCAAGGTGATGGACGTCGCCTTCATCGCCTGGTTGCGGTCGGAGGAGAAATTCGACAGCCTCGAGGCGCTGACGGTGCAGATGCTGAAGGACGCGGCGGACGCCAAGGCGGCTTTGGCGATGCATCCGGGTTAGGCCGCGCCATCGCTGTTGCAGGAATGCAACAGAAGAATCGCGGATCGCATCACCGCATTTTTGCGTCACTTGCGTCACTGCGTCACCATCAGCTTCGCAAACCAGGGCAAAGATGAGCGCTGCGGGCGACGAGATCAACACCCGGCGTCGGCGGCGATGTTGGCAATCGGACATCGGCTCCGTTGAAGCGGGAACCGGTTCGATGCGCGTGTTTCAGAAAATGCGCTATGATCGCGGCATGGACCGCAGCGACGTCATAGCCCGGTTGCGCTCCGTGGAGCCGGCCCTTCGTGCCCGCGGCATCGCGGCGCTGTACCTCTTTGGGTCGTATGGACGCGACGACGCCGGCGCGACATCGGACATCGATATTTTCGTCGATGCCGCGAGCGATCGCTTCTACGACCTCAGCAATTTCATGGGTGCCTACGATGCCCTGCGGACGGCATTTCCCGAAACCCGCATCGGGTATTCGACGCGCGATGGCTTATCCAAATACGTCAGAGATGTTGCGGAAGATGAGGCGATCCGCGTTTTCTGATGGCAGCCAGCAAGACGCCGCTCTTAGTAATTCCAGGCGCCCAAGGGAGGCGCGCTCTCGCGAACGGTGTCGCAGGCGCCTACACCCTTAGGGCTTCGATTGCTGACTCAGCCGCCCGTCCTGGCGGCAAAGCTACGCGCCGCCGCAGAGCCTAGCAGCGCGCTCGGTCGCCCCTTTCATTGGCACTTTGCTGCGCCCTTTGGGTGACGCGCCGCACGCCCGGTCGACGGACCTGAGGCGCGTCGAAGAGAGAAACCGACTATACGACCAGGGCGGCTTAGCAGCTAAAAAGATGGTAAATCTTCGGAATGATATCCGACGCACAAGCTAGACGACGAGCCGCCAACGCCAAACAGGTGGTATCGGCTTGGTTCGACAGTTCCGACATGGAGCTGCGCCTACGACCCAAACTGCTAAGCGGTATTGAGGCCATATCGATAGAGGTAGAAAAGCGCTCCGATTGGTTTGAGGTCAATACAGTCGCGCTTGGCCAACAGGCGCTGCCGATATTATTTAGCTCACCGAGAATGAGAGCTTTTCCGTGCCAAGGTGCCCTCGCGGTAACAACGATAGCGCCTCTTTGGGATGTCGGCTTAGCCGCAATTATAAAAGATGAAGAGGTAAAGCACGTAATTAATTGGTTTTTACACTATGCAAAACAGTATGTTCATCGATCAGGCGTGGCCTCTGTATTAATGATAGCCTGGGAGCAACATAAGGCTCTTCCCACCATCTTTGGCAGCTCGACGTTATTCCACCGGTACGGGCCAATGCGTCCGATGCCCGACTTCGACGTTGCCTTGCAAAACGCGCAGAGCGAAGCGATTGCCCAATGGGGCAATCCGACCGGCGCACAAAGCCCTAGTGCGTGGTCGAAGTGGACATCGAGAAATACGCTCGACCCGTTTATTCACCAAGCAATCTCGCATTTCCTTCGGGCTCAAGATTTGAAAAGTCATGATTTTAATCTTGAGGCCTTCGTCGCATTTGACTGTGTAGTGCAGTCGATAGCTTCTTTCCTTAATGTTCGTGGGCGTTCCACCAAAACGAGAAGCGACGTTTGCGCGGAGTTAGGCCTTTCGGTAGAAATCAGGAGTATTGCAGACTACGCGTATTTCATCCGCAATAACTTCGGCGCCCATCCAAAAGGCTGGCGGTGGTGGGACGTTGCAGAGATGGTCAACCCCGATATTGAATTCATGGCCCTAGCTGCCGAGGAGATATTGTCGGCAGCTGGTGATTTTGAGGCCGGTAGCCGAAAGCTAGACCCGAATCCATCACATTGGGGTCAATGGCTTTTCGACAACTTCGTCGTACTTTGGGATGCCGTCTGGTTTCGCGAGATAGAACCGTAGGCGTTAAGCCTGCCTCTGAAACTCGCCCTCAGGTCATGTCGTCGAGCGCTTCGCCATCATACTGCGCGACCGTCGCAAGATCCTTGTCGCCGCGGCCCGAAATGTTGACCACCATCAGATGATCGCGCGGGCGGTCCTGGGCGACGTCGAAGACGCGGGCCAGCGCATGCGCGGGCTCGAGTGCCGGGATGATGCCTTCGAGCTTGGCGCAGCGATGAAAGGCTTCGAGCGCCTCGACGTCGGTCGCCGAGAGATAGGTGACCCGGCCGGAATCCCGCAGCCACGAATGCTCCGGCCCGATGCCGGGATAGTCGAGCCCGGCCGAGATCGAGTGGCCCTCCTCGATCTGCCCTTCCTTGTCCATCAGCAGATAGGTGCGATTGCCGTGCAGCACGCCGGGGCGGCCGCCGGCGAGCGAGGCCGCATGCTTCTTGTCGAGGCCGAAGCCCGCCGCCTCGACGCCAAAGATCTCGACGCTGGGATCGTCGAGGAACGGATGCATGATGCCGATCGCGTTGGACCCGCCGCCGATGCAGGCGAAGATGGAATCCGGCAGGCGCCCTTCGGCCTTCTGCATCTGCACCTTGGTCTCGTCGCCGATGACGCACTGGAAGTCGCGCACCATCGCGGGATAGGGATGCGGGCCGGCGGCGGTGCCGATGCAATAGAAGGTGTCGTCGACATGCGCGACCCAGTCGCGCAACGCTTCGTTCATCGCGTCCTTGAGGGTACGCGCGCCGGATTGCACGGCCACCACCGTCGCGCCCAGCATGTTCATGCGATAGACGTTCGGCTTCTGCCGCTCGACGTCGACGGCGCCCATGTAGACGATACATTCGAGGCCGAAGCGGGCGCAGGCGGTCGCCGTCGCCACACCATGCTGACCGGCCCCGGTCTCGGCGATGATCCGCGTCTTGCCCATCCGCCGTGCCAGCAGGATCTGCCCGATCACGTTGTTGATCTTGTGCGCGCCGGTGTGGTTCAGCTCCTCGCGCTTGAAATAGATTTTCGCGCCGCCCGGCTTGCCGACCTTGGTCGCCTCGCCGCGCAGATGCTCGGTCAAGCGCTCGGCATAATACAGCGGACTCGGGCGGCCGACGTAATGGGTCAGCAGATTGTCGAACTCGGCCTTGAAGGCGGGGTCGGTCTTGGCGGCTTCGTAATGCGCTTCGAGGTCGAGGATCAGCGGCATCAGCGTCTCGGCCACGAAGCGACCGCCGAACAGGCCGAAGCGGCCGC
>NZ_LMUU01000118.1 GCF_009765775.1 Beijerinckia sp. L45
CCCGGACACGCCGGCGCCGGTCGCGCCAAAAGAGGAGCCCAAGATTTCGGCGCCCGCGCCGGAGCCGTCGAAGCCGGCCGCTCCCGAGGGGCCACCAAAGGCATCGGTTCCTCCGGAAGCGCCGGTCAAGCCTCCGGCGACGCCTGAAACGCCAACCCTTCCCGTGCCCCCTGAAGCCCCGACCCGGCCCACGCCCGTCGTGCCCGCCGCGCCCCCTGCCCCGAGCGTCGCCGCCCCCGGGCCGGCGCGCCAGCCCGCCGAAGACACGGGCTGCCTGGGCCGGCTCAAGGCGACATCCGTCGTGGCGACGCCGATCAGCATCGGCGCGCAGCCCGACGCGCGCTGCACCGTCGTCGACGCGGTCAAGCTCAGCAGCCTCAAGCTGCCGGACGGCGCGGAGGTGGTCTTTCCCGACGGCCCGACGCTCGCCTGCGTCACCGCCGACACGTTTGCCGCCTATGTCCGCGAGCTGCTGTCGCCGCTTGCCAAGGGGTCCTACGGCGCACCGATCGCAAAAGTGTGGACCGGGCCGGGGCTGGAATGCCGCTCGCGCGACCATATCGCAGGCGCCAAGCTCAGCGCGCATGGCCAGGGGCTGGCCATCGACATCGCGCAGATGGCGCTGACCGATGGCCACGTGATCGCCGTGGGCACGCCCAAAACCGACGCCGACCGCGCCTTCGAGACCGCGGCGCGGGCCGCCGGTTGCGGCTATTTTCACACGACGCTGGGGCCGGGGTCGGATTCCTACCACAAGACGCACTGGCACTTCGATCTGGAGCCGCGCGGGTCGAAGGGGGACGGGAAGTTCTGTCAGTGAGCGCCGATGGTTAGCGGTCCCACCACTGTCATCCCGAGGCGCGCGAAGCGCGAGCTCGGGACCCATGAACCAGCGTGTCAGCCGGAAAGAACGCCATCATCGAAGCCGTTCTGCATCAACGGTTTCATGGATCCCGGGTTCGCCTTCGGCGCCCCGGGATGACACGGTGTTTTGCCGTCAAATCACGAAAAATCCCAGCGTCGCCGCGGCCATCACCGCCGTGGCGAGCCAGCCAAAAATCAGCATGCTGCGCGGCAGCGTCAGGCGGCCCATCACGCGGGGGTTCATCGCCAGCACCATCATGACAGCCATCAGCGGCGCCGCGAGCACGCCGTTGACAACCGCGCTCCAGTACAGGGCCTTCACCGGGTCAAGCGACGTAAAATTCAGCGCGACGCCGCCGAGCGTCGCCACCGCGATGGTGGCATAGAACGCCTTGGCCTCTTTAAAACGGTGGTCGAGGCCCTCGTTCCAGCGGAACAGTTCGGCGACGCCATAGGCCGCGGACCCCGCGAGCACCGGGATCGCCAGCATGCCGGTGGCGATGATGCCGGCGGCGAACAGCCAGAAGGTCAGCACGCCGGCGACCGGGCGCAGCGCTTCCGCGGCCTGAGACGAGGTCTGGATATTGGTGACGCCGGACGCGTTGAGCGTCGCCGCGGTGGCGAAGATGATGCAGAGCGCGATGAGGTTCGAAACGCCCATGCCGACGATCGTATCGGTGCGGATGCGCTTGAGTTCCGGCCCGGCGTCGCGCGGGGCGACGCACAGCGGTTTGGCATGGCGGCGATGCAGTTCCTCCACTTCTTGGGCCGCCTGCCAGAAGAACAGGTAGGGACTGATGGTGGTCCCAAGAATCGCGACCAGCGCCATTGCATGGGTCGAGTCGAAGCTGATGTGCGGGATCAGCGTCGCGGTGAGCGCGGTACCCCACGGCACATGCGCGGCGAAGACCACGGCGACATAGGTGAACAGGCAGAGCGTCGCCCACTTCAGCACCGCGGCGTAGCGGGCGTAGCTCAAGAAGGTCTCGAGCAGAATGCAGACGATGCCGAACAGCACGGTGTAGAGCTGCTCCGGCCCCGGCGCGAGCAGGCCGAGCGCCGCGCCCATCGCGCCGAGATCGGCGCCGAGGTTGATGACGTTGGCGACGAGCAGCAGCACGATCACCACGCGCAGCAGCCAGGGCGAATAATGCCGGCGCAGGTTTTGGGCAATGCCGACGCCGGTGACGCAGCCGATGCGTGCCGCGATCGCCTGGATCACCGTCATCAGGGGAAAGCTGAACAGCATCGTCCAGGCGAGGCCATAGCCGAATTGCGCGCCGACCTGGCTGTAGGTGGCGATGCCGCTGGGGTCGTCATCCGCCGCCCCGGTGACGAGGCCCGGCCCGAGCTTGCGCCAAAAACCGCCGCGACCGGGTGTTGGCGGGGTGACGAGCGGCGTCGGTGACGGCGGCCGGGCAGCCTGGGCAGCGGTAAGCGGGTCCATGCGGCGGCTCGTCAGGATAGAGGAGCTTGCGTGGTAGCACAGGCGTGCCAATGGGTGGTCATCAAGCTTTGCCAGGCCTCGTCATCCTGGGCCGCGCGCAGCGCGGACCCGGGATCCATGAACCAGCGCGTCCGGATAGGAACACCGTTGTGCGAGCCGTTCTGCAATCTGCGTTTTCATGGATCCTGGGTCCTCGCCTTCGGCGAGTCCCAGGATGACGCAATGAATGTCGGGGCGGCGTCAGAGCGCCGGCATCAAACCGACCTCCACGAGATTGTCGCTGAACGTCGGCGAGTGGCCCATGCCGCCATAGGCGGAGGAACTGATGACGTTGACGGCGCCGCCCTTGTTCAGGCTGTGCCAGTAGCCGAGCGAGGCAACGACGACGCCGGGCGGCACGTCCTCCGTCACCTTAGCGAGACCATGAAACGTCCCGCGATCATTGTAGACCTGCACGTTGGCACCGTCCGCGATGCCTCGCCCCGCCGCGTCGATCCCGTTGATGAGGATCGCCTGCTCGCCCTGCGAGCGCACCTTGTGCGGCTCGTTGGCATACTGCGAATTCAAAAAGCCGTGGCTCTTCGGCGAGATGATGTTGAGGGGGTAGCGCGCCGCCTGCGCCGCATTGGTCTCCGGCCGTTCGCGCGCCGGCACGTAGCCCGGCAGGGGATCGAGCTTGGTGCCGTCCTGAAACGCCATGTACATCTGGCGGAACGGCGGCGCGACGAAATCGCCGCCCGTCGCTGCGGATTCCGAGTAAAACTCGACTTTTCCGGACGGCGTCGGAAACTTGCCTTCGGCGTGCGGCGTCCGCGTCTTGGCGTCGCCGATGTTCAAGCGATAATAGCCGTGCTGGCGAAAATAATCGAGATCGATGCCGCCGAGCTTCGGCGAGGTCCAGTCGATGAATTCCTCCATCATCTTGATCTCGCTGTAGGCAAACTGCGGCTCGGTGAACCCGAACCTTTGCGCCAGGCGGCGGAACAATTCCGCGTTCGACACCGCCTCGCCCGGCGCCTCGATCGCCTTCTCGTTCAGCGTGAAGAAGAAGTGGCCCCACGAGAACATCAGGTCGTCGTGCTCGGCCGCCATCGTCGCCGGCAGCAGGATGTCGGCGTAGCGCGCGGTGTCGGTGATGAAATGCTCGCTCACCACCGTGAACAAATCTTCGCGCGCAAGACCCTGTTTGATGCTCGCCGTCTCGGTCGAATTCGAGACGGGATTGGCATTGTAGACCATCAAACCATGGATGCCCGGCTTGTGATCGGTCTCGCCGTTCAGCACCGCGCCGAGCTTTAAGACGTTGATGACGCGCGTGCCTTCTGGGATCAGATCCGGCCGGCAGATGCGGTCGAAGTGAATCGGAAACTCCCACAGCGGCATCTGATAGATGCCGCCACCCGGATCCTTCCACGAGCCGGTGAGCGCGGGCAGCGAAAAAATCGCGCGCAGCGCCTGGGCGCCGCCGGCGCTGCGCTCGACCGCCACGCCGGGCCGCAGGGCGGCGTTGCGCGTGGTGGCATATTCATGCGCCAGCAGGCGGATGTCTTCCGCCGCGACGCCGCAAATCGAGGCCGCGTAATCCGGCGTGAACGCCTCCGCCCGCTCCTTCAGCGCGTCGAAGCCGACCGTGTATTTCTCGACATAGTCATTGTCGACGAGGTTGCCCGAAATGATCACGTTGATCATCGCCATCGCCAGGGCGCCATCGGTGCCGGGCTTGGGCTGGATGTGCCAGTCCGCCTCTTTCGCCGTGCGTGAGCGGTAGGGGTCGATGACCACAACCTTGGCGCCGCCCCGCTGCGCCTCCTTGACGATGTGCCAGTGGTGAATGTTCGTCGAGATCGAGTTGCAGCCCCAGATTATAATGAGCTTGCTTTCGGAAAAGCTCAAAGGGTCGGTGCCGTTGGTCGGTCCCACCGTCAGCAGCCAGGCGGTCGAGGAGCCGGAGCCGCAGAAGGTCTTTTCCGCGACGGTCGCGCCGAGCTTGTTGAAGAAGGCGTCGCCGACGGTCAGGCCCTGGATGACGCCCTCGTTGCCGAGATAGTTGTAGGGGAGGATCGCCTCGGCGCCGTGCTCGGCGATGATCCCGGAAAAGCGCGTGTGGATGGTGTCGAGCGCCTCGTCCCACGAGATCCGCGCAAACTCTGCGCTGCCCTTCGGGCCGACGCGCTTCATCGGATAGAGGATGCGGTCGGGATTGTAGTGGTGACGGTCGAAGTCGCGGACCTTGCTGCACAGCGCGCCGCGGGTCATCGGATGGTCGGGATTGCCGCGGACATCAATAAGCACGCCGTCCTCGACGGTGTAGATCATCGCGCAGGTATCGGGGCAGTCGTGCGGGCACGCGCCCAGCTTGGTCGTGACGTGACCGGTCATAAGAGGTCCCTCCGTCTTGTCCCTATCGTTCGCCGTCCTCTGCGGGACGTGCGTGGCCGCGTCCTGTCGGGATCGCGTGCGCGCCGGCATTAGCCGCCTTCGCTGTGACGCTGGCAAGGCCGGGATGCGCCCCTGCACCCTGCCTTTTGGGACGCTTGACCGGACCGCAAACGCAAGGTCCGTTGGCGCGTCGGAGCGGACACGCAGGAGGTCGCCATGGAAAAGCTGCCGCATTATCAGCTCGTCGGGCACGGCCGGCACCACGTGGATCAGGTGCTTTTCACGTCCACCGTCGGATGCTTCACCTTCACGCCGCGGCAGGAGCTGCGCAATCCGGATGGCTCCTACGGCCAGGACACCGCGCACATCCACATGCAGCAGCTCGCCGAAGAGCTGCTGGACTTTTTAGAGGCCCATGCCAACGCGCTTCGAGCCTAGCGGACAGCCGAGGTCGTGACGGCGCGCGCTATCGCCGCCTGTCCTGCGCGGCCCGGCTCGGCGCGCCGAAGCGTTGCGCCCGCGCCGGGCGCGAGGCGGGATAGGTGCCGGCGCCCTTGTTCGGCTCCTGCAGGAACATCGGCTTGGCGAAATAATAGCCCTGCGCGCAGCTGATCCGCGTCGCCGCCTCGATATAGGCGAGTTCCTCGAACGTCTCGATGCCTTCGACGACGATGCGCATGCCGAGGCTGGTGCCTAGCAATTCGATCATTCGCAAAATGCTCTGGTTGCGCGGCTTGTTGTGAATGCCGGTGATGAAGGAGCGATCGACCTTCAGTTCGTCCGCCGTGATTTCCGCCAGAGCCGAGAGCGACGAATAGCCGACGCCGAAGTCGTCGATCGACACGCCGATCCCGATTTCCTTCAGGATCGGCAGGACATGACTCTGGAAGTCGCCTTTCGACAGAAAGGCTTCTTCGGTCAGTTCGAGGATGAACCGCTCGGGATAGCCGGTGTCCCGGATCGCCTCGGCGAGGCCGATCATGAAGGACAGGTCTCCCGCCTGCTTCGCCGCCACGTTCAGGCTGATGCTGGCATTCGGCCCGAACGCGTCGTTGATGAGGTCGATCTGGTCGATCACCTGCTGAAGGATGATCATCGTGATGGAGTCCATCAGGCCGAGTTCGATCGCCAGCGTGATGAAGGCACCCGGCAGGTGATTGACCCCGTCCTCGTCACGCCAGCGCAGCAGGACTTCCAGACCGACGATCCGGTCCGAACGGAAATCGATCTTCGGCTGGAAGGCGCAGCAGATGCGCTTGTCGCGGATGGCGCCGCGCAGCCGCTGCTCGACCTCCATGCGTGCCGTCGCGGCTTCGCTCAATTTGGCGTCGAACAGCTTGACGCCGCCCTTGGCGATTTCCTTGACGCGGTACATCGCGCTGTCGGCGCTGGCCCGCAACGTCTCGTAGCTGCGGCCATGCAAGGGGAACAGGCTGACCCCGATCGACGCGGAGATGAAGATCTCGGACCCGTCGATGAAGAACGGGTCCTTGAACCGCGCGGAGAGACGTTCGATTTCCGGGGCGATGTCGGACAGCGACGCGATCGGCGTCGTCACGAAGACGAATTCGTCGCCGCCCACGCGCGCCAGCACGTCCGTCGGGCGCGCGGTCTCGGCGATGCGCTCGGCGATTTTCTTCAGCAATCGGTCGCCGGCGGCATGCCCGTAGTAGTCGTTGACGAACTTAAAATTGTCGACGTCGATGAACGACAAGGCGAAGGGCGCCGCCGACCGCGCGACCATGTCCTCCACGGTCTGCTGGATCAGTTCGCCCTTCGGAAGTCCGGTGAGTTCGTCGAAGAAAGCGCGGTCCGCCAGCTTCTCCGCGAGCCGGCGCTGTTCGGTCACGTCGATGGCGGTGACGACATCGTAGCGGCAGCCGCCGATCTCGACCGCGCGCTCGACCGAAGCAAACGTCCGGTCGCCCGTGCCGCCGACGCCGGCAAGCATGGCGGTGCGGTTCGCATAGACCAGCCGGCCGTCGCTTGCATCGTGGATGGTCAGACCTATGGCGAGGTCATCCACGATGCCGACGACGATGGACGCGTCCGCAGGCGCCGTCTCCGTCGCCTGGCCCATCGCGGGCGTCCTCATCGGCCTAGCGCCTGAGGAGCTGGTATTTGGCCTGATCCAGGCGGCTGCTGGCGCTCAGCAGACCCGACGCATCCGTCGCAGCGGCACCCGCGCCGGCCGTGTCCTCGACGCGCGGCTTGCGATCCGTCGCGGCGCGACGCCAGCGGTCGACCACGTCCTGGATGAACTCGTTGCCGGACTTGGCGCCGGACGCGGCAGGCCACAAGCCGACCGCTTCGCTGCGCGGCAGCAGTTCGGCCGGCAGAGTCTTGAACGTCATCCGCGCCGGCAGGGGCATGCCTTCGCCGAAGCCGACGACCTCGCGGGTCTTCAGCGTCGGGATGAAGGCGAGAAGATCGGCGGTCTCGTCGCTGACGGCGGAGCGCAGCAGAGCCTGGTCGCGATCGTTGGACATGCGCATGGCGAAGAGGGTAGCGCACTGCGAGATGATCGTCGGGTCGAGCTCGGCCGGCCGCTGCGACACGAGGCCGAGGAAGAGCCCATATTTGCGGCCCTCCTTGGCGATGCGCGACAGGGCCCGGCGCGTCGGCGCGAAGCCGATGGAATGATCGATCGAGGCATAGCGATGCGCCTCTTCGCAGACGACGAGCAGCGGGATGGCGCCGTCGCTCCACAAGCCGAAATCGAAGGCCAGCCGGCAGAGCACCGACACCACCGCGTCCATGACTTCGACGGGAAGCCCCGCCAGTTGCATCACGGTGATCGGCTCGCCGTTGGCGTCGATGCGGAACAGCTGGTTCAGCAGTTCCGCCATCGTGTCGCCGCCGACGTTGGCGTTCTCGAACATGAAATCGTAGCGCGGATCGTTGCGGATCGTCTCGATCCGCGTCATCAGCCGATGGTAGTTCATGCGGGAGGCGCGGTTCTCCAGCTTGCCCATGCGATCGTCGATCAGCGCGAGCAGGTCCTGCAGCAGGTACGGCACGGGCGTGTCGACCGTAAAACCCGTGCTCTTGGGGTCCATGCGCTTCAGCGTCATGCGGTCCGCCGTCGATTTGTACGACAGGTACTGGCTTTTCGCGATCGGGATCAGCTCGGACAAAATCTCGAGCTCCTCGTCAACGGCGGGCCGGCCGCTGTAGATGACGTCGACGACTTCCTCGAAGTTGAACAGCCAGAACGGCAGTTTCGACGTCCGCGGGTTGACCACGTTGGCGAGCGGGCCGAAGCAGCGTCCATACTCGTTGTGACTGTCGAGCATGAAGATGCGGATGTCCTGCCGCGCCGCGAGAATTTCCCCAAGGATCACCGCGACACCGCTCGACTTGCCGACGCCGGTCGAGCCCAGAATAGCGAAATGGCGGGTCAGAAGATTGTCGACGTCGATCCGCGCTTCGATGGTCGGATCGTTGAAGAGATGACCGATGCTGATCGTCTCGCGGTGCGGCGAGCTGTAGATCAGGCGGATCTGCTCACGCTGCAGCTTCGACGCGGGATTGCCGATGGTCGGATAGACCGAGACGCCACGGGAGAAATAAGGCTGCCCGTCGTCGTCGACCTGGATCTGACCCACCAGATCGATTGAAGCCGAAACCAGCGGATCGCTGGAGGACCGTGGCTCGCCCGCCGCCACTTCGGTGATCATCCCGACCAGCCGGACGGTGCCGGCCTCGATCGACAGGAAGCTGCCCACCGTCGCCCCGGCCTTGTACGCGGGTGTCGACGCGAGGAGCCCGATGGCGGCATGCGAGCCGCGGACCGAAATGACGTGACCGACGATGCCGTTGGATGCGCTTTCGACGTCTGCCATGGTGGTAAGCATCTTGGATTCCCCAGCCTTCCAAACTGTCAGTACAGCTAAGAGCTTACGAAATGATGCTTATGCATGAATAACGCGGATTAAGGATTTCAAGTATAGGGCGCTGTCCACACAGTCCGGCCGGGGCGGCTCGCCTGGGACGGGCCACGCGAGCCTCAGGTCGGGTGGTTGGGAAAGCAGGCCGAGGCGGAGAGTGCCGCGCCGCTGCCCAGCGCCTTGATCAGCACCGGCACCACACTCCGGAACGTATAGGTCAGCGTCACCTGCGAGAAACCGGTGAGGCCGCCACAGCTCGCGGCGGCGTTGAGGGTGATGTTCGATGCGGTGAGCGGGATCGACCAGCTTGCGGCCTGCGCCGCGACGTAGTTGGTGGTCAGCGCCGCACTATAAACGCCGGCGCTGCCGCACGCCGTCTGCGTCATGCCCATGCAGCGCGCTCCGGCGATGGCGCTTTGCTGCAGCGCCTCGCGCGTCCACATCAGCCGCCCCATCTCGATGGTGCCGAAGACCAGCAGCAGCAGCGGGATGCTGATCAGGGCGAACTCCACGGCCGAGGCGCCCCCGGTGCAAGCCCCGAACCGAGGCCGCGAGCAGCGCGTCACTGCGCCTGCACGACGGCCGTGGCCGCGATGACGCCGTTGCCGACGAACCCGTAGGACGCGAAGATCGGCTTGTACGTGCGCGTCGCGAGAATGGTGACGAATTTGCCGGCGCGTCCGCCCCCGGCACAGGCTGCCCCGCTGGTCATCGCGGCGCCCCACGTCACGACGCCGCCAGCCTTCGTCGGGCAATAGCTGTTGTCGGCATTACCGGCCGTGCCGCCGGTCGTCACGACGCCCCCGGTCAGCGTTGCCGTCGGCCCGTCGTTGACGACGATCACCGCATTGGCCCAGTTCGCGGCGTGACCGCTGGCGACAAGCGTCGCCAGCGCCGTCGCAAGGGTGCCACCCTGCGAGGAGCTGACGCTGCCGGCATTGTTGACCGAATAATTGGCGGCGGCCGTCACCGCGCCGTCGAGATTGAGCTTGGTCCACAGCATGCCGCCCAAGTCGATGGCGCCGACGAGAAGCAGGCAGAACACGGGTGCGATCAGGGCGAATTCGACAGCGCTCGCTCCGCCGTCGTCGAAAAGCCGCGCGCGCAGGCTGCCGAACGGGCGCCGGCCGAAGCGTCGGCAGATCATTGCACGAGATCCACGCTGGCGGATGACGAACTGCCGGAAAAGCAATTGGATGCCGTCGCGCTCGTGCCGCCCGACAGTTTGATGCCCGAGGCGACGATCTGCAGGCACTGCCCGCTCTGGTTGCCGATGCTGGCGCCGCCAGCCAATGCGAGATCCGCATTGGGAAAATACAGCGCGCCGGCCAGGGTGGTGTTACTGGCGCCATCGGTGAACAGCGCACCGCCTGTCGCCGTCGACGACGTCGGGCCGATGACGGCGAGATACTGATAGATGCTGGCCGCGGCGGTCGGGGCGCTGAGCGTCACGTTGTTGTAGCCGGCGGCGATGCAGAACACCATGCCGTTGCAGTTGCCGCCCGTGAAGGTCTGAAGGCCGGCGATCGCAAGGGTCACGCCGGATCCGGAGACGCCGACCGTGCTGCCGCCGCACGTGACGTCGCCACCGCCGCTCGCGCCGAACGCGACATAGCCGCTGACGCTGTAGACGCCGGCGCCGAGGACCAGGGCACCCGACGTGTTGATGTTGCCATTGATGTCATGGGCGGTGGCGGCACTCAGGATGGTGCAGGCGCCGCCGCCTTCGGTCACGTTCCCGACGAGTTGAAAGAGGTTGCCGGCGCCGGTGGCGTCGGCGAACGTCGTCGTCGTGCCGCCCGCAGCATTGATGGCGTTGCCGTCGCCAGCGGCGCCGATGTTGAAGCTGTTGGTGCTGCCGCTGCCGAGCACCAGCGCTGACCCGCCCGCGTTGGAAATGCCGGCCGACAGCACGAAGGTGCTCGGTCCGCCGAAGGTCATTGCCGTGCCGGCGTTGCAGATGCTGTAGGTGCTCGAATTGCACGACACCGGGCCGACCTTGAACGTCCCGGCGCCGAATGTCGTCGTACTGCCGCCGCCGCTGCTGATGCCTTTGGCGACGTTGAACGTCCCGGCGCCGAAGGTCAGCGCCGTGCCATTGCTGGCGATGGTACCGCTGAAATTATACGTCGCATTGGCGTTCGTCGTGACTTTGACGGTGACGCCGCCGCCGACCGTCAGCGTCCCAAAATTGTAGGTCGCGCCGCTCGTCGCGCAGATGAGGGTCCAGGTCCCGTTGGAAAAGGATCCGGTGCACCCGCTCGGCAATGTCGCCGTCGCGCTGTACTGAAAATTATTGTCGGATGCGGTCGCGACGCTTGGCGCCGTGGGCGAAGCCAGGGCCGCGATCGCCCTGGCATGGGCCGCCTCGGTCGTGACGCCGGTGTTGGAGGCCAGCGGATCGCTCGTCGTGGCGCTCGTCTGCGTCCCGGTGATGCCGCCGGAGCAGCTTTGGGTCGGGGCGGCCTTGCCGTAGACGATGGTCTTGGCATTGATCGTATCGCCGCACGGCACGGTCAGCGAATTGTTGGAGGCGATCGTGCAGGTCGGGGCGGTGATGCTGGTGCCCCCGCTCAACGTGATGCCGACATCGCTGGCGCTGAGGGCCAGCATGCAGGCGGATGGCGTCGCCGCGAGCTGGGCGTAGGACTTGGCGTTGACCGGCAGCGACCGGCCGAAGCCCAGAACGGGCGCCAGCAGCAGCACGTTCGTCGTCGAGACGCTGACGAGCACCGCCTGATCGGTGGGCACCCGAGGCGACGTGACCAGGGATGCGGTCACGCCGGCGGACGCGACGCCGTTGAGGGCGGCGACATTTTTCGCCGCCGCGCTCATCGTCGCCGTGGAACTGGTCGAGGAATAGGCGAGCCCGGCGGCAAAAGCCGCGAGATCGGCAACCCGTTGATTTTCCGTCTTCGTCACGAGCCCGTGACCAAATTCGGCAGCAAGTGCAATAAATCCGACTAAAACTGGAAGTGTTAACGCTGCTATGATCGACACGCTCCCGCCTCGGTTGCGAATAAATAGCGAGAGCGGCAGAAATTTCATCCATAGCGTCCAGTTGAAATCCTGGCGTATGCTCAAAATATTAAGCTCGCGTCAATGATCGTGTGCCCGGCGGCTTAATGGACGGCGCCACTTCTTCATTTCCTCGTGAAATCATTGGGTCTTGCGGCGCGGCGAGCGGCCGGGTCGGCGTGCACCCCGGAACCGCCGCTGCATCAAAGCCGTATTGTCGCGCGCATGATGCGCCCCTTGAACGCGCGCCCCCGATCGGACACTGTCGCCCCTGATGAACCAGTTCTCCCTCGCCTTCGCCCCCCTGCTGCCCGTCACCCTGCTCCTCATCCTCGGCGCGCTCGGCCTGGCGGTCGTGGCACTCGGCGTCGTCCGCCGCCAGCGCGCGGTGTGGCTGCGGGCGCTGGGGCTGGCGCTCGTCCTCCTCGCGCTTGCCGATCCCTCACTGGTGCGCGAGGACCGCGCGCCGCTGAAGCAGGTGGTGGCTGTGGTGGTCGACCGCAGCGGCTCGCAGACGATCGGCGAGCGTATGGCGCAGACCGACAAGGCGGCGACCGAGATCGAGGCCAAACTCAAGGCGCTCGGCGACGTCGACGTGCGAATGATCGATGGCGGCCTCGGCGGCGGCGACAACGATGGCACGCAGCTGTTTTCCGCGCTGAACGCCGGCCTCGCCGACGTGCCGGCCGAGCAGATCGCCGGCGTGTTCCTGATTACCGACGGCGTGGTCCACGACATTCCCGCGGATGCCGCGGCGCTCGGCTTCAAGGCGCCGTTGCACGCCCTGATCACCGGGCACGAGGGCGAGCGTGACCGTCGCATCGAGCTGATCGAGGCGCCGCGTTTCGGCATCGTCGGCAAGGA
>NZ_LMUU01000119.1 GCF_009765775.1 Beijerinckia sp. L45
GCTTCGAGGTCGGGCGCCTCGTCGACCACGAGTTCGGCGTGACGCGCGATCCGGTCGACGCGCCGTGCCAGGACACCGCGGCCATCGCGTCCTGGAAGGTCGGACACTCGTTCAGCAGCGTCTGGAAGATGGAGTAAGATTTCGCCTGAAAGAACATTCAGTTCAACGAACTAAAGTGGATGCTTCGAGGCCCTAAGGGGCGCAGCAGCGTCAGCAAACCATGCTGACCGTGGTCTACCGCCTCCGGATCGCGTTAGTCGCGATGAGCAAGGCGTCTCCTTTCTCGAAGCCCAGCAAGCCCGACGGAGATCCCCGCGTCGATTCCGCTGTCATCCCTGCCGAACTCGGCGATCAGCGTGCCGGCCTGACTTAGACTTTTGATCTTGTAGCTAGCGGTCTTAGGAATGAGCGCATTCAGGGAGTGGATGCCTGATCGCGCTTTCCTCGCGGCTACGCCTTCGAGCAGTTCGCCGACCAGGAACAGGAATACGACGGCCGCACCTTCCTCGCCGGCACCGATGATCGCCGCGCCGACGGCAGCGATCGTCATCAGCATCTCGATGGTGAACGGCGTGCCGGAACGCGCGGCGGCGACCGCGCGGCGTGCGATCGGTAGCAGTCCCATAAGCATCGCGGCATCGAAGGCGTAAGCGGCGATCCGCGGCTCGATTCCGGCGGCGACTAATGCCGCCACGAAAGCGACGCCTGCGGCGATCTTCACGCGGGCCTTGACGCTTCGCCACCAGGCAAGCGCGACCGGACCGCGCTCCATCGCGGCATGATCGTGGTTGTGACAGAGACGGTCCGCTACGTTTTCCTTCGGCTGAACGCGGTTGTGGGTGGATGTCGGATCGGCGATGGCGTCGGCATGGGCGGTGAAGCCCAGAAGCTCGACCTTCCTCTCGATCGCGACGAGATCCACGGTATCGTCGTGGCTGACGGTCATCGCCGCGCCGGTGACCGATACGGACACGTCAAGCACGCCGGGGATCCGCCTGACCGCGGTGTCGACCTTGCGGGCGCATCCCCCGCAGTCCATGCCGCCGACTTGGAAGCGGGTCTCCAATGCAACGTCGCTCATCTTCGTCCCTTGCGATCTGATGCACGACGCTACATCCTCTAGCGACTAGAGGAGCAAGGGCGAAATGGACGAAATCTCGATCGGCGCCGCGGCGACCAGGAGCGGCGTCAAGGTGCCGACGATCCGCTACTACGAGCAGATCGGTCTCCTCGCCGCGCCGACGCGTAGCGATTCCAACCGCCGCGTCTATAGCGAGAGGGATCTGCGGCGGCTGCTGTTCATACGCCACGCGCGGGAACTCGGGCTCGAGATCGACGCGATCAAGACCTTGCTTGCGCTGCAGGACAATCCGGATCAGTCCTGCGCGACGGCCGACCAGATCGCGCGGGCGAGACTCGTCGAAGTCGAGCAGTGCTTCGTCAGCCTGCCGGCGCTCAAAGTGGAACTCCAAGCCATGATCACGTCATGCGGCCGGGGCGTCGTCGCCGACTGTTAGGTCATCGAGGTCCTCGCCGACCATGGGAAATGCGTGCGCGGCAAGCACTGATCCGGACATGATGCCCACTCAGTATCGCGTCAGGCATTGCCGGTGTGCGATCATGCAGTGCTAGCGCCCAAGGTCCATCGGCGATCGCGACGAGGCGCAGACCCTGCGCTGCTCGTTGCAGAACGCCGTGTGTTCGTCGGGGCCGCCGCCCTTGCGCTGCTGCTTGGAGCCGGCCTGTTGTTCACCTCGGCCATCGGATGATCCAGCGCGGTCACCAGCGCCGGCCGATAGGCGGTCTTCAGGCTTCCGACGAAAGCATTGTCCGTCACCTGGACGCGCCCGGTGACGGCGATCGCGATGCGCGCCGGAACGAACGTGAGCGAGAGGGCGAAGGCCGAGACCAAGGCGATCATCACGGTCAGCGCCATCGGCGCGAACATCTTGCCCTCCGCACTGGAGAAGGTGAGAAGCGGCACGTAGACGAGGACGATGATCGCCTGGCCGTAAAGCGACGGCTTGATCATCTCCTCCGCCGCGCGCCGGCCCGTCGCCAGCCGCTCGTCGAGAGTGAGGCCGCGGCCGAGTTCCGCCTGCTTCTCGGCCAGGTGCCGAAGCGCGTTCTCGGCGATGATCACAGCGCCGTCGACGATCAAGCCAAAGTCCAGCGCCCCGAGGCTCATCAGGTTGGCGCTGATGCGCCCCTGGACCATCCCGGTCATCGTCATCAGCATGGCGATCGGGATCACCATCGCAGCGATCAGCGCGGCGCGGACGTTGCCCAGCAGCAGGAACAGCACGGCGACGACCAGCAGGGCCCCCTCGATCAGGTTCTTGCCGACGGTATGGATCGTCGCGTCGACGAGGCGCGTGCGATCGAGAACCGTCTGGATCTCGACGCCCGGCGGTAGGGCCTTCGCGATCAGCTTGATCTTGTCGTCGACCGCCGTCGCAACGGTGCGGCTGTTGCTCCCGATCAGCATCAGGGCGGTGCCGATGACGGCCTCCCTGCCGTTCTCGCTCGCCGAGCCGGTCCGCAAGTCGCGGCCGATGGCGATCGTCGCGACGTCCTTGACGTGGATCGGCACGCCGCGCCGCGTCGCGACGACGACGTCTCCGATCTCCGCCATGCTCTCCAACCGCCCGGCGGACCGGACGACGACGCCCTCGCCATTGGCTTCGAGATAGCCGGCGCCCCTGTTGGCGTTGTTGGCCTCCAAGGCCGCTGACACGTCAGCGAAGGAAAGGTCGAGGCTGATCAGCTTCGAGCATCGTATCCTATTAACAATGGATATCGTCTACGCGTGCTGCATATTCAGGTACACGCAACCTTTCGATGAGAGATTGCTGCGTCCGCAGTCGGTTTGGGGTCGCCATGGATAAGCAGTACTTGCTGAGCGAATTCGATCTCGGTGAAGATCTGACGCAAGAGACAGCCCAGGAACAGGACGGCGAAAAGCCTCGTGCGCCCTCCGATCCCCTCCGCCTCAATAGCCAGCTGTGCTTCGCGGTCTACTCCGCAAGCCATATGATCAAGAAGGCCTACCGACCTCATTTGGACGAACTTGGCGTTACCTACCCCCAGTACCTCGTCATGATGGCGCTATGGGCCGAAGACGGCCTGAGGGTGTTGGACATCGGCCGTCGCCTGCATGTCGACTCCGGCACCCTGACGCCGCTGTTGAAGCGTATGGAGCGGCTTGGCCTCGTCGCCCGTCGGCGTTGCGTCGATGACGAACGGGAGGTCAAGATTTCGTTGACATCGTCCGGGCGACGGCTTCGCGACGACGCACTCCGGATGCGGCAGGCGATCGCCGGCCAGCTGAAGCTCGTGGACGCCCACGTCACGGGATTGCGCTCAAGCCTCGACGCCATGGCGGCGGCGCTGCGTGTCGAAGGGGATCTGGCGGCAGCGGAGCATGATCTTCGAAGGCAGAAGCGCCGCGGGTCCACCACCTGGAAAAGCGCCGCGGCGTGACGCCGGGCGCTTCCTATGATGATCGAGGCGGCGGATGCCGTCTCTGCCATGGAAGTTAGCACCGCGAGCCTTGCGCAGGACTTAAGGCCAGAGGCCAGCGCTTGCGACGAAGGTAGCGGCTGCACCTTACTGGAGATGGCGTTGTCCGCTGTGTCCGCGCAGATACGGCCTCCGCTTAGGGGCATGCCGGGGAGCTTATTGTATCGTCGCAAGCAGCGACCTTGGGGCAGGGCGGCGACCAACCTGCACCGAGTCGACTTGAACGGCGCCCGTTGGCAACGCTTCAATGCGGCGGTTCGAGCGCCTTCGGCGCTGCCGCCTTCAGCTGCGCCAGTTCGTCGTCGACGGCGTTCGTGGCTCGCATGACCGCAAGCTCGCGCTGGGTCGCGGTCCGCGGATCGGACTGGTCCGTCAGCTGTCCGCGCTCAACCATGCCCTCCAGCGCGTCCGCGCGGTCGCGCATGCCGTGCACCTTCTCTTAAGCCCGACGCAGCGCGTCGCTCGTACCGCCGAGCCGGTTGTCGAGGCCGGTGAGCGACTCGGTGACCTTCACCTGCGTCTGGGCCGCCGAAGGTCGTCTTCATGACCTCCTTCTCCGTCTTGAACTGCTCGATGCGGGCGGCGAGCCATACGTCATTCAATAGGATTCGCCGCCTTCTCGACAATGTGACCAGCTTGCAATCCTCTCCGACGTGAATTGTCGCGTTGTGGCTCAACGTTAAATGCTGCAATGCTTCTCATGGAGATAGACGTGCGCTTTTTAACTGCGGTTGCCTTCTCCACGTTGATTGCCTCATCTGTTCATGCAGCCGACCTTACGACGGCTTGTGAAAGCGCACGTCAGGCGGATGAGCAGTTCACTCCGCTCAACGAAGAGGAGACCGAACGGCAAATGGCCACCTGGGTGATAGCGACACAAAGTGAAATCTCGAAGGGTGCCGTAATTCAGGACGCAGGGAAGACTGCAGCTATCAGTACCGATATCATGACCTTCGGGACGCAGATCTTCAACGACGTCGTGGCACACAAGACGCTTACGAGATTTATACAGGACGCATGCGACTAAACCGCTACCGCCAATACAATACTGCACGGTCCGCCACGCGACGCCCATGAAGTGGGCGCCGTGAGTACATATGTTCCTTATTCAACTCAAGGCCATTGCTGTAAGTTTTCCGTGTCCGGCAGAGTCGTGTTTTAATTGGAACTGCCGATGCACAAAACCTTGTGAATCTGGCTGTTGAACGGTGCCAAGTTGCGGAGAGCGCCTGCAGGTTCGCGGCCAAACGGAGCCCTGGTATCGAGGCTAAACCTAGGTATCAAAATCACATGGCGTGATGCATCATCTTTTTCTTCGCCATGTGACGCTTCATAACCATGTGCTTCTTCATCATGTGATCATGAGCCATATCAGCTTGAGCGGCAGAGACAACTGTTAGAGGTATTGCTGCAATCAACGTGGCGAGTAGAACAATCTTTATCATGTCTAATCGTGATGTATGATGATGAAGAAGCCGGTCGGTTGTTGTGCCGGGGAGGGCGGGCTACCGAGCGGCTTCGACCGGGTGGCTGCTGACACCCACATTCTTAAAGAATTTTCATCGTCGTCTCGTTCCCGAGAAACGTAATCGTTACCTGCCAATTATAGCGCCTTCACACGTCTGATCGTCTGATCGTCTGATCGTCTGACGATCTGGAAGATCGGCGTCCTAGCCCGGATGTTGGCGCGGAGAGGTGAGTGCAACGGCCATGCGCAAATGACCATCGAGGTCCTTCACACGATATCGCGAGCAAACCCAATTTGGCTTTTATTCGGCCGTTTCCTTTAAAACAATTCTGCCTGCCGGCGATCACCCAGGCAAATATAGAAAGTCGGCTTTGCCCTGATAGCGCACGACAGGCCGAGCGATTAGGCCCATGACAGCTATCGTTCGGATCCGCTCTTCTGCGGCCCTACACCTTCGTGGTTATAGCCATCCTGATCATGATCTTCGGCGTGCTGTCGGCGATCCGCACGCCGACGGATATCTTTCCGAACATCGGCATCTCGGCAATCAGCGTAGTTTGGAACTACCCCGGTCTGCCGCCTGAAGACGTGTCCGGGCGTATCGTCAGCGTCTACGAACGCGTCTTGTACACGACGGTCAACGACATCGAACACGTCGAGTCGTAGTCGTTGCCGGGCTTCGGCATCGTAAAAATCTATTTCCAGACCAGCGTCGACATCAATGCGGCGCAGGCCCAAGTTACCTCGATCTCCCAAACGATCCTCAAGCAGATGCCAGCCGGCGTCACGCCGCCGCTCCGGTCCTTCCGAAAGGTCCAGTCTTGCACGGCGGATGTTTTCAGCAGCCTTTGCATATGTCCTGGATGCTATTCGATACAGCGCGACCCTTCTTGCGGTCTTGATCACCTACAGGATAGAATTTTGTCGTCTGTACCTGTCCGGTCCCATTGATGGCAGACGCGCTTAAAGCAATAGCTGCGTCCGGTAAACCGTCAACGCTGAAGACCTGTACCTTAGCGGCTTTGTCTCGCTCGTTATCGAGTACTTTATATGCTGGACTTTCTTTCCAAGAGTTGATGTCCGTGACATTGCCAAAGGCGATGACTAGGAAACGCTGCGGAATGTCCCCATCCAAGGACGAAGGACTTGAACTGTCGGCCAACAGGTGTCCTCCAAATGACGGAAGAGCGCTCACGACTGTCACCATCTTGGACTTGAACGACTCCGCATCTTTGATCTCAACCGCATTGATGATGACGTACACCGGGGGCACGCTTCGCGTCCTGCCACCACCGTGGAAGCCGCTGTGGCCGCGGGCTGTAGCGGGGTGAAACCCAGCTGGCGCCGCGCACAAAACCGCAGTGGCAAGCCCCAAGTGCATCAGACGCGACATTCAGTGGCCTTTCCAGTTCGCTATAACCGTGGCAACTCGTATCTCGTGATTGACCGCGGGTCGCTTCACCGTTTCGAGATGTCTGCAGGGTCGGATTTAGATGGTTGTCGCATCGGCCTTTGTCTTAATCGCGGCCGCGACTCCTTCGCTCGAACCGAGCTCAAAATTCCATGAGCCGGGACAAGCCTTGATCAGCTGTTTCAAGGCACCGCCCCGCGCTGATGGGTCTGAGAGCCCGACCTGAAATTGGTTGACCGGCCTCGCGGCCTTTGATTCTCCGAGTTTGCAA
>NZ_LMUU01000121.1 GCF_009765775.1 Beijerinckia sp. L45
CGGCGCCGATGCGCGTCGGCAGCACCACGCGGTCGGCGCCGGCCTGCAGCAGCTTCTTCTCGGTCGTCGGCGCCTCGCCGCGGGCGATGATGGTGAGCTCGCGGTTGAGGCCGCGCGCGCTCAGGGTGATGAAGACGTTGGCGGCATCGTCCGGCAGCACCGTCGCCAGCGCCCTCGCGCGCGACACGCCGGCGAGCTTGAGCACGTCTTCGTCGGTCGCGTCGCCCTGCAGGCTGAGATAGCCGAGGTCGCGGCATGCCGCGAGGCGGCTTTCGCCGCGCTCCAGCACCACGAAGTCGCATTGTCCGGCGCGCAACTCGCGGGCCAGCATCAGCCCGATGCGGCCGAAACCGCAGATGATGACGTGGCCGGTAAGGCCGTCGATGTCCTTCTGCATGCGGCGGGTTCCAAAAAGCTGCTGGAATTGACTGGCGGTGATCAGCTGCACCAGCGTACCGGTGAGGAAGATCATACCGGTGCAGCCGGTGATGACGAGCGCGATGGTGATCGCCCGAAGTTCGGGCGTGTTGATCGGGTTCACCTCGTCGTAGCCGACGGTGTAGACGGTGAGCACGACCATGTAGATGGCGTCGCCGACGCTCCAGCCGGCATGGATGTAGGCGCCCGTCGCGGCAGCCGACACCGCCAGCATGAACACCATGCCGGCGAGCAGATTGCGCAGGGGCGAAGAGAGAAACGTCAGCATGCGGGCCCAAGGCTCGGCGAAGCTTGGGCTGAAGCGTTTTCCGGGCCAGCGTTCAATGGCTCGCCATGATCAGCGACACCAAACCGCCGCCATGGCGTTCGATGCGGCCGGCAAGCTCCAGCTCCAGCAAAGCGGCGCGGACCTCGCGAGAGGCGAGTTCCGCGGCGCGGCCGAGTTCGTCGATCGAGATCGGCGTCGGGCCAAGCTTTTCGACGATGCGCTCGACGGGGCGGCGGCCGGATTCCTCCAGCCCGCCCGGCGCCGGCTCGTCCTCGTTGTCGTAGACTAGCGGCGTGGTTTCGCGCGCAGGCTCGGGCGCCGGTGCCTTACCGAAGAGATCGAGCTCGTCCCAAAGCGGCTCGTCATCACGCGCGGGAGCGTCGGAGAACAGGTCGCCCTGCCCCTTCGCCGGCACTCGGTCGGCAAGCGCGCGCAACACGTCGTCGACCTCGCAGCAGAAAGTGGCCCCATCGCGCAGCAGGTCGTTGGTGCCCTCGGCGCGAGGATCGAGCGGCGAGCCGGGCACGGCAAACACCTCGCGGCCCTGATCGGCGGCAAAGCGGGCGGTGATCAGCGAGCCGGAGCGGCGCGCCGCCTCGACCACCACCACCCCGAGCGACAGCCCGGAGACGAGGCGGTTGCGGCGGGGAAAGTCGCGGCCGCGCGCCTCCCAGCCGAACGGCATTTCGCTGATCGCCGCACCATCCTCCAGCAGCCGGTCGAGGAACGGCTGTTGGTCAGCGGGATAGAGCTTGTCGTGGCCGCCGGCGAGCACGGCGATGGTGCCGCTGGCGAGGCTGGCGCGATGGGCGCGGCTGTCGATGCCGCGGGCAAAGCCGGAGACGATCACGTAGCCGGCCTGCCCGAGCCCGCGCGCGAGCCGCTCGGCGAAGGCGAGCCCGGCGGCAGACGCATTGCGCGCGCCGACGATGCCGATGGCCGCGCGGTTCAGGGTGTCGAGGTTGCCGCGTGCGGCGATCACCGCGGGCGGGCTATCAATCTCGAGAAGCAGCTTGGGATAGGTGGGCTCCGCCATCGCGATGAAGCGGGCGCCGCAGCGCGCCGCAAGATCCAGCTCACGCTCGATGTCGGCCACGGCGGCGATCTTGATCGCCCGGCCGGGATTGTTGTGGCGCAAGAGATCCGGGAGGGCCTCGAGCGCGGCCTCGGCGCTGCCGAAGCGTTTCAGTAGAGTCTGGAAGGTGCGCGGCCCGATATTGTCCGAGCGCCAGAGCCGCAACCAGGCGAGCCGCCGGGCCTCGGTGAACGGCGCCGATGCGGACATCGGGCCGTCCGGGCTCATGATTTTTGGCCCACCTTGCTTTCGGTGCCGGCGATGAGCCGGGCGATGTTCGCGTGATGCTTGATCCACAGCAGGATGGCGAGGCCGAGGAAGAGCATGGCGGCACTGCGCTCGCCGAGCAGCAGCAGGGCCAGCGGTGTGGCGGCGCTTGCCGCCAGCGCGCCGACCGAGGAGCGCCGCGTCGCGGCGACCGCCGCCAGCCAGATCACAGCGAAGGCGATCGCGGCGGGCCAGGCGAGCCCGATGAGGCAGCCCAAAAAGGTCGCGACGCCCTTGCCGCCCTTGAAGCGCAGGAAGATCGGAAACAGATGGCCGAGGAAGGCGCCGGCAGCCGCGACGAGACCCAGCGCCACAGGCCCCTGCCCCGCATCGAAATGCACGGCGACGAGGACGGCAATGGTGCCTTTGAGCGCGTCGGCGATGAGCGTGATGGCCGCAAGATCCTTGCGCCCGGAGCGCAACACGTTGGTCGCGCCGATATTGCCCGAGCCGATGCTGCGCGGGTCGGCGACGCCGGCCAGCTTCGTCACGACGACGCCGGACGGAATCGATCCGGCGAGATAGCCCAAAACAAACGCCAAGACTTCAGCGACCACGGTGGATACTCAAGCACAACATGGCGGGACCGTAGCCGTGCGGGCGGTCGGACGCAATCGAGGCGAACGAGGCGGCGATGTCGTTCTGCCGACAATGGATTGGCGTCCCATCGTCTCTGGATGTCACGCGCCATTCGCAGGGCGGCGCCTCGACGCGATACAACAACGTCACGATTGTTTTGCGCTCGATGCATTGTCGGCGCCGGCCTAGTCAATACAGGCAAAAGCCCGACAAATAATTATCGGCTCCCGACGCCAGTTACGGGCGACAGTGTCGGCGCAGACAGCTAAGATCGAGTCGAGACCACGCGGTTGTTTCGACGCGACAATTCGGCTGGTCTGTTTATGCGTTTCCGAGGCGGCAGACCGGGGGTCCGATGCACGACAGGCCTGACGACAAAACGCCGGCCGTGAAGCCCCGGACGGCGCTGGCGCCGGCGATCCTGGTGACCCTCATCATCGCGGCGATCGTCGCGACCACGTTGTGGTACCTCATCCAGCCGCAGCCGTTGATCATCCAGGGCGAAGCCGACGCCACCCGCATCGATATCGCGGCGCGTGTCGACGGCCGGGTCGGCCTGCGCCCGGTCGAACGCGGCCAGGACGTTGCCGCTGGCGCGCTGCTTTACCGGATCGACAATCCCGAATTGCTCGCCAAACTCAAGCAGGCGGAAGCCGCGGAAGCCGCGGCGGCGGCGGAACTGACGCGCATCGAAGTCGGCACCCGCGCCGAGGTTCTCGCGCAGCGCAAGGCCGCTGTGGAAACCGCGACTGCCAACCTGACGCTGGCGCAAAAGACCTACGCGCGCGTCAAGGAACTGACCGCCAGTGGCAACGCGCCCCTGCAGCGTCTGGACGAATCCACCAACGCGCTGCAGGTCGCCCAGCGTGCCGCCGATCAGGCCAACCTGGCCGACAACGAAGCCATCGCGGGCTACACCAAGGAAGAGCGCGGCGTCGCGCATGCCAATGTCGTCAATGCGCAGGCCTCGGTCGACACCGTCCGGGCGCAGGTCGACGAACTGACGGTGAAAGCGCCGATCGCCTCGCAGGTTTACCAGATCGGCGCCGAGCGCGGCGAATACGTGTCGCCCGGCGTGCCGTTGCTGTCGCTGATCGATCTCGGCGACGTCTGGCTGCGCTTCGATCTCCGCGAAGATCTCGTCAAGGGGCTTCACGTCGGCCAGCAATTTCAGATGCGTGTCCCCGCGCTCGGCGACCGGCTCATCACCGCGGCGATCAAGGTCATCGCGACACGCGGCGAATATGCGGGCTGGCGGGCGACACGTGCGACCGGCGATTTCGACCTGCGGACGTTCGAAGTGCGGGCCTATCCCGTGACGCCGATCCCGGAGCTCAGGCCGGGCATGAGCGTCTATGCGGATTGGCCGGGCAAGACCCGATGAGGCCGCCTGCCCGCCCCGGCTTTCTGCTCGTCGCCACGCGCGAATTGCGCTGGATGCGGCGCGATCGCCTGGCGCTGTTTCTCGCCATCGGCGTGCCGCTCATCGCCTTCGCGCTGCTCGCCTGGACATTCAGCGGCGCGGTGATCCGCGACCTCAACGTCACCGTTGCCGACGCCGATCGCACCCCGACGTCACTGCGTTACGTGCAGGCGATCACGTCCGCGCCGGGGGTCACCGTTGCCGCGCGTTCCAACGACCTCACGGACGCGATGCATGCGATCCGCTCCGGCCGCGCCATCGCCGCCGTGTACATCCCGGAACACTTCGAACGCGATCTCGCCGCGCAAAAGCATCCGCAGATCGTGGTCTTCTACAACAGGCAGTATTTTACCCCGGGCAACAGCGCGTCGAGCGCCGTCACGGGCGCCATCAACGCGGCCACTGCAGCGCTTCCCGCGACCGCGGCGCCGACGACGAGCGCGTTCAAACCGGGGTCGCTGGTCGTCGAACAATATGTCCTGACCAACCCGGCGATGAACTACGCGCAATTCCTGCTGCGCGCGATCCTGCCGACGATCCTCCACGTGCTGGCCGCCGCCGCCGCGGGCTATGCCGTCGGCTCGGAGTTTTCGTCGCCGCGTAGCGTGGGCGCCTGGATGAAGGCGGCGGGCGGCAGCCCGCTGGCCGCGCTCGTCGGCAAGCTCGCGCCGCTGTTCGGCATCTTCGTCATCATGATGGTCGTCGAGGCCGCCGTCATCAGCCACGTCGAGCATATTCCGTTTCGCGGCGACTCGGTTCTGCTCGGAGCGGCCGCCTGCATGCTGATCATCGCCTATCTCGCGCTTGGCGCTTTGTTCCAGCTGCTGACTCGCAACCTGGCGACCGGATTGAGCGTGACCGCGCTCTACTGTTCGCCGGCCTTCGGCTTCGCCGGGGTCGGATTTCCGATCCTCGCCATGAGCACCTTCGCGCAGCTTTGGGGCGCGGCGATGCCGCTGCGCTGGTACATCGAGATCCTGTTCGACCAAGCCTCCCGCGGGCTGCCGGCTGCCGACTCCGCAAAGCCGTTCGGCGCGCTCGGCGCCCTCGCGATCCTCTTCTTCGCGCTCGCATGGTGGCGTCTGCGCGCCGTCGCGCGCCGCGGCCCCGTCAAGGCACCCGAGCCGGTGCGTGCGTTCCGCGACATCCGCGGGCTCGGCAAGACGACGGTCGCCGAGGCTTGGCGGATCCTCGGCGACAAAGGCGCGCTCGGCATGATCCTCCTGGCGCCCGTGATCTACGGGGTGCTGTATCCGCAGCCCTACCTCGGGCAGCTGCTGCGCGGCATTCCGGTCGCCGTGGTCGACCTCGATCGCACTGAACTCAGCCGCGATCTGATCGAGACATTGAACGCCGACGAGGCCGTCAGCGTCGCGGTCCGCGCGGAATCGCTCGCCGAGGCACAGAAGGCGCTCGGCCGGCGCGAGGTCTTCGCCATTCTCGGCATTCCCGAAGGCACCGAACGCGAGGTCCTGAAAGGCAACAAGGCGCGGATCCCGGCCTACGTCGATTCCGCCTACTTCCTGCTCTACAGCCGCATGCTGCAGGGCATTTCGGAAGCCAGCGCGACGGTCAGCGCCAGGATCGCCACACGCGGCGCCCGGCTGAACGGCAGTCTGGTGCAGGCCGCCCTCACGCGGTCCTCACCGATCAAGGTGGTGAGCGAACCCCTGTTCAATCCGACAGGCGGCTACGCAAGCTACGTGGTTCCGGCCGCCTTCCTCCTCATCGTGCAGCAAAGCCTGTTCATGGGCGTCGCCACGCTCGGCGGCGTGGCGTTCGCGTCGGAGGGGCGAAGCGGGCGGCGGCGGCGTGGCGGGCTGCGCGCGGTGGTCGGGCAAGCGCTGACGCATCTGCTCTTCGCGGCGCCAGGGTTGGCGCTGTATCTGGTCGTGTTGCCCCACGCCTACGGCTTCTCGACGCTGGGCAAGCCGCTCGACCTTTTGGCCATGGCCATTCCCTTCGTTCTCTCTGTAAGCTTTCTCGCGCAATTCGCGGGGGCCTGGTTCAAGCGGCGCGAGAGCGCGGTGCTCATGTTCATGGCCGTAGCACTGCCGCTGTTCTTCATGGTCGGCGTATCATGGCCGCTCGAAGCGCTGCCGGATGCTTTACGCACCGCAAGTCGGCTTTTCCCCAGCACCTCCGCGATCGACGGGCTGGTCCGCATCAACCAGATGGGCGCCAGCCTGCACGATGTCTCGCGGGACTGGCTGACGCTCTGGGTTCTGACCGGCGCCTACGCGCTGCTCGGCGCCCTGGCGACACGTCTGGCGAACAGGGAGGCAACCGTTGGCCGCTAAACCACATCGCAGCCGCATCCTGCCGATCGTCCTGGTTGTCCTGATCGCGGGCGGCGT
>NZ_LMUU01000122.1:0-14122 GCF_009765775.1 Beijerinckia sp. L45
CGCTCGGTGGTGCGGCCCTTGGCGATGACCGAGGCGTACAGATCGTGGCTGATCGCCGAAGCGGCGGACAGCGTCAGTCCGGCGACGACGGCCAGGATGGTCGCGAAGGCGACGGCGGAGATAAAGCCGAAGAACAGCGATCCCCCAAGCGCCTTGGAGAGCGCCACCGCCGGCATGTTCGGGCCGCCGAGAAGGTCGGTGATCTTGTTGAACGTGCCGTCCGGATGCAGCTTGAAGAACGACGGATCGTTCATCAGCAGCGTGATCGCGCCGAAGCCGATGATGAAGGTGAGGATGTAGAAGTAGCCGATGAAGCCGGTGGCATAAAACACTGATTTCCGCGCTGCCTGGGCGTCCGCCACCGTGAAGAACCGCATCAGAATATGCGGCAGACCTGCGGTGCCGAACATCAGCGCGACGCCGAGCGAGATGGTCGAGATGCGGTCGGCGACGAAGCCGCCCGGTGCCATGATGGCATCGCCATTCGGATGGATCTTCACCGCGGCGGCGAACATCGCGTCGGGGCTGAAGTTGAACTTGATCAGCACCAGCAGGGCCATGATGGTCGCGCCGAAGAGCAGCAAACAGGCCTTGATGATCTGCACCCAGGTCGTCGCCTTCATGCCGCCGAAGGCGACGTAGATGATCATCAACACGCCGACGGTGATGACGGCATAGAGATAATCGAGCCCGAACAGCAGCTGGATGAGCTGACCGGCGCCGACCATCTGGGCGATGAGGTAGAAGGCCACCACCACCAGTGTCCCGATCGCCGAGAGCAGGCGCACCGGCGTCTGCGCCAGGCGGAACGAGGCGACGTCGGCAAAGGTGAACTTGCCGAGGTTGCGCAGCCGCTCCGCGATGAGAAACAGCACGATCGGCCAGCCGACGAGAAAGCCGATCGAGTAGATCAGGCCGTCGTAGCCGCTCTTGTAGACGAGGCCGGAAATGCCGAGGAACGATGCCGCCGACATATAGTCGCCGGCCATCGCCAGGCCGTTCTGCAGGCCGGTGATGCCACCGCCCGCAGCGTAGAAGTCGGACGTCGACTTGGTCGCGGCGGCGGCGCGGTAGGTGATGTAAAGAGTCAGAGCGACGAAGGCGACGAACATGACGATGGCTTCGACGTTCAGCGACTGCTTGACGACGGTGCCTTCGAGGGCCCCGGCGGCCCAGGCGATGCTGGCGCCACCGAGGGTGATCGCGGCTGCGGCGGCCGTGGCATAGGGAAAACGGCGCGCCATCAGATCAGATCCCGGTTGAGGTCGCTGGTCATCGCGTCGAAGCGGCTGTTTGCGGCAAAGACATAGATGCCGGTGAGGATGATCGCGGAGAGGATGACGCCGAGGCCGACGATGATGCCAAGCGACGTCGTGCCGCCGCCAATTTTTTCCGCAAGAAGAGGCTTGTCGTAAGCGACGAGGAAAATATAGCCGAAGTAGATGACCAGCATGATCGCCGTCAGGGTCCAGGCAAAGGCCCGCCGCGTCCTGACGAGACGCTGGAATTTCGGGTTGTTGTAAATGTCTTGTTGGTTGGTCGTTAACACAGTGCCCCCCTTGTGCCGGCAGAGCCGGCATCGTCTTGGATTTCCGAGCGATCGTTGGCCGATCGTCATCGCATTTACTTTGGCCGACACGGCACTGACGTAGGCGCCGCGCTCATGCCTTGAAGACGACCGATTTTCGCCTTCTTCTCTTCGGTATCGCAATGCAGATTATCGAGCTATCGAAATTCTCGTCTATTAGTAGAAGATCGAACCAATTCCGTCGATGGAGGCGGCATGGGACGTTCGTCTAGAATCCTCAGGATTCTAGCGAATCCCGGATCGGGTATGCCGCCGCGACAAGGCGCGACGGCAGGCCGAGCGACCGAATCGCGGTTCGCAATCGTCAGATCGGCGGCAGGCCGCCGCCGAGCCGCAGCTTGGTCAGTGTCAAGGCCACGGCGCAGGCGTTGGACACGTTGAGGCTCTTGATGGCGCCGGGCATGTCGAGCCGAGCGAGGGCGTCGCAATTTTCCCGGGTCAGCCGCCTCAGGCCCTTGTCTTCGGCGCCGAGCACGAGAGCGACCGGCCGGGGCAGGGCGATCTGCTCGAACGACGTCGGGCCTTCCGAATCGAGGCCGACGCGGAAATAGCCCATCTGGCCGAGCTCTTCGAGCGCGCGGGCAAGGTTGGTCACTTCGGCGATCGGCACATGGTCGAGCCCGCCGGAGGCGGCCTTGGCGACAACGCCGGTGAAGTCCGGCGCATGGCGCGTGGTGGTCACCAGCGCATCGACGCCGAAGGCTGCCGCCGTACGCAGAATGGCGCCGACGTTGTGCGGGTCGGTGATCTGGTCGAGCACCAGAACGATCCCGCTGCGGTCGACGATCTCGGAGAGGTCGATCGGCTCGATCGGGCCGGCCTCCAACAGCACGCCCTGATGCACGGCATTGGCGCCAAGGCGCCGGGTGAGTTCATCCGTCGTGACGATGCGCGGCTGCAGGCCGGCCCGGGTGATGTCGAGGGCAAGCTTGTTGGCGGCCGCCTCGGTGGCGTGCATGGCGATGAAATTGCGGCGACCGGCGACGAGGGCGGCGCGGGCGGCGTGGAAGCCGTAGATCAGGGTTGCGGAGCTGCCGGTCGAGCGATGGTTGGCGCGGGCGGGCGGGCCGTCTTCGGCACGCGGCCGCTTGAACAGGCGCGGCGCGCCGGTGGCAGGTCCGTCGGAGCGCTTCTCGCGGCGCGGCGGCCGGCTGATGTCGGACGTCTTTTTCGGATAGGGCGGTTTCGTCACGACGGGCTTCACTTCCTGCAAGGCGGCTAGAGCGCTGGCCGCTTAAGTGGTTTCACTTAAGCGGTGAGCCATCGCTCTCACGTTTAGAGTTTGGAGGCTGAGTATCGCACGGAAAGTTCTGGACTTTGCGTGCGATGCTCTGCCGCGATCCATGGCACGCGCGCGGCTCGGCCGCAATTTGCATCGGCTTCGCACAGCGATTGGACGGTTCCGGGTTGACAGCGGGAAGCCGGCTACTCATAAGCCCCTGCACCACGCGGCTCTTCGGGACCGTGGCGTGGGAGAGTGTCCCGAGCGGCAAAGGGGGCGGACTGTAAATCCGCTGGCTAAGCCTTCGAAGGTTCGAGTCCTTCCTCTCCCACCAACCCATTCTTCGCTGGCCCTCACGTGCAGCGGTGCAGATCCCTCGACAGACCGTTTCGACGGCACTCCAAGCGGGCTTGGCGCGTCCATCCGCTCTCGCGCAGCGCGCAATCCAGCGCTTGGCCAGCCATTGCGAACCGGACGCCGGCCAAACCCGCACCGGCCGTCAACGATTGGCCACCTTCCCACTGTAGTGATTGCAAGAGTTGGACAGGCATGGCGGCGGTAGCAACATGGGGATCGATTTGAGGATGGCGGCCGGTGCCGCGCTGTGGGTTGCGGTGATGGGCCCCGCCGTCGCGCAAGACTCGTCGCGCTGGGCGGGCTCCTATGCAGGGGGCGACCTTGGCGATGTTGATGGAAACAGCCAAGCCACTGTTGGTGGCGCGCCGTGTCACATCGGGTGCCGCTCGAGTGGACCACAGGATCTCGGCGCGCATGCCGGCTACGGCACAAACCTCGGCTCCGGGTTTGTCGGCGGCATCGAGGGCGACATCGGCAGTTCTGGCCGCTGAAGCGGCCATCGCATGAAACAATCGTGGTCAAACCTCGTTAGCGCCTCGTATGCCGAACAGCGGCACCTCAAAAGGAGCTATTCGATGCGAATTTCAAGAACAGCTTTCTCGCTTGCCACCGCAGCCCTGATCGTTTCGGCGCCAGTGGCATTTGCGCAGAACCGCGATACCGGAAATGCAGGCGAAGCTGCGACGGGAACGTCGAGCAGCATGTCCGCCATGCCGCCGTCGCAGCAGACCACAATGGGTCGCAGCAACTCGACCTCCAAGATGACCGGTACGGATTCCGGGACCGGGACCACAAAAGGCACGGCGACCGGCGGCCCCGTCGGCGGCAATCCCAACCGCAACTAGGCTTTCAAGACAACAGGAAAGGTTGCCGCGTCGGCAACCTTTTCGATTGCTAACAAAGGCGGCTTTGGCCTTGCGCTCGGAATGCCGCCCGAGGCTGCGAAACACATTGGGCAACAAAGCCCTCGCGCCAACACTGTTTTCGACTGATCTCCCTGTCTGCTTTGAGGGGACATCAATGGTTCCGGCCATTAGTCTAATAGTGTTCGCATGAAACAATAGCGGTAGAACCCTGTTGCAAGGCCATCAGCATTGCAAAATGAAAGTTAGCAGGGAGCTTTATATGCGTATCTTGAACACGACCATGGCGCTCGCTACGGCGGCCGTTATCGCTTCGTCAACGTTCGCTTTGGCCCAAGGCACGAGAGCCGGCGAGGGGACTGTCGGATCCACGACGGAATCGTCGATCGTCAATGGCAACCGTACCCTCAGCGGAAAAAGCTCGAACGGGCAGAACACGATGGGGTCCGCCGGATCGGGTAGTCCGGCAAGCGCGACGGC
This sequence comes from Beijerinckia sp. L45, assembly GCF_009765775.1. GTDB lineage: Bacteria > Pseudomonadota > Alphaproteobacteria > Rhizobiales > Beijerinckiaceae > RH-AL1. Next base: position 4,511 of record NZ_LMUU01000122.1, read on the forward strand.
TGGCTCCGGGGGCGCCCAGCCTGCCACGGCATCCGACCACAACTGAGTTCGGTTTGATGCTGACCGGGAGGCCATCGCAGATGGCCTCTCTCTCTTCATTGAATACGTGTCAGGTGGTCGCTGCCGGCTTGTTGCCGCGACACCGGTCAGAGCAGTAACGAACCTCCGTCCATACCTTTTCCCACTTTTTTCGCCAGGCGAACGGGCGTCCGCACGTGGCGCATATCTTGGTCGGCAAGTTCTCCTTTTTCGGACGTTTGATACGATCGGTCATGGGCTTGCTCCGGCCTGCGTTGCAATTGTCACGACTGCCGCAACGAGCAGCCCAAGCTCCTCTCCCGAGATGGTGAGAGCAGGCGTGAGATAGATGATCGTGCGAAACGGGCGCACCCAGACCCCCGCGGCGACGAAGCGGGCGCGGAGCGCCTCCAGGTCGTCAATTCTGTCCATTTCGACCACACCGATCGCGCCCAGCACCCGCACATCCTTGATGCCGGGCCGGCCTCTCAGCACGTCGAGGCCGCTCCGCATTGTCTGGGAAATCGCTGCGACTTGAGCCAGACGCGGCTCGGTTTCGAAAAGGTAGAGCGACGCGTTGGCGGCGGCACAGGCGAGCGGATTGGCCATGAACGTCGGGCCGTGCATCAGCGCGTGCCCGGGGGCCTCGTCCCAGAAGGCGTCGAACACCTTTGACGAAGCGACGGTCGCAGCCAGAGCCATTGTGCCGCCGGTCAGTGCCTTCGACAGCGTGACGATATCGGGAACGACCGCGTCGCCGCACGCGAACAAGGAGCCGGTGCGCCCAAATCCGGTAAAAATCTCGTCGAAGATCAACAGGATGCCGTGGCGCGTTGCGGCCTTACGGAGGGTCACCAGAACCTCCGGCGCGTGAAACAGCATGCCGCCGGCACCCTGAACCAGCGGCTCGACGAGGATCGCGGCGATCTTGTCAGCATCACGAGCGAGCAGGGCCTCGAAACCGGCGCGGCTCGCATCGTCGACGGGGAGGTCGGCGATGATCTGCTCCGGCAGCACGCCTTTGAACATCGCGTGCATGCCCTCCTCCGGGTCGCAGACCGCCATCGTCGCGAGCGTGTCACCGTGGTAGCCGCCGCGAAACGCCAAAATCTTCGTGCGGCCGCGGTCGCCGCGATTGAGCCCGAACTGGATCGCCATCTTCATCGCGACCTCGACGGCGACGGAGCCGCTATCTGAAAAGAACACGCGGCTCAGATCGCCCGGCAGCAAAGCGGCAAGGCGCTGCGCTAGGATATACGCCGGCTCGTGCGCCAAGCCGCCAAACATGACGTGTGGCATACAATCGAGCTGACGGCGCACGGCGTCGCGGATGTGGGGATGATTGTAGCCATGGCAGGCGGTCCACCAGCTGGCGATGCCGTCGACCAGTTCGCGTCCGTCGGCGAGCGTGATGCGCGCCCCGCTGGTCGCGACGACGGGAAGGGGGGGCAAGGCGGTCTTCATCTGGCTATAGGGCCGCCAGATATGCGGATAGCCGTCGCGGAGCCATTCGGGATTTAGCGTCGTCATCTCGAGGGTTTTGCATTTTGCGCCCGCGCGCGCCAGAGAGAGGGCCGTTTCGCAGCAACTGATCGACGTCATGCAGTCCCTGGATCGTTTCGCAACCGCCAAACTTGACGCCCTCGACAAGGCCGCGCTGCGCCGCCGCCTCGTCGCAACCGCGCGCGATGCCTTTCCGTGGGTGATCCGTGACGGGCGCAGGCTGTTGTCCTTCTCCTGCAACGACTATCTCGGCCTCTCGACCCACCCAGCGGTGAAGGCGGCGGCCATCGCGGCCACGGAGCGCTATGGTGTCGGCGCCGGGGCCTCGCGGCTGGTGACCGGCAACCATCCGCTTTATGAGGCCCTCGAAACCCGCCTGGCTTCGTTGAAGGGCACGGAGGCGGCTTGCGTCTTCGGCTCCGGCTACCTCGCCAACATCGGGGTGATCGGCGCCCTGGTGGGGCTGGACGACCTGATCCTGCTGGACGATCTGGCGCACGCCTGCCTGCACGCCGGCGCCCGGCTATCCCAGGCGCGCGTGATGACGTTTCGCCACAACGATGTCACGCACGCCGCCGCCTTGCTCGAGGCGCATCGTGGCGCCTCGCGCCACGTACTCGTGGTGACGGAAACCGTGTTTTCGATGGACGGCGACCGCGCGCCGATCGCGGACTTGGCCGCGCTGGCACAGGCCCACGACGCCTGGCTGCTGAGCGACGATGCCCATGGCTTCGGGGTCATGCCGCACGATCCGGCCATCGCCCAGGTGCCGCTGCAGATGGGCACGCTGTCGAAGGCGGTGGGCGGCTATGGCGGCTATCTCTGCGCCTCACAGCCGGTGATCGACCTGATCAAGACGCGGGCGCGCTCGCTGATCTATTCCACCGGTCTGCCGCCGGCGAGCGTGGCCGCAGCTTTGGCCGCGCTTGACGTCATCGCCGCGGATCCGGGTTTGGCCGGCGAACCGCTGCGCAAGGCGAGGCTATTCACCGCCGCGCTCGGGCTGCCCGAAGCGGAAAGCCCGATCGTGCCGCTGCTGCTTGGGCCCCCCGAGGCCGCGTTGCGGGCGTCTGCCGTGCTGGCAGCGGAAGGCTTTCTCGTGACCGCGATCCGGCCGCCGACCGTACCGCCGGGCACCGCCCGGCTGCGCTTCGCCTTCTCCGCGGCCCACGCCGACAGCGACATCGCACGCCTCGCCGAGGTCATCACCGTGCGGCTCGCAGACCTGTTCGGTGCGGCGGCGCATCGCGTCGCGTCCTAATGCCGGGCGTTTTCGTCACGGCGACCGGGACCGACGCGGGCAAGACCTATGTCAGCGCCGGGCTGATCGCGGCTTGCCGGAGGACGGCGCAGCATGTCGACGCGCTAAAACCCGTCATCAGCGGCTTCGATCCGGCCAATCCCGAGGGCAGCGACACGGGCCGGTTGCTCGCGGCCCTCGGCGAGCCGGTCACACCCGAGGCCATCGCCCGCATCTCCCCCTGGCGCTTCGCGGCGCCGTTGTCGCCGGACATGGCGGCGGCGCTGGAAGGGCGCACCCTGTCGTTCGATGCGATCGTCGCGGCCTGTCGTGCCACGCTGCTGCCGGATCGCACGACGATCATCGAAGGGGTCGGCGGCGTCATGGTGCCGCTGGAGCCCGGCCGTACCATCCTCGACCTGATGGCAGCGCTCGCGATTCCCGTCGTACTGGTGTCGCCGACCGGGCTCGGCGCGATCAGTCACCTCTTGACAGCGCTCGACGTCTTGGCGCGGCGCGCCCTCGCGCCGGCGGCGATCGTGCTCAGCGAAACGCCGGGCTCGACAGTGCCGCTCAAGGCGACACTTGCCACGCTTGCCGGCTTTTGTCGCCGGGGCGACGTCTTTGTGCTGCGGCGGATGGCGCCATCGCTTCAAGAGCCCGTGTTCGATGCAATCCGTGCTCGACTTCCGGACCCCTGAGCCCGATGACGAGCTCGCAGACAACGATCGGGACCCATGACAAGAACGTTTCTCCGCGCGGCCGTTCTGATAGTCGCCATGGTCTGGGGCGCGGTCGCATCGGCCCAGACGGCTGGCCGCGACGGCCCGCTGAAGGCGGGCGCCTACGCGCTCGACGCAAGCCGCACGCATATCGGTTTTTCGCTCATGCGACTCGGGTTCGCCTACTATTCCGGCACGTTCTCCGATGCGTCGGGGTCGTTGCGGATCGATCCGGCCAAGCCGACGGAGACCACGCTGCAGGTCACCATGCCGGTCGCGTCGCTCGCCACCGGCAATGGCGCGGTGGACGCCGATCTCAAGGGTCCCAACTGGTTCGATGCCGCGCGCTATCCGACGGCGACATTCATCTCCACCGTCGTGACGGCGACCGGGCCGGATACCGCCGACATCACCGGGATCCTGACGCTGCATGGCGTGACGCAGGCCGAGATTCTGCAAGTGCATTATCTCGATGCCGCCGCCGATCCGATCGCCAAGCCGGGAGAGGCAGGCTTCGAAGCGGCAACGACGATCAAGCGCAGTGATTTCGGGCTTTCGGCCTTCTTTCCCGTGATTGGCGACGATGTCCGGCTTACGATCACCGGCGTCTTCGTCGCGCGGCGCTAGCAGCCTTCGTTTTTGTTCGGTGGGTGCCGCTCAGAAGAAAGGGAGGGGCCCGCGAAACGTGCCGATCGGCACGAAATGGGTGACCAGGCCAACCTTTGGGCGCCAGTGATGCAAGAGCATGGCTGGCGGCTCTATGAAAGACGCCGGTTCCGCGTCGTCGTGAAGGCGCAAGGCGATCGCCGTCGTCGTGCTGGGTGCGGTGACCAGCATGGTGCCGCCGAAGCGTAGCTGCATGAAACGGTGGATGTGGCCGCACAGGATCCGCTCGACCGCCGGATGGCGCGCAACGATCGCCGCGAGGCGGTTGCCCTGCCGGCAGTGGTAAGTGTCGATGAACGGAATACCGCTGTCGAACGGCGGCTGATGCATCATGACGATTGTCGGTCGACCCGGTTCTTCCGCCAGTCGCGCCTCGAGCCAAAGGCATGCGGCGTCGTCCATATCACCGTGATGCGCACCGGGAACCGTGACATCGAGGCCAAGAATCCGAACGGGCCCTTGGTCGTCGACGTCAAAATGCAGCGGCCCCGTTCGCGCCACGTAGGGCTGGTGTCCGAAGCAGGCGCGAAAGGCCTCACGCTCGTCGTGGTTGCCAGGGATGACAAAGACCGGCTGCGGGATCAGGCAAAGAAGCTCCGCCGCCAAAGCATATTCTGCTTGCATGCCGGTATCGACGATATCGCCGGAGACCAGAACCAGGTCCGGTTGCGGCACCAGCTTGACCAGATGGTGAATCGCCGCCAGGCACATCGCGTTGGAGTCGACCAGATCCTGATAAAGCTGCCCAGGCGCTCGCAGATGCAGGTCGGATAGGTGGGCGATCAGCATCCGCCCGGCGTTCTCGACGATGGCGCGTGGATCGGCAGATCCTCTGGTGAGATTGGAGCGGGTAGAGGGAATCGAACCCTCGTATTCAGCTTGGAAGGCTGCTGCTCTACCATTGAGCTACACCCGCGCGCTGCGCTTTATGCCCTGCGTCGCACGCAAAATCAATCGCGCCGCGCGCGAGGGATCTTCTGATCAAGCGCCTGTCGGCTTATTGTGGGTCGCACATCGCATTGTCTTGCCACCGCAAGACGATGCGGGTTGCAACGGCGCCCTGGCCCCGCTATCTATTTACAGGTAGGTACCTGCTAATAGAGCTGATGTCGGCGCCTTTGTTCGTCGTCGTTCTGGCTCGGACGGGGTTATTCTGATGATTGCAGAGAGCGCGGCGCTGGCATCGAGCGAGGACGGTATTGCGAGCCTGCAACGCAGCGTCGATGACGCGATGGTCAACCGCCCAATGGTGCCGGTTGCGCCCATCGATCGAAAGGCTGCCGCCCGCGCCGCAATCCTGCAGGGGGCGATCCTGCCGATCCTGCTGCGGCTCGCATTGCCGACGATGACGGTGTTGATCGCGCAGACGGCGGTGAACATCGCGGAAGCCTACTATGTCGGCTTTCTCGGCACCGGAGCGCTCGCTGGCGTCGCGCTGGTCTTCCCGGTCTTCATGCTGATGACGACCATGTCCAACGGCGGTTTGGGAAGCGGCGTTGCCTCGTCCGTGTCACGCGCGCTCGGCGCCGGGCGGCAAGGTGATGCCGACGCGCTCGTGCTGCATGCCATCGTCCTCGCCGTCGTCTTCGGTGCGGTGTTTACAATCGGGACGCGGATCGGCGGGCCGCCGCTGTATCATGCCCTGGGCGGTCGGGGCGACGCCCTCGACTCGGCGATCCGCTACTCGAACTACCTGTTTGCCGGGGCCATCGCGGTTTGGATCGTCAATCTTCAAGCGTCTGCACTGCGCGGGTCGGGCAACGTCAAGGTCCCGGCGATGGTGACGCTCGTGGGGGCGCTGATCCTGATTCCCACATCGCCGGCGCTGATCTTCGGCTTCGGTCCCATCCCGGCCTTCGGGATCGGCGGCGCCGGCATCGCCTTCGGCCTGTATTATGGCGGTGCCCTCATCGTCCTTTCGCGCTACATGGCGTCGGGTCGCGCCGGGCTGAAACTCCGGCTCGTGCCGCTCGAAGGGCGGCTGTTCGCGGACATTCTGAAGGTGGGTTTTCCTGCGGCCTTGAGCACGGTCCAGTTGAACCTCACGGTGATCCTTGTGACGGGTGCCGTCGGCGTGTTCGGCGTCAAAGCGCTGGCCGGCTACGGCATTGCCTCGCGCCTCGACTATGTGATGATTCCGATCCTCTTCGGCCTGTCCTCGGCCGTTCTGACTATGGTCGGCATCGCAATGGGCGCAGGCAACGTCGCGCGGGCCAAACGCGTGGCCTGGGTCGGTAGTGCGGTCGGTGTCGGCCTGATGGAGGTGATCGGTATCCTCGTGGCGCTGATCCCGGCGGGCTGGATCCACCTCTTCAGCCACGACCCCGACGTGTTCGGCCCGGCGCAAACCTATTTGCAGATCGTCGCACCCGCTTACGGATTGTTGGGGCTCGGCTTCGTCATCACCTTCGCGGCACAAGGCGCAGGCCACGTGCTTTGGCCGTTTCTCGGCGGGACGTTGCGCATGCTGGTTGCGGCGGGCCTGGGCTGGCTCGCGGTATGGTACTTCGGTGTCGGCATGATGGGCATCGCCATCATCGTCGCTGCGTCGCAGGCCGCCTACGCCGGCATCAGCCTGATCGCGATGGCGTCGCCAACCGTCTGGCGCGCCGCCGTTGGTCCGGGCGGAGACGCCGAGCTATCGTAGCGACGAAAAAAAGCCGCCCCGAAGGACGGCCTTTTTCCTACAATCAGATGATCGTTTAGTGCGCGGCGCCGCCTGCGCCCGAACCGCCTGCGCCCATGTTGGACGCGCCGCCCGTGCCGGACGTTGCCGTGCTTTCCGGGCCGCCCGTGCTGCTGCTGCGACCCATCGTGCCACCGCCGGTGGAGGCGCCACCGCTGCTCACGCCGGCTGAGCCAGTCGAAGCAGCGCCATTGCCGGCGCCGCCCATGCTCCCGCTGGACGTCTGGGCAAAGGCCACCGACGTGGAAAGCAGGAGGGCGGCGGCAGCGATCTTGGTCGAGGTGCGAAGAAGGGTCATGGAATGCTCCTTGTTTCTGATGGCTGGCCAACCGACCAGGGCCGAACTGGTTGCATCGATTGCCGCGTCGACATCGCCAGATTGGTGTGATGCGAGACTTATTACGGATCGAGCGCCGGCCTGCGTCGTGGTCCTCGAGGCGTCGGGCTACGCCGTAAAATGAATGTTCTTGCTCGCGAACGCTTTGTTGCCGGAAGTGTTATCGGACCGACCCCGCCAGTCACGCTGCGTCTTTCCTGACGCCACGGCGGGGTTTTCCTATTTCATTCGGAGAGACACGTGACGACCATCACTCAATCGAGCGTCAAAGAAGGCTTGCCGCATCCCAGGGGCGCTCGTTGGGACGGAAAGGGCACCAACTTCGCCCTGTTTTCCGCCAATGCCACCAAGGTCGAAGTGTGCCTGTTCGACAGCACCGGCAAGATCGAAGAAGCCCGGATCGAGCTGCCGGAATACACCGATCAGATTTTCCACGGCTATCTTCCCGAGGTCCATCCCGGCACCTTCTATGGGTACCGCGTCCATGGACCTTACGAGCCGGAAAAGGGCCACCGTTTCAATCCGAACAAGCTGCTTCTCGATCCTTACGCGCGGGCGCACACGGGCAAGCTGATCTGGAATCCGGCCGTGTTCGGCTATGTCATGGAATCGGGCGACGACCTGACTTTCGATGAGCGCGACAGCGCGCCGTTTGTGCCGAAATGCGTGATCGTCGATCCCGACTTTGACTGGCAGGGCGAGCCTGGCCGCCGCCGCGTCCCCTGGGACGATACGATTTTTTACGAAACCCACGTGAAGGGCTTCACCAAGCTGAATCCGCTGGTGCCAGAGAAGCTGCGCGGGACATACGCCGGCCTCGGCCAGAAAGCGGTCGTCGACTACATCAAGACGCTCGGCGTGACCTCTGTCGAACTGCTGCCGATCCACACCTTCGTCAACGATAGCCAACTCGAAGAAAAGGATCTGGCGAACTACTGGGGCTACAATACCATCGGCTTCTTTGCACCGGATCCCCGCTACGCCGCGGACGTGCCGAATTCGCTGCGAGAGTTCAAGGAGATGGTCGCCCGCTTCCACGAGGCGAGCCTCGAAGTGATCCTCGATGTCGTCTACAATCATACCGCCGAAGGCAACGAGCGCGGGCCGACGCTGTCGTTCAAAGGCATCGACAATGCCAACTACTACCGCCTGCTGCCGGACCAGCCGCGCTACTACATCAACGATACCGGCACCGGGAACACGGTGAACCTGTCGCATCCCCGTGTCATCCAGATGGTCACCGACAGCCTGCGCTATTGGGTCGAGGAGATGCACATCGACGGATTCCGCTTTGATCTGGGCACAATTCTGGCGCGTGAGCCGAACGGGTTCGATAACGAGAGCGGGTTTCTCAAAGCGGTCGGGCAGGATCCGGTGCTCGGCAGCGTCAAGCTCGTCGCCGAGCCTTGGGATATCGGGCCGGGCGGCTACCAGGTCGGCAGCTTTCCGCCGGGCTGGGCGGAGTGGACCGACAAGTTCCGCGACGAGGTGCGTGATGCCTGGCGCGGCCGTGGTCCGATTACTGCGCTGGCGCCGCGCCTCTGCGGCTCGCCGGATTCGTTCAACCACAGCGGCCGCCGCGCCTACGCCTGCGTGAACTTCATCACTGCGCACGACGGCTTCACACTCAACGATACCGTCACCTACGACGAGAAGCACAACGAAGCGAACAACGAGGACAACAAGGACGGCAACTCCGACAACCGTTCGTGGAACTGCGGCGTTGAAGGGCCGACCGAGGACGAGGCGATCAACGCGCTGCGGGCGCGCCAGATCCGCAACATGATGGCGACGCTCTTGCTCTCGCAGGGCACCCCGATGATCCTCGCCGGCGACGAGTTCGGCCGCACGCAGGGCGGTAACAACAATGCCTATTGCCAGGACAGCGAGATCTCGTGGCTACACTGGGAGCTCGAAGAGAAGGGTGAGGAGCTGCTTCGCTTCACCCAGAAGCTGACCGGCCTGCGCCACAAGTATCCCATCCTGCGCCACAGCCTGTTTCTGACCGCCGACTACAACGAGGATCTCGGGGTCAAGGAACTCACCTGGATCAACGCCAACGGCGGCGAGATGACAGGCGAGGAATGGGGCGACGGCAACACTAAGTGCTTCGGCATGCTGATGGATGGCCGCGCCAAGTCGACCGGCGTGCGCAAACGCGGCGACGACGCGACCATGCTGCTGGTGCTGAACAGCTGGCAGGATGGCGTCGACTTCACTTTGCCGGAAGCCCCGGAAGGCAGCGGCTGGGCGTTGCTGGTCGACACCAACATTCCCGACGAAGAGGCCGAAAAGCCCTTCAAGGTCGGTGATGTCTATCAGGTGACGGGCCGCTCGCTGCTGCTGTTCATGATGGCCCGCGCGAGCTAATTGACTTCGACCCGGCCAATAAGAGCGCCTCCGTTCTTTGAGCGGAGGCGTTTTTGCATTCTGCGCAGAG
>NZ_LMUU01000122.1:14239-21622 GCF_009765775.1 Beijerinckia sp. L45
GCCACGGGCGATCTCGCCAGGCGCAAGTTGCTCCCGGCCTTGCTGGAACGTGAATCCGAGGGTGTTCTTCCGCCGCGCGGGCGCATCATCTGTACCGGTCATCAACCGATGGACCCGACCGCGTTCATCGATGCCGTGCTCGCCAACACCGATCCATCCGATGCCGCAGCGCGCGAAGTTTTTCGCGAGCGCTTGCATTACGTCTGTGTCGATGCCGGCAACGCGGCAAGCTATGCCGATCTTGCCGCATTGCTGACCGATCCCGGCGTGGTCCGCGTTTTTTATCTGGCGACAGCGCCGCGCCTGTTCGCCTCGATCTCCGCCAACTTGTCCGCGGCCGGCTTAATTACCCCGCAGACCCGCGTCGTGCTGGAAAAACCGATCGGCCACGACCTGCAATCGTCGCGTGAGATTAACGACGCCGTCGGCAAGGTGTTCGACGAGAACCAGATTTACCGGATCGACCATTATCTTGGAAAAGAGACCGTGCAGAACCTTATGGTGCTGCGTTTCGCCAATCCGCTGTTCGAAAGGCCCTGGACCTCCGCCGATATCGACCACGTGCAGATCACCTGTGCGGAGACGCTCGGCGTCGGTGGCCGCGGCGACTATTACGACCACGCTGGCGCGCTGCGTGACATGGTGCAGAACCATATGGTGCAACTGCTCTGCCTGATTGCGATGGAGCCGCCGACGTTGCTCGACGAACATTCCGTCCGCGACGAAAAGCTGAAGGTGCTGCATGCGCTGAAGCCGATCGTCGACGGCGCGGTGAAAAGCTGCACGGTGCGTGGGCAATATGGGGCAGGCGCCGTCGAGGGGGCCGCGGTCTCCGGCTATCTCAAGGATATCGGCCAGCCGATGAGCGGCACCGAGACGTTCGTGGCGATGAAGGTCGAGATCGCCAACTGGCGCTGGGCCGGCGTGCCGTTCTACTTGCGGACGGGCAAGCGCCTTCCCAAACAATGTTCCGAGATCGTGGTGACGTTCAAGCCGTTGCGGCATTCGATCTTTCCGGAGTCGTTCGGGGCGATCGGGCCAAACCGGCTTGTCATCCGGCTGCAGCCGGACGACGGCGTCACGCAGGTGACGACGATGAAGGCGCCGGGCTCGGGCCGGATGGCGCTGGTGCCGGCAAGCCTGCAGCTCAATTTTCGCGACGCGACGGACTGGCGGGTGCACGACGCCTACGAGCGGCTGATCACCGACGTCATCCGCGGCGATCCAACCTTGTTCATGCGCCGCGACGAGGTCGAAGTGTCATGGCGCTGGATCGAACCGATCCACAAGGGGTGGCAGGAGCATCTGGTGCGCCCGATTCACTATGCCGCCGGCACATGGGGGCCGTCCGCCGCCATCGCCCTGATGGAGCGCGACGGGCGGTCCTGGTACGAGGACGGGATGCCGGCTGGGGTATAAGTCAGCCGATGCGTTTGGCAGCAGCGGCGACACAGCTTTCGAACACGTCGAGCGCATCGATGCCGCGAAGCGCGTCGTCGTCCGGCACGAAGATCGGATAGCCGCCGCTGCGCACGGCGCCCGGGATCATCAAATTGTCCGGCAGGTCAAAACTTTCGACGGCGATGCCGAACGGCTCGGGCGGCGCCAGCCGCAGCTGTTCGGCCATCCGGGAGGCGAAAGGCACGCGCGTGTTCGAGTAGCCGAAGATCGGTTTGCCGCGGCCGAGGAACCAGCCGACTTCGATCAGGGTGCCGGAATCCGCCGAGGCGCCAGCGAAAGGCGTCAGGTTGGCGATGATGATGTCGCAGGCCTCCATCATCGCGATGTCTTTCTCGTAGATGATCGTCCAGGCCTGCTCGGCCGTGTATTGCGCCAGATCCTCCAGGTCCTCGTTGAGCGGCGGCCGCCCCTCGATCCGGTAGCGCGCGCAGATCGCGACTTTTCGCGCGGCGTGTGCAGCCGCGTCGGGCAGGAACACGTCGGGGCCGGCGAGGTAGGCTTTCAGCATCAGGGTTTCGCCTTCTGGCTGACCACGGTTTTGTACAGCGCCAGCGTCGTCTCGGCGATCGCGTCCCAGCTGAAATGATCGAGAACCCGCTGGCGCCCGGCGCGTCCGAAACGGGCGCGGAGTTCGGGATCGCGCGCAAGGCGATTGATCGCGGCGGCGAGGCGGGCGGAAAAGGCGGCTGGATCGGCCGGATCGAAACTGCCGGGTTTGAGGCCGACGTCGACGAGCAGCCCGGTTTCTTCCGGCACCACCACTTCGGGGATCCCGCCGACCGCCGATGCCACGACCGCCGTCTCGCAGGCCATCGCCTCGAGGTTGATGATGCCGAACGGCTCGTAGACCGAGGGGCAGCAGAACACCGCGGCCTGCGTATAGAGTTCGATGACATCGGCCCGCGGCAGCATCTCGCGCACCCAGATCACGTCGGGCCGGATCGACGAAACCTTGGCGATGCTCGCTTCCATCTCCTGAAGGATTTCCGGCGTGTCCGGCGCGCCGGCGCACAGCACGATCTGCAGCGACGCATCGATGTCGGGGATCGCGTTGACGAGGTGGATGATGCCTTTTTGGCGTGTGATCCGCCCGACAAACAGCAGAAACGGCCGCGTCGGGTCGATTCCGTGCCGCTCCATGACGCCGGTGGTCGCGCCCGGCTTGTATTCGGCGGGGTCGATTCCGTTGTGAATGACGTGGACGCGGGCCGGATCGACCTTGAACAGCCGCAGCACGTCCTCGCGGGTCTCCCGCGATACCGCGATGATGGCGTCGGCCTGCTCGATCGCGGTGCGCTCCATCCAGGCGCTGAGATGATAGCCGTTGCCGAGCTGCTCGACCTTCCACGGCCGCAGCGGTTCCAGCGAATGGATGGTGAGGATGTAGGGCACGCCCCAAAGCTGGCTGGCGATGAGGCCACCCATGTCGGTGTACCAGGTGTGGCAATGCACGAGATCGGCATCGAGCCGATCCTTGGCCATCACCAGCGAGCGGGCAAAGGCGTCGATCGCGCCGACGAAGCGCGAGTCGGTATTTTGTTTGGTCTCGTCCCATTGCGGATAGCCGTGGACGCTGAGGTTTTGCGCGTCTTCGGCCTGCTCGCCGAAGCAACGGACGTCGACGTCGACCGACTTTGCGAGCGCCCGCGCCAGGTATTCCACGTGCACACCGGCGCCCCCGTAGACGTGCGGCGGGTATTCCTTGCTGAAGAGGGCGATCTTGCGGAGGTCGGACATAAGGTCTTTCTCGGGAGCCAAATTAGCCCTCATCCTGAGGAGCCATCGCAGATGGCGTCTCGAAGGACGAGGGCGGGCCGGTAATCCCTCGTCCTTCGAGACGCGCTTCGCGCTCCTCAGGATGAGGGGGCTGAAGCTGGGGCGATACCCTTACCCTTTCAAGCGATCCAGCATCGGCTGCGTTATCAGGCACACGCCCTTCTCCGTTCGCCGAAACCGTTGCGCGTCGAGCACCGGGTCTTCGCCGACCACGAGGCCGGGCGGAATATGGACGCCGCGATCCACCACCACCTTGGTCAGCCGCGCGCCGCGTCCGATGTCCGCGTAAGGCAAGATCACCGCGCCTTCGATGCGGCCGTAGGAATGCACGTGGACGCCGGTGAACAGCAGGGTGCGGTTCAGCTCGGTGCCGCTGACGATGCAGCCGCCCGAGATCAGCGAATCGGTCGCCTTGCCGCGGCGCCCGTCGTCGTCATGGACGAACTTGGCGGGCGGCACGATCTCGCCATAGGTCCAGATCGGCCATTGCCGGTCGTAGAGATCGAGGCCCGGCACGACGTCCGTCAGATCGATATTGGCTTCCCAGTAGGAGTCGATCGTCCCGGCATCGCGCCAGTAGGTTTCCGCCTCGGCGGACGAGCGGACGCAGGAGAGCCCGAAGCGATGGGCCACGGCTTTGCCGTTGGCGACGATGTAGGGGACGATGTCCTTGCCGAAATCATGGCTGCTCGTTGGGTCGGCGGCATCACGACGTAGCTGTTCGAACAGAAACTTCGTTTCGAAGATGTAGATGCCCATGCTCGCCAGCGCCCTGTCAGGCTTGCCCGGCATCGCCGGCGGATCGGCGGGCTTTTCCAGGAACGAGACGATCGTGTCGTCGGCATCGATCGCCATGACGCCGAAGCCGGTCGCCTCGAGGCGCGCGACCTCGATGCAGCCGACGGTGACATCCGCGCCTTGTTCGACGTGCTGCTGCAGCATCGGTTCGTAGTCTTGCTTGTAGACGTGATCACCGGCGAGGATCACGACATGGCGCGGCGCGTAGCCCTCGATGATCGCGATGTTCTGGTAGACGGCATCGGCGGTGCCGGCGTACCAGCCGCTTTCGGAGACCTGCTGGCTCGCCGGCAGGATGTCGAAGCTCTCGTTGCGCTCGTGGCGAAAGAAGTTCCAGCCACGCTGGAGGTGGCGGATGAGGCTGTGCGCCTTGTACTGGGTGGCGACGCCGATACGGCGAATGCCGGAATTCAGGGCGTTGCTCAGGGCGAAATCGATGATGCGGGACTTGCCGCCAAAATAGACCGCGGGCTTGGCGCGGCTGTCGGTCATTTCCATCAACCGACTGCCGCGGCCGCCGGCCAGCACGAAGGCCATGGCGCTACGCGCGAGCGGCGCGTGGGCGCGGTGCGAATCGTCCATGCGTCTCCTCCAAAGTCGTTCCGGCGCTCCGCTGGACGAAAAACGGGCCCGCGCATTTCCAAAGCGCCGCCAATTAAATGACGGTCGAAATCTCAGCCAGGATCAAAGCATTCGAGCGATAACAATTCGCTGATTTTCTTCAAATCGGACGCTTATTTTAGTCATATCCATCGATCTTTTTCGCTCAGCCAATAGGCGCAACCTCAAAAGATCGCCGCTCCCGTGTCCGCGCCGCCTACGGTGGCCCTGAATGCGGCGAACAACTCGCGCCCGACGCCGGTTGCATTGGCCGTTAGATCGATGCGATCGGCTTCCCGCGAGTCCCATTCGGCATCGCCGACGAGAACGCTGAGCCGGCCTGCCGGCGCGTCGACGCGGATCATGTCGCCATCGCGCACCCGGGCGATGCCGCCGCCGTCGACGGCCTCCGGCGTGACGTGGATCGCGGCCGGGACCTTGCCGGACGCGCCCGACAGCCGGCCGTCGGTCACCAGAGCGACGCGGAAGCCGCGATCCTGCAAGACGCCGAGGGGCGGCATCAGCTTGTGCAGCTCCGGCATGCCGTTGGCCTTCGGCCCCTGAAATCGGACCACGGCAACGAAGTCGCGCTCAAGCTCGCCGGCCTTGAATGCTGCCTGTAGCGCCTCCTGGCTGTCGAAGACGATGGCAGGCGCCTCGATGATATGACGATCATCCTTTACGGCCGAGGTCTTGATCACGGCGCGGCCGAGATCGCCGTCGAGCAGGCGGAGGCCGCCCGTTGCGGCGAAAGGCTCGGCCATGCCGCGCAGCACGTCGCGATCGCCGCTGGCAGCTGGGATGTCCCGCCAGGCGACGCTGCCGTCGTCCGCCAGCATCGGCTCGCTGGCATAGCTGCGCAGGCTCCCCCAGACGGTCGAGACGTCCGGGTGCAGCAGGCCACCGTCGAGCAATTCGCGGATTAAAAACCCCATGCCGCCGGCGGCGTGGAAATGGTTCACGTCGGCCTGGCCGTTGGGATAGACGCGGGAGAGCAGGGGCGTGACTTCGGCGAGGTCGGCGAAATCGTCCCAGGTGAGGGTAATGCCGGCGGCCCGCGCCATCGCAATGAGGTGGATCGTATGGTTGGTGGAGCCGCCGGTCGCGTGAAGACCGATGACGCCGTTGGCGAAGGCACGTTCATCGAGGATGCGTCCGATCGGCGTGTAGGCGTTGCCCGACGCCGTCAGCGCCATGGCGCGGCGCGCCGCCTCCACCGTCATCGCATCGCGCAGCGGCGTGCCGGGATTGATGAAGGAGGAGCCCGGCAGCTGCAGGCCCATGATCTCCATCAGCATCTGATTGGTGTTGGCGGTGCCGTAAAACGTGCAGGTGCCAGGGCCGTGGTAGGAGCCCATCTCGGAGGCCAGCAGCTCTTCGCGCGACGCCTTGCCTTCCGCATAGAGCTGGCGGGTGCGGGCCTTCTCGCTGTTGGCGATGCCCGACAGCATCGGCCCCGCGGGGATGAACACGCCCGGCAGATGGCCGAAGGCCAGCGCGCCGATGACGAGGCCAGGCACGATCTTGTCGCAGATGCCGAGGTAGACGGCGGTATCAAACGTCTGGTGCGACAGCGCCACCGCCGTCGACAGCGCGATAACGTCGCGGGAGAACAGAGACAGCTCCATCCCGGTCTCGCCCTGGGTGACGCCGTCGCACATGGCGGGCACGCCGCCGGCCACCTGCGCGGTGCCGCCGGCATGGCGCGCGGCGTCGCGAATCAGCTCGGGATAGCGCTCATAGGGCTGATGCGCGGAGAGCATGTCGTTGTAGGCGGTGACGATGCCGAGGTTGGGCCCGCGGCCGATCGACAGCCGCGTCTTGTCGCCGTAAGGCGCGGCCGCGAAGGCGTGGGCCTGGTTGGCGCAGCCAAGCTTCTGGCGCGGCAGGCGGGCCATGTCGGCGGCGGCATCGATCCGGTCGAGGTATCGCGTGCGTCCGTCGAGGCTGCGGCGGACGATGCGGTCGGTGATCTCGGATACGCGCTCATGCATGATGCTGGTCCTTGATCTCAGAAATAGGTCGCGCCCTCTCTTCCAGTGAAAAGAGAATCAGGCCAGCGCCGCCATGGCCCGGCTGGCGCGCGCCGTGATCGCCGCCCAGTCGCCGCGCTCGACCTCGTCCGGCGGGGCAAGCCAGGACCCGCCGACGGCCACCACGTTCGGCAGTTTCAGCCATGCGGCCGTGTCCGCTTCGTTGATCCCGCCCGTCGGGCAGAAACGGACATGCGGGAACGGGCCGGCCAGCGCCTTCACCGCCGCGATGCCGCCGGCGGGGACCGCTGGAAAAAACTTCATCACGTCGAAGCCGCGTTCCAGGCAGGCCATGATCTCGGAGGCCGTCTGGATACCGGGGACGAAATCGATGCCCATCTTTTCCGCCGCGTCGAGCAGAGCAGGCGAGGCCCCCGGGCTGAAGGCGAAGTGCAGGTCGTGCTCCTTGCAAATCGCGAGGTCGTGCGCGGTGAGCACGGTGCCGAGTCCGACCATCGCGTCCGGAACCTCGGCACGGACCGCTGCAGCAGCCTGGGCGCCAAAGGCGGTGCGAAGCGTGATTTCTAGGGTGCGGACGCCGCCGGCCACCAGCGCCTTGGCGAGGGGCACCGCGTGGGTAAGATCAGTTATCGTGAGCACCGGAATGAGTTTGGCGCTCCGCAGCAGCGCAAGGGCACCCGAAAGTCCCGTGGTCGACCCGCTCATCGCTTGTCCTCCGCTCGCCGGATCGCTTCGCCCTCGAGGGCGTTGGATC
>NZ_LMUU01000011.1 GCF_009765775.1 Beijerinckia sp. L45
GATCGTCGCCTCCCACTGGGCCTTCCGCTCGGCGGTTTCCCCCTGTTGCTCGGAAATCAGCACCAGCGGGATCTGCGCACCGGCCGGCACGTTCATTTCGGAACGCACCGATCGCACCTCGGAGATGAGATCGACGACCCAGCCGATCTCGGCCTCGGCCGCGGGATTCTCGAAGCCGGACAGATCGCTCCAGGTGGCAAGCGCCAGCACGCCGTCCCGCGCCGGGCCTTGCTCGCCCTTGATCGCCCAAAGCTCCTCGGTGATGAAGGGCATGAACGGGTGGAGCAGCTTGACGATTTCGTCCAGGACGAAGGCGGTGGTTGCCTGGGTCTCCGCCTTGCCGGTGGTCGGCACCTCAGCCTGCAGCACGGGCTTGGCAAGCTCGAGATACCAGTCGCAGAAGATGTTCCAGACGAAGCGATAGGCCGCATTGGCCGCGTCATTGAAGCGATAGCCTTCGAGCGCTGTGGTCACCTCCGCCTGTGCCTTCGCGGCCTCGCCGAGAATCCAGGTGTTGAGCGACACCGTCGTGGCGCGCGGATCGAAGCCGGCCGAGCGGACGCAGCCGTTCATCTCGGCGAAGCGGGCGGCGTTCCAAAGCTTGGTCGCGAAGTTGCGGTAGCCCTCGACGCGCGAGGTGGCGAGCTTGATGTCGCGGCCCTGCGCCGCCATCGCGGCGAGCGTGAAGCGCAAAGCATCCGCGCCGAACTCGTCGACCAGGGCAAGCGGATCGATGACGTTGCCCTTCGACTTCGACATCTTGGCGCCCTTGGCGTCGCGCACCAGGGCATGCATGTAGACATCGCGGAACGGCACTTCGCCGAGAAAGTGCAGACCCATCATCATCATCCTGGCAACCCAGAAGAAGATGATATCAAAGCCGGTGACGAGGACGGTGGTCGGATAATAGCGCGCGACGTCGGCTTCGTTGTCCGGCCAGCCCAGCGTCGAGAACGGCCAGAGCGCGGAAGAGAACCAGGTGTCGAGCACGTCCTCATCGCGGACGAGGTCGACCTTCTTGCCATAGTGCGCACCCGCCGCCGTCAGCGCCTCCGCTTCGCTCGCCTCGACGAAGACCCGACCATCCGGTCCGTACCAGGCCGGGATCTGATGCCCCCACCACAACTGGCGCGAGATACACCAGGGCTGAATGTTGTCGAGCCAATCGAAGTAGGTTTTTTCCCAATTCTTCGGGACGAAGCGGGTACGACCGTCGCGCACGGCGGCGAGTGCCGGCGCGGCCATGGTCTTGGCGTCGACGTACCATTGATCGGTGAGCCAGGGCTCGATGACGACGCCGGAGCGGTCGCCATGCGGCACGGCGTGACCATGCGGCTCGACGCGTTCCAAAAGGCCCATTTCGTCCATCAGTTCGACGATGCGCTTGCGCGCCTCTTCACGCGACAGGCCGTGGAAGTGTAACACCGTGGCGACGGCCTCGGTGGAGTCGCTCAGGCCGGCGACAAAAGCTTCGTTGCCCTGCAGCAGGAGCCGCGCCTCGGCATCCAGAATGTTGATCAGCGGCAGATCATGCCGCCGCCCAACTTCGAAGTCGTTGAAGTCGTGCGCCGGCGTAATCTTCACCGCGCCCGTCCCCTTTTCCGGATCCGAATAGGTGTCGGCGACGATGGGAATGAGACGACCGACCAGCGGCAAGCGCACGCGCTTGCCCTGAAGATGGGTGTAGCGCTCGTCGTCCGGATGCACGGCGACGGCGGCGTCACCGAGTATCGTCTCGGGCCGCGTCGTCGCGACGACGATCGTCTCGCCGGTCGGCTGCCCCTGGTCGTCGACCACGGGATAGCGGAAGTGCCAGAGGTGGCCCTTGGTCTCGACTTGCACGACCTCGATGTCGGAGACCGCGGTGAGCAGCTTCGGGTCCCAGTTGACGAGACGCTTGTCCTTGTAGATCAGGCCCTGCTTGTGCAGCGCGACGAAAACCTTGACGACGGCGCGCGACAGCCCCTCGTCCATCGTGAAGCGTTCGCGCGACCAGTCGCAGGAGGCGCCGAGGCGACGCAGTTGCTCGACGATGGCACCACCCGACTCCGCTTTCCAATCCCAGACCCGCTCGAGAAACTTGGCGCGGCCCATGGCGCGGCGATTCGGCTCGCCGCGCTCGGCGAGCTGGCGCTCCACCACCATCTGGGTGGCGATGCCGGCGTGATCGGTACCGGGCTGCCACAGCACGTCGCGCCCGCGCATCCGTTCGAAGCGGCAGAGGATGTCCTGCAGCGTGTTGTTGAGCGCGTGGCCCATGTGCAGCACGCCGGTGACGTTCGGCGGCGGAATGACGATCGTATAGGGCTCCGCCCCTGCCCGCTCGGGGCGGCCGGCCTTGAAAGCCTCGGCTTCGTCCCAACGCCGCGCGATTTTCCCCTCGGCGGTAGCGGGATCGAATGTCTTGTCCATGATTTGGTTCTTCAGCGAGAGACGGCGTGGTCGCGCAATCCTGCGGCCGCGTCGGGCCGACAAGCGCATCTGCGCCGCTAAAAGAAGCAGGCGCCTCGCGAAGTCAACGCGGGGCGCCCGGGACGATTCAAGGCGGCCGTAAGATGGCTCGGCCTAACGGCCTCCGCGTCCCACGCGTTCGATTTCCGCACGTACCAGCCGCTCGACCATGGTTGGCAGGTTGTCGTCGAGCCAGCTCTTCAGCAGGGGCCGGATCATGTCGCGGACCATATCCTTCAAGGCATCGTCGTTTTCGACGAGCCGGCTCGCCGCCAGCGTGTTGAACGCGGCGGTCACGGTCTGATCGGTCGCGGTGGAGAACAGGCTGGACATCGCGTCGGTCTCGGGTTCCGGGGTTATCGCCTCGACTTCACGCTGCCTGCGTGCAGGGTGAGGCGTCGCATCGGTCTCGGCAGGCGCCTCGGCGGCGACCGTTTCATCGCGCCGGGGCGCTGCCCGCGAGACTTCAACGTGCGGCGCCTCGACCGGCTCTGCCGGCAGCACCTCGACTTTCGGAGCGCTGGGCACGAAGCCGCTGTCTTCGCGATGGACGGGGCCCGCGCGAACCGGAGTGTCAGGCATGGCGTATTGCGGAGCCGCGATATGGCCTAGCGAGGCCGCCGAAACCAGGCGCGGCGTTTGCGGCAACGCCGCCGGCCGTTCTTCGTCGATCGTGGGGATAATTTTTGGCATCTCGGCGACCGGCGACGCGGGCTCAGCTTCGACCGGCGTCGGCACGTGAGGCGCGGCCTCGGTCAGTGACGGCGCCTCGGGATTGTCCAAGGCGGCACGGAGGGCTGCCTCGCCGTCGCGGACGAAGGTGCGGTTAGGCAGGGACTGATCGTCGGCGATAATTCTACGGATGGAGGCAAGGATTTCCTCCATCGACGGCTCGTAGGCCCGCTGATCGGCCGCCGCTGATGTCTGCTGGAGTGTTTCGGCTGCGTTCATGGCCTCTGACGCTTTCCTTAAACTCTGGGACTGACGACGGCCTGACGCGGCGGCCAATCGTCAAGGCGGGACCGGCACGCTTGCCGATCTCGCTTTCGTCCAGGCAATCTAGGGCGCGTGGCCATCGCTCCGCAAGGCGCGATCCAGACAAGTGTTGTGGAAGTCTTAACCAGCAGTCGACGGACTGCAGACGTGGTTAACGGCCATCCGGCGTGCGCAGGCCGATCCACTTGTCCTTGACCTGATCGTAGTGGATCGTCGGGTCGTACTGCACGACAGTGAGCGCAAGATTCGAAGCCGAAAGGCGTCCACTCGCGGCCATGACGACGTAGCTCGCCACAACGCGATCGCGCTGCGCCGAGACGAGATTGACGCGGGCGTTGAGCAGCGTCTGCTGCGCGATCAGGACGTCGAGGGTCGTGCGCTGCCCGACCTTGGCCTCTTCGCGGACGCCATCGAGCGCGATCTCCGACGACTTCACCGCCGCCTGCGAGGAGCGAATGACGGCCTTGGCGGTCTCCAACTGGCCCCAGCTAGACACGACGGTGGCGCGGATCATGTCGCGCTGCAGGTCGGCCTGAAGGCGTGCCTGCGACAGCAGTTCCTTGGCCTGGCGAATCTGCGCATAGGCGGCGCCACCGGTGTAGATCGGGACCGAAAGCTGACCCATAACGCTGCCGTTGAACAGCCGGTTGCCGGGAAAACCCTGGTACTGATTGTTCTGCTGGACGTTGCCGACGACATTGACCGTCGGATAGAGCTGGCCTTCCTGCACCTGGACCTGCAACTGCGCCACGTCGACGTTGTGAAACGCCGCCTGGATCGCCGGATGCTCCGACAGGGCAACGGTGATCGCCGACTGCAGGTTCGACGGCAGCAGGGCATCGATCGGCCGTGCCGCTTCCAGGCGTTTCGGCTCGACGCCGATGATCTGTCGGAAGTTGGCGACGCTGTTCTGCAAGTTGGCTTGCGCCGTAAAATAGTTGGACCGCGCGGTGGCCAGGCTCGACTCGGCCTGGGCGACATCGGTGCGCGTGACTTCGCCGACGTTGAACCGGTCGCGGGTCTGGCGCAGCTGCTCCTCGAGAACGGTGATGTTGTTCTTGTTGAGATCGAGGATGGCCGTGTCGCGCAACACGTTCATGTAGGCGGTGGCGCCGTTCTGCAGCGTATTCTGTTCTGTATTGCGGATGTTTTCGCGTGCCTGGAGAACGGTCGATTCCGCTTGGCGGACGCCATTGGTCGTCTGATTGCCGTTGAATAGGTTCTGCGTGACGGTTAGGCCTGCGGCCGTCGGAAACGCACTGCCGTTGGCATTCACGCCGGCGAGCTTCTCATTGACATAATTGTAGCCAAGCGAGGCCGTCGCGGACACCTGCGGCCGATATCCGGAAACCGCGCGCGAAACGCCTTCGTCGGAGGCTCGTCCGGCAGCACGCTGCTGGTTGAGATCAGGATTGCCCATGTAAGCCCGGGACAGCGCGCTCGAAATTGTCTCGGCGTGCCCGACGGCAGGGACGACCAGCATCCCCGCAGCCGCAACAATCGGGAAACCTGCGAATGCCGGCCGCATCGCCGCCACGAAGCGCATCGCTTCCACTCGTCTGCTACGAGACCAAACCATTCATATGCCTCTACGCTCCCTGTCGGGAGCCTGAACGCCACACCTAGACAGCGTCATTGTCACACGCCGTTCGCAGGCCACCATAAGGGATTCGGAAGCGGAAAAATTCGGACATCGTGAAAAAGGCCCGAGTGGCGCAAAAATGCGACAACCGTTCACGGCAAATTTACGATGTGTCTTCGTGGCTTATGCAAAAATCGAAGCGGGCGATCCTTGCCCGACGCGAGGCTGCCGTCCCGAAGACGCTGCCGGAATCGCTGACGAAGGCGCGACCTCACCAAGGCGACGCAGGCGGCATGATCGGCACCACGCGCCTGTGGCTCGCGCAGGGTCCTAGAACTGGAAAGCGGCTTCTTTCTTGAAGGCTTCGAGCAAAGGCGCCGAGGCATCGAACAGAATGCGTCCGCTGACCTGACCACCGCTCTTCTCGAAGCGCATCGCCTTCGCGGCACGACCGGTCGGGTCGTTCGGGAAGCGCTGGATCGTCAACAGCCGGCCGCCCTCGGCGAGTTGGCCGAACAAGGCGTCGAGGCCCGTCTCGATGGCGCCGTTCACGAGAATAACATCAAAGGGGCCGTCCGACTCGGCGCCATCCTGAAGCGGCCCGTCGATAGTACGCACCCGGTCGAGACCGAACGCGCCAAGCCTCATCTTGAGGTCATGGCGCAACGTGGAGTCGGCTTCGAGCGCCAGCACAGACGATCCCAGGCCGGCAAGGATGGCTGCCGAATAGCCACTGCCGCTTGCGACATCGAGAATCCGGTCGCCCGGTCCGACACGTCCGCCTTGAATCAGGCGCGCAAGGATAAGCGGCGGCAGGAGATAACGCTTTTTGTCGGATCCTGTCGAAATCGTCAGGCCAATATCGGAATAGGCGAGGCCGCGAACGTCATCCGGCAGAAACCGCTCGCGTGGTACCGCGAGAAACTGGTCGATCACCAGTTGATCCGTCACTTCGAAAGTCCGGATCTGGCAATCCACCATCGTCTGGCGCTGGATCTTCGAGTCCTTCAGATCAGCTGCGGAATTGGGAGCCTGCATGAGGGGGCCATCGTCTGAAGGTGTAACCACGATCGGTCGGTGCGGCTGGTTATAGGTGCGCACCCGAAGCGTGTCTATTCGTGGAAATCGGCACGCGGGTCCATCGACCACAGAGTCGTTGCCGAGACACGGAGGGGATGCAACAAAGACGCCGCTTTTCTCGAGCGGGGGCTTACATGAGCGAATCACCGACTGAATTCTTTGAACACGCCGAACACGCGGAGCATGTCGCCGCCTCCGGCGAGCGCTTCCTCATGAAAGTCTCGATCACGATCGCGATCCTGGCGGTCGCCGCAGCCACCGTCGGCTCACTCGAAACGATCGAGACCGCAGCCTCGATCGGCGACAAGAACGAAGCCGTTCGCATTCAGAACAAGACGACCGACAACTGGAATTTCTTCCAGGCCAAGAGCATCAAGAAGAATATGTACGACATCGCGGCCGCCTCGGCGGCGCCAGGCCCGGTCGCCGACGGCTTCAAGGCCCAGTCCAAACATAACGAGGACGACGGCAAGGAGCTCAAGGTCAAGGGCGAGGAGCTCGAACACGACGTCGAGGCCAAGCTACACGACAGCGAGACCCATGAGCGTCGCCATCACATCCTGACCGTGGCGACCACCCTGCTCCATATTTCCATCGCGGTGGCGACGATCGCGATCATCATCCGCAAGCATCGCTGGCCGTATTATTCGGCCATCGCGCTCGGCGTTCTCGGTGTCGTCGGCGCGGCCTACGCTTACATCTAAAGTCCGAAGGTCGGTCGGGCTCCACGCCCGACCGACCGCAATGTTGCCTAGGACTTGAGGCGCGTGTTGCACTCGCTGTAGTAGCCGCCGCCCTTCTGGATCCACTTC
>NZ_LMUU01000123.1:0-23652 GCF_009765775.1 Beijerinckia sp. L45
GGACATCCGGTACCGGGCTCGCGCTTGTTGCAGGGTGTGTCGGCGTCGTAAAAATAGTAGCAGCGCGTGCGCTGCAGGAGATTGCCGCCTGTCGTCGCGGCGTTCCGCAGCTGCGGCGAGGCGCCGGAGAGGATCGCGTTGACGAGCAGCGGATAGCGTTTCGCGACGGTGTCGTCGTATGCGGTGATGGAATTCGTCACCAGCGCCCCGATGCGCAGACCGCCGTCTGGCGCACTGGCTATTGCGCGGAGGGGCAAACGATTGATGTCGACGACCCGGGCCGGCTTCTCGACATTGTACTTCATCAGGTCGACGAGGTTGGTGCCGCCGGCGATGAACTTGCCCGACACATCGGCCTTGTCGCGGATGGCGGTGGCGACGTCGCCGGGACGATCGTAGCTGAAGCGATTCATCGGGCCGCCTCCGCGTCCATGACCTGCTGGATCGCAGCGACGATGTTCGGGTAAGCGCCGCAGCGGCAAAGATTACCGCTCATCAGTTCGCGGATCTCGTCGGCCGTCTTCGCCTTGCCTTCCTTCAGAAGGCCGGCTGCCGAACAGATCTGGCCGGGGGTGCAGTAGCCGCACTGGAACGCATCGTGCTCGATGAAAGCGGCCTGTAGCGGGTGCAGATGACCAACCTCGCCGAGCCCTTCGATGGTGGTGACCTCGGCGCCATCCTTGGTGACGCAGAGGGCGAGACAGGAATTGATCCGTACCCCGTCGACCAGCACGGTACAGGCGCCGCACTGGCCGTGGTCGCAGCCCTTCTTCGTACCGGTCAGGTGAAGCGTTTCACGCAGGGCATCGAGAAGAGTGGTCCAAGGGACAATATCGAGGTGGGTTTTCTGGCCATTGATCGTCAGATCGACGCCTACCGTCATAATCGACTCGGCGTGGGGGTCCACGGTTGTCACATCAGATCTCCGCAAGCTTGCAAACGCGCGCCGCCGGCACATGATGCCGGCTGACCGAGGGGATGGAGCATGTCTCCAGCCTCCCTCCGCGATGTGCCGTTAACGGGCGACCGGCTTAGCTGTTCCGGCCAGATTGGAACGTTTCTCATTTGTCGCAGAGGCTTTGGGTCGGCGTCGCCGCTTTACCCCACCCCATCGTTCCGGCTATGTGGCAAGACTGAAGACCGGCGGCAGCGCTGCGCGGCTCACAAACACCGGCGATCGCCGCGGAGACAGCTTGCATGGCCGCCGACATCGGTGCCGGACATCGCTTCCAGAAGATCGCCTTCCTCTCGTCAGGATCCCCCGAAGCCTCCGCCACCTGCGCCATGCTGGCGGACCGCTACGGCAACGCCGCGATGGACGAGGCCGACGTCGTCGTCGCGCTCGGCGGCGACGGCCTGATGCTGCAGACGCTGCATCGCTTCATGACCAAGGGCACCCCGATCTTCGGGATGAACCGCGGCTCGGTCGGCTTCCTGATGAACGATTTTCGCGACACCGACCTGATCGCACGGCTCGACGAGGCGATTCCCTCGGTCGTCCATCCCTTGATCATGGAGGCGACCAACGCCGCCGGCGAGGTCGAGGTGGCGCTGGCGATCAACGAGGTCTTTCTCTCGCGCCAGACATTTCAGGCGGCGAAGCTGCGCATCGCCATCGACGGCAAGGAGCGCCTTGCCGAACTGATCGCTGACGGCATTTTGGTGGCGACGCCGGCCGGCTCGACCGCCTACAACCTCTCCGTCAACGGGCCGATCCTGCCGCTCAACGCCTCCCTGATGGCGCTGACGCCGATCTCCGCCTTCCGGCCCCGGCGCTGGCGTGGCGCGCTGCTCCGCGACACCGTTAAAGTCGAGATCGACGTGCTGGAGGCAGTGAAGCGGCCGGTGTCGGCGGTGGCCGACCACTTCGAGGTGCGCGACGTGGTCCATGTCGAGATCCGCATGGATCACGAGACCGGTCTCGTGCTGCTGCACGACCCGACCCATTCCCTCGACGAACGCATTCTGCGCGAACAGTTCGGTTACTAACGGTAGGACAGATTTTTTGAGCGACTCGATCCGTATCGTCGCCCGCGACCTTCTCGCGCGCGGTTTTGGTGTCTTTGAAAAGATCGTCTTCGAGCGCCGCCGCTCCAATGGCGACATGCAGACGATGACCCGCGAAATCCTCGACACCGGCGACGGCGTCACGATCCTGCCCTACGATCTCGAGCGCCAGACCATCATCCTGATCCGCCAGTTCCGCGGCGTCGCCTTTTTGAAGGACGGCAAGCCGAATCTGATCGAGACCTGCGCCGGAAAACTCGAAGGCGCCGATCCGCTGACCCGGATCGTCAAGGAGACAGAGGAAGAGACCGGGATCAAACTGTCCGGGCCGCCGCGCCGGCTGTTCGAATGCTATATGAGCCCCGGCAGCTTCGCCGAGCGCCTGACCTTTTTCGTCGCGCCCTATACGGCCGCCGACCGCATCACCAACGGCGGCGGCCTGATCGACGAGGGCGAGGACATCGAGGTGATCGAAACGACGCTCGATGCCGCACTGGCGATGGTCGATAGCGGCGAGATCGTCGATGTGAAGACGATTCTGCTACTGCACTACGCGCGTTCGACGGGATTGATGACCCAATAGGCCAAGGGGGGCGGTGGCATCATGAGCATCCCGACCGACCACCCCTATGGCTTCGATCCGACCTACGGTCTCGGCCTGGACGACCTCCGCGCGATACGGCCTCCGAAGGCGCCCGCGAATTTCGACGCCTTCTGGCGGCCCCGTTACGACGCCGCGTTCGGACTCGACCCGCAACCGCAGCTTCGCGCGAGCGACGCGCGCCATCCGGACTGGCAGGTTTACGACATCACCTATACCTCGACAGATGATTTCAGGATCGGCGGCTGGCTGTTGCTGCCGCGGGACGGCCAGATCAGGCGTGGCCTCGTCGTCGGCCACGGCTACGGCGGCCGCGACCAGCCGGATTTCGACATTCCGGTCGAAGAGACGGCCGTGCTGTTTCCGTGTTTTCGCGGGCTCTCGCGAAGTCACCATCCGCCGATCTCCAGCGATCCCGCCTGGCACGTGCTCCACGATATCGACAAGCCGGACCGCTACATCCTGGGCGGCTGCGTCGAGGATCTGTGGCTGGCGGTCTCCGTTCTCACCCGGCTCTGTCCCGAGATCGGCGGCCGGATCGGCTATGCCGGCATCAGCTTCGGTGGCGGCATCGGCGCGCTGGCCATCCCGTGGGACCGGCGCATCGATCGCGGCCATCTGGTCGTGCCGACCTTCGGCAACATGCCGCTCTGGCTGAGCCTGCCGACCGTCGGCAGTGGTCATGCCGTCCAGATCTACCACAAGCACCACAGCGACGTGCTCGCAACGCTGAGCCTCTTCGATGCGGCGGCGGCGGCCGCGCGGATCACGATCCCCATGCTCGTGGCCGTCGCCCGCTTCGATCCGGCGGTGGCGCCGCCCTGCCAATTTTCGATCGCCAATGCACTGCCAGCATCAAACCATCATGAAACCGTCATCCTGGATGCGGGACACTTCGATTATCCTGGTGCTGCGGCGCAGCACGCGCAGCTCTCAGAGACCGTCGGACGATTTTTCAGGGCGACATGCGACGAGACCACCGGCGCTGGTACAGTCACCGCCTCCATCGCGACATGGAGCTCCTGATCTTCGGCCATGCCGGAGCGAAGGTGCTGATGTTTCCGACGCGGGACGGGCGATTCTGGGAATACGAAGCGCTCGCCGTCACCGCGAGCCTTGCCGATAAGGTCCGGGCCGGCCACCTGCAGCTCTATTGCATCGAGGGACTGGCGCGGGAAACCTTCTACGACGGCGGACGTCATCCGGCCGAGCGCATCCGTCGGCACGCCGCTTTCGAGGACTACATCCTCCACGAAGTGATGCCGCTGATGGCCGCGACCAATTCCCACGATTGCACGATGGCGATGGGCTGCAGTCTGGGCGCCTTCCAGGCGGCGAGCCTCGCCTTCCGGCATCCCCACCTCTTCCGCAAACTCGTCGCCTTCTCAGGCCGCTACGATCTGACGATGAAGGTGGACTGTTTCGACGACCTGTTCGAAGGCTACTACGGCGACGACATCTATTTCCACACGCCGACGCATTTTCTACCTGGCCTCTCCTGCCCATGGCGACTCGAAAAACTGCGCCAGCTCGACGTCGTCCTGGCCGTCGGCGACGCCGACCCTTTTCTCGACAACAACCGCCATCTCAGCCGGCTCCTGGATGACAAAGGGATCCGTCACGACCTGCATGTTTGGGACGGCCGCGCCCATCGCGGCGGCGCCTGGCGGGCGATGGCAGCGCTATACGTGTAAGTCGAAGACCACGCCCGCTCGAGCGATGATCCGAGACGAGCGCGCCATCAGGGCTTTCTGGTCTCGTAGGTCATCAGGTCCCCGTCGCCGAGCGGCGGGACGTCGGCGGGCCGGGCACCCTGCGATCCCACCTTCGCCAAAAGCGCCGTCGCGGCGGACTTCAGTTCCCGGTAGAGGGGATGATCCATAATCTGCAGCGCGGCAAACCACAGCGCGATTCCGGCCATGCCGCTTAGAATGCAATAGCCGAACGGCGTCTCGTAGGAGAAACGATACCGCGCCATCAGCGCCAGGGCCGGCGCCACCGCGACGATGGTCAAGGCCAGGCTTCGCGCGTAGATCGGCACCAGATCGCGCCAGGTCGTGTCCGTCATGCTTTGCAGCGGGCGCCGGTAGATCGTCACCGAAACAGCGGCATCGACGATACGCCCGACGGCCGCGCCCGAAAGCGAGACAAGGCATCCCAGGCTGAAGGCGCCCAGCCCGACCAGGTTGCGGAGCGTCTCGAGTTTCGCCTGTCTGCCTGTTTCGCCGCAGATGACGAAGATCTCCCAGGTCATGCTGACCGAAATCAAAATCATCGAGCTGATGCAGAGAAGGGAGAGGGGCAAAGCGGCATCGGTCCACTGCCTTCCATAGACCGACTCGACCAGCGGGCCGGCGAGAACGGCGAGCCCCGCGAAGGCCGGCCACAGCATCGCCGTCAAGGCTTCTAAAATCCTGAGGTAGGATAGACGCAGCGACTGTCCGTCACGGCGGCGCTGCGCCAGATCCGACAGGAAGATGCGACCGAGCACGGCGTGAATGTTTTCCCAGAGCAGCGCGTTGATCCCGGAGGCGCGTGAAAAAATACCGAGGGCCCCCAAACCAAGGATGCGGCCGAGAAGAAGGTCGGCGACGCGGCCGGACAGCATCGTCACCCCGGAAATGGCCAGCATCTGCAATCCGAAGGTCGTCACAAATCGCCACTCCCGAAGGCGAAGTCGGAACACGAGGTGCCGGCGACCGATCATGCAGAAGAGGATCGTATTCGCGAGGGCGCCCGCGACCGCCCCCCATCCAAGGCTCATGGTCCCGAAACCAAGAATCGCCAGGGTGATCGTCACGGCCGCAATCAAGATGACGCGGATGCTGCCGATCACCGTTATCCAGTGGAACTGCATGTCGCGCTGCATGACGGCGGCCGGAAGGAACTGGAAGAGGCCAAGGATCGGCGGCAGCGCCAACACTTCCATGACTCCGCGGATCGACTCGTCGTGGTAAAAAGCAGCGCCGACCGTGCCCAAGGCGTAGATGGCCGCAGCAAGCAGCAGGCTCATGAGGGCGTTGATGGTGAATATGGTTTCCAGCAAAGCGATCTTATCGCCGGGCTCGCGGATGATCAGCTGGTTCAAGCCTATGCCCTGCACCGCGGACACGAGACTTGTCGTTGCCATCGCCACCGCGAAGACCCCCATCTCGCGTGGCGTCAGGAGGCGCGCCAAGGCAATCTGACTGCCCATTTGAACGATGAAGAGCAGGACCTGGCCGCCGAACGTCCAGACGATCGCGCGTCTCACAGCGACCTCGGCGCGCGACGAACCGTCCTGTCTGACGAAAGATTGCTCAAGACGAGCCTGGCTCGGTCTTTATCGCGCTGCTCGACCTTGTCGACCCCAAGGTCGCAAGAGCGTCCTTGGCAAAGGCCCGCAGCGTCAGGCCGCCATGCACGGGCGCGGCATAAGCCCCCCGGATGACAAGCCCGATCAGAATGGCGGCCCGCTTCGATAGCGAACGTGCCTGCGCCAGCGTAAGCCTCCGCTCATAGATCTGGGTCAGGCGTTCCCAATATCTTGCGCCATCCTCGGCGCGGGCCGTCCACGCACCCGTCGCACGCGCCGTCGCGGCCAGGAGTTCCTGCCGCGACTGACACATTTGGAGATGGAACGCGAGATCCTGCGGGTCGGCCAGCAAAAGCCTTTTGAGCTTGGAGAGGCTATCGCCGCCCTTCCCAGCGCCGAACGTGTTCCCGCCATGCTGCCGATAGAGCACCAGAGGCTCTTTCAGATAAACCGTGCGGCCGAACGTCGTCCCGAGGAAATAAACCCAGCGGTCGTGTGACAACAATCGACGGGGATCGATATTGTCGGGACCTCTTTTGGAGTCCGCAAGAATCTCGAGAAGCTCGCGGCGAATGGTCGTCGAGAATCCGAAAAAGACGCCCCACGGCGCGAGCGTGAGCGGCGTGAACACACCGCCCTTCCGCATATGCGCAAGGCGTCCGACACGCGTGCGCTCGCCATCGATCAGCCAGGCGTCGTGGCCGCAAATAATGGCGTCCGCTGCCCGCATCGCGTCAACGGATTGTCTCAACTTGTCGGGCAGCCAGATATCGTCCTGGTCGCAGAACGCGATGTAGCGCCCGCGGCAGCGCGACGCTGTCGCCAGGAAGTTGCCGCCGAAATGCAGCCGTTCGTCATTCACCGTGAAGCGAACCGGAAACGGCACCGTCTTCGCAAAATTGGCAATGATGTCCGCGGTCTCGTCATCCGAGCGGTCGTCACCGATCACGAGTTCGAGCGGCATCAATGTTTGCGTACGCAAACTCTCGAGCTGTTCCGCCAGAAACTTAGCGCCGTTGAACGTGGCAAGCGCAACGGACACCGAGAGATCCGGGTCGGAGCGAAATTGTGAAATCGGATCGAACAAGCTCATGCGCCGGGACTTCCAGGAGGCCCGATCAAGGCGCTTGAGATTAAGAAAACTCTCGGCGCTGCAAGATGGCCCGAACGCCCCACCATACCAACGCTGCGCCGTCTTCGGAAGACGAAGCGACGCGGACCTTCGATCGTCCTCAATGTTTCGTCAACGCAAGGGCCCGGCCGAACGTCGCCCGAAGCCGTCCTCACCTCGACGCTTTAGCCTTTAGTCGACCGCCACGATCTCCACCTCCGCCCCGGCGATGCGCACGGTGTCGCCCTCGCCCTTGCCGAGCAATGCGCTCGCCATCGGTGACACGTAGGACAAGGTGCCGGACGCCGGCTCGGCCTCGTCCTCGCCGACGATGCAAAAGGTCTGGCGGCGGCCATCGGCCCGCTCGATGGTCACCCGGGTGCCGAAGCGCACGACGTCCGGATCCGTCGCCGGCGGCATCAGCTGCGCGGTGGCGCGCCGCGCGGCGTAGTAGCGCAGATCACGGGCGGCGCGCGCCAGGGCCCGCATGTCGCCCGGCTGCGCCTCGTTGGCTTGATTGGCGGCATAATCCGCGCGGGCCTGCGCCAGCGCCGCGTCGAGCTGCGCCAGGCCGGCGACGGTGACGAGGTTGGGATGCGACGAGATCGGCCGGTCCGGCAGATCGGTGGCAGCCGCGTTCTCGGTATCGCCTTCCTTGGTGAAGGCGACGCTCATGCTGGGCTTTGGCTGGTCATGACGAAATCCGGTGACAGGATCGCAAACCTTAGGGCAAACACGCCGCGCGGCAATGGGGCCCTACTTCGCTACGACCTCGACGTCACGGTCCAGCGTCGAATCCACCTTGAACGTCGTCTGGTAGGTTTTCGCGTCGTGGCGGGCGATGGCGACATACTCGCCTTCGGCCAGCACCAGCGACGGGAAGGCGCCGATCATTTCGCGGATCACGTCGCCACCGGGCGTCAGGATGGTGAAGGAGGTGTTGGCCAGCGCCTCGCCGCCCGGCGTGCTCACCAACTTCAGCGTCATTACCGCGGAACGATGGCGCAACGTGGCATCGGTCAGCTTGCCGGACTGCACCTTCAGATCGGCGCTGACCACCGAGTTCGTCTTGTTGCCGACGCCGGCCTGCTGGGTGCCGCTATAGCCCGCCGTATCGAGCAGCGTGGAGACGACGTGGTAGTTGCCCTCGGGCAGGCCGATGAGGTCGCCGGCCTTGGCGCGCGCAACCACCAGCTTGGCTTCGGAATTGCCGGCCTCCGGGATGAAGATGGAGATCTGCAGCTTGGTCGGGTTGATCGGCTGGTCGCCGAGCATGCCGACGATGCGCAGCGCCCCGGCATTCAGCACCACCCGCTCACTGGAGGCTTGGTCGCTCACCGTCACGCGGCGCACCGCGCTCGCCAGGTCGAGCGAGGCGTGGACGATGTAAGTGCCCTCGGGCAGCGCCAGCGCCGGCGCGGCCTCCTTCGACTCGAGCACGAGCTTGTGGCGCCCGTCAGCCCCCGCCTTTTCCTCGAAGACCCGCCAGATCAGGGGGCCCTTGCCGATCGGCTGCGCGTCGTGCGGCGCCAGCAACGCGGAGAGGTAAAGCTGCCCCTTCTTCATCTCAACGGGCACGGCGGGGGTGGGCTGCGTCAGCGGATTGGCGGCGGGAAGGCCCGAAAGCGCGGGAATGACTGCAGGCGCGAGATTCGGCGGCGTCGCGGGCGCGGGGCTTGGGGTGACGCCGGGCGTCGCGGGGTTGGCGAAGGTCTGCGCCGCGACGGGCGCGCCCATGACAAGCGCCGCAGCGAGGCCGCACAGAACGGGATGCAGCACACCTCTCATCGTTTGCTGCGCAACAGACTGCCGGCCGCGGCCGTGAGGTTGGCGAGCGACAACGGACGGAAGCGGAAGGTGACGCTGTGCCGGCCCGCCGGCACTTCGACGCCACGGAACAGGATGTTCGCCCGCAGCAGCGGCGCCGACTGACCGTCGACGCTGACCGTCCAGCCGGGATAGGCGAGGTCGTGCAGCACCACGACGCCGGGCTCCGGCGTATCGACGGCGATGGTGACGGCATTGTCCTCGTAGGACGTGATCCGGGTGCTCGCCGCGACGCTCGCCGCCGCGGCCGTGAGAAGCTGCGGCTGCTTGAGCCCGGCGACGTCCTTGACGTCGATCAGGGCTTCGCGGCCGAGATCGAAATCGGGCATCTGCTCGTCGGTGATCACGTCGTCGCTGTCGACGGCTTTGACATGCGTGGCGAGATAGGCGCGCGGCGTCGGCTGGTTCTGCAGGCGGTAGACATAAAAACTCTGGCCGGCGAACAGCAGGTCCGCCTTCGGCCGGGGAAACTGCCGGGGCAGCCGGTCGAGCGGCCGGTCGAGCACGAGATAGTCGAGCCCGAGCATCGAGGCGAGGCGCCCGGTGTAGCCGCGGAACAGGCCGGGGAATTCGCGCTGGTCGATGTCGATGGCGCTCTCGGTCGGGCCGACGGCGCGCTCGTAGTCCGAGATGCGCAGCGGGTTGTAGCCGATCGTGTCCTCGAGCTTCAGCACCATGGAGGCGTTCTGCCAGGAGCCGTTGACGCCGATGAGCTCGACGCGGGGATGCTCGCCCAGTGCCTTGCGGCGATCGAGCTCGGCCCGCAGGACGGCGAGGCCGTCCTTTTCGTCGGGATAGAGGCCGTTGTAGGCGCTGTAGGTCGAGATCGGCTCGGCGTTGACGGCCGACGCCGCGTTGCGCCAGACGAGTTCGCCCGCCGTCGCGGCGACGAGCAGCGCAGCGGCGATGGCGCGCGCCCGGCGCGTGCGGGGCACGATCATCGCCACCACGGCCACGGCCGCGAAGCCGGCGGCAAGCCCAAGCTGGATCAGCGAGGCGTCGAAATGATCGTAGCGCCGGGCGAAGGCGAGGCCGCCGCCGATCAACGCGGCCATGCCGACAAGCGTGACGACGGGGAGCGCCCAGGCGAGGCGACGCGGCAGCATGGCGCGCGGATGCGGCATGCCCTCGAGGATGTAGCGATGCAGCAGATAGCCGGCGCCGAAGGCCAGCGCGACGTTGATCGGAAAGCTGGCATCGGCGGGGCGGCGATACAGGGCCACGCCGGGCACCCAATCGAAGATCACACCGAACAGCGGCGTGTAGCGCCCGAAAGCGTAGATCAGCGCGAACGCGAGCAGCGCGGTAAAGAAGCGCATCCCGCGCTGCAGCACCCGGCCGCCGGCGAGACCCTGCCAGACCAGCAGCACGACCGGCACGGTGCCGATGAACATATAATCCATCGTGCGGTCGGTCTTGTCGGTCCAGTCGTTGCCGAGGATGAGGCCGATGCCCGGGCCCCAATAATCATAGACGCGGTCGAGCGAACCGAACACGTCGGGGGCGATCAGGGTCAGCAGGTTGCTCGGGTTGAGCGAACCGGCAAGCGCGACGCCGTAGGTGATGCTGGGCCGGTTGGAATCATGGACGAACTGCAGCGTCAGCAGGATCGGCACGATCATGCAGGCGACGGTCACCGCGCCGGCGCAGAACAGGATCGGCGAGCGATTGAGCAGGTAGGCAACCGGCTTGCCGCTCTCCAGCGCCTCGCGCAGGACGACACCGAGCAGGCCGAGGCAGAGCATGAAGGCGACCTGATCGCGGCCGAGCGCCATCAGGGCGACCGTTAGGCCGGCGAGAACCGCCCAGGCCAGCGACCGCCGCGTCAGCGCCCCCTGGAGGCTCCACAATGCCCAGGGGAAGTAGATGTAGGAGATGATCATCCCGGTGTGTTCGAGCCGGCCGGAGGCCGCGCCGCCGAAGGTGAACACCAGGGTCGTCAGCAGGCCCGCGGCCGGATGCCAGCCCCAGCGCCGCGCGAGGCAGAGCACGCCGACGCCGCCGACGAAGAGATGGCCGAGGATCACGCCATCGAACACCGGCATCGACGCGTCCGGCGCGATCAGCGCAAACAGCATCATGCTCGGCGTAAAGATCAGCGACTGCGGATCGGCGATCGCGGGATAGCCGGAAAAATGATAGGGATTCCAGAGCGGCACGGTGCCGTGACGCAGTGCGTCCGCGAGGAAGCGGAACATCGGATAGAAGTGGTTCTTCGAATCCCACGGCACGACGGCATCAGCGAGGCGCCAGATCGCGAAGGCGCCGGCCAGGAACAGGAACAGGCTGGCGATGCAGCCGAGGAAGACCGGCGTCGACCAGACTTTTGCGCGAAAACGCGCGGCGGCGGCGCGGCGCGTGCCAAGCCGGGCTCCGATCGATCCGGCATCGGCGGGCGAGGCAATGGTATCGAGAAGCGTCATCGGGCGGCCTCGGACGTCCGCAAGCCGAGCGCGGTCGCGCGTCGCCAAAAATGTCCCGCTATGATCTCAGACCGCGCCAAACCTCTTGCCCCCATCCATGCTCGTCCCGGCACACTCCTCGCACACAAGGCGAAGCGCGCCCACCCTCCTGCCCTAAAGCGGTTAAGGCGGCGCTTCGGGAAATCGCCCCCTGGATGACGACTTAATGTGGCGGGGATGCGATAAGAGCCCACCGAGCTTGAACGCGACCGCCTCGAACGTAGACTCCCTAGATGAGAGCGACTGAACCATCAATGAACGAAATCATACGCTTGCTGGAGACCCGCCGATCCGCCCCCGTGCCGATGCTCGGCGCCCCTGGCCCAAGCCCCGAACAGACCCAGGCGCTGCTGACGATCGCCTCTCGCGTGCCCGATCACGGCAAGATCGCGCCATGGCGATTCATCGTGTTCGAGGGCGAGGCGCGAACCCGCGCCGGCGCGATGCTCGCCGAGGTGTTCGCGTCCCAGAATGCCGACGCGCAGGAGAAGCGGCTCGCCGTCGAGCGGGCCCGATTCTCGGCACCGCTGGTGATCGGCGTGGTCTCCCGCGCCGGCCCCCACATCAAAGTGCCGGAGTGGGAGCAGGTGCTATCGGCCGGCGCCGTCTGCATGAACCTCACCGTCGCGGCCAACGCGCTCGGCTTCGCCACAGTCTGGCTGACGGAGTGGTACGCTTATGACCGCCAGGCGCTCGAGCGCTTCGGCCTTGGGCCCGATGAAAAAATGGCCGGCTTCATCCATATCGGCAGCGCCCCCGCGCCCCGCGAAGACCGCCCCCGCCCGGCTCTCGCCGACGTCGTCACCCGGTTCTAACCTTGGATTCTTCATGCTGTTCTACGAGCCGCAGGCCCGCGACAAGACCGTTCTGCCGCACGACCCGTTCAAGGCGCTGATCGCGCCTCGGCCGATCGGCTGGGTGACGACCATCGGCCTGAACGGCGCCATCAACCTGGCGCCGTACTCTTTCTTCAACGCCTTCGCCGACAGCCCGCCGATCATCGCGTTCTCGTCCCAGGGCATCAAGGATTCCGTGACCTTCGCGCAAGAGACTGGGCAGTTCGTGTGGAACATGCCGACCTGGGACCTGCGCGAGGCGATGAACCAGACCGCGGCGCCGCTGCCGCGCGGCCAGAGCGAGGCGGCGTTCGCGCACCTCGAGATGGCGCCCTCGCAGCTGGTGAAGCCGCCGCGCGTCAAGGCCAGCCCTGCGGCGCTCGAATGCGAAGTCATCGAGGTGAAGAAGCTGGTCGATCGGCACGGCACGCCGACGGGGCATTGGCTGGTGTTCGGCGAAGTGGTGGGCGTCCACCTCGACGAGACCTTCATCAAGGACGGTCTGGTCGACATGGCGGCGATGCAGCCGATCGCGCGCTGCGGCTACATGGATTACGTCGTCGCCGACACGGTGTTCCAGATGAAGCGCCCGCCGCGCGTGCGCGCCGACGGGACCTTGGAAGGGTGAACACGAATTAAGATTTCGGTAATCGACTCAAAGGTTTGATCCTTAATCCTCTCTTTACCATGATCAGCGATTCATGAGCGTGTCGTAACCCGCGTGGCACCTCATGATCGTCAGTCAGTTCCAGTCCTGGGCCGAAACCGCATCGCCGCCAAGCCGCGCCGACGGGGTGAGCGCCTTGGCACGGGCGCTGCTCTACTCCGATCTGACCGCCGACCAGACCCGCGCCACGATCCGCGCCCTGACCGGCTTTCTCGACGACCCCTCGACCCTGGTGCGCCGCGCTTTGGCCGATGCGCTGGCCAGCGCCGGCGAAGCCCCGCATCACATCATCCTCGCGCTTGCCGAGGACCATCCGAGCATCGCGTCGATCGTGTTGAGCCGCTCGCCGGTTCTCGGCGACGCCGAGCTCATCGATTTCGCCGCCAACGGCGACAGCCCGGCGCAATGCGCCATCGCCTCGCGCGCCTATCTCTCCGCCGATGTCGCCGCCGCCCTCGCGGACGTCGGCACATCCGAGGCGCTCGTCGCGCTGGCGTCGAACCCCGGCGTGACGTTGTCGGACGAGACGATCAAACACATGGTCGCGCGGCACGGCAGCCACGGCGCGCTGCGCGAAGCGCTGCTTGCCCGCGGCAGCCTGCCGGTGACGGTCCGCGTCGAGCTCGTTGCGGCAACCGCAAGCGCGCTCGCGGCGTTCTTGAATGGCCGCGACTGGATGTCGGAAGAGCGCACCAGACGCATCACCCGCGAGGCCACGGAGCGCGCGACGATCGCCATCGCCGCGACGCCGGATCTCGACATGACGGGCATGAGCGCGCTGACGGCGGACCTCCGTGGCACCGGCCGGCTCACCGCGGCCCTCGCCTTCCGCGCCCTGCTCAGCGGCAACCGCCTGCTGTTCCAGGCGGCGCTCAGCGAGCTTTCCGGCATGGCGCCCGCGCGCGTCAACGGCCTCGTCCGCCAATCCGAAAGCGCCGGCTTCGCCGCGCTGTACCGCAAGACCGGCCTGCCGTTGCCGCTGCTACCGGCCTTCCGCCTGGCGTTGACGGCGTTGCGCCACCACGAGGCCGAACGCGGCACGCTGTCCGCGTCGCTGGTTGCCCGCGTGCTCGCCGGCTGCAGTGCCATCAATGACGGCGCGCTCGACAAGCTGATCGCGCTGTTGCGCCGCTTCGAAGCCGAAGCCGCGCGCGACGAGGCCCGCGTGAAGCCACCGAAGCCGACGCCGATCCGCCCCGCCATGGCGATCGCCGCGACGCCGCCGCTGCCCCGCGCGCAGCGCGAAGCGATGCTGCTGGCCGCCATAGACTTCGACGAAGCCGTGCCGATGGAGCGCGCGGTGCCGATGGCGCAGCCGCTGCCGGCTCGCTTCACCATCGATCTTGCGGCGATCGAGGCGGAGCTGATGGCGGCGTAAAGCGCCGTCATTGCGGTAGCGCTCGACCCTTGCCAGCGAAAGACAATTGCCGATAGAGCAAGGTCCCCTGCTCGCCCGGCCAAGGCCCTCTCGTGAAAATCCTTCTCCTCGCCGCTCCCTGCCTGCTTGCCCTCGCCGTGCCGCTGTACAACAGCGACAGCCCGCGGCTGTTCGGCTTTCCCTTCTTTTACTGGGCGCTGATCGGGCTGGTGCCGGTCTCGGCCCTGTTCATCTACGCCGTGTTCAAGATGGACGGCGGCAAATGATCGCGCATCTGAACTGGACCGCGACGCTCGTCTTCGTCGCCTTCTTCGCACTGGTCACCGGACTTGGCTTCATCGCGGGGCGCTGGCGCGCCGGCGATCTCGACGACCTCGCCGAGTGGGGCCTCGGCGGCCGGCGTTTCGGCGCCTGGGTCTCGTGGTTCCTCATCGGCGGCGATCTCTACACCGCCTACACCGTGATCGCCGTGCCGGCGGTGGTCTACGCCGTCGGCGCCTACGGCATGTTCGCGATCCCCTACACGATCCTCATCTATCCCCTGCTCTACCTCACGTTTCCACGCCTCTGGGCCGTGACGCGCGCAAAAGGCTACATCACCGCGGCGGATTATGTGGACGGGCGTTACGGCAACCGCTGGCTGGCGCTGGCGGTGGCGCTGACCGGAATCCTCGCGACGATGCCTTACATCGCGCTGCAGCTCGTCGGCATGGAGAAGGTGATTTCCGCGCTCGGCTTCGAGGGCGGGCCGTGGGCCAGCCACTTGCCGCTGACCATCGCCTTCATCATCCTGGCCATCTACACCTATCAGAGCGGGCTCAGGGCGCCGGCGATGATCGCCTTCGTCAAGGACATCATGATCTACATCTTCGTCATCGCGGCGGTGATCGTGGTGCCCTTAAAACTCGGCGGCTACGGCGCGGTATTCGACGCCGCGGGCGCGGCGTTGGCGAAGAAAGCGGCGCTCTCCGGCAAGCCAGCCGGGCTCACCCTGCTGCCGGCGCAAATCATGCCGTTCATCACGCTGGCCATCGGCTCGGCGATGGCGCTGTTCATGTACCCGCATTCGATGACGGGGATTCTCGCCGCCAACAGCGGCACGGCGATCCGCAAGAACGCCTACATGCTCCCGGCCTATTCGCTGGTGCTCGGCTTTATCGCGATCATGGGCTACATGGCGCTGGCCGCCGGCATCGAGGTGAAGAACCCGCAGGATGTCGTGCCGCAGCTGTTCCTAAAAATGTTTCCGAGCTGGTTCGCCGGCTTCGCCTTCGCCGGCATTGCCATCGGCGCGCTGGTGCCAGCCGCGGTGATGTCGATCGGCGCCGCCAACACGTTCACCCGCAACGTGTGGAAGCCGTTCGTCGACCCGGGCATCGGCTCCAAAGAGGAAGCCGACCTCGCCAAGCTGATGAGCCTGATCGTCAAGGTCGGCGCGCTGATCGTGATTCTCGTCATGCCGACGACGTTCGCGCTGGACCTGCAGCTGCTCGGCGGCGTGTGGATGATCCAGGTGTTTCCGGCTGTCGTGTTCGGGCTGTTCACGCGCTGGTTCAGCGGTTGGGCGCTGCTCGCGGGTTGGGCGATCGGGATGGTGGTCGGCACCGGCCTCGCCGCGGGGCCGCTGGCCTGGACGCCGGTGCATGCCGTGTTTGGCCTGGGCTTTTCCGCCTATAACGGGCTGATCGCGTTCGTGCTCAACGTCGCCGTGGCCGGGGCGCTGTCGGCGCTGCTGCCGAACACCGCGCCGGATGCGACGCGGGCGGCGGATTACGAGGACGAGGCGCTGGCGTAGAGAGCACGCACCGCCGTGATGTCATCCCGGCCGAAGCGCAGCGGAGAGCCGGGACCTATGAACGCCACGCTGGATTGATGAACGCCATAATCTCAGCGGCGCAGTTGCCCGTTCTGAAAGCCGGTGTTCATGGTTCCCGGGCTCGCCTGCGGCGTCCCAGGATGACAGCGGTCTTCGGCTGATCAAGCGGCGGCAGGTCGATGATCGCGTCAAGCCACTCGGCTTCGGTGGTTGCGGGGTTGTCAGTGTCGGCTTCAGCCATGCGCTCGATCTCATCGTCGATCAGGGCGTCAATGCGCTTCCAATCCGTTCTGCTCGCACGTTTCTGGGTCATAGGCGGCTCTTGACGTGTGCGGATCTCCATTACCCGTCGGCGACTGCGCTTCCTTGAACCACGGTGTTTAAAGGCGTCGGTATGCCCCACCTTCGAAAGAAGAACGTGTCGATACCGGCTGCAATCGTCATGATTGCGGCGGACAGGGTCCAGAACCAGTATCCTTCTCTGTATTCCGTAACAGGTACGTTTGCATCTTCCAGGCCCAGAGGAAGATTTCCCACCCAAAGAAAGCTAAGACAAAATACAACGGCGGACAAAGCCACAATGGACGCGGCTCGCGACTTGCCTCTAAACAGCAAAACCCACGATATCCAAATCAGGGGGTTGGCTATCCAAGATGCCAGGCCCAAGACATGATAAAAAATCAACGTGCCGCACGCGACGAGAATTGTAGCTGTTTGAGCCACTCTCCACCTTTCTCTTAACATTATAGCCGCAACGCAGACTGCAATTGGCGGGATCAGACTCTGACCGAAAAACGCGAAAGGACTTATGAGGACGCCCAACCAGCCCAGCCCCAAAGTAACGATAGCACTTTTCTCTGTATCGTAATTTATATAATCGAAGTCGAAGTTTGGCGTTACGAAAGCGACACTGAACAAGCATCGGACATAAACGGCGATGCTAAGCAGCACCGCGAGGGCACGGGCGATGCTTCGAGCCTCAAATCTCATGTCAGCCATACAATCATCAGAATGCCAATTCGCGCATCATTGCACACGCCTTAAAAGCCCAGCTCACGCCGCCGCCGCAACACCCCCGCAGCGCTGCACCTCGACCGTCACATGCGACAGCCCCTCCACCGCCGCGAGCCGGCGCTTGTAGACGTCTGGTGCTTCCGGCTGGTCCGAGACGATCGAGACGATGACACCGGCATGGCCCGGGCCGAGCCGCCAGAGGTGCAGGTCGGCGACCTTGTCGCCGCCCGTCTCAAGCTTGCCGCGGATCGTGGCCGCGAGATCCTGGCTCGGCACGACATCGAGCAGCACGGCGCCGGCGCTGCGGATCAGGCTGTAGGTCCAGGACAGGATCACCAGGGTGCCGATCAGGCCCATCACCGGGTCGAGCCAGGTCAGGCCGAGATAACGGCCGGCGAGCAGCGCGACGATGGCCAGCACCGACGTCAGCGCATCGGCCATCACATGAAGGTAGGCGGCGCGAAAATTCGTGTCGGCATGCGCCGGGGCATGGCTGTGTGTATGATGATCGACATGTGAATGGCCGTGATGCTCGTGCGCGTGACCATGATCGTGGTGCGCATGGGCATGCCCCGTGCCGCCATGCAGCAGCCAGGCGCTGGCAAGGTTGACGCAGAGCCCGACCACCGCGATCGGCGTCGCCTCGGCAAAGGCGATGGACACCGGCGCAAACAGCCGGCTCGCGCTTTCGTAGCCGATGAACAGCGCGATCATCGCGAGAATGATGGCGCTGGCGAAGGCGGCGAGTTCGCCGAGTTTGCCGGTGCCAAAACTGAACCGCGGGTCGTGCGCGTGGGTGCGGGCGAAGCGGTAGGCCAGCGCCGCGATGCCGAGCGCCGCCGCGTGCGTGGACATGTGCCAACCGTCGGCGAACAGCGCCATCGAGCCGAACAAGCCACCGCCGACGATCTCGACCACCATCATCGCGGCGGTCAGGGCCACCACGAACAGCGTGCGCCGCTCGTTACGCTGGTGCGCGCTCCCGAGAAATTGATGGTCGTGCGTCCAGGCCTGGATCGAGTGGCTGTGCATCGGCGCTGCTCCTAACGTGCGGCTAACATACCCGCGCCAGCACGGTTTCCAAAGTCAGGGCCGCGGCGAGCAAGGCCGCGGCCTGCCCGGCGGATTTCTCGATCACAAAAGTCCGCAACTTTTGTGGAAAATGCCAAGGTCTTCGGCGCGGCCGGTCGATGCCTCGTTGTATCGAGCGGACTGGCGGGATGGTCTGTTTGGCCGCAAGAAGACACAATGCTGATACGCCCTGCCCTCGCCGCCGACGCCGACGCCATCTGGCGCATCATCGGTCCGACCATCCGCGCCGGCGAAACCTATGCGCTCGATCGCGATCTCGGCGCGGCGGCTGCGCTAGCTTATTGGATGGGCGCCGATGGCGACACCTTTGTCGTCGAGGCGGATGGAGCTGTGCTCGGCACCTATTATATCCGCCCCAACCAGCAGGGCGGCGGCCGGCACGTCTGCAATTGCGGGTTCATGACGAGCGCAGCCGCCGCCGGGCGTGGCGTCGCCCGCCTGATGTACGAGCACGCGGCGGCCCACGCCCGATCACAGGGATATCGCGCGATGCAATTCAATTTCGTGGTGAGCACCAACCTGCGGGCGGTGCGGTTGTGGCAATCGCTCGGCTTCGCGATCGTGGGCCGACTGCCGGGAGCTTTCTTGCATCCGAGCGAAGGGTTTGTGGACGCGCTGGTGATGTTCAAGACGCTGTAGGGGACGTCACGACGTCATTGCGCCGACCCTAGCGCCCCAGTACCGTCAGCGCGTTGCCCAGCGCTGCAAAGGCGGCGGTGTTGTCGAAGATGCACCATGTCGGGACACCGCGCGCCGCGTCGGCCGCCAAAGCGTCGCGCGTCGCGTCAAGCACGGCCGGCTCGTAGTTCGAATAATAGATGCGGGGGCTGCCGTGCAGACGACGGTAGACGAGACCGTCCCAGCCGCCCGGCGCGTCGGCGCCCGGCACCACGGCAGGGTCGGCGGCAACGCGCGCCACCTGCAAGGCCTTCAGCCGCGCCTCGACCTCGGGCGTGAGCCAGCTGCCATGGCGCGGCTCCAGCGCGACCGGTGCCTTGATATGGCGGCGGAGTTCGATGAAGAAGGTTTCCGTCAGTGCCGCATCGTGAGCAAAACTCGGCGGCAGCTGGACCAGCACGACGCCGAGCTTGTCGCCGAGGCCCGCGAGTTCTTCGCCGAACCGGGCGACAAGCGCGTCACAGCCGACGAGCTTGTGCTCGTGCGAGATGGCCTTGGGCATCTTCACCGCGAAGCGGAAGGACGCCGGCACACTCGCCGCCCAGCGCTCGTAGGTGGCCGGTTTATGAGCGCGATAGAACGACGAATTGATTTCCACCGCATCGAGCTTTTGCGCGTAGCGCTCGAGATGAGTGCCATCCATCGCAAAGGCGCCGCCGTAGCGCGAAGGAATCGTCCAGCCGGCGGTGCCGATGTAGAGCGCCATGGGATGCATCTTGAACCGAGGCCGCGCAAAACGAACACCGGTTGGTAGCCGAAGCGGGCTCGAACGCAAGGCCCGATCGCACGCTTTCACAAAACAAGCCGTGCCGCGATGAGGGACGCGCCGGCTACTTCGCGATATGCGCGGCCTGCAGCGCCTGGCTCAACATCTGTTGCAACGTCGTCGTGATATCGGCGGAGGTGTTGGCCGTATGAAAGAAACCGTCTGA
This sequence comes from Beijerinckia sp. L45, assembly GCF_009765775.1. Lineage (GTDB taxonomy): Bacteria > Pseudomonadota > Alphaproteobacteria > Rhizobiales > Beijerinckiaceae > RH-AL1. Next base: position 19,717 of record NZ_LMUU01000123.1, read on the forward strand.
CGCACAGGCTTGCAAGGCGGCAGCGTCGGCCGGGATCGCGGCATTAGCTTTCCCGTCTTCGTTATTGGCGAAAGACGCATTGGCCGGGTTGATCGGTGTATACGGTATATAAAGCACCGAGATCGTCACGCCGAGGCTTTTAATGTTTGCACAGTTGCTTGGATCAAGCGCTTGTGGTGTCGAGCCGTTAGGCCAAGTGTTGAACGAATTATAATACTGATTGTTCTGCATACCGTCGCTGATGAGAAACAGATAAGGGGCCGCTTGCGCGGAATTGGCTCCCTTGCCGATCGGCGAGATCTTCTTTTGCACGAAAGGCAAGGCAGCTTCAAAATGTGTGCCGCCACTGCCGTAAGTCGTCGATGTTCCCGTATCGAGAAGGTTGGTCAGAGCCGGGACGGTCATGGTGGCCTGGGGGCCACTGTAAAGAGCGGTCGTGCAGCCGACCGCCGTCATGGCACCTTGCAGGTCACTGCTGGTGGGCGACGGCGAGTTGACCGGAAAAAACTGGCCCGCGGTCGTGATGAAGGGATAGATGCCCACTCGGAACTGGTTGGCCAAGGTCTCCTGATTGGAGGCGGACTGGAGGAACTGGCACACCGCACTCGTGACCGAGTCGACTCGCAAGACGATGCCGTTGCTGCGCGATAGATTGAAGCCCTGGCATTGTGCCGCCTGACTGGTCTTAGGGTCGGTACAGAGCTTATCCGCCATGTGGCATGCGAAAACGCAACCGCTCGGATAGGCCGATTTGTTGTCCGTGTTTACGAGCGCGAGTTTGGTCTGATCCGATGCCGCGGTCGGCAGGCCCATGGACCCCGACATATCGACCATCAGGTAAAAGTCGAGGTAGCTGCCGATGGTCATCGTCGAGGTCGACGTGCCGCCGATGTTGAGAGTCTTGACGCCAATCATGGAGCTGAACTGGCTTGCCATCGGCGTCGTGTAGGACACGGTCGCACTGATCGTCTGGCCGGAATTCGTCATTGTCGACGACGGCGTCGGGACGCCGGCGAACGCGATGCGCCCGGCGTTGGCCTTGAAGGCGACCAGAGCCTGAGCGTTGCCGGCGGCAAAAGCGTCGATCGGCGAGGTCAGCGACCCGTTCTGCGCATTGATGATGTTGGAGGCCGTGGTGATCGCCACCATGGAAGCGGCATCGGCCGCCCCGTCCAGCTTCGTCTTGTCGGAAATCCCGAGGCTGTAGTCGATGGCGAAACCAAGGATGCAGAACGTCGGCACTGCGGCGATCGCGAAGATCACGGCCGATGCGCCACTGCGATCGGACAGCAGGTGCCGAAGCTTGCGCGCCATGGATGCGATCATGAACGTGTCCTAGCCTGGAATGTGAGCGCGGCGCTCAACTGCAAACGTACGCAGCGTCGAAACCCGATGACGTGTAGGGAACGGGAAACTGATAGCGCGGCTGCATGAAATAACTCCGCCGAATGGTGACAGCGGGAATCAGTTTGGACCCAAATATTGGCGTGTAGGCATAGACGACGTCTGCAACGATGATGGAGCCGGCGGCGTAAATGTCCTGCGGCAGGGTCGTCAGGGTCGTCGTCACGGTGTCCGCTTGCGCCGTCGGCGGCACGGTGCAGGAGCGCTGGCCTGCGATAGGACTGTTGACGCTCCACGCGACCTTTGCCGTATATGCGCAGTTCGACGTGCACCCGGCCTTCGTCGGCGTGAAAATGATGCTCGACATCGTCAGGGCGACGTCGAAATTCCACTGTGTTCCGCGCGAGGCGGAATCGCCCAACAGGAACGGCGTGGTGACGACGGTCGAATAATAATCGAAGACGGCATCGTTGAAGTTGTAAGCCGTCGTGCGTTCGGCCACCCGCGTCGCCAGAGAATAGGCGAGATTGGTGATCGACCGCGACATGTAGATGAAGCGCGCAGCCTCCGCACCCGCAAGCATGAACAGGACGAGGATCGGCATGATGATCGCGAATTCGAGCGCTGCCACAGCAGTTTCGGCTTGCCGGAATGACGCCAGTCGCGCACGGAATTGTTTCAGCATCTCAGCACGCCGACGTGGGAGCGACGAACGGCTCGTTGAGGAACGTCGCCGTCGCCATCACGAGAAATACCTTCTGGCCATTGTAGACCGTCGTCGCCGAACTCGCGAACAACGACATAAATCTCGGAACCGGATAGAGAACCTGCAGGTAGACGTAGCTCGGAGTCTTGCCCCCCTGGCCCGGACAATACGTCGCGCCTGTGTTGGTCAGCGCCGGAATGATTAGGTTGGTCTGCTGCGCATTCACGAAGGTCATGTAGGACTGATAATTATTCGCATTGCCCGCGGTGTACGGAACATTGCTGACGTTGACGATCAGGTTGTTGCAATTCACCGTCATCGGCAGAGCCGGGCATATTAGTTGCGTAACAAACTGAGTCTGCGTCAGCTGCGCCTGCTGCACGGCGCCGATCCGGATCTGCCGCGCCGCCTTCTGCGTCGCGAAATCGAGGCCCTGCTTGACGTAGACCATGTAGCCGATGGAAATCAGAAAGACGATCGTCGCCAAAAACGGTAAGGCGATAAGCCCAAATTCGACAGCGGTCGCGCCCGACCGGTCACGCGCGAACGCGATCGCCGATACGGCCGTCAGCTTGTTGAGTTTAGCGGCAGCCAAAGTACGCCTCGTTAGATCGTGCGCAATTTGTATAGTCGCGGCTCGCTAATAGGCCGTTAATGCAACCATGGCTTATCCAGCCTATCGTCCGCTATTGGCTCGAGGCTCGATCGACAGCGCCAGCACATCCCGCGTCATCATCCGCGCCACCCGCGCCGCGTCCATGGCTGCCCAGGCCGCAGCCATCGATCCGCCGGCGTCGATGCCGCGTGTGGCATCGACGATGACGACCGTCGCAAACCCGGCTTTGCGGGCGTCGAGAGCCGTCCAGGCGACACAGAAATCCGTCGCCAGTCCCGTTACGAATACGCGTGTAAAGCCGCGCTCGCGAAGGTAACCGGCGAGCCCGGTCGGCGTCCTGGCATCGGCCTCGACGAAAGCGGAATAGCTGTCGAGGCTCGTCCGGTAGCCTTTCCGGATGATCAGCTCGGCTTGCCGGATGCGCAGACCCTGCGACAAAGCCGCGCCGGTCGTGCCCTGTAAACAATGATCCGGCCACAGGACCTGCGGCCGCCCGTCCGCGAGCGTGACGGTCTCGAACGGCGCCCTGCCCACATGGCTCGACGCGAAGGAGATGTGGCCGGCCGGGTGCCAATCCTGGGTCAGGATCACATGAGCGAAGTGCTGCGCCAGCGCGTTGATCGGCGCGACGACGGCGCCGCCGTCGGGCACGGCCAGCGCGCCGCCGGGCAGGAAATCGTTCTGAACGTCGACGACGACGAGAATGTCGGTTTGGCTCAAAGTGTTTCGCCTCGTTAAGACATCGCCGACACTACGTGAAATTTTCGCAGCGATATCAACCCCTTTAATAAGTGGGAAAGAATCACACATTAAGAACGATGGTTAACGGCGCGAGCTTCTTTCTTGCTGCGTTGTGGGAACCCAAACGATGTCCATGTCCGTATCCTCAACCAGCGCCAGCCAACTGCTCGCCTTGTCCCAGGCCCTGGCGAAGAAGACGTCGACGCTCAACGACGAAAACTCATCCAGCGGCGACGGTTCCGCGACCAGTGCCAGCACGACCGCGGCGCCGGCGCTCGATCCCTCGCAGATGGGCGCCTTCGCCGCCAACCTCGCCGGCCTGCTGGTGCAGATGAGCGGCACCGACGACGCGACCGGCACAACCGCGTCGACCTCAAGCACCGCGGCGACGACCGGCACGGACGCCACCATGGACAGCAGCACCGACTCGGAAGCCAAAATCCTCGCCGACCTGCAGACTCTGGCCACCGATTTCGCCGCCAGCACCGCGGCGACCACGGCCGCCACCACCGCCAGCACCAGCGCGTCG
>NZ_LMUU01000123.1:23716-35087 GCF_009765775.1 Beijerinckia sp. L45
CGGGACGGCGGATGCCACGGGCGGCGCCACTGCGACCAGCACCGGCGCCACGCATCACGGCCATATGGGCCGGCCGATGGGCCCGCCGCCGTCGAGCAGCACCGCGAGCACCAGCACGACGGACAGCAGCACCGACACGACCGCGTCGGCCACCGACAGCACCGACCCGACCACCGCGGCGCTGCTGGCGAGGAAGCTCGTCACCGCGATGTCCGCCTATATGGAGCAGAGCCAGAGCAGCAGCGCGCTCGACAGCGCAAACCCGCTCGGCATCGGCTAACGCCGCCGGCGGCCGGTGCGCCCGCATGCGACCGGTCGCCGCTTGCGCGCCTTCGGGGCGACGCGATCCCGCTTTGCAGCCCTCCGACTTGAACGGTCCCAACTGTCTTTGGGAAGAGGTTTCTGTCTCCGCGGCTCCGTCGTTGCGCGGTCGCACTCGGCGCGGAACGCTACGATCTGCTTATCGGCCAGAGCGATAACAGTCTTCGGCAAGGACAGTCTTCCGTCGTCATGACCACGCGATCATGGTGCCGCCGTCACGAACAGCGCCGGCCTCAATGCAGGACGCGGCCATGGCGGACGGCGATGTGCGCTCGTTCTCGCTTTTTTTGGGAGTTTTCGACCAATGGACAACACCAGACGTAATTTCCTCGGCACCGCCGCGATCGGCGCGCTGGCCATCTCCACCGCAGCCCAGGCCGCCGAGCCGGTCGGCTACGCCGCAGGCAACGACAAGGGCAAGCCCGGCGAAGGCGGCGCCGCCTATGATTCCAAGCAGCTGCCCCCCGGCGCGAAAGTCGCCTACCATAATCCCGAGGACGTCGGCGCGATGCCGGAGTTCCACTACAGCATGGACGCCACCGCCCCCAAGGTGACCTCGGGTGGCTGGGCCAAGGAAGCCACCGTCCACCACTTCCCGATCGCCAAGGGCATCGCCAGCGTCCACATGTTCCTGGATCCCGGCGCGTCGCGCGAGCTGCACTGGCACGCCATCGCCGCCGAGTGGGCCTTCGTCATCGACGGCCAGTGCCAGACCGTGGTGGTGACCCCGGAGGGCACCAGCGAGATCAACAACTACAAGCCGGGCGACCTGTGGTTCTTCCCGAAGGGCCATGGCCACTCGATCCAGACCATCGGCGACAAGCCCTGCCACTTCCTGCTGCAGTTCGACAACGGCGCCTTCTCCGAGCACGGCACGTTCTCGATCACCGACTGGGTCAACGTCACCCCGAAGGAGATGCTGGGCATGGACTTCGGCCTTCCGGCCGATGCCTTCGACGCCTTCCCGAAGGGCGAGACCTACATCCAGTCCGGCCCGGTGATCCCGGTCAGCGACGCGATGGACTCGCCGTGGCCCAAGGAGATCACCCACAAGTTCCGCCTCCTCACCGATTCGCGCGCCGTGCGCGAGTTCGACGGCGGCAGCTTCCGCGTCGCGACCGTCGACGAGTGGCCGATCTCCAAGGACTTCTCCGGCGGCATCATGACCATCAAGCCGGGCCAGATGCGCAAGATGCACTGGAACCCGAACGCCAACGAGAACCAGTACTACCTCAAGGGCAAGGGCCAGGTCGCGCTGTTCGGCTCGGGCGGTCGCGGCAAGGTCGCGGAGTTCAACCCCGGCGACGTCTGCTACATCCCGCAGGGCTTTGGTCACGCGATCAAGAACATCGGAACCGACGACCTCGTCATCATCCAGACCTGGGACGCCGGCAAGCTTGAGGAAATCGACCTCACCACCTGGATCCAGAAGAGCCCGAAATACCTCGTCTCCAACAACTTCCCGGGCGTCCCCGACGCGACGCTCGGCAAACTCCGCTCCTGATCGCTGCTCCTCCCGATCGGCGCTAACTGCAACCGGGCTCACCTTTGGTGGGCCCGGTTTTTTGTGCGCTCTGGAACACCGCCGCATTCCGAACGGTTTTTGCGAGCCGAAGGCGAAGCCACCCCGGAGCCGCCTGCTGGACACGCGCGGCTGCACTATGGCCCCTGGGCCGCTTCCCTCGCCGTGACGACCCGCAACAACGACGCCCCCTTGACCTTTTCTGCACGCCCGCGTACGGTAGCTCTACCGGCAGTCGTATGTCAAGCGGTCGCTGGAAACACGGCAAAACCAGCCATGCGCGCGTCGGCGTCCGCCCACCTCGCAACTGAGATTGTCGGCCACCGCCGACACCGCGGCTGTGGGAATGTCGGCGGCCGCCCGCGCCACGGCCGGGGCGGCATCCGCAAAGCGCATGGGAGGCAAAAAACGCCATGCTTGTCACGCACACCTTCGATCTGGCACTCGCCGCGCGCGGCCGGCGGAAGCAACTCAAGCTGCGCCAGGCCGAGGTCGCCCAGGCCGCGCAGGTCGGCCGCGAATGGTTAGTGGATTTCGAGCACGGCAAGCCGACCCTCGAACTCGCCAAGGTGCTGCGCACCCTGACCACCCTCGGCGTCCAGGTTCACGTCGAAATGGGCCGCTCGCCCGACTGGACCCTGCCCCTCACCGCCGCCGCCATCGACCGCCGCGCCCGCGTGGCCGCAATGCGCCCGAAGACGCGGGTTCTGAAGGACCGGGCGGACGTGACGCCACCAGTCGATTGGCCGGGCCGGGCGATGTGGTGAGGGGGCAAAGCGGTTTGGGTGTCCGGAGATCATGTAAGCTGCAGCGTTTGTCACCAAACGTCATGGCACAGCACGCCATTGCTTTCTCGATTTCCAAAACTTCCGCTCTGATTCGGCTGTCAAGGAGCGCAGCCCGCTTCGCGGCGCGCCTTTGGCGCGGCCTTGACAGCCGAATCAGAGCGGAAAAGGGTCAATCAAGAGAGCAATGGCGATTTCTATCGCTTCGCTGACGTATAGCAGGCTCCAGCCGCTTGAACTCGCCTCCAATCAAGCGCCACTGCGCGGCGTTGTCCGAGCAGCCGCCGCCTTCTCTACCGAAGGTTCCGCGGCGGTGCCCGCCCGTACCAACGCCGACGTGAAGAAGCGCCGTTGCCTGCAATCGTGACGGGTTCGGGTCGTCCGTTCTTTGTTATGATGGCTCTGCCGCGGGGCCGCGCGGCTTGCTGCGCTTACGAGCGGGGTTCGCCGGGTTGGTCGAGACACCCGCTAAGCCTCAACATGAGGGTCTCGTCGTCACTCCGGCGGTGCAAGAACCGGTGCGCGGCGATCGCGCGATGCCTGCTTCTCGCGATCCCGTCGGCACCGACGCGTACCGGCTTGGGATATCTCGTTAGGCGCCGGGCGGCGCTTCACCATAGCCCGCAGGATAGCTCCCGCGACTCTCCCTAGTGCGCGGGCCTCACGCCTCGAGGCTCAAACCGCCGTCCGTCGCGACGATGCGGCCCGGAACCGCCGTCCGATCGACGGTGCCGGCCAGCGTCGCAGCCAGATCGGCATAAAACACTTTGTCGTCGAACCACCAGCTATGGGAGAACGAAATTGAGGCCGCGGCGTCGGCCGGTGCTTTCAGCGTCTTAAAATGGTCGGTGCAATCGATGTTTACCGTCTTTGCGGGGGCGTTGGGTGGCAGGCCCACCCGACCGGCGCGGGGCTCGACGCCCGCGCGCTTGACATTGGAGATCTGCAGCACCGCATCGCATTTGTTGAAATAGTTCGTCAGCCGGTAGCTGTGGCCGAGCATGCTTTCGGTATCCTTGTTGCCGGCCACGAAATCGGACGCCTCGACGTCGCCGGCAATCATCACCAATTGGTTGAGCATCCAGTCGGATCCGGTTTTGATGCCGTCGTCCGCATGGTCCAAGGCTTCGCGCAGGACGTAGGCGCCCATCGAATGGCAGAGCGCGTGAATGCCGACGCGACACTCCTTCGTCTCCGACAACAGCAGCGGTTTGACCCCAGCATTGACGAGCAGGATCGCGGTGCGCTTCGCGACGTCGAGCTCTTCGAGATAGGCGAAGGTCTCGGCCCAGGATGGCCAATCGAAGCTGATGACGGTGCATTGCAGGTTTGCGGCAAGACCTTTTGCGACCTTCTGGTGCTCGTCGTCGACATCGCTGATGCCGACGTTGAAGCCGTGCACGAAGAAGAGGATGTTGCCCGTTATCGTGTCGCCTTGCTTGTGAAGCGTTGCCATGACGGCCGCGAGCCAGGGGCGAAGCGTGATTTCGTGCTTGGGTGCCGGCGCTTCGCCGTCGGGGACCGACAGGTAGCGAGTGGCGCCGAGCGCGTCGCCAAACGTGGTGCCGGAGGGCGAGCGAACCGTAATAAAGAATTTCGCCATAATGCAATTGCCTATCAATATTTAAAATGGTGAGAGCTTGGCAGTTCTGGCCCGGGAAAACAGCCCGACATCAGTATAATAGCAGTATCGTCCGCGTCCTGGCGCGCAGCCACCCTAAAAGGCGCGGCTCGCAGGGCACGCATCCCGATTGTCTGCTAGAGCGCTTTCCGCTTTGGTGGAATCACCAAAGCGATTAGAAATCGCTCTCTTCTCAAAAAGTTAGAGCATTTTCCCGACCACAAAAGTCTGCAACTTTTGTGTAAAATGCTTTAAAGACGCAGGCTTTGGCCCCCGCCGCCTCAAGGCTTTCAAGCGGCCGCAGGAGCCCATGCGCGGTTACCGTCCGTGGCGACCGTGGGGGTGATGCCCGACGGGGTGCCGTGGGCGAACGGGCTTCCGGTGATGACCCGCGTGATGCAGGCGGTCGGGATAGCCGCAGAGGCCGTTAACGTAGCGGATCGGGCCGCAGTCCGGCCCGTAGCCGGAACCGGTATCGCCGTAGTTGTAATCGTAGTCGTCGTAATCGCCGGAGCCGCCGATATGGCCGCCGCCGAAGCGTCCGTGGGGCCCGGCAAAGCCTCGGCCCGCAAAACCATGGCGGCCGACGCCACCGCCGCCAGCATGCCCGGCACCCTGCGCATCCGCCACGGGCGGCAGACCCGCGCCAGCCGCCAGGGCGAGCGCGGCGACGATGACACCGGATCTGACTGCACGTTTCATCTCCGTCTCCGTACGTCTCCCATGACACAACTCAGAGACGAAGAATACGATCCGATGCCAAAACGGTGCGCGCACCGGTTGAAGGCGGATAGCGTTACGCGGGAGGCAATCCGCTTCGCCTAGGCCGCGACGGCAGCCCGCAAAGACCAGGACATCTTGGGGTCGGAGGAAGTGCCCGCTTCCCAGCCGGCACGCACCGGCAGACGCTAGTAGAACGAGCCGAACAGCCCGCCGTGGCGCGGCGCGGCATAGGGCGAGTCGCTCGCCGCCTGGGCGTCCGGCGCGGACGCGCCATCACGGTCGTCGGCCGCCGGGGCCGCCGCGGTATTGGAGGCGACCGCCGCCGCCTTCTCCCGCGCCTTGGCGCGGACCGACGCCATCGTCTCCGGCGAGTCGCCGGTAATGGTAAATTCCGCGCCGCCCTCGGCCTTCACCATCTCCCAGAGGATGGCGGACTTGGCGACCGGCAGGCGGACGCAGCCGTGCGAGGCGCGCTGGCCCCAATGCGACTTCGAGGCGCCGTGGATCGCATAGCCCGGTGCGAAGAAGATGGCGTTGGGCATCGGCGCCTGATCGTACTCGTCGGAATGATGGTCCTTGTCCATCCACAACACGCCCGCAGTGCCGGTCGGCGTGTCATAGCCGCGCTGACCGGATGACACCTTCCAGTCGTAGCTCTGGCTCTTGCCCTGGACGTGGACCGTCTGCGCGTCGAGGTCGACGCTGATGAGCACCTTGGCTTGGGCGAGCGATGGGGCGAGGGCCAAACCGATCGCGGTGGCGGCGAGGACGGCGCGGATGGTGGAGGACATGGGCTGCAAAGGCTCCGGGGAATTCTGGGACGACAACGCGCAGGGGACCGATAAGGTCCAGCTTGCGCCGCTTAGTCGGGTGACATTTCCGTCAAGATCTGCGCGCCGCACAAGGCGAGATGGTGGCAGCGGGTCGCAAGGCGGCACATGCCGCGACGGCGTTGCGGAAAGGTCACGGTTTTGCGCCGCATCTCAGCTCCGCCATCAAGATGTCTGCGGATGGAAGACGCAAGACCCGTCCTTAAAAAGCACGGCTGGCAGGGCAACCCAGCCTGATTTTTGTCTCAAGGACGCGGGCACAGCCCGCGCCGGCTCCGCCGGTCGCAGATCCTTGACACAAAATCGGGTTGGGTTCGGGTTGGCCGTTCCTTTTAAGGGCGGCCCTGCCGCGCTATCTCGGCTCAGATCCTCCCCCCGCTCGCGGGCAAGCAGCCCCCTGCCCCACGTCCTTCCATCTGTCACCTTTTTCAGACACGTCCGCGAAATCGTTCGGCTGCACTGTACATCCGGCGGCGATTGGAAAAGATCGCACGACCACGCCGTCGTGGCCTTATGAGGAGCTTTGACGATCATGAAGTCGACTTTGGTTTTGGGGGCGCTCGCCCTTTCGGTGACGCTGTCCGGCGTCGCCTTCGCAGCCGACATGCCGGCCGCTGCCCCGCCGCCGGCGCTGGCCCCCGTCACGGTGGTCGATCCCATCACGGGCGCCCTAACCACCATTCTGACCCCGGTCGGGCAGGTTATCGACGGCGTCGTCGTCCAGCCGATCACCGCAGTCGGCAACGCCATCCTGCCGCCCCCCCCGCCGCCGCCGCCGGTGGTCGAGCCGGTGGTCTACCATCACCACCATCATCATCACTGGCACCACCATCACCACGCCATGTGATTCGACCGGCCTCGCCCGACCGGTCCTTTGGGCCGGTCGGCAGGAAGCCGGGATGTTAAGGGGAGACGCCATGCGTCTCCCCTTTTTTTTTGCGCCCGCGCCTGGCCGCGATCCGACCGGGCGCGCCGGTCGGCAGCCGCGTCATTCCGGACGGCGCGCAGCGACGATCCGGAACCGGTGTTCTCCCGCCGCCGGCAAGGCCCCGCGCACACCGGTTCCGGATAGGCTCCGCCGTCCGGAATGACGGCTGTCAGATGTTATTGTGTTGCCGAAACCACGAGCCATGCGCCGCCGGGCGCAGACCCGGCCCTGAAGGCACGGCCGCTACTGCGCAAAGTCGCGCTAGCGAGTGGACAGACATATGCGACTTTCTGACTTCCAGAAAGCCCGCAATATGATATCAAGTCTCGAATTGCTCGTTTTGGTTTTAAGAGCATACATCGTTTGACAGAGTTTCTAGGAGCTCTTTGATGCTCGAATTATCGTTTCAAAACGCGACACCCGCCGAAGCCGCCATGCTTGCGAGACGCCTTGAGATGGCATTCCTACTCGCAGGGGTACCTCGTACCAAGGTGTCCTTGAAGCGAACCGACAAAGAGGTGATGGACCTCGGTTCTACGGTACAGTTGGCGCTGCACTATTTGTCGACAAGTGCTGAGGCAGCAACGCCATACCTCGCCATACCTCACTGCGCGATGTTGATTTGGGAGGTATGCAGACCTCATCGGTCTAAGCTCGTTATTAGCAGTGCTAACGGCAGACGGTTTGAACTCAGCACTGAGGATATAGACCACGATCGTCTTGAGAAAATACTCACGTCGCTTCGAAGTGAGCTCGACGGGAGTCCTCCTCATGCAGACTAAGGCCGAAACAGAATTGGAGATACGAACAGCCATCATTGTTTTAGGAGCTAGCTCCTTTTTACATTATAAAGACATAGACAATGAGCGCTTCAAGGTGTCGGCAGCCAATCTTATTAATATTTTTGAAAAAGGTGATATTCTTAATTCCAGCGCTCCACTTGTTCTCGATTTGTTTGATTCAAATTACGAGCCGCGCGAGATTCTTTACGCTATCACCAGGTTTCTTCGTGAGAATCCGGATAGGACTGATATTATTCATATATTATTGCGGTCACGGCAATCTTTTTGATGACCAGGGGTTGTATGTACTTCTCCGAAGCAGCGACCCGGACAATGAACCCCACACCGTTTTGCAATGGAGGGATTTCTGGAATTTATTAAGGGTACCTCTCAGCACTAGAAGGACATTTATCCTACTAGATTGTTGTTTTGCAGGAAAAGCAGCTCATCAGTTTCAATCTATCGGGCTTGGCCCCCTCATTGAGGAACAGACCTACCGCATCCTGCCGCGCAGGGGCACAGCTCTGATCGCGGCGACGGACGGCGGCTTGGCAAGGGTTCCAGACGATCAGTCTATGACGATGTTTACGTCTGCGTTGCTTGAAACACTGCAACGCGGTGTTCCAAATGCCGGCCAAAACCTATCTTTTCGCGACGTCACGGTGGATATTCGGCGGTCACTTCTTGAACGTTTTGGCGCTTACGCCGTGCTTCCCGTCATTCACGATCCTGTGCAACCCGAAGGGCACGTGACCGAAACGCCGCTTTTCCATAACAGACTTAAGCCGAGGCCACAGGATCCGTCGAAAGATATGCTCGAAGATTTTCAACTTGCCGACGGCGAACTACGCGGAAGCATGGCCAAAGACCGTTTAGCAGCGCTCGAAATAATGGCGGAATTACTCGAAAAGACGAAATCGACAGACTTTCACAACCAAATCCTCATGAGCCTAAGACGTTGCAAGGCCGAGGACGACTCGCGAGCCGTAATCAATAGATGTGTTCAAATTTTAGAAACATACCTCATTGATGAAATAACGGTGGATACGCCCGACGGCCCGCCTTTAAAACGAACTCCGCTCACACTCTTAAAGGCGTTACTCGGCCTAGCAACTATTGCTTTTACCATTGCTTTCGTTATTGCAATCTATTTGAAGCATAGCCAAAGCGCAGCTATCGAAGCGTCAAAATATGCCGCTGCGGGAGACTCCATCGTTAACTTGAGCAATTATGTGCGAGAATGCCAAATTTGCGAATTCAAGGACCGCGCGGAAGCCGGTATCAGCGAGATAGCAAATCGACAAATCGTCGCGGCGTCCTTCGATTCACGCGAACTTCATGGAATCGCGGCGGAGTGCGATCAGCGCTGTCCTAACGACGTCATCGAAGGCGTCGCCGCCAAATTGAGGACTATAGAAAAAGAAAATGGAGCTTACCGCATTGCGGGGAACGACGCCGAAAAACTTGCTCGCTATATCGGTGAATGTCTAGCTTGCGAGTTCAAGGATCCTTCGAACAACCGGGTTGCTGGTTTGTTGGCCGGTAAATTTGACGACAATAATAAAACTCGAATGAGGCTTACTTCCATCCAAACGGCATGTAACTCGCGCTGCTCTGAAGGCGTTGACCAGCAAATCCAAGCGCGTCTCGATACGTTAAACGCAGAAGTAAACGAATTCAATGCTGCGGGGGACGACATCCGCCGAATACATAAATATCTTAGCACATGCCGAGAATGCGAATTTGACAATGACGCCCAAAAACGAATGACTGACCTGACAGTCACGCAATTGGATGATATTTCATATGATCGCAACAAGTTAAGTAACGCTCTTAAATATTGCGGCGCATCTTGCCCTGTAGACTTTATCGCCGAGATAAAATCGAGACTTGTAAAAATTAATGCAGAAAGGGATAGCTTCACTAATTCAAAAAATGATGCCAAGCGACTGACTGATTACGTCAGCAATTGCCAGGTATGCGAGTTCAAAGCGACCGCTGAAAAGAAATTGGTTGGCCTCGCGGCACCGACGAAATTTCGATCTCATGACAATCGCGATCTGGACGGGCATGATCTCGATCAGAGCGATGAAGAAGATGCTACAAAATGCGAGACTAGCTGCGGCCGTAACGCTCAATGCCTTGGATACACATACAACAAGTGGAATAGAAAGTGCTTCATCAAAGATAAGTTTGATCATTTGCGCCTCGAACCCAGAGCTGCGAGCGGGATTCGCGACGATCTACCCCCAATATCACAGTCAAAAGAAGGATATATCATGAGACATTATAGCGAAAAAGCGTTTTCCAAAAGCAATCCTTACAACACAGCTGTCACTCAAAGTCTAGAAAGATGCGATAGCACGTGCATGAGCGATAAAGTTTGCGTCGCGTTTACATACTCGAAAGAAACTCGTAAATGCGCATTGTTTGAAATAACTGATGAATATTTCGACAGCAAGGAAGCCGTCAGTGGAATAAAGACGCAATAAAAAGATATTTTTTTGCATCATCCACGGCCGCTCTGCGTAGACCTGATTCATTGGCCTTTGAGAGTCGCTATCCACCATGCTTCGCATGGTCCCCCTTCCCCACTTCGCGAGAGAGGATCTCACGCCCCCCCGACCCTACCCCCCCAAATCCGGCGCCGTCGCCTCCGCCTTCAGGCTCGCGATCGCCTCCTCAAGCCCCATCGTCGTCTGCGCCTGGCTCCCCAGCCGCCGGATCGACACCGTGCGCTCCGCCGCCTCCTTCTTGCCGACCACCACCATCACCGGCACTTTCGCCAGCGAGTGCTCGCGCACCTTGTAGTTGATCTTCTCGTTGCGCAGATCGCCCTCGACCTTCAGCCCCGCCGCCCGCAGCGCCGCCATCACCTCGTAAGCGTAGTCGTCGCCCTCGGACGTGATCGTCGCGACCACGGCCTGCAGCGGCGACAGCCACAGCGGCAGATGGCCGGCGAAATGCTCGATCAGGATGCCGGTGAAGCGCTCCAAGGAGCCGAACATCGCGCGGTGAATCATCACCGGCGTCACCTTGTCGGAGTGTTCGTCGATGTAGAAGGCGCCGAAGCGGCCGGGCAGGTTGAAGTCGACCTGCGTGGTGCCGCACTGCCATTCGCGGCCGATCGCGTCGCGCAGCGTGTACTCGAGTTTGGGGCCGTAGAACGCGCCCTCGCCGACGTTGATGCCGGTCTTCATGCCCGTTTCGGCGATCTGCTCCAAAACCTTGCCCAGCGCCTCTTCCGCTTTGTCCCAGACGTCGTCAGAGCCGACGCGCTTGTCCGGCCGCGTCGACAGCTTGACGACGACGTCCTCGAACCCAAAGTCCTTGTAGATCGAGAGAATGTCGGCGTTGATTTTCAGCGCCTCGGCCATGATCTGGTCGACGGTGCAGAAGATATGCGCGTCGTCCTGGGTGAAGGCGCGCACGCGCATGATGCCGTGGATCGCGCCCGAGGGCTCGTAGCGATGGACGATGCCGAACTCGGCGATCTTCATCGGCAGGTCGCGGTAGGATTTTAGACCATTCTTGAAGATCTGGACGTGGCCGGGGCAGTTCATCGGCTTCAGCGCGAACACCCGCTGATCGGCCTCGGGGTCCTCGGGGTGCATGAAGGCATGCGCGGATTTCGCCGCGAACATGTTCTCCTGGTACCAGCCCCAATGGCCGGACGTCTCCCACAGCGCCTTGTCGAGCACCTGCGGCGTGTTCACCTCGACGTAACCCGACCGCTCCTGACGGCGGCGCATGTAGCCGATGAGAGACTGGAACAGCGTCCAGCCCTTGGGATGCCAGAACACCGTGCCAGGCCCCTCCTCCTGGAAGTGGAACAGGTTCATCTCGCGGCCGAGGCGGC
>NZ_LMUU01000123.1:35185-36567 GCF_009765775.1 Beijerinckia sp. L45
TTGGCGAAGGCGGTGGCGTAGATCCGCTGCAGCATCGGGCGGGTGCTGTCGCCGCGCCAGTAGGCGCCGGCGACCTTCATCAGCTTGAACGCGCTGCCGATCTTGCCCGTCGATGTCATGTGCGGACCGCGGCAGAGGTCGAGCCAGTCCCCCTGCTTGTAGATTTTGAGCGCCTGGTCGGCCGGGATCATGTCGACCAGCTCGATCTTGAACGCCTCGCCGCGCTTTTCGAAGAAATCCTTGGCCTGCTCGCGCGTCCAGGACTCCTTGGTGAACGGCGCATCCTTCTGGATGAGCTCGCGCATCTTCTTCTCGATGGCGGCGAAATCCTCCGGCGTGAACGGCGTCTCGCGGTAAAAATCGTAGTAAAAGCCGTTCTCGATCACCGGGCCGATGGTGACCTGCGTAGAGGGATAGAGCGCCTGCACGGCTTCCGCCAACACATGCGCCGTATCGTGGCGGATCAGCTCGAGGGACCGGGGATCGTCGCGGGAGAGGAACTCGAGCTTGGCGTCGACGTCGAGGGTGTCGGAGAGGTCGCTCAGCACCCCGTCGCGCATCATCGCGACGGTGCGCTTCAGCAGCGACGGCGAGATGCTTTTGGCGACATCGGCGCCGGAGACGCCTGGCTCGAACTGACGGCTGTTGCCATCTGGAAAAGTCACAGAAATCATTTTTCGGCTCCTCGGGCTCACTCGCCGATACGAGTCGGCGTAAGCGGTGGGGTGCCGATATAAGGGAGGCGCGGCGCGGGGGCAACGTTGGCGGCATGGCGCCGTCATCGCGAGCGCAGCGAAGCGAGCCAGGGGCAACGGACCGCAGCGCGGCGCGATGGAAGCGCCGGCCCCTGGTTTGCTTCGCCTTCGGTTCGCAAAGACGGAGGTTCAACATGCGTGAGCCAGCCGTGTACATCATGGCGAGCCGACGCAACGGCACGCTGTACACCGGCGTTACCGCCAAGCTGTCGCGGCGAGTCTACGAACATCGCGAGAGCTTGGTCCGAGGGTTTACAGCCCGACACGGCTGCAAGCTGCTCGTCTGGTACGAACCTTACGAGATGATGCTCGACGCCATCGCGCGCGAAAAGCAGATCAAAGCTGGATCGCGAGCCAAAAAGCTGGCGCTGATCGAGGGGATGAACCCGCAGTGGCGGGATCTGTATGCCGATCTGGCATGATCTCTCCGTCATCGCGAGCGAAGCGAGCCAGGGGCGGCGCACCGCAGCGCCACGAGAGCAAAGCGCTGGCCGCTGGGTTGCTTCGCCTTCGGCTCGCAATGACGTTTTCGTCCGTCATCGCGAGCGCAGCGAAGCGACCCAGGCGACACGGACAACAGCGCGGCGAGAGCGAAGCGCCGGCCCCTCGGTTGCGTTACCTTCGGCT
>NZ_LMUU01000124.1:0-26096 GCF_009765775.1 Beijerinckia sp. L45
GTCCTGATGCCACCGGGCTTCGTGCGCCAGCTGATGGCGACGTGGCGCACGGACACCGGCACCGTCTCTGCGCCGCCTGCTGGCTGCATGGCGGATGGGTTGTGGAGCCACCTCGAGTGCGGCTTCCTCAACACCTACGAAGCGCGCTGGCAGTATGCCGTTGATGCCCTCGGGATGGGGTTCGCTCAGGGCAAAACCCTGTTCTACCGCAAGGCTGATCTCGACCGCAGCAACATGCGCGACCTGGCCAGCGATCCCGCCGAGGATGCGGCGACCACCAAGATGGTCCGGCGGCTCGGGCTGCGCGTCCGGCTTGCGCCGCCCTCCCCGCAGCCGCTTGGGCGGCGCGCTTTTACCGAGGTATGGGGGCGCCAGCTGCGCTGGGCCCGCCTGCGCCGCGCGACGTTTCTCGCCGAATATCTGCCGGAGATCGTCTCGGGCAGCGCCATCCCGACACTCCTCGCCGGCTGTGCCGCCGCGAGCCTCGATTGGTCGGTCCCCAGCGTCGTTGCGGCCTACCTGCTTCTCTGGTGGGGCGCCGAGATGGCGATGGCGGCGGTCTGCCGCTGGCCCCTGACCTGGCAGACGCCCATCGCCCTCGCGTTGCGTGATGGCCTGATGCCGGCGATCTGGATCGGCGGCCTGACCGGCAGCTCCTTCACCTGGAAGGGAACCGCTATGACGATGGACGACCGCCGCCATCAGGGTGAGCCGGCCGGCGCCCAGTCCAACGAAGGCCTCTAAAGCCGTCCCGTTCGGGCGACTTGCGAAGCGCAGCCCTGTTCGTCCAGATAGGCCCGCTTGCGCAAGGATGCCATCAAGGTCATCCGGCCAGGGGGAGGACGCTGGAATGGCCAGCCGCTATGCCGAGGTTTACGCGCGCTGGCAGGCTGATCCCGAAGCATTTTGGGAGGAAGCCGCCCGTGCGGTCGAGTGGATGGCTCCACCGGCCCGCATCTTCCACGCCGACGCGGGCGTCCACGGCCGCTGGTTTCCCGACGCGACGCTGAATGCCTGCTTCAACCTGCTCGATCGGCATGTCCGGGACGGTCGCGGGCAGCAGGTCGCGATCATCCACGATTCGCCGCTCCAAGGTTTTTCCAAGTGCCTGACCTATGCCGAAGTGCTCCACGAGGTGGAGACGCTTGCCGCTGTTTTCGTCGCGCATGGCGTCACCAAAGGCGACCGCGTGCTCCTTTATATGCCGATGGTGCCCGAGGCGCTGATCGGCATGTATGCCTGCGCGCGGATCGGCGCGATCCATTCCGTCGTGTTCGGCGGCTTTGCCGCGAAGGAGCTCGCAACCCGCATCGACGATGCCGCGCCGAAGATGGTTCTGGCTGCGTCCTGCGGTTTGGAGCCAAACCGCGTCATCGCTTACAAGCCGCTTCTCGATGCGGCGATTGCACTGGCGACGCACAAGCCGGATGCGGTTCTAGTTCTGCAACGGTTGCAGCTGGAAGCGTCACTTGTTGAAGGTCGCGACCTCGATTGGGCGCATGAAGTCGCCGCCGCCAAGCGCGAGGGCCGCGTTGCCGGCTGTGTGGAAATGCAAGCGACCGATCCGCTTTACATCCTCTACACATCGGGCACGACCGGCGTGCCGAAGGGCGTCGTCCGCGACACTGGCGGTTATCTCGTGGCGCTCGCCTGGTCGATGCGCGGGCTCTACGACATCGCGCCCGGCGAAGTGTTCTGGACTGCTTCGGACGTCGGCTGGGTGGTCGGCCATTCCTACATCGTCTATGCACCGCTGCTGATCGGCGCGACGACGCTTGTGTATGAGGGCAAACCAATCGGTACGCCGGATGCCGGTGCCTTCTGGCGCGTCTGCGCCGAGCACAAGGTGGTGTCGCTATTTACCGCACCGACGGCGCTGCGCGCCATCAAGAAAGACGATCCTGGCGGCGTCCACTTCGAAAAGCATAACACCTCGCCGCTTCGCGCACTGTTTCTTGCCGGCGAGCGGGCCGATGCCAACACCGTCGATTGGGCGCGCGACACTTACGGCCTGCCGATCATCGACCATTGGTGGCAGACGGAGACCGGCTGGGCCATCGCGGGCAATCCCGTTGGGCTCGGCATGCTGCCGATCAAGCCGGGCTCGCCGACCGTGCCGATGCCGGGTTTTGCGTTGGAAGCGCTCGACGATGCAGGCAATCCGGTGCCGCCCGGCACCATGGGCTCGCTCGTTATCAAACTGCCGATGCCGCCGGGCTGCCTGCCGACGCTGTGGAAGAACGATGCCCGGATGCGTGACAGCTACCTCACGGCATTTCCCGGCTCCTACAACACGTCGGATTCCGGTGCGATCGACGCGGACGGGTATGTCTTCATTCTCGGCCGTACCGATGACATCATCAATTGCGCCGGGCACCGCCTCTCCACCGGCGGCATGGAAGAGGTCCTGGCCGGCCATCCCGACGTCGCGGAATGCGCGGTCATCGGCATGAAGGATGCGATCAAGGGCGAGGCGCCCTGCGGCTTCTTGGTCCTGAAGGCGGGGGTGATGCGGGACCACGGCGCGATCGAAGCGGAGGCGGTATCGATGATCCGGGATGCGATTGGCCCGGTCGCCTCGTTCAAGCTGGCGATTGCCGTCGATCGGCTGCCGAAGACCCGGTCGGGGAAGATCCTGCGCGGCACGATGAAGAAAATCGCCGACCATGACGC
The DNA here is from genome assembly GCF_009765775.1 of Beijerinckia sp. L45. Classification (GTDB taxonomy): domain Bacteria; phylum Pseudomonadota; class Alphaproteobacteria; order Rhizobiales; family Beijerinckiaceae; genus RH-AL1. The sequence goes on from NZ_LMUU01000124.1 coordinate 2,674, forward strand.
CTACGCAATGCCCGCAACGATCGAAGATCCGGCGACCCTCGATACGATCGCCGCCGCGCTTCGCGGAAGAGGCCTTTAGCGGGGATCGAGGCCTTCGAGGACTTCCCCCGCCACGCGCCGGAGGGTGAGATTGAAGCGGCCGCCTTCGGCAAGCAGCGTCGAGGATCCGCCGAGAATGCGATCGACGCCGTGAAAAGCGAGACGCGCCGCGCCACCGAGCACGATCGCATCGCCCGACGACAGTTTCAGGCTTTTGGTCGGTCCGCGCCGCTCGGTGCTTCCATAGCGGAACACGCAGGTGTCGCCGAGCGACAGCGACACGACGGGGGCGGCAAAGCCTTCCTCGTCGCGGTCCTGATGCAGGCCCATCCGCGCGTCGCGATCGTAATAATTGATCAGACAGGCGTCGGACGGATCGGGATAGTCCCCGAGATCGGCCCAGGCCCGGCGCGCGAGCGCAGGCATTGTCGGCCATGGCCGAGCGGTCACCGGGTGCATCGGTTGGTAGCGGTAGCCGTTGCGATCCGACACCCAACCTAGGGGACCGCAATTGCTCATGCGGACCGAGAATGGCGTGCCGGTTTTCGGCATGACAGGCTGAAACAGAGGGGCATCCGCAAGGATGCCGCGAAGCTGGTCGAGCAACGCGGCCTGTTCGTCGCGATCGAAATAGCCGGGCACATAGAGCAGGCCCGGCGCCAGCGATAAAAGGTGATGCCGCGTCCGCGCCGCGACGGTCGCCTCCGCCGCAGGCTGCATTATTTGCCCGGCATGCGGTCGAGCACGGAGGAGAAGGCGTCCGGCAGGGCTTCTTCCTTCTGCGCGTCGTAGGTCGCATGCATGGCGCTCGTCACGCCGCCGACAGCCGGAGCAGTCGTCATCTGGTCCACCAGCAGATCAAGACGCGTCGCCGTCGCGTTATGCGCTAGTTTGAGCGGTTCGCCGGCGGCCGCGGCTTCGACCGCCTTGATCATCTCGCTCATCCGCACGCCTTTGGTGATGATCGGGCAAGGCGGGGGCTCTTCGCCAGGCGGCAGTTCGCTGTGACCCGTGAGAATCGCCATCTTCATGTCCGGCATCATCGCCAGGACGCGTCGCGCAAGTTCGCCCCCGGACATGCCGGGCATGGTGTAGTCGACGAGGATGAGATCGAACGGCCCGCCGTCACGCAACAGCTCAAGTGCTGCCTCGCCACCGACCGCCGGAGTCACGAAGTGACCGGCTTCCTCAAGTTCATCGGCGATCACGTGACGGATCAGCGGATCGTCGTCGACAAGCAATATTTCTAAATGCGACATCGCATACTCTTGGCAGGTTGGCGCGGATCCGCGCCTATACGTCCCTAAGAGACGAGAACGGTGCCCGCAAGGGGATCGTTCCGCCGCGATGCGATTCGTATGGTCTAAGCGTGCGGTCTGCGCGTCGTGGCACCCCGTCCGTACCGTGACTCGCATCTTGCCAAGACGCCGTGACGGGCTTAAGAAAAAGCTCCCTCCTATTCGGTCAAGCCTGCGAGCGGCGCTTCAGCCCCGTATTCCGGCTCACATCCCGAAGTCTCGGCCGCCCTGGCCCTCCCGAAAAAGACAGTGCCCCGCCATGTCAGACGTCACAAGCACAGACGCCCCCGCCACCGACCTCCTCCCCCCGGTCGACGTTCCGACCACCGTCAGCGAGATCAAGCTCGCCGACCTGAAAGACCGTTCGCCGACCGAACTCCTTGCCTTCGCAGAAGAATACGAAGTCGAGAACGCCTCGACCATGCGTAAGCAAGAGTTGATGTTCGCCATCCTCAAGCAGCTCGCCAGCCGCGATATCGAGATCGTCGGCTTCGGCGTCATCGAAGTGCTGCAGGACGGCTTCGGCTTCCTTCGCTCGGCCGATGCGAACTACCTCGCCGGCCCGGACGACATCTACGTCTCGCCGACCCAGATCCGCCGCTTTGGTCTACGCACCGGCGACACGGTCGAAGGCCTGATCCGCAGCCCGAAGGAAGGCGAGCGCTACTTCGCGCTGCTCAAGGTCAACACGATCAATTTCGAAGACCCCGAGAAAGTCCGGCACAAGGTCAACTTCGACAACCTGACGCCGCTCTATCCCGATCGCCGGCTCAAGCTGGAGATCGAAGACCCGACGCGCAAGGATCTCTCCAATCGCGTCATCGACATCGTCGCGCCGATCGGCTTCGGCCAGCGCGCCTTGATCGTCGCCCCGCCGCGCACCGGCAAGACCGTGCTTCTGCAGAACATCGCGCAGTCGATCTCGGCCAACCACCCGACGGCATACCTCATCGTTCTGTTGATCGACGAGCGTCCGGAAGAAGTCACCGACATGCAGCGTTCGGTGAAGGGCGAAGTGGTCTCCTCGACCTTCGACGAGCCGGCGACGCGCCACGTCGCGGTGGCCGAAATGGTCATCGAGAAGGCCAAGCGCCTGGTCGAACACGGCCGCGACGTCGTCATCCTGCTCGACTCGATCACCCGCCTCGGCCGCGCCTACAACACGACTGTCCCGTCGTCCGGCAAGGTGCTGACCGGCGGTGTCGACGCCAACGCCCTGCAGCGCCCCAAGCGCTTCTTCGGTGCCGCCCGCAACATCGAGGAAGGCGGCTCGCTGACCATTATAGCCACGGCGCTGATCGATACCGGCTCGCGCATGGACGAAGTGATCTTCGAAGAGTTCAAGGGCACCGGCAACTCGGAAATCATCCTCGACCGCAAGGTCGCGGACAAGCGCACCTTCCCGGCGCTCGACATCACCCGCTCCGGCACCCGCAAGGAAGAGCTGCTGGTCCCGGCCGACATCCTCAAGAAGATGTACGTGCTGCGCCGCATCCTCAACCCGATGGGCACCGTCGACGGCGTCGAGTTCCTGCTCGGCAAGCTACGCGAAACTCCCAAGGGCAACGCGACCTTCTTCGAGTCGATGAACACGTAATCTGCCCAAGAAACCGCCCGGGCGTTGGAGACAGCGCCCGGACTACTGACAGACCTGCATCTGCAGCGCCATGTTCTGCGCGCAGATCTTGATGCAGCCGAACAGGATGTTGTTGTTCGGATCCTTGATGTCGGTCGCCGCCAGCGCCCGATCCCGGCACGCCTCGGCGCAGACCTTGATGTGATTGCTCATCTGTCTTTTGCACGCCTCGTCAGCGGCGTGAGCCGGGACCAGCGTGATGGCCAAACATGCCGATGCGAGCAGGATGCGCCAGCCGTGTTGCTTCGATCTATGTTTCAAAAACGTTCCGCTCCCACCTCAGCATAGGCTAGCCCGGCGCCATCTGGACGGCATCCCTGCCGTCCGGACACAGCCCGCGGCGCGACGCCGCGCCTAAACGCCGATGTCCGCCGCGCTTTTGGGATCGTGGATCGGGCACTTGTTGTGTTCGGCGCGAAATCCCGATGACATTTCATAGGCGGGCTTCCGGGCGCGCATCACCGAGCCGAGCGGGCGGTGGGCCTCGATCCCGTGCCAGGGGCTGAAGGCGATCGCCTCGTCCAGGACCTGATGCCGTGCCTCGTCGTAGGCGGACTGCGGCACCACGGTGATCCGCGCCACGGCGACATAAGGGCTCTGATCTTCCGGCCAGACTTTTGAGGCGTCCTCGATCGGCATCGTTTCGCGATCGGTCGCGAGTTGCACGCGCAACTCCCACTCACCGCGATGCGTCGCGAAGAAGACGACCAGCGCATCGCGAAGCCCGTTCGGCTTGTCCTTGAGATCGACCTCGGCATCGGTGAGCGCGAGCAACTCGGGCGAGACCGGCGCCAGCGACAGCTTCGCCATATACGGGCCGTGCCGCAGCGGCACCTGGGTATAGAACGTCTCGCCGGCGGGATTGGTCAGTGGATGGCCGCCGAGCGCGATCAATGTTCCGCTCTTGCCGCCCAACGCCTCGACGGCGCTTTCCGCGCCGCGCAGCACGGCGGACAGCGCTCGCTTCAGCCCCTCGCCCTTGTCCGTCGTGCCGGCCAGCAGCTTGACGACTTTCAGAAACCCCTTGGCGTCCGGGGCCGAAAAGGCCGGCGCGTTGATCATCACGAAATCCTGCGACGTCAGGGTCTCGGAGCCGGGCAGCCGCGCGCCCTCGACGCCGACGATCTTCAGCGCCAGCCCGCGTGGGACGGACACGTGATCGTCCAGAATGTCGCCGGGGTTCGTCGAAATGCGCATGATGATCGGGTGGGTGGCAGGCTTGGCGAAGACGCCTTGCGCCAGCGCCTCAGGCAGGCCGTCGAGCACCGTCATCGTGCCGGTCAGAAGCGCATGCGCCTTGGCATGGACGCTGCGGTTGGCGTGTCCGAAGTCGTCGAAGGTCTTCTGGTTGATCGTGCGCATCGTCGCCGTCAGGTCGACGATCACCTGCGCTTCGTCCTCGGCGACATGCTCGAACGACGGATCGTAGCGAAGCGGCGGGTTGGACGGGCTGGCCGGCATGAGAACTCCTCGCACGGATCACGAAAGCGTTGGAAGAGATACGCCTGCTTCCACCGTTGGTTTCGTCGTCCCGGCCGTTTAGTGCAGGGCCTTCTTCCGGACACCGCGCGGCGCGGACGGTTCCTTCGACGTCTCGCTGAACAGCTCTGCCAGCTTTTCCGTCATCGCGCCGCCGAGTTCTTCGGCATCGACGATGGTCACGGCGCGACGATAGTAGCGGGTCACGTCGTGGCCGATGCCGATGGCGATCAGCTCGACCGGCGAGCGGTTCTCGATCTCGTCGATGATATAGCGCAGGTGCCGCTCGAGATAATTTCCCGGGTTGACCGAAAGCGTCGAGTCGTCGACCGGCGCGCCGTCGGAGATCATCATCAGGATGCGGCGCTGCTCCGGCCGCGCCAGCAGGCGCTTGTGCGCCCAGTCCAGCGCCTCGCCGTCGATGTTCTCCTTGAGCAGCCCCTCGCGCATCATCAGCCCAAGATTCTTGCGCGCGCGGCGCCAGGGCGCGTCCGCGGATTTGTAGATGATGTGGCGGAGGTCGTTGAGCCGGCCGGGCGAGGCCGGCTTGCCGGCCTGCAGCCACGCTTCCCGCGCCAGGCCGCCCTTCCAGGCGCGGGTGGTGAAGCCCAAGATTTCGACCTTCACGCCGCAACGCTCCAAGGTCCGCGCCAGAATGTCGGCGCAAGTTGCGGCCACGGTGATAGGCCGCCCGCGCATCGAACCGGAATTGTCGAGCAGCAGCGTGACCACCGTGTCGCGGAAATCGGTGTCCTTCTCGCGCTTGAACGACAGCGGCTGCTGCGGATCGATGATGATGCGCGGCAGGCGCGACGGGTCGAGCATGCCCTCTTCCAGGTCGAACTCCCAGGAGCGGTTCTGCTGCGCCATCAGCCGCCGCTGCAGCCGGTTGGCGAGGCGCGCGACGATGGCGGAGAGGTTCTGCAGCTGCTTGTCGAGAAAGGCGCGCAGCCGCTCGAGCTCCTCGGGGTCGCACAGGTCTTCGGCGGCGATGATCTCGTCGCTCTTGCGGGTAAAGGCCTTGTAGTCCGGTCCGCGAACCTCGTTGCGGCCGGCGCTCGGCGCGCGGTTGGCGTCCGAGGCGGTCTCCGCGTCGGAGGATGCGGCTTCCTCGTCGACCTCCCCGCTCGGGGCCTCAGCCGAGTCCATCGCGGTCTCGTCGAGCTCCTCGCTCGAGGCTTCGGCTTTTTCGCTTTGCAAGCCGTCATCGGATCGCTCCGCGTCGCCCTGGCGTTCCTCGTCCTGCTCGCCTTCGCTCTCGGAATTGTCCTCGCTGTCGTCTTCGCTGTCTTCGGTGTCGCTATTGGCCTCCTCGCCCATGTCGAGAGCGGCGAGCAGCTTGTGGACGAATTGCGCGAAAGCTTTCTGGTTCTCGATCGTCGTGCCGAGCTTGTCGAGATCGGCACCGATGCGCTCCTCGATCCACGGCCGCCACAGATCGACGACGGGCGCCCCGCTCTTCGGCGGCGCAACGCCGGTCAGCCGTTCGCGCACCATCATCGCCAACGCGTCTTCGAGCGGCGCATCGGCGCGGTTGGTCACCTCGGGAAATCGGGCGCGGGTAAACCGGTCGTCGAGCATGGCGCCGAGATTGTCGGAGACGCCCTGCATCCGCCGCGCGCCGATCGCTTCGACGCGCGCCTGTTCGATCGCGTCGAAACAGGCGCGGCCGGTCTGCGTCTGCGGCATCAGCCGGCGATGGACGTCGCTGTCGTGGCAAGCGAGCCGCAGCGCCATCGCATCGGCATGGCCGCGGAGGATCGCCGCCTCGCGCTTGTCCAACTTGCGCGCCGGCTCAGGGAGCCGTGCCTTCGGTCCATCGGACGCGCGGATCAGGCTCGGGCGTTCGGGCGCGTAGCTGACCTCAAGATCGGGCGCCTTCGCCAATGCCCGCATGCAGCCCGCTATCGCCCGCTTGAACGGCTCCTGCGGCGCTTCCGGCTTGCTCGACGGTTTGTGGTTGGTGCTCAAAGGATTATTCTCAATCGTGATCGAGCGTGAAGCGACGGTCCATGACGTCGCTCCAGCTATAAGGACACGCGTCAGGGAATAGCTTTTTCGGAAGACCCGTCTCGCTGTAGGCGCTGCGCCTCGCAGTCGCGAAGGCATCGACCAAGATGTCGTCCAACTTGGACTTGAGGCTCGGGTTGCGTTTTAGCTGCTTTACCGTCCTGGCGCGCTGCTCTTCGATGGTTGTCTCCCAACTGCGGGACCGCCGCTCTGCCTGCAGGTCCCACTTCAACATGTGCTGCAAAAGCACCGCTAACGCGCGCTCGAGCTTATCGTATTCGGAATGGCCCACGTCGCTGATCTCATCCGCCACATTCAGAATATCGACGAGATCGAGACGACCGGCGCGAAGATGGGAGGCCTGTTCGATCGACCACTGATAGAGGTCTGCCGGCGGCGGCGAGACCTTAGGCGTATCGATCGTTTTGGTCATAGAGACCTCCGAAACCTCAGCTCATCACGACGTTGATCGCGCTCTCTGGCAGCTCCTGCCCGAAGCAGCGTTGGTAGAACTCGGCGACCAGCGTGCGCTCAAGCTCATCGCACTTGTTCAGGAACGTCAGGCGGAAGGCGAAGCCGACGTCGCTGAAGATTTCGGTGTTTTCGGCCCAGGTGATTACCGTCCGCGGGCTCATCACCGTGGAGAGGTCGCCGGCGACGAAGGCGTTGCGGGTCAGGTCGGCGACGCGGACCATCTTGGAGATCGTGTCGCGGCCGCCTTTGGCCTCGCGGAAGCTTTGGACCTTGGCGAGCACGATATCGACTTCGCGGTCGTGCGGCAGGTAGTTCAGCGTCGCGACGATCGACCAGCGATCCATCTGGCCCTGGTTGATCTGCTGGGTGCCGTGATAAAGGCCGGACGTATCGCCGAGACCGATCGTGTTTGTCGTCGAGAACAGCCGGAACGCCGGATGCGGGCGGATGACGCGACTCTGGTCGAGCAGGGTCAGGCGGCCGGCGACTTCCAGAACGCGCTGGATGACGAACATCACGTCCGGACGCCCGGCGTCATATTCATCGAAGCAGAGCGCGATGTTGTTCTGCAGAGCCCACGGCAGGATGCCGTCCTTAAATTCCGTGACCTGCTTGCCGTCCTTCAGGACGATCGCGTCCTTGCCGACGAGATCGACGCGCGAGACATGGCTGTCGAGGTTGATGCGGATGCACGGCCAGTTGAGCCGCGCCGCGACCTGTTCGATATGCGTCGATTTGCCGGTGCCGTGGTAGCCGGTGACCATCACACGGCGATTCTTGGCGAAGCCGGCAAGGATCGCAAGCGTCGTGTCGCGATCGAACAAATAGTCAGGATCGAGGTCGGGAACGTGCTCTTCCGTCGTGGAATAGGCCGGGGCTTCCATATCGCTATCGATGCCGAAGACCTGACGGACGGACACTTTCATGTCCGGCATTCCGGCGAGGCGGCCCTCGTGATTTACGCTTTGCATCAAAGGTCCATTCCCTAAGGCCGGCACGGCGGGTCAGGGGCCGCGCGTCGGTTGAGTGATGTCGCCAGGCTGGTGCCAGCCGTCAGGCGAGTTTGACGGTCTTCAGATAATTATAGGCGCGGATAATGTCCTGGAGCCGGCCTTCGCTGGATCGGTCGCCGCCATTGGCGTCCGGATGCAGCTGCTTGACCAGCTCCTTGTAGCGCGCCTTCACGGCGTTTTTGTCGGCGGTATCGTCGAGCCCCATCTGGTCCAGCGCCTTCACAGCGGCGACGCCGATCTTCGGGCGACGAACCTGGCTGCGCGCATCGCCATGCTCGCGAGCACGAAACATGCCGAGCGGATCCTTGACGTTGACGTCGTCGCCGTCCTCGCGAAACCCCTTGGCGGCACGATTTGCGCCCATCGTCCAGGTCGGCCTGTGGCCGGTCAGCGCGTCGCGCTGATAGACCGCGACATCGTCGGCGCTCATCCCGTTGAAGTAGTTGTAGGTCGCGTTGTACTCGCGCACGTGCTCCAGGCAGAAGCAGAAGAACTGCCCTTCGCGATCGCGCCCCTGCGGCGCTTTGAATTCGCCGCTCAGGGCGCAGCCCGGATAGTCGCAGGGCACCTGCGTCGTCTTCGCAGGCGCGTTCTTGCGGGCGGGCTTCACCCTGATGCTGTCGAAAAGGCGGGAATTGAGGTTCATGGCTCGGTCATTATGGGGGTGTTTCGACTGGCTGCAAGCACGAGGAGCGCGTAAAGCTGCCGCTGGGATCAAAGGACACGCGGTTGGGCTAACGGATATAGCCCCCGCTGGCTCCAATAAAGTTTTACGGTGCGATCGTGATCGAACCGCCGGTGTGACGCGAGGCCCGCGCCATGTTGGGGGAAACCAACACTGCGGAGGATAACATGAGCGAACAAGGACATGACGTGGCGCAGCGTATCACGCAAGCGCTGGAACACGCGCTTGCCCCGATCCGTCTCGAAGTCATCGATGAGTCCTACAAGCATGCGGGCCACGCCCACGTCGTGTCCCGGGCCGGAACCGCAGGGGGCGTCGGCGGCACGCACTTCCAGATCAAAGTGGTTTCTCAGGCTTTCGAAGGCAAGAGCCGGATCGAACGACACCGGGCGATCAACACGGCGCTGGCCCCCGAAATGGGCGTCGACGGCGTCCATGCGATTGCGATCGACGCTCGCGCTCCCGGCGAAGTGTAGCACTGGTCCCTTCCGGGAGCCTTGAAAGCGCCATACCGCAGCGCAATACACGAAGCCCGGGTGTCATCGACGCCCGGGCTTCGTTTTAGATCAACACGTCAGCGAGACGGTCGCGATCCGCCCGGCTTTCCGAATGCCTCGGCCTCGGGTACACTTGCCGGGTTGAGGGCCTGCCCCGCTCGCCCACTGGGACCGCTTGATGCGTCGAATCTCTGACGTCCGAACCCGTCTTCTATCGTTGACCCTGGCGACCGCGACGCTCGTTACCGCGACGGTCTCAGCTGGCGCAACGCCCGCCCTGGTGATGGATGTTACGACCGGTGACGTGCTTTATCAAAATCAGGCGACCCAGCCCTGGTACCCGGCTTCACTCACCAAGTTGATGACGGTCTATGTCGCGCTGAACGCCGTGCGCGCGCACAGGATTTCGCTCGATACGCCGCTGGTCGTGTCGGCGCGTGCCGCGGCGATGCCGCCGTCCCACATGGGATTTGCACCGGGGACCCAGGTCACCCTGGGCAATGCTCTGAAGATGCTCATGGTGAAGTCCGCCAACGATCTCGCCATAACCGTGGCCGAGGGCATATCCGGGTCGGTCGAGGCTTTCGCCGAGGACATGAACGAACAGGCCGCGACGCTTGGCCTGCATGAGAGCCATTTCGTCAATCCGAACGGTCTGCCGGCGGCAGGCCATGTTTCCTCGGCGCGAGACATGGCGCTCATCGCCCGCGCGCTGTATCTGACCTTTCCCGAGGAAGCCCCATTGTTCAATCTGGGCGCCCTGGAACTCGGCACGGAAATCATCGTCAATCACAATAACCTGCTCGGCCGCTATCCCGGCGTCGACGGGATGAAGACCGGCTTCACCTGTTCCGCCGGATTCAACGTAGTCGCCAGCGCCTACAAGGATGGGCGGCGTCTCGTCACTGTGATCATGGGCGCGCCGACCGTCGCCGCGCGCACCGCCAAGGCTGCCGCCCTGTTCGATCGGGGCTTTGCCGGGATCGATCGCCCAATTGCGTCAATCGTGGCTCTTCCGGCTTCGGCGGCGAGCGAGCCGCCCGACATGCGCGACCAGGTCTGCCGCAACCGCGCCCGTCTCATTACCGCGTTCAACAGCGAGATCGAGCAGCTTGATGCGCCGTTGATGGCGGCGTCCCCGCCAGGGCTGACGCCACCGGGTGGTGCCTTCATGTTCAACAGTGCCTCCGCCACGCCGCGCCCCATGGTCATGGCAACGGTCATTAATTCGATCCACCCGGCGGCCTTCGAGCCGGTGCCGGTCCACGTCGGAGCGGAGCCGGGCTATGCCGGCCTTGTCGCCCAGGCGCGGCCGCCCCATTCCCCGATCGGGACCGAACCGGATCCGACGGCGGCGATCGCCTACGCGCCGCCGCTGACCGCCACCGGTCTGGTCGGCATGCCGCTCGGCGTCGATGCGACGGCCCTTCCGCTTAAGGGCCGGGGCCGGATGATGAAGGCGTCGCGCCCGCAAAAAGCGCGCACTCTCAAGGCTTCTGCCGAGGCGCCGGTCACGAAGGTGATGGACGAAGACCGTGCCGACAAGCCCGGTGCGAAGAAGGCGGCGGCTCCGGCCACGGGCGTCAAACATGCCCGTGCCGAAGCCGCTGGCGACACTGACGACGACAGCAAGGCATCCAAGACCAAGACGGCGCTTCCCCCAAAGCGGCCAGTCGCCAAGGCCGCCACGAAGTCGAAGGCCGCGACCGCAAAGCCGGTTGCGTCCAAGGCGAAAGACAGCGCCACCGAATGACGAGGAACCCATGACCGGCGAAGCGAGACGGCCGCCGCCGCCTTTCGATCTCGTCGTCCTCACCGGCTTCCTCGGCGCCGGCAAGACCACGCTGCTGAATCAGCTGCTGCGCGACCCTGCCCTTGCAGACACGCTTGTCCTGATCAACGAATTTGGCGAGATCGGCCTCGATCACCTGCTCGTCGAGCGGGTCGAGGGCGACATGCTGGTGATGGCCTCGGGATGCCTGTGCTGCAGCATCCGGGGTGATCTCGTCTCGGCCCTGGAAGACGCTCTCCGCCGCCGCGACAACAATCGCATGTCACAATTCAAGCGCGTCATCGTCGAGACAACGGGGTTGGCCGATCCGGCTCCGGTCCTGCATACGATCATGACGCATCCCTATTTGCGGATGCGATTTCGCTTGCAGGCCGTCGTGACCGTGGTCGATGCCTTGGTCGCCGAGGTGAGCCTCGACGCCCAGATGGAGGCCGTGAAGCAGGTCGCGATGGCGGATCGGCTGGTGGTGACTAAGACGGATCTCGTGATGGACCACGGCGCTCTCGCGACTCTGAAGGCTCGTCTCTCCCGTCTCAATCCCGGCGCGCCGATTTTTGATGCTGCGGCTGGCGAGGCGACCGGGGCGCGTCTGATCGAGGGCCTGTCGTATGACCCGGCGGCGCGCGGGACGGACGCTGCGACTTGGCTCGCCGCCGAAGCGGTCGAGGCGGCGCAGCATCACGGTCATCATCATCACGACGTCAATCGGCACGACGAGCAGATCCGAGCGGTCTGTCTACGTTATCCGCACCCTGTGCCGCCGATGGCCGTGTCGCTGTTTCTCGAACTGCTGCGCTCGGCGCACGGACCGAAACTGTTGCGGTTCAAGGGACTTATCGCGCTGGACGACGATCCCGATCGTCCCCTTGTGGCCCATGGCGTCCAGCACGTGATGCACGAGCCGCAACGGCTTACGGCCTGGCCGGACGCGGATCATACGACGCGCATGGTGTTCATCCTTAGAGACCTCGAACCCGCCTTCGTGGAGGGGCTTTGGAAGGCGGCCGTTGGCGAACCGGCCGTCGATCGTGCCGATCGCGCCGCCCTGATGAACAATCCGCTAGCCCCTGCGCCGGGTGGGTTGCTTGCCTGAGGCGGCGCTCCGGCTCGCTCGCCTCGTTAACCCTGTCCGCCATTCTCTTCTGTTCCGCAACGAAACGTCAGGCTCTGGCGCGCATCTTGTGCGCGTCACAGGGCGGCCAAGGACGGAACGGTTGTGCGTTCGATTTCGATACAGAGCTTTGCCAACCCGGCACGGCGTGAGAGGTGGTTCGTGGCACCTGCGCCGGAGCAACGGATAATCGACGAAGAGAGGTCTTCACGCGATTCATCCGGCCCCGATGGCGCGGGTGCGCAGCATTATTGCGCACCGCAGGTGGCGATCCATGTCGAACGGGTCACCGCGCGGGCCATGCTCGGATTCCAGCCGGCGTGGAGCGACCTCCTCACCCGCGCGCTCGAACCCAATGTCTTTCTCGATCCGGCCTTCGCGCTTCCGCTCCTGCAGCATGTCCGTTTCGAGACACGGCCCGACTTTCTCCTCGTGTGGGAGGACGACGGGCCCACCTCGTTCGGCCGGCTGGTCGGACTTCTTCCCATCCACCTTCCGCAAAGCGGCTGGCGGCTCGCCCGCGGCTTTCACCATCAGCAGGTGACGCTCGGCACGCCGCTGCTCGACAGCCTCCGCGGCGCCGAGGCTTTGGAGGCCATGCTCTCATGGATCGCGGACAATCATCGCAGTCCTGCTCTCGTGCTGTCGGAGGTCCCTGTCGACGGCCCCTTCTGTGGTCTGCTACGCGCGCAGAGCGCCTCGCTTGGTCGGGCCATCGCAATGCTCGATGGGCGCGAGCGAGCCATCCTGATGCACGCCGAACCGAACCTTTCGCTGACCGTCGATCCGTCGGTGGTCGTCGCGATCCAGTCGGCAAAGCGCCGCAAGGAACTGCGCCGCCAGCGTCGCCGCCTCGGTGAGTCGGGTCGCTTGACGTACCATAGCGCGCGAACGCCGACGGAGATCCGGCGGGCTGCGGAGCGGTTCATGGCCCTTGAGGCGGGGGGCTGGAAGGGGCGCCGCGGCTCGGCCCTTCTCGCCGATCCCACACTGGCGACGTTCACGCGAACGATGACGCGGCTGATGGGATATGAGGCGCGCTGCCGTATCGACAGCCTCGAAGTCGATGGCGTTCCGGTGGCGATGGGCATCCTGGTGATGGCCGGCACGCGCGCCCATTTCTGGAAGACCACCTATAATGAGCGCTTCGCCTCGCTCTCGCCGGGCGTTCAGTTCGCGCTCGATCTCACCCAGGTTCAGGGCAAAGAGTCGGGATTCAGCCTGACCGACTCCTGCGCCGTACCGGATCACCCGATGATCGATCGGATCTGGCCCGATCGCATGGCCGTGGCGGATCTTCTGATCGAACTCCGGCCGACCAAGAGTGCCGGTGTGACAGACAAAACCTCACGTTCGTTCAGCCGTGCGGTGCAGGCCGAGACAATCCGACGGCGTCTCCGGGCGCTCGCCAAGCGCGCGTTGAAAGCCGCGGTGCAATGGCGCAGGCGTTGGCATTGAAAACGGAGCGGCACTTCTGATTTATATAAAATCGTCTTCCTGATCGGACCTAATTGCGAAAGGCGGCGCATGGATCAAGGCCGGCAGCGGCTCGATAAATGGTTGTGGTTTGCCCGCGTGGTTAAATCACGAACGCTGGCGACGCGCTTGGTCTGCGATGGGCATGTCCGGCTCAACGGCACGCGCATCAACGTGCCGGCACGGCTTGTTCAGCCCGGCGACGTGTTGACGATCGCGCTCGAGCGTCAGGTTCGCGTTCTGAAGATCGTCGATGGCGGTGACAAACGGGGGCCTTTCGAGCAGGCGCGTCAGCTCTACGAGGATCTGACGGCGGGTCAGATCCCGTCGGCAGAGCGGCACGCGACAGCGTGAATCGTAAGGCTCATCTTGCCTTGCTCGGGTGAAGCGATTAGCAAACCGAACCGGCCGGATCTAACTGCCCTTTATCAATCTGCTGGGCAGCGCCTTCGAAAGAATGGATCTTTCCTTTTCGGAAGGTGCTTCCTTGTCTCAGCCCGGCGCGATGGCCGGAGAGGATCGTAAATATGACGTACGTGGTGGTCGAGAACTGCATCAAGTGCAAATACACCGACTGCGTCGAAGTCTGCCCGGTCGACTGTTTTTACGAGGGCGAGAACATGCTCGTCATTCATCCCGACGAATGCATCGACTGCGGCGTTTGCGAGCCGGAATGTCCGGCCGAGGCTATCAAGCCGGATACGGCGAAGGGGCTGGATGCCTGGTTGAAGCTCAACCTGGATATGGCCAAGTCCTGGCCCAACATCACCAAAAAGCGCGACGCGTTGCCTGAGGCGAAAGACTTTGACGGCAAGGACGGCAAGCTTGCGATGTTCTCCGACAAGCCCGGCGAAGGCGACTGACCAGAGCGGGATTGGCAGCGCGTGATTGCACTCGTGCGAGGCATGTCCAAGTAATTTTTGATGATCGCTGGGCGCCCGAGCATTGTTTGGTCCCAGGTCCGTTCAAAACCTCGCGAGAGCGTCCCGATAGCGTTAACTATTGATCGCCTTGCGTCAGAGCGCTCTTCTGTTTTTTTTGATTTTCATGCATTTCTGTGGTAGGTGACTGTTAACAGTTCGCCGATCTAAGATCGATTTCAAGTTTCTGGTCCTGCGCCTGTCACTCATGATGGGCAGCACAGTTGCTTTAAGCCAGTCTGATCATTCGAACCTGCCGCGACAGCCGTCGCGGTTTTAATTTGCGGCCCGACTTTCGAGCAGCGAATTGCATCACGCTTGCCCGCGTGATGAAAGACCCAGTCTGCCCGTCTCCAAAGCGGGCGCCCAGGAGTACGTCGCCTCATGTCAGCAAAGACCAAGCCGATCGCTTCCGGAGCTTCGACCTCTGATGAGTCGCTATTGAGGACATCAGTAAAGACCGTGGCGTCGCAAGCCAAGTCGAAAAAACCACCGATCGACATGAAGCTCGAGGCATCGGCGGCTACGACACAGTCGGCTGAAGGGCAGCCCGAAAGGGCAGCTCCAAAGGTCGTCTCGGACGCGAAAAAAGTATCGGAGCCGACGGCAACGTCGGCATCGGTCAAACAGAATCAAGTTGGGAAAGGTATGGTCGACGTGTCGGACAGAAAACTGAAGAAGACGATCGAGAGCGACGTCGTGTCAGCATCGGCCGAGGTCGCCAAGGCTGAGCCGGCGAAGGTCGCCAAGGTCGTCGGCAATCGCCAGGGCTTCAAGACACTCGAATATATCGTCTATCCCGCCCACGGCGTTGGCCAGATTACGGCGATCGAAGAGCAGGAAGTTGCCGGCTATAAGCTCGAGCTGTTCGTCATCAGCTTTGCCAAGGACAAGATGATCCTGAAGGTGCCGACCCCCAAGGTCGTCAGCGTCGGGATGCGCAAGCTCGCCGAGCCTCCCGTCGTCAAGCGGGCGCTCGACACGCTGATGGGACGCGCCCGGGTCAAGCGGACGATGTGGTCGCGCCGTGCCCAGGAGTATGAGGCCAAGATCAACTCGGGCGACCTCGTGTCGATCGCTGAGGTGGTTCGTGATCTCTATCGCTCCGACGCGCAGCCCGAGCAGTCCTACTCGGAGCGTCAGCTCTACGAAGCCGCGCTCGACCGTATGGCGCGTGAGATTGCCGTCGTACAGAAACTGACGGACCAGGAAGCGCTGAAGGTCATCGACGATCAGCTGCAGAAGGGCCCGCGCCGCGTCAAGGCGGAAGAAGTCGACGAATCCGATGCGGACGACGCTGAGGACGGCGCTGCCGAAGGCATTGTCGAAGCGGCATAAGCGAGCGCTTCAAGTCTCCAACAAAAAATGCCCCCGTGATGAACGGGGGCATTTTTCGTTTTAAAATAGGGTCAGGCGCGCAGGCCTTCGAGGGCGCGCTGCGAAAGACCTTCTGCCGTGAGTTTAGCCGCCAAGGCTGCCCTCAGCTTTTCCATCGCGCGGCTCTCGATCTGCCGTACGCGCTCTTTCGAAATCCCGAGTTGTGATCCGAGAGCCTCGAGCGTCACGGCTTCCTCGCTCAGGCGACGCTCGCGCAGGATATTGTATTCGCGGTCGGACAGCTTGGTCATCGCGTCCTTGAGCCACTCGACCCGCCGCGTCGTGTCGATCTCCAGCCCCACCGTTTCGTCGGGGAGCGGCTGGCCGTCGACCAGGAAATCCATGCGATCCGACGGCGCAGACGATGCGTCGTTGTCACCGATCGGTGCATTGAGCGAAACATCCGGACCGGAGAGGCGCGTGTCCATGAGCTCGACATCGGCGCGCTTGACGCCCAGCGCCTTGGCGATCTCGCCGTAGAGGATGGCATTGCTGCGCGGTTCGCCGCCCATCGACAGTTTCGCGCGCAGACGCCGGAGATTGAAGAAGAGAGCCTTCTGCGTCGAGCTTGTCCCGCCGCGGACGATCGACCAGTTTCGCAGGATATAATCCTGCATCGAAGCGCGGATCCACCACGTGGCATACGTCGAGAACCGCGCCTCGCGCTCGGGGTCGAAGCGGGCTGCAGCCTCAAGGAGACCGACATGGCCTTCCTGGATCAGGTCGGCGACGGGAAGCCCGTAATGGCGAAACTTCACCGCGAGGGCGATAACCAGACGCATATGCGCTTCCGCCAGCTCGTGGAGGGCATGCTCGTCGTTGTCGTCCTTCCAGCGCACCGCCAGATCGTGCTCGTCGTTGCGTTCCAGAAAAGGGGCGGCCATCGCGGCCTTGATGAGGTGCTGCCCGACGCCGATCAGCTGAGCCATGTTCTCTCCCACATCTCCGGCACCAAAGGCTCGAATCAGCAGGCGCCGCACGGCAGTGCCGCGCATCCGGACCGTCCGAGCAGGTGCGAGATGGAACAGCGGATCCCCGGCTTCGGTTCCGCTGACTAACGGGAAAGCTTAACGGGCTTTTATTCGACGACGAGCTTGTAGCGCTGCCCGACTTTCAGCGGCCCGGCACTTTCCAACCCGTTGAGCAACTCGAAGGTTTCCAAAGGCTTGTCCGGCACGACCATGCGGGCCGAAACGGAGGCGGCGGTATCGCCGGCTTTCGCCGTGAGGAGGCCGATGCGAAGCGGCTGGACCCTGCCGGCTTCATCGGGATCGATCTTGCGGAACGAGTCGATCGCGGCGCGGAACTGCTTTTCGCGACCGGGGTCGAGCGCGTGGGTGGCGAAGATCAGCCGATAGACCTCGGACCCGCTGAAGCGGATGACGGCCAGGCGAAAATTCCACTCCCCGGCGCGCGCGGTCGCGGTGATCGCAGCCATGCCATTGACGTCGATCGTCGCCACCGAACTGGCCACCAGCCCATCGATCCAACCCGACGCGACATAGGTTTCCAGTGACGTCGTTCCGGGAACGGCGACGCTGTCGAGGCGCAGCGCCTCCGCACCACCTTCCTTCACGCCGAGAACCGCCTGGGTCGAGTTCTCCAACACGAACCCATCCGGTGCGACGAAGGAAAAGCCGAGCCGCGGCTGGACGAACTTGCGGCCGCGGATGGTGCCTTCGGACGGATCGTCGCCGAACATCATCAGGTCGATGGCGCTGAGATAGGCGTCGCGGTCGCTCGTGCCGACATCCGGCGCGGCGATGCTGCGGGCGACCTTCACCGCCTGGGCGACGCGTTCCGGCGTTGACGGGTGCGTCGCGAGAATGTCGGGTTTGGCGGAGCTCGCGTTCTGGCCGATCAGCGACGCGCGCAGCGCGCTCGATCGCCCGAGCGAGGCGAGGAACCGGCTGGCGCCGTAGGGATCGAAACCGGCTCGTGCGATCGTCTTGATGCCGGTCTCGTCGGCTTCGAGCTCCTGCTGGCGCGAGAAGCCGGCGATGGACAATTTCGCCGTGGCCTCGACCTCTTCGCCGCGCTGGCGGTTCTGGATCACCATCGCCGCCTTGCTGATGACCGCGGCGCGCTTTTCCTGCTCGGCGCGAGCCAAGGCATGGCGCTTGGTGACATGGGCGATCTCATGCGCCATGACCGCCGCCACTTCCGAGCCGTCGTTGGCCAGCGCCAGCAGCCCGCGGGTAACGAACAGGTCGCCGGACGGAAGCGCAAAGGCATTGACGATCGGCGAGTTAAGAATGGTGATCCGGTACGTCCGGTTCTCGTCGTCGATCGCGTCGGCGAATTTCGCGAGCACGCCGTTCAGATAGCGTTCGGCCGCCGCGTCCTTGTATTCGCCGCCGAACAGCGCGACCATTCGCTTGTGCTCGGCCGACGACGCGCTTTCGACGAGGACGTGCGGCGCCGCAGCCGGCGCTTCGATCGGCACGGCCGGATCGCCTTGCGAATCCATCGCCGCACAGCCGGCAAGCGAGGCGACGACGGCCGCAGCCAGAAGCGCGCGCGCGGCTTCCGCCCTGAGCCTGGATAGTGCCGCCGATCCCACCATCAATCCCTCACTCCGACCCAACGGCGGTCGCCGCGGTCGAGTCGACGTCGATCACGTCGAGAGCGTCCGGGGTCAGAAGCTCTATTTGGGGTCCGAAGCGGGTATCGAGAAGCCCACGCAGACGGAGGGTGCGGCCGGTCAGGGAGGAAAGATGCACGCCGTTGGCCTCGAAGCTTTTCATCATACGGGGCAGTACACTGGCATACAGAGTCTGACTACCGTGTGAACCATTCCCACGAGGGGCAAGAATCAGCTTGGTGCGAAAGGAATCGGTCTGCACGGAAACCACACGCCCCTCGGCTATGACGAGCGTGCCGGCCCGCTCGGCAAATCCGGCCCGATCGTCGGCGGCGAGCAGGCCATAATACGGATCGGCCCAGAGGCCAAGCGTCGCCGTGCGGGCCTGCTCTTCCGCGGCTACGAAGTGTGACCGACAGCCGCGGGCCGCCGGTTCCGCAAGATAGCGCCCGAGCCCTGCCGCGATCGCGGCGCCGGCCAGGCCGCCGGACTGCTCGCCGACCGGATCGTTTGCCGCGAAGGCCAGGACGACGATGCGACCCCAGCGATCCGGCTGGGTCGAAAGGGAGCGAATTCGGATCGTGCGTCCGGCGACCGATGCGGCAAAGGCTTCGCGCGCCTGTTCGTCGCGATCGGGAACTGTCGGCGTCGAGAGAACGGGGTCGAGGCCAGCTAGCCGAAGCAGGCGCCCGTCGCGCAACCGAAGCTCGAGCCGCGGTTCGACTCCTGCCACGACGACAGCCTCCATGCCGACGCCGGAGCAAGCCTCGTCGGCCGGCGTGGCGATCGGCATCGCGAGCGGACCGGCGAGAAGCGCTGCGGCGAGCAGAGGACGCATGCAGCATATTTCGGACGTCATCACCAGCATCCTCACCGAGCGCCCCCGGGTTCACCCATCTGGCTCAAAGCCCGCCGCTATGATACAGGAACGCGCGCGTCATGAAGCTTCGGTTCTTCCAGGTTTCGCGAGCGCGACCCAGCAGCGGTCCCGGTAGCTCAGCAGGATAGAGCAACGGTTTCCTAAACCGTAGGCCACTGGTTCGAATCCAGTCCGGGACACCAACCGCTAGCGCTGCGGTCAGCTGGTTTTCGTGCGGTGATCATTTGCTCGGCACCCTCTGTTGGACCAGCGGTCGAAATCGTAGCCCGATATGATCGCGGTCGCAGCAAGGCCCACGGAGGCGCCCGTCTCGTCACGCCCGTGTGTCGCAACCAAACCGGCTTCGACCGGTTGGCGGGTCTCACAGGAGAACGTCTCAATGAAAATTTCGAAATCGATGCTGGCGATCGGCACGACCGCTTTGCTTCTTTCTGGCTCAATCGCTTTCGCGCAGGACGCGGCTGGCGGCAATGCTGCGACATCCGGTGCCCACATGGGAGCCGCAGGCACTCATACAGGCAGTTCCTCCAGCATGGTGACCGGCCATTCGATGAGCGGTTCGGGCTCTCGGATGAGCGGAAGCGGCGCCGCTGGCGCTGGGCCGGCCGGGAGCGCCGCTGGCGCGACGGATGCCGGAGCTGGTGCAACGGCAGGCGCTGTAAAGTAACGTCGGACTTTCGAGAATGCTGGCGGGGGTGCGATCCTGCATCTGCTGCCGGTACGAATTCTTGCACGCGCATCCCTAGACGATGACCAAGGCCGCGTCCTTGTTTTACCCTACGGGTTCTACGCGTCCCAAGATCTGCAGCTTCGGGCTAACGGTCCATTGACAGCGGATGCAGATCTTGGAATGCCCTGAGCGATGGTTGACAAAGAGGTGGCGATGAAACGGTCCTGGATGCACATCGTCGCGATTGCGGCCGCTTTGCTTGGCTCGACGCAGCTTGTGGCCGCCGCGTCCTGCGGCAATGGGGTGAGCGGCTTCGAGACCTGGAAGCGCCAGTTTTCCGAAGAGGCGCGTGGCAGGTTCGGGGCGACGGCGATCGCCGCGCTCGACGGCACGCATTACAATTTTGCGACCATTGGGGCCGATCGCGGCCAGCACGGCTTCCACGTCTCCCTCGAAGCTTTTCTCGCGCGACGCGGCGGCAATGTGATTGCGTCCCGCGGGCGCGCCTTGAGGCGCTCTCAGGCGGCGCTCTTCGATTCTATCGAGCAGCGCTACGGTGTTCCGCCAGGTCCGCTTCTTGCCATCTGGGGCATGGAGACCGGTTTCGGCGCTATTCGCGGCAACCAGGACGCGCTTTCGGCCGTCGCCACGCTCGCCTATGACTGTCGTCGGTCAGCCTATTTTACCGACCAACTGAACGCCGCGCTCAAACTCATCGAAAGTGGTGTGCTGGCGCCGGGCGCGCGCGGGTCGATGCATGGCGAGATCGGGCAGACGCAATTTCTACCAAAGACGGTCCTCGAATATGGCGTCGGTGGCAATCTCGATAATTCTGCCAATGCGCTTCGGTCGACGGCGAATTTCCTGAAGGCTCACGGCTGGCAAGCGGGCGCCGGCTATCAGCAGGGGCAGCCCAACTTCGCGGCTATTCAGGCGTGGAACGCCGCGACGGTTTACGAGCAGGCGATCGCGATCGTCGGCCAGAAGATCGATGCAGATCGGTAAGAGGCTGACGTCGGCGTAGGACGTGCGGCATAAAACGGACGCGCGGTTCGTGGACGGACTGCGTAGTCTCGTTGTGTGGAGTGATCGCCAAGGGCGCGCTCCAACGCGGTTAGACCTCTGTTAAATTTTCAGCAGGCTGCAATCTCGGCTGGTCCGCGGCGATCTGTGTGAGCCGACCCCCTCTGTATCGATCACATCTGCGTCAAGCCGAGGCCGTTCGCTGGTACGGGCCGCGCGACGTCCCCGAAATGCCGACCACCCAGTCGAGATACTTTAACCACGATACGAGCATATGCCGATTAATCGTCAGCGCGACTCCTCAAAGTAAAGGGAGCCTGCAATACTACGCGGTGGGTGGAAACTTGCGGTCTTCTGGATTTAAGTATCGCAAACGAAAATTATAGCGCTGTGGGGGCAATGTGCATGGCAACGATTGCTGTATGCGTCGCAACGACGGGGCGGCCGGATACCGTAACGGAGGCGCTGCGTCACATCGGCGGGCAGACTTCGGCTGTCGATCGGGTTCTGGTGTGCCCGGCGAAGGACGGTGATATTGATCGTTCCTCGCTCGAGGCGCTGGGATTCGCCGTAGAGATTGTGCGTGGGGCGCCGGGCCTAGCGGCGCAACGCAACACACTTTTGCGCGCGGCAGACGCCGTCGACATCATCCTGTTCATCGATGACGATTTTTTCGCCGCGCCGACTTATGTGGCCGCCATGCGGGCTCTGTTCGCCGCGCGGCCCGACTGCGTCGTCGCGACGGGCACGGTGATCGCGGACGGCGTCGTCGGCCCCGGTTACAGCGTTGCCGAGGCGCGCGCCATCCTCGCCGCCCATGCCGCCGGGCCGGCAACCGACGGGCCCATTTTCACGGCCTATGGCTGCAACATGGCGCTGCGCTGGGCCACGCTCCGCGGCACCGGCTGCTGGTTCGACGAACATCTGCCGCTTTATGCCTGGGCCGAGGACGTCGACTTTTCCCGCCAGGCCGCGGCGTTCGGCGACGTCCGCAAATCGAGCGCGATGATCGGCGTCCATCTGGCCACCAAGACCGGGCGGGTCTCCGGCAGGCGCTTCGGCTATTCCCAGATCGCAAACCAGGCCTATCTGGTCCGCAAGGGCACCTTGCCGCTGTGGCCGTGCGTGCGGAAGGCGGCCGAAAATCTTGCGGCTAACGTCGTCGGCGCGGTGCGCAACAACGAGGCCTACATCGATCGCCGCGGCCGTCTCGCCGGCAATCTGTACGGGCTTCGCGACCTGATCATCGGCCGGTCCTCCCCGCAGAGAATCCTGACGCTCTGATTGAAGCGCGGTCGCTGGCTTTCGAAGTAATTGAACTCGCACCGCGGCTGAGCCGACGATGATGGACACGGCCGCCGGACGGTTCTAGAACAAATAACGAACATGGAGCCGCACGCGACCATCGCCCGGTGGTGACCGCGCAAGAAGGAGATCAGCCATGGCCGCGGTGACCTGTGATTCGCGGACCGGCGATCCATCGCCAGGCGCGTTCTCGGACGCGGAGATTATCGACACCTTCAGCACCGTCCGTGACGCCGACACGCTGCCCGCAGCGGCCTGACGTGGAACAGCAGGACCCGACGGCGGCCGATCCGGACGCGAAACAGCGCAAGGTGATCCATGTCGACATGGACGCATTCTACGCATCCGTCGAACAACGCGACGACCCTTCGTTGCGTGGCAGGCCGGTCGCCGTCGGCGGTTCCCGTGAACGCGGCGTTGTGGCCGCCGCAAGCTATGAGGCCCGCGTTTTCGGTGTCCGCTCCGCGATGCCGTCGGTCACCGCCCGGCGCAAATGCCCGGACCTCGTTTTCGTGAAACCGCGCTTCGAGGTCTATAAGGCGGTATCGCTGCAGATCCGCGAAATCATCGCCGAGCACACCGCAGTGATCGAGCCGCTGTCGCTCGACGAGGCCTATCTCGACGTGACCGAGAACATCCAGGAGATACCGCTGGCGACGGATATCGCCCTCGCCATCCGCGCGAAGATCCGCGCCGAAACCGGGCTCACCGCCTCGGCTGGGATCTCCTACAACAAGTTTCTGGCGAAGCTCGCCTCGGACCACCGCAAGCCCGATGGTCAGTACGTCATCACGCCGCGCATGGGTCCGGCGTTCGTCGAGGCGCTGCCGATCGGCCGATTCCACGGCGTCGGGGCTGCCACCGAGGCGAAGATGCACCGACTTGGCATCACGTCGGGCGCCGATCTCAAGACAAAGCCCCTGGCTTTCCTGCAGCAGCACTTCGGCAAATCCGGCAACTACTTCTACGGCATCGCGAGGGGGATCGATTATCGGGCGGTGCGTGCGGACCGTATCCGCAAATCCATCGGCGCCGAGAATACGTTTGCGGCCGACCTCCGCGATTACGAACCGATGCGAAACGCCCTGCAGCCGATCGTCGACAAGGTCTGGCGCCATTGCGAGACCACATGAGCCCGCGGCCGGACCGTGACG
>NZ_LMUU01000124.1:26169-33362 GCF_009765775.1 Beijerinckia sp. L45
GAGATGCCCGTTCCGCGAGGCGTGCGTCTCCTCGGCGTCAGTCTGTCGAACCTGGACGCGGGGCGATCGGACCAGGATGAAGCCAGGATGCTGTTCGAGGCCTAGAGCGGGGGTTCAAACCTCGACCAGCACGCAAAAAAGCCGGCAGAGAAATCTCGCCGGCTCAAGGCTCGATGTGGCAGCAAGTCTTAGCGGTCGACGTCGTCGCTTTGCACGGCATCGTCGTGGGCGACGGAGCGGCCCTGATAGACCTTGTCGCCGAATGCGCGAAGCTGGTTTGGCGTCACATCGACGGGCGCCTCGAGCGCACGGATATCGGTGTTCGGAGGCATGAAGCCCTGGGCATTCGCGACGCTTACGCCGAATGAAAGCACGGCGGCTGCAGCAACAGCGACGAGGCTCGTCCTGGTTTTGAAGTTGGTCATAGTTTTGTTTCCCTCTATGCTTGGTTCGTCTCCCATCAGAAGATAGTCCGAGAAAAAACTTTCGATAGCCGTCTAAATCGGCACTCATCTTTCCGAAAAATGGAATGATTAAGTCTCGGTTAGCGCCGGCGTGTTCCGATTGTAACAACCAATCGCGTTTTGAGGTTTCCTACGACGGCCTTTTTGGTGACTGTTCGCTTCGGCGGTCTGCGCCTCGTAGGTCCTGCCTAGCGAGCGCGGGTCGCCTATGGGTTTACCCTTGCGGACGGACACGGTGTCCCGTTCAGCGCGCTTCCACTTCGGCATGCTGATAGGCTACGGGATTGCCGCCGAAAGCAGCTGGCGGCGGCGGCGATACGCCATGGCAAAATAAGGAAGTGACGATGCGGGATTCGGTCGGTGCGTTTTGCCCCAACGGCGTGTTCGAGATCCCCGGTGCAGCAACCGGCCCGCTCGCGGGACTGAGCTTCGCCGTAAAGGACTTCATCGACATCGCCGGCCATGTCACGGGATGCGGCAATCCGCGATGGTTGGAGACCCACGAGCCTGCGGTCGAGACGGCGCCGAGTGTATCAATGCTGCTCGCGGCGGGCGCGCATGTCGTCGGCAAGACCATCTCCGACGAACTGGCCTACGGCCTCAACGGTGACAACGTGCATTACGGGACGCCGGTCAACGTCAATGCGCCGGGGCGGGTCCCTGGCGGTTCGTCGAGCGGCTCCGCCGCGGCGGTCGCGGCCGGTCTTTGCGATTTTGCGCTCGGCACCGACACGGGCGGTTCGGTGCGCATTCCCGCGAGCTTTTGCGGGGTGTTCGGCATCCGCACGACCCACGGGCTCATTCCGTTGCAGGGTGTCGTTCCGTTCATGCCGCACTATGATACGCTGGGCTGGTTCGCCAGGTCCGGTGCGATGATGGCGCGGGTCGGCGCGATCCTGCTGCCGCCGCGCGCGCCGACCCGGTTCAAGCGGATCATTCTCGTCGAGGATGCCCTGGTGGATGCGGCACCCGAACTCGTCGCCGACACCAAGCGCCTGCTCCATGCGTTGAGCGCGCTTCTCGATCTCCAGCCGGAATCCAGAACGATTGCCGATGCAGAAGGACTCGAGGCCGGGCGTCTCGCCTACCGGACGACGTCCGCTGCGGAAAGCTGGCGTGTCCACGGCGCCTGGATCGATGGCGAGCGGCCCGGTTTCGGCGCGCCGATCAAGGAGCGGTTCGAATACGCGAAAGCCGTCTCCCCCGCCGACGACGCGGCGGCAGCCGTGGTCGTCGCGAGGATCCGCGCAAGACTGCTGGCGCTTGTCGCGGACGACGCGTTGCTCGTGATGCCGACGGCGCCGGGTCCCGCGCCTCTGCTCGATGCGTCGGGTCCCGACATCGAGCAATTCCGCCAGCGATTGCAGCGGATGACAAGTATCGCCGGCCTCGGCGGGCTGCCCGAGGTTACGGTGCCGCGCGGCACGGTCGATGGGCTTCCCGTCGGACTGTCGATGATCGGACCGCCCGGTTCCGATGCCGCGCTCCTCGACCTTTGCGCTCGCCTCGTCTGATCGCGTCGCGTTGGAGGCTAAGCTGTCCTAAGCTTGATAGTAACAGAAGGACGCTTCCGCGCGGGCGAATAGCGAAGTCCATTTAAACAATTGCCGAGAGACGGTGCTCAATAGAGCGACGTCTTGTCCTGTATGAATGCTGCGAAATTGTCTTCGATCGCGACTTCGATACTATTGGTGAGAGCCGGAAGTCGCTTCGCCGGCAACGAGGGTCGGCGCATCCTTCGGGTCCACGCGTGCACTCGCGTACCGTACTGTCTCATCGGGGCAGTTTGTCCACATACGAAACATCAAAATTCTCATCGTCGGTTTACAAACTGGCGAAGGCGCCCCCTGGACGTGCTTACGACGACCACATGCTTAAACGTCGTCGCTGCTCTTCTCCGGCAAAATCGCGATAGGGTTCGGCCATCGCGTGTCGTCTTCGATCCCCGGTCTGCCCTTCGTCCGCCTTGACACCTCGGTCGGATCCATTGCTCTGCATCCCCTGCAGCATAACAGAGCCAGCAGAGTCGGGCGTTGCTGTTCGATCGACGGGCGCCGTCTCGCTCCGAAAGCAGCGAAACGGAATCGCTGACGACGCTAGGCCGGCCTGCGCGTATCGGGAGAAGGGTATGCCATGACCGGAGCCTTGATCGCCGCCGTTCCTCTCAACCGGCGCACACTCGCAACGCTCGTCAAGTCGATCGACGTGCCGCACTACGATCCTGCCACCGTGCGGCCCGGCATCGTGCATCTCGGCCTCGGCGGCTTCCACCGCGCGCATATGGCCCGGTACACCCATGATCTCATGGAAATCGATGCCGCAGCGCACGCCTACGGCATTCTCGGGGTCGGCCTGCTGCCCGGAGACCGGCGCATGACCGAAGCGCTTCGACCGCAGGACGCGCTTTACACGCTGGTGGAACGCGAGGGGACCGACGAGACCGTCACGGTCATCGGCGCGCTCGCAGGCGTCATATTCGCCGGCGAGACCAGCGCCGTGGTGCTCGACGCCATCGACGATCCGGCGGTGCGCATCGTCAGCCTGACCGTTACCGAGCACGGCTATTGCCTCGACCCCGCAACCAAGCTGCTCGATCCCGATCATCCTCTGGTGCAGGCCGATCTCGCGGTGCCGACCCAGCCACGGAGCGCGATCGGCGTCATCGTCGAGGCCCTGCGGCGGCGTCGCGCCGCGGGACACAAGCCCTTCACGCCGCTGAGCTGCGACAACATCCAGCACAACGGCGATGTCTTGCGCGACGCCGCCCTGGCCCTGGCGCGGCTGCGTGATGCCGACCTCGCGGACTGGATCGCGCAGGAGGTCAGCTTTCCCTCGACGATGGTCGACCGCATCACGCCCGTCAGCACGGACGAGGACATCGCGGCGCTCGCCCGCGATCACGGGATCCGCGACGCGTGGCCGGTGTTTTGCGAACCGTTCAAGCAATGGGTCATCGAGGATCGCTTTCCCGCAGGGCGGCCGGCATGGGAGCGGGTGGGCGCGCAATTCGTCGCCGATGTCGCGCCCTACGAGTTCATGAAGCTTCGCCTCCTCAACGCGAGCCATCTCGCCGTGTCCGGTCTCGGGCGCCTCGCCGGGTACGTGACGATCGACGAATGCATGGCGGATCCGCGGATCGCCGCCGTGATGAGCGCCCTCATGGACCGCGAGACGGGTCCTACGCTGCTGCCGGTCCCCGGCATCGACCTTGCCGCCTACAAGCGGACGTTGGTCCAGCGTTTCGCCAACCCGGCGATCCGCGACACGGTGGACAGAGTGAATACCGACGCGCCGCTCAATGTCCTCGTCGATCCCATCCGCGATCGGCTCAAGCAGGATGCAAACGTCGACTTCCTCGCCCTCGCGCTGGCAGCCTGGCTGCGGCGCGTTCGCGGCGAGGACGAGCACGGCCGGCCGATCCTGGTCCGCCATCCCATGGCCGAACTGCTGCAAAAGGCGGCGCGGGCGGGCGGATCCGACCCGCGTCCGCTGCTCGCCATCCGTTCTTTGTTTGGCGAACTCGGCACTGACGAAAGGCTGCTCGGCCCGGTCGGCGCATGGCTCGGTCTTCTGGACAGCGTGGGCATCGAAGCGACGCTGGACGAGGCCTCGCGTCGAGCGGCTTGATGCCCGGTGTGCCGCGGGCCGTCCCAAAAGCCTGCCCTAACGTCCGATCGTCATGCGGCCAGCCTGCCTTTAGTGGTGTTGACGGCAATCCCGAACCGGCGCAACTACGACGGTAATACTGGCAGACGCTCGCGGTTTAGAAAGCGTCAGTCCGACTTGGAGGGAAACGCCTTGACGTCCAGGCTTCGCCTACCCGTCTTCTCGTTACTGGCCACCCTGCTCACGGCAGCTTCCGCGCCCGCGGCGACGCCGCTCACGATTGCGACCGTCAACAATGGCGACATGATCGTCATGCAGCATCTGGCGAGTGCGTTCGAGAAGAGCCACCCGGATATCACGCTGCGCTGGGTCGTGTTGGAGGAGAACGTTCTGCGCCAGCGCGTGACGACGGATATCGCCACCGGCGCCGGCCAGTTCGACGTTCTCACCATCGGCAATTACGAAGTGCCGATCTGGGCGAAGCGGGGCTGGCTGGAACCGATGGAAGGATTGCCGGCAAACTATGATGCCGACGACCTTCTGAAGACCGTTCGCGAGGGCGTCAGTTCCGATGGCAGGCTTTACGCCCTCCCGTTCTACGGCGAGAGCGCGATGACCTATTATCGCAAGGACCTGTTCGAGAAGGCCGGTCTGACGATGCCGGAGAAGCCGACGTACGACCAGATCCGTGGCTTCGCCGACAAGCTCACCGACAAGTCTCAAGGGACCTACGGCATCTGTCTCCGCGGCAAGCCCGGCTGGGGCGAGAACATGGCCTATGTGACGTCGCTGGTGGATACGTTCGGCGGCCAGTGGTTCGACAAGGGTTGGAAGACGGCCATCGACACGCCTGAATGGAAGAAGGCGTTGGGTTACTACGACGAGATCATGAAGGCCGACGGGCCCCCCGGCGCCACGTCGAACGGCTTCAACGAGAACCTGGCGCTTTTTGCCAGCGGGCATTGCGCCATGTGGATCGATTCCACCGTCGCCGCCGGGCTGCTCTACGATCCCAAGCAGAGCCAGGTGGCGGACAAGGTTGCTTTCGCCCAGATCCCGACCGGCGATTTCGCGGGCGGCCCCACGTGGCTGTGGAGCTGGAATCTCGGCATTCCCACGTCCTCCAAACAGAAGGAGGCTGCCAAGACCTTCGTCAGCTGGGCCACGGACAAGGCCTATGTCGAGTTGGTCGCCAAGCAGAACGGCTGGGTCGCCGTGCCGCCCGGGACCCGGCAATCGACCTACAAGAACCCGGACTACCAGAAGGCCGCACCCTTCGCCGGCTTCGTGCTCAAGGCGATCGACAGTTCCAATCCCAACGGCCAGACGCGCGAACCACGGCCCTATACCGGCGCGCAATTCGTGGCGATCCCCGAGTTTCAGGGCATCGGCACCCAGGTTGGGCAAACCGTGGCCGCGACGCTCAGCGGACAGCAGTCCGTCGACCAGGCTTTGAGCGCCGCGCAAGCGGCCACACAGCGCACCATGAAGCAGGCGGGTTATCCCAAATAGCGGCCCGCTTTCCGCGCGGGCACCCGGCGCCCGCCCCCTCTTGAAAAGGTGACCGATCATGGCCCTGATCTCCACCGCCGATCCGACCGCCGCGGGCCGCGAACGCGCGTCGCTGACACAAGGGCGACGCTTCAACGGCCTTCCGCTCATCGGGCCGTCGGTGACGGTGCTGCTGATCTGGATGATCGTCCCCCTGGCGATGACGCTGTGGTTCTCGCTGCAGCGCTACAATCTTCTCGACCCGACCGTCACCGGTTTCGCCGGCCTCGACAACTACAGCTATCTGGTCACCGATCCCGATTTCTGGGTTTCGCTCGGCAATACTTTGATCCTCGTCGGGTCCGTGCTCGTCATCACCGTTGTCGGCGGCACGCTGCTCGCCGTGCTCTTCGATCAGCCGTTTCCGGGACAAGGGCTGGCACGCCTGTTCGCCGTCGCGCCGTTCTTCGTGATGCCGACGGTGGCCGCGCTGATCTGGAAGAACCTCATGATGCATCCGATCTACGGCGTGCTGGGGGCGGTGTCGCGGGCGTTCGGGCTCCCCGCCGTCGACTGGTTCGCGCAGTATCCGATGGCGTCCGTCGTCCTGATCGTGTCCTGGGAGTGGCTGCCTTTCGCACTGCTGATCCTGCTGACCGCCGTGCAATCGCTGGATCGCGATCAGCTCGAGGCGGCGCGCATGGATGGTGCCGGCCCGCTCGCACAGTTCTTCCACATCGTTCTCCCGCATCTTTCCCGCGCCATCAGCGTGGTCGTGATGATCGAGACGATCTTCCTCCTCGCCATCTTCGCCGAGATCTACGTCACGACATCGGGCGGCCCCGGCAACGCTACTACCAATCTCGCCTTCCTGATCTATGCGCGCGCGTTGCTTCAATACGACGTCGGCGGCGCCTCGGCGGGCGGTATGGTCGCCATCGTGCTCGCCAATGTCGTCGCGTTCTTCCTCGTGCGCACGATCGCGCGACGGCTCGAGGTTTAGCCATGCGCCAGAGCGTCTTCAGCCGAGTCGGCATCGCGCTTCTGGGTTGGGGCGCGGCCTTGGCGCTGTTCTTCCCGATTCTTTGGATGCTCGCGACGAGCTTCAAGAGCGAGCCTGAGGCGGTGACGCCGAGCCTCGCTTTCGCGCCGACGCTGCTCAGCTACGGCGACGTTCTGGCGCGCGCCAATTATCTCGCCTTCGCGCTGAACAGCGTCATCATATCGGTCGGCGGCACCTTGTTCGCCCTCGCGCTGGCTATTCCGGCTGCCTATGCGATGGCCTTCCACCCGTCTCAGCGAACCCGGCAGACGTTGCTGTGGATGCTGTCCACAAAAATGCTGCCGGCTGTCGGCGTGCTGGTGCCGATCTATCTGCTCTATCGCAATCTCGGCCTTCTCGACACGAGGACCGGCCTTATCGTGATCGACATGCTGAGCAATCTGCCGATCGTCGTCTGGATGCTCTTCACCTTCTTCAAGGAAGTGCCGCACGATATCCTCGAAGCCGGGCGGATGGACGGTGCGGGCACACGCGCCGAAGTCTGGTACCTGCTCCTGCCGCTCGCCCTGCCGGGCGTCGCCTCGACGGGGCTGCTGTCCCTCATTCTGTGCTGGAACGAGGCCTTTTGG
>NZ_LMUU01000124.1:33496-46771 GCF_009765775.1 Beijerinckia sp. L45
GCCGATCCTCGTCTTCGGCTGGCTGTCCCAGCGCCAACTCGTGCGCGGCCTCACGTTCGGCGCCGTGAAATAGGAGATACGCCATGGCTACCTTGTCTCTGCGCGGCCTGCGCAAGAGCTACGGCGCGAGCGAGATCATCAAGGGCATCGATCTCGACATCGCCGATCGGGAGTTCGCGGTGTTCGTCGGGCCATCGGGATGCGGCAAGTCGACCTTGCTGCGGATGATCGCGGGGCTTGAGGAGATCACCGCCGGTGATCTGCTGATCGACGGCCGGCGCGTCAACGATGTCGCGCCGGCGGACCGCGGTCTTGCGATGGTCTTCCAGTCCTACGCGCTCTATCCGCATATGACGGTGCGCCAGAACATGGGATTTGCCCTGCGACTGGCGAACGCGCCGAAGGCGGAGCGCGAGCGCAAGGTGGCGGAGGCCTCGCGGATCCTCCAGCTCGACGCCTATCTCGACCGGCGGCCGAAAGAACTCTCCGGCGGCCAGCGCCAGCGGGTCGCCATCGGGCGGGCCATCGTGCGCAATCCAAAAGTGTTCCTGTTCGACGAGCCGCTGTCGAACCTCGACGCCGCATTGCGCGGCCAAATGCGGATCGAACTGGCGCGCCTGCATCGCGAGCTCGATGCCACGATGATCTACGTCACGCACGATCAGGTCGAAGCCATGACCATGGCCGACAAGATCGTCGTGCTGCAGGCCGGCCGCATCGAGCAGGTCGGTTCGCCGCTCGAGCTGTACCACCACCCCGCCAACCTGTTCGTCGCCGGCTTTATCGGGAGCCCTCGGATGAACTTGCTTGCCACCCGGGTCCTGGCCGTAGACGCGAGCGGCGTGCGCGTGGAGCTTCCCGGCAACGGGGAGCTCGCTGTGCCCGTCGGCGGTGCGCGTGCGGCTGTCGGCGACGCGATGACGCTGGGCATCCGACCGGAAGCCTTGAAACCCGCCGCCACCGGCCCCTTGACCGGCGAGGTCAGCGACATCGAACGCCTGGGCGGCCTCACCCTCGTTCACGTCGCCCTTGCCGGAGGCGGCAGCGCCGTGGCCCAGATCGAAGGCAGTGCCGCCCTGCAGCCCGGCGAGTCCATCCGGCTCGGCATCGATCCCGACACCACGCACCTGTTCGACGCGGACGGGCAGGCGTTGCCGCGCATGCGTACCGTCTCCCGACGGCCTGCCGCCGCATGATCCTGGTCTGTGGCGAGGCGCTGGTCGACCTGTTCGTCGAGGCCGGCCGCTGCGAGGGCACGCGCGGCGGCCTTCCGGCGCTGGCCGTCGCCGGCGGTTCGCCCTTCAATCTCGCGATCGGTCTCAGCCGGCTCGGCGCATGCGCCGGCTTTTTCGGCGGCCTGTCGTCGGACACGTTCGGCCAGATGTTGCGGGACCGTCTCACCGCCGAAGGCGTCGACGTCGGGTTCGCCAAAGCCAGCACGCACCCGACGCCGCTCGCCATCGTGGCGGTCGGTGCGGACGGTCATCCCGCCTACACCTTCCATGCCGAACACTGCGCCCACGCCGACGTCACGCGCGACGATCTGCCGGGCATGTTGCCCGCCGCCGTTTCCGCGCTGGCGCTCGGCTCGTTCTCGCTGGCGATGGAGCCCGTCGGCTCGACCTTCGTCGCGCTCGTCGAACGGGAAGCAGGGCGCCGTGTCATCAGCCTCGACCCGAACCTGCGCCTCGACCTGATCGACGATCTCGGCGGCTGGCGTCGCCGTTTTGCGGTCCTCATGCGTCATGCGGACATCGTCAAACTCAGCGATGAGGATCGCATTGCGGCTTTCGGCGCGGAGTCCGACGAGGCCGCTCTCGCAGCGGATTGGCTCGCGGCGGGTCCGGCGCTGGTGGTCTTTACCGCCGGCGCCGCCGGCGCTACCGCCTACCACGCTGCAGGCCGGATCACCGTGCCCGGCCGTCCGGTGCGGGTCGTCGATACGGTGGGCGCGGGCGACACGTTCCATGCCGCCCTGCTCGCCGGCCTGTCGCGCGACAAACGCCTGACGCGGGACGGTCTTGCAGCGCTCGATGCCAATGCGCTGCAAGGGCTGCTCCACGAGGCGACCGCCGCGGCCAGCATCACCTGTTCCCGGCTCGGTGCCGACCTGCCGACCGCCGCGGATCTCAAAGCGTTCCTCGCCGAGCCCGTGCTATGATGTTCATCGGTATCGATCTCGGCACCTCCGGGCTCAAGGCGATCCTCGTCGACGAGCGACAGCACGTCGTCGGCAGCGCGTCGGTGCCGCTGTCCCTGAGCCGTCCGAGGCCGGGCTGGAGCGAGCAGGATTCCGCCGACTGGTGGGCGGCGCTCCTTGCCGCGATCGATGGTCTGCGCGAGCGCCATCCTCGCGAGCTTGCCGCGGTCGCCGGCATCGGCCTCTCCGGCCAGATGCACGGTGCCGTGCTCCTTGATGCCGCCGACACGGTCCTGCGGCCGTGCATTCTGTGGAACGACACGCGCGCGAGCGTCGAGTGCCGCACCCTCGAAGAACAAATCCCGGACCTGGCGAGGATTGCCGGCAATCGTGCCATGCCGGGTTTCCCCGCGCCGAAACTTCTGTGGGTCCGCAAGCACGAGCCCGAGATCTTTGCGCGCGTTGCCCGCGTGCTCCTGCCTAAGGCGTGGCTCCGCCTCGCGATGACGGGGGAGGCGATCGAGGACATGTCGGATGCGTCGGGCACGCTCTGGCTCGACGTCGGGGGTCGCGTGTGGTCCGACACCTTGCTCGCCGCGACCGGACTCACCAGCGCGGCAATGCCGCGCCTTGTCGAGGGAAACGCGCAGGCCGGACGGTTGCGCGCGGACCTCTGCCAGCGTTGGGGCATGACAAACGCGCCGGTGTTTGCCGGGGGCGCGGGCGATAACGCGGCGGGTGCGATCGGCCTCGGCGCGATCCGCGCGGGCGATGCCTTCGTGTCGTTGGGAACATCGGGGGTGCTGTTCGCCGCGACCGACCGCTTCCGCCCCTATCCCGACGCCACCGTTCACGCCTTCTGCCATGCGCTGCCGGGGCTGTGGCATCAGATGGGGGTGACTCTGTCGGCTGCCGCCTCGTTGGCGTGGTGGGCCGCGATCGCCGGCCGGCACGAAGCGGACCTGCTTGCCGAAATCGGCACGGTGCGCGCGCCTAGCGAGGTGCTCTTCCTGCCCTACCTCGCGGGCGAGCGTACACCGCACAACGACGGTTCGGTGCGAGGCGGGTTC
The DNA here is from genome assembly GCF_009765775.1 of Beijerinckia sp. L45. Classification (GTDB taxonomy): domain Bacteria; phylum Pseudomonadota; class Alphaproteobacteria; order Rhizobiales; family Beijerinckiaceae; genus RH-AL1. The sequence goes on from NZ_LMUU01000124.1 coordinate 36,707, forward strand.
GCCGGTCTGGCCGCAGGAACGGACCGCGCTGCGATGACGCAAGCCGTGTTGGAGGGCGTCGCGTTCTCGCTGCGCGACTGCCTTGACGCGCTCGCGGCCTCGGGAACCCGGATCGAGGCCGCGGACGTGATCGGTGGCGGCTCGCGCTCGAACGCCTGGGTCCGCATTCTCGCTTCGGTGCTCGGTGTTCCCCTGCATCCGCTGGTCGAAGGCGAGCATGGCGGCGCCTTCGGGGCGGCACGCCTGGGCCGCCTGAGCGTGACCGGCGAAGACCCCGCCGAGATCTGCGTTCCGCCGGTGCGTCGTGATGCGATCGAGCCCGAGCGTGACCTTGCCGAGGCCTATGCAGCGCGCCTTGCGGCCTATCGCCGGCTTTATCCTGCGATGCGGGACGCGGTGGTCGCGGACCAAACGACGGCTACTTCCGCCTGAAGTGCGCTGCCGCGGCACAAAAAGTCGGCTGACATATCGAAGCAAGCATGTGAGCGGTTAACAATAAACAGGCAGACGGCAGCTGAGGGCGCAGTTGTAACAATGCCGTGACTATCGGCTCTACTTGCTATTGCTATCGTCTAGCTTGCGGCCGCGCGATTTAATCGGGATGAAGCGGGCGGTCGAAAGCGGCCAGCGTGTTTGGGAGGAAAGTAATGAAGTCTGTTTGGCTCACTGCCACTGCCGTCTGTGCCTTGACGACATCTGCCGCTCTCGCGCAGACCGCGTCTCCCGCGCCTTCGCCCCCGCCTGCTGCGAGCGCGACGTTCAACAAGATGCAGGACTTCAAGTCGACCGGCATGAAGTCGATTCCCATGGTGGCGCAGGATCCGGCGAAGGCCGCCGACATCGAAAAGACTCTCGCCCACATCAAGCTGCCGCCCGGGTTCAAGATCAGCCTCTATGCGCAGGTGCCGGACGCGCGGATGATCGCCGTCGGACCGCAGGGCGTCGTCACCTTCGTCAGCACGCGCAAGGACAAGATCTACGCGTTGACCGACCGCGCCCGTTCGGGCGCCGCTAGTGAGGTCAAGGAATTCGCACCGACCGTAACGTTCAGTAACCCCAACGGCATCTGCTTCTCCAAGGACGGCTTCCTCTACACGGTCGAGCAGAACCGTATTCTCTCCTTCGCTGCCGCCGAGTTCTTCTACGAAAGCCCGGACGTCGCCGTCAGCCCGGTGGTGGCGCAGGGCGAACTGATTCCGCCCTCGGAAGAGAGCTTCAACCATTCGGCGCGCGTCTGCCGGATCGGCCCCGACAACAAGCTCTATGTGACGATCGGCCAGCCCTACAACGTCTACGCGCCCGAAAAATACGACATGTATTACAAGGCCGGCCTCGGCAGCATCCTGCGCATGGATCACGACGGCAAGAACCGCGAGATTTTCGCCCACGGCGTGCGCAATTCCGTCGGCATGGATTTCAATCCGAAAGACAAGACGCTGTGGTTCACCGACAATCAGGTCGATGGCATGGGTGACGAGATTCCGCCCGGCGAGCTCAACCACGCCACCAAGGCGGGCGAGAATTTCGGTTTCCCGTGGTATGGTGGCGGGCACACGCGGACCGTGGAATACAAGGACCAGACGCCGCCGGCCGACGTCGTCTTCCCCGTCGTGGAAGAGACCGCGCATGCCGCCGATCTCGGCATGATGTTCTACTCCGGAAAAATGTTCCCGAAGGAGTACAAGGGCGCGATCTTCTCCGCCCAGCATGGGTCGTGGAACCGCACCGTGCCGGTCGGCGCGCGCATCATGGTGACCAAGTTCAAGGAGGATGGCACCGTCGATGGGACCTCCGTGCCCTTCGCCGAAGGCTGGCTGAATGCCGACGGGGAATATGACGGCCGGCCCGTCGACGTCGAGCAGATGCGCGATGGCTCGCTGCTGGTCTCCGACGACTTTGCGGGCGCGGTGTACCGGATTACCTACACCGCCAAGTAAGCGCTCGCGAGGATTTGCGACTATGAGCCCGCACCGTCGGTGCGGGCTCGCTTATTTCATGATAACCGGCATACCAAAAGTGATGCCATGGAGATCTGCATGCGCCTTTGGACCCTCGGAGCGGCCATGGCTCTCATCAGTTGCGTATCCGCGGCCTCGGCCGAAGGCGACGCCAAGGCCGGTGCGCAAAAGATCAAGACGCTGCAATGCATCAGCTGCCATGGCCGCGACGGCGTGTCGAAGCTGCCGGAGGCGCCCAATCTTGCCGGACAGGGCAAGGATTACCTGACGATCGCCCTCACGGCGTATCGCAGCGGCGCCCGCAAAAATGATATGATGAGCGTCATGGCGGGAAAGCTGACGGACGCCGACATCGCCGATCTCGCGGCCTATTATTCCGCCATCGAGATCCACGTCACGCCGCCGCCGAAGCCTTGAGTGCAGCCTGCGCCTGGAGGTGATCGCATGCGCGGGCTTCGCCGTCATGGCCTGAGCATCCGGCGCGGCACGATGCTGCTCATCGCGGGCCTCACGATCCAGCATCCCGCGGCGCCGGCGGCTCGGACGATGGAGCAGAGGATGCGAGCGGTCTGCCGCTCCGACATCGAGATGTTCTGCGCCGGCGCCGCGGCGGAGGATCTCAAGGCTTGCATGACTGCGCGGCGCCGGGAGGTCAGCGCCGCCTGCATGAAGCTTATCGACGCCTCCGAATGACCAGGTCGCGAGCGCCGCGACCGTTCAGCCTCACCGTTCGCGCGGCTCGACGACGACGTGTTCCACGACCCCGCGTCGAAGCACGACCGCCTCGATCGGGTGCCCGATTTTGTCCGCCGTGAGATGGCGGATGAGGTCGTCGGAGCCGCCGATGGGATGCCCGTCGAGCTCGAACAGGATGTCGCCGACGTGCAATCCGCCCTTCGAGGCCGGACCACCCGGCTCGATGGCGCCGATGCGCACCGCGTGCGGGCCGCTGCCGATGACGACGGCGATGCGACGCGGCACAGGCAGGGTCTGCGCCTCGATCCCGAGATGCGCGCGCCTCACGCGGCCGTGGCCGATGAACTCGCCGACGACGAAGCGCGCGGTATTGCTCGACACCGCGAAGCACAGGCCCTGCGCACCGCCGATCATGGCGGTGTTGATGCCGACGACGTCGCCGGAGCCGGCGACAAGCGGGCCGCCGGAATTGCCGGGATTGAGCGCCGCATCCGTCTGAATGACGTCTTCGATCAGCCGGCCGCCTTTCGAGCGCAACGATCGCCCGAGGGCCGACACCACGCCGGCGGTGACGGTCGACTCGAAGCCGAGCGGATTGCCGATCGCCACCACGAGGTAGCCGCGGCGTAGCGCCTTGGAATCGCCGAGCGTCGCAACGGCTGATCCGGCGGGCAGCGGTGCCCGCAGCAGCGCGAGGTCGGTATCTGGATCGTCGCCGAGAACCTCGGCCTCGACGTCGCGGCCTTCGGTCAGCACGAGCCGCACGCGCCTAGCCCCGCCGACGACGTGGCTGTTGGTGAGGACGAGGCCATCGTTCGCTATGATGACGCCGGACCCGACACCGCCGCGAGCTTTGCCGTGAGGCTCGACCCGGACGACCGCAGGACCCACGCGGTCCGCTACGTCGGATACGATCCGCGAATAGGCATCCAGCGGATCGGCGTTACGGGCTTGGTGGCGTGACTCCGAAGAAGGGTATGCAAGTTCCATTGGGGCTGCCTTTCGACGCCTTCGCGGCAACGATCACCGCGTCCATCCTAAGTTCGGAGGCATGTACCGGTAATTCAAGACGTCTGCGCCGGGCGGCGCCAGCTGCTAGCGTCCGGCTTCTTCTGCGGCCAGCTCCGTCGCGGCCGCCATGCCCCGATCGGTGACGACCGGGACATGTCTGTTCTCAAGCGGGGTGTTTGACGCTCGGTCGGTCCTGCATGCTGGCGTTCCAGGCCACAAGTCTGGTGCAGTCGGCTGGCACGGCGATCTCGGCGAAACCTGCGAAGACCAGACCAGCGAGGACGGTGATGTCAGCCATCGAGAAGGTCTGGCCGGCGACAAACGGGTTGCTCCGCAAGATGCCGTCGAAGTAGCGCATGCCGGCGAGGGCCTTGTCCCGATGCCGTTCGCCCCAGGCCTTGCGGCCGCTCCACTCGGGGCTCTTGTAGGGCTGGACGCGGGCGCCGAGTCCAGGAGTCGCGTGGTGGAAATAGATGCCGACGGCGTCGCTGAGTTCGGCCTCGGCGCGGCGCTGCATCATGTGGATCATGCCCTTCTCCAGCGGGGTCTTTCCCGTGAGGGTCGGACGGCCGTCGAGGTTGTCGAGATATTCCGTGATAGCCGTGCATTCGGACAGGAACGTCCCGTCGTCGAGTTCCAGCACCGGGACCGTGCCCGACGGATTCTTCGCCAGAAAGGCGGGCTGCTTATGCTCCGCCGCGATGATGTCGACTTTTACGAACGTGACCTGGGAGGTCAGGTTCTTTTCCGCGAGCACGATGCGGATGCGCAAGGGGTTAGGGAAACCGCCCGGCATGTCATGGATCTTCATTCTCAGGCCCTTCGTCATTTATCTACCGATAGATAGAATAGCGGGTTTAAAAGCCCTTCCCTTTTTGCTGTCAACCTCTATCTACAGGTAGATAAAGAGGACGATGCGGTGAGCATGGACACCAAACAGGCGATCATGGACGCGGCGCGTCCGATGGTGCAGTCGCGAGGCTACAACGCGCTGAGTTTTCGCGATGTCGCGACGGCGGTCGGGGTCAAGAGTGCCAGCGTCCACTACCACTTTCCGACCAAGGGCGACCTCGGCGCAGCCCTGGCGCGACTCTATACGGAAGAAGCGGTCGCTTATTTCGACGCCCTGCTGGCCGACGACTCCGATCTCGGCTCGTGCCTGCAAAAATACACCGACGTCTTTCGAGGCGCGCTGCTGAAGAACAATCGTATGTGCCTTTGCGGGATCCTGGCGGCGGAACGCGACGACCTGCCTGTCGAGGTCAGGGCGGAAGTCGACAGGTTCACTGACGCCAACATTCGCTGGCTCTCGCAGCTGCTCTCGCGAGAAACCCCAAAGACGAGAGCGAAAGAAATCGAGGGCCGGGCGCTCGCTATCTTTTCCGCGATCGGCGGAGCGCAGCTCGTGGCTCGGGGACGTGGGGACATCGCCGTCTTCGATGAGGCCATTGCAGCGTACAAGGCGGCAGGGCTGCTTCCCGCCACATCAAATCCTGCCGGACAGGCGCCCCTTGCCGAAAAGCGGCGCACCAAGGGCGCTGGTTCCGGCCGTTGATGGAACGTCGAACCCGTCTTTGAACGGCGGGCCGTCAGCGCGCAGCGGCGTTCGAACCAAAGGGGTCGGGCTTATGTCCGATGCCATCGGCCGGGCATGTCGATGTTGGAGGACATGGCAGCTGCGATCAACGGACCGCAAACAGCGTGGCCGTGCCTCTGCAATCGTCGCCAGGACAAGCAGGGATACGCTGACGATCATCAGCAGGCCAAACCGTTTGTCATCGGAAAACGTCATCGAGCCGTCCTCGCTTGTGTTTCGCGCACCTGCGCAACGGGACGGCCCGTCAATGCTTGCCGTCCTGAAAGCGCATTTGACGCGGCGTCCGCAAGACCTCGCTCATCAGCGTCATGATCTTGTGCACGCGACCATCCTCGCTGAAAATAAGCTGTAGCGGCCGCATGTTGTTGGGTGCGATCATGATCGTCAAATCGGCATCATCGGTGGCCCCGATGGCCAGAGACTGCGGGTCCTTGCAGATCAGGAACGGGACGCCGTTGATATTGCCGTCATCGACCGTCGGCACCTGCATCAAGGCGATTGCCAGATGATGCGCCATATGCGCATCGATGATCGCCTTGATTATCGCGCCAGTATCGGACTCGATGTTGAGTTCGACGCCGCCATCCACCAAGGCTGTCTGGATTTTCCCCATGTTTGATCCTCGGCTGACGAATGGCGTCTTTCAAACGGACCTGGACCGAACGCGTGGCGAACGGTCCAGGGTTGGCCTGCGTTTTAGAATTTGGCGATCGCCGCGAAGGTTACGGATCGACCTGGCGCGACGAGGACGAACGGCGTCCTGCTCTGGTAGAGAGCGTCGTAATAGGTGCGATCGAAGATGTTGTTGGCGAAGACCTTGAACGTCAGGTTCGGCCCGACGTTCATTTCGCCGAACAGATCGAACCGCCAGTAGGACGGCAGAATCGTGCCGGCGTTCGCGGCGAACAACGTGCCGCCGTAGACCTGCGAGCGGTACACCGCCTGCGTGCCGATCTCGAAAAAGTCGTTGAGCTGGTACTTCGTCAGCAAGGTCAGCGAGCGGGTCGCGACATTGGCCAGAAGCAGACCGGTGTTCGACGCCACGGCGGAGTGGGTGACCCGCGGGTCGATGAGGACCAAACCACCGAGCACGCTCCAGCGATCTGTGATCTTGCCCTGCGCCTCGAGATCGATGCCGCGTGTCCGATAGGCCGCGCCGGCGATGACGGTGTTGGCCACGCCGTTGACGGTGACGGCTTCGCGCGCGTTGGTCACGTCGGTCTGGAACAACTCCGCCGAGGTCAGCAGGCGGCGATCGAAGGCCTCGTACTTTGCGCCGATTTCGGTCGCCGCGCTGCGCTGCGGGCCAAAGACCTGGTTGACGTTGGACGTCGGCAACAGGCCGCCGAACTGCGACTGCGTGGCATCGAGTTCGGCGCCGACCGGCTGCGATCCCGTGGCATAGGCGGCGTAGAGACTGGAGGCCGGCGTCGGCTTGACGACGAGTCCGACATTGTAATCCACCAGGCCGGAATGGACCGATGTCGAGCCCTGGTTGTTGCCCGAGGTCACGCTGTAATCGTCGTAACGGACGCCAGCGTTGCCGATGATGAAGTCGTTGTAGTTCGCGGTATCGGTGACGTAGCCGGCCTTGGTGCTGACCGGGATGATGTTCGGGTTGCCGGTGATCTGCGGTTTGGTACCGAACGGAATGTTGTTCGGAGGGGTGAAGATGCTTTGACCGCCGACCGAGCCGGCGCCGTTGAAGCCGCCGGGCAGCGCTTCGGAGCTCAGGCCGTTATAGGTGTCGATGCTCACGCGTTCCTGCGAGAATTCGACGCCCGCGACGGCGGTGTGATTGAGAGGCCCCGTAGTGAACTTCAGGGTCGCGTCGGTCTGGTTGGCCAGCACGTTGACCGTCTGGAACCGGCTTTGCGGATTGAGCGTCACCGTGCCCGCCGGGATGTTCGGGCTTTCCGGCAGCGTCCCGATATAGTTCAGGATGGAATATTCCTGCCGGAACTTGCTGCTGAGCGTGATGCCGTCGGTCGGCTTGTACTCGACATTGAGCGTGCCGAGATTCTGCGTCGCCTTGGTGAAATCGCGATTGTTGAAGCCGTAATAGGTATCGCGCGGGACGAGCCCCTCGGTGACCGGCCGTGCCGTCTGGATGTTGAAGGGCACGCCGAAATCCGGGCGACCATTCAAGTAGGTGTGGGCGTAATTGGCGGTGACGATCAGCGGCGTGATCGGCTGGAACTTGACCGCGCCGGCGACGCCGTTGCGGTCGTCATAGACATAGTTGCGGCCGGCGACGCCGGCGTCCTGAAACAGGCCGTTGAGGCGGACGTCAAGGGTCTGGCTCAACGGCCGGTTCACATCGATCGTCACGCGCTTGGTCTGATCGGTGCCGCCTTCGCCTTCGAAGCGGGTGAAGGCCTGGTCCTGCGCCTGTTTGGTGACGATGTTGATGGCGCCGCCGGTCGTGCCGCGTCCGGCAAAGGACGAAGCCGGTCCGCGCAAAATCTCGACCTGTTCAGTGAAGAAGTTTTCGCGGATGCTCACGGCCGGATCGCGGACGCCGTCGACGAAGATGTCGTTGCGCGCGTCGAAACCGCGGATGAAGAAGCGGTCGCCGAAGGCGTTGCCGCCTTCGCCGGTGCCGAGCGACACGCCGGCCGTCGAGCGTGCGACCTCCCGCAGCGACGTCGCATTCTTGTCCTCCAGCACCTCTTTCGTCAGCACGGTCACCGAGCGTGGCGTGTTGAGAATAGGTTGGGTGAACTTGGGGGACGACAGGCGATCCGCTTTGTAGTCGGCGCGCGGGTCCGCGTAGGGGTTGCTGCCCGGCGCGCGGGCAAAGGTCGGCAGGCCGGCACCGCTGGCATGGGGCGGCAACGGCTGGCTGGCCGCATTGCGTTGCTGACGGACCGTTTTTCGTAGCGCCGTCCGGGCCGCGACATGGGCCTGCGTCGGCTTCGGGGGCGCCGCCCGCGCGCGTTTGGCCGGGGCGTCGACTGTCACGGCGGGAAGTTCGGATGGGGCGGGCTCGGCCGATGCTGTCGTCACCGAGCCTGCAACGGCGAGGCAGGCGCCCGTGAAGGTCGCGGCTTTCTCGAGGTCGGACGCCAGGGATCGGCCGAACGGCCTGATCGCTCTCAATGAATGCGGTATCGATGATGTCAACGCAGCCCCCTGCAGAATAAAGACAATATTGAGCCACGATCAAAAGTCCTCGTCATGACGAAGATGTAATCTGAAGCCAAATAATTCATTATATATAGAAAAAGCAGAGTCTACTAAAATATCTTAGAATGTTTCTACTTTGCGGAGTGTCATCATAATCTACGATTTGGAATCGATAAAGGCAGAGTGAATTGTCGAGGAGTCCCGTTGCTTTGCCTGGAAGGCTGGTCGGGCAGGCAAATTTATCACGGCGACGTGATAATGCTTGCGTTCGCGAGCGGAGATCTGGCGCATCTCAGCCCTTCCTCGGCCGGTCGTCGTCGTGATCGTCGTCCAGGCGGCGATACACCGCCTCCGCGATCGGCCGCAGTTCGTCACGCCCGATAGCGCCGGTGATGGCACAGCCGAAATTGTCGCCCATCCAAATGAACGAGGCTGTCTCGCCGTCTTGCTGAAAGCGCAAGCTGCCCTCGCCACCGCCTTTGCTCGGTCGAATGAAGACGGTGACGCGTTTTCCACGCGCATTTTCGTACATGAGCTGGGCGGCAGGCCTGGTGAAGCCGGGCAGCACGCGGCCGCCCATCAGCGTGTAGCCGAACGTCGAAAGGTCGGGGGCCGCCAACGGCAGGCCGAGCCGTGTCGAGAGCCACTGAATGAGAAGGCCTTCGTTTTCGCCGCCGACTTCGACCGGGTGCGCCACGTCGACGACGAATGTGCGATAGGCCGCCGTGGCATCGCGCGCGACCATGGTCGCCGCGGAGGCCGCCGCTGGCCTGGACAGGCCCGGCACGACGCGATCCGCGAGGAAGGCGCTGCCGGCTCCGACGAGAAAGACGACCGCGGCCGCGGCCGCGACGCGACCGCGCCGAATCCACAGCGTGCGGCGGAGGGTCCGGATGTTCGCGATCCGCAGCCTTGCGGGAACCGGCTCTTCGACCTTGCTCTGCAACGCGCCCCTTAGGCCGTCGCGGATGGCGCGATCAGCGGCCAGACGGCGGGCAACCTCGGGGTGGTCGGCGACATAGGCTTCGACCAGGGGCCTGCGCTCCGCATCGAGACGATCGTCGATGAAACCCTGAAGATCGTCCTCGCCGATCGGCGCATGAGGGTCTGTCATTTCACGCTCCTGAGCGCGAAGGGACGGCCCGTTTCCATGAGATCGCGGAGATGGCGTCGCGCCCGAGACAGACGCGACATGACGGTGCCGATGGGAATGCCGAGAACGCGCGCGGCCTCGTCGTAGGAGAGATCGTCGACACCGATCAGGAGCAGTAGAGACTTCTGATCTTCGGGAAGCTGCGCGATCACGGCAAGCGCGTCGCGCGCCTCGAGGCGCGCGGCCTGATCCGCGGGAGTCGTCGGCAGCGACACCTCGTCCATTCTCATCGGCACGCCCCGGCGCCTGGCATCACGCTCGGTGGTGAGATGGCTGTTGCGCAGGATCGTGAAAAGCCATGCGCGCCGGTCGCCCTCGGGCGCCGTTCGGCTCGCGATAGCCCGCAACAGGCAATCCTGGACCAGGTCGTCCGCTCTGTGATGGTCGCCGACAAGGGCAAACGCGTACCGCCGCAGCGCCGGGATGTAGCCCTCGAGATGCGCATCGCTGTCGCTCCGGTCCACGGATGCCTGCTCATGCACGTGGCGAGGCCCAGGGCGGGGCAGCAGGGACGTCTGCAG
>NZ_LMUU01000125.1 GCF_009765775.1 Beijerinckia sp. L45
AGCTGCAGAGCTTTGATGCAGCGCTCGTGCCGGGCAGGGACATCCCCGCGCTGTGGGCTCAGGATGTCTCGAACGTTGCCGGCATCGCCGTCGGCTGGATCTATAGCGGATTGGTCTTCGCGGCTCCCGTTGCCGTGCCACCCACCCAGACGCAGCTTGCAGCTTCACTGACCGCTGCAGCCCGGGCCTCCAGCAACTCCATCACCAACCAGATCGCGGCGACCGAAACGCACCTCGCCGGGTATCAGAGCGCGGCCAACATGGTGCGCGCCGCAAACGGCGTGCCCTCGGCCGATCCCGACAAGACCGCGTTTGCCAATCTCGCAACGGCGATCGGTTTGCCGGCCACGACGCTTGCCGGCGTCGTCCTCGCCATGGATGCGACCTCCGTCGGCAACCTCGCGATCCTGATGACCCTTGAAGCGGCCGCGGCCGCGGCGACGACAGCGGCGCAGCTCGCAACAGCACTATCGACTTTTGAAGTCGCAATCGCCGCTGAAGTGGCCGCGCTTAATAAGGCCGGACTGACGACGACGATCGTGGTGCCTGCGGCGATCATCATCGCCGACATTAACGCGTGAGGCAGCCGATGTTCGCTCGCCTCCGCGCGCCGCTGGCGCTTGCCTTCCTTGCAGCCGCTCTATCGGCGACGCCGGCGGGCTCCAACACCAGTCTTCCGATCAAGAATGCAACTGGAGGTACGGTCAACGAGGATGCAATCGCATTGCCGAACGGCAATGTGGCGCCGACGCATGTGCTCGTAGACGG
>NZ_LMUU01000126.1:0-1031 GCF_009765775.1 Beijerinckia sp. L45
TCGCGGTCGCCGCGAGCAGCCTTGCCGCAGCTTTGCTGGTTTTCGTCGGCGTTCGCGAATTCGTCCCCGGTGCCGAGCAGTCGACTTATGTCGCAGCGATCAATCCGGGTGGCGGCAAGCCGGCCATGCTGGTGCAGGTCGACCTCAAGACGAAGAGCGTGAAGGTACGCTGCCTGACGGCCGCGGCGCCGGCGGGCAAAAGTCTCGAGCTCTGGTACATCGGCGATGGCAAGCCGCCGCGCTCGATGGGCGTGGTCAAACACGAGGCCGTGTCGCTCAAGATCCCGACCGACGCGCGAGCGGATTATGAGGCGGCGGAGAGCGGGGCCTTCGCTGTGTCCGTCGAGCCGAAGGGCGGCTCCACGACCGGCGCGCCGACGGGACCGGTCGTCTACTCCGGCCAGCTCGTCAAGGAATAGCGCTTCGCCTTCAAGATCGTATTGCCTTCGCGGTGCCATCGTCGCATGCGTTAGGTCTCGAACGAACGAGGACGCACCCTAGACATGCCGGCTTTGGCTGAACGCCCCACGTCAAACACGCCGGAAATGACCGTCGGCGAACTCTCCGGCGCGCTGAAGCGGACGATCGAGGACCGCTTCGGCTTCGTCCGCGTGCGCGGCGAGATCTCCAATTTTCGCGGCGTCCACACGTCCGGCCACGCCTATTTCTGCCTCAAGGACGAGAACGCGCGCATCGACGCCGTCGTCTGGAAAGGCACGTTCAGCAAGCTGAAGACCAAGCCGCAGGAAGGCTTGGAGGTGATCGCCACCGGCAAGATCACCACCTTCCCCGGCAAATCCTCGTACCAGATCGTCATCGAGGCGATCGAGCCCGCCGGCATCGGCGCGCTGATGGCGCTGCTCGAAGCCCGCCGCAAGGCGCTCGGCGCCGAAGGCCTGTTCGACGAGAGCCGCAAGCGCGCCCTGCCTTATCTGCCCCGGGTGATCGGCGTGGTCACCTCGCCGACCGGTGCCGTCATCCGCGATATCTTGCACCGCATTGCCGACCGCTTTCCCCGCCACGTCCTGGTC
>NZ_LMUU01000126.1:1080-3938 GCF_009765775.1 Beijerinckia sp. L45
GTTCAATGCCCTGCCTGCATCGGGACGTCTGCGCCGCCCCGACGTGATCATCGTCGCCCGCGGCGGCGGCTCGCTGGAAGACCTTTGGGCTTTCAATGAAGAAATCGTGGTGCGCGCCGCCGCGGCCAGCACGATCCCGTTGATCTCGGCGATCGGACACGAGACCGACTGGACGCTGATCGATCACGTCGCCGATCTGCGCGCGCCCACCCCCTCGGGCGCAGCGGAAAAAGTCGTGCCGGTGCGCTCCGATCTCATCGCCAGCCACCTCGATCTCGGCCGCCGCCACCGCGCGGCGGCGTTCCGCCTGCTCGAGCGCCAGCGCGGCGACTGGCGCGCGCTGTGCCGGGTGCTCACCCAGGGCAACACGATCACCGCCGTGCCGCGCCAGCGCCTCGACCGCGTCGACACACGGCTGGCGAGCGCAATGGCGAGCGACCGCGACCGCAACAGGCTTGCCCTCGCCCGCCTCGCCAACCGGCTGGCGCAGCAGGCGCCGCGCACCCGGCTGGCCCGTGCCGACCAGCATCTGAAGGAGCTGGAGCAGCGCATGAAGCATTGTCTCGCCGTCGCCGCGGAACGTCGGGTGCGGCGCCTGGCGCAGGGCAGCCAGCGCCTGCAGACGGCGTTGCTAAGCATCGGCCGGGAGCGCGCGCGCGGACGCACCCGCCTCGACCAGCTCGGCAGCACGATGACCCGCACCTGGAGCGCCGCGATCCAACGCCGCCACGAGGGCGTCGAGCGCTACGGCAAACTCCTCGGCACGCTCGGCTACAAGCAGGTGCTGTCGCGCGGCTTCGCGCTGGTGCGCGATGCCGAAGGCCGGCCGCGCCGCTCGGCGCTCGATATTGCCGCGCCGATGGCGCTCGACATCGAATTCGCCGACGGCCATATTGGCGTGATTACCGCGGAAGGCGCTCCGCCGGCCAGCAAGCGGCCGCGCGCGCCCCGCAAAGCCGAGCAAGCCTCTTTGTTCTAGTCGCCCCGTATCGTCTTCGTCTTGAGCCAACCATGAACCGCATCGATCGAACCCCATCCTCGGCTGGCGAAGCCGTGCTCGACTACCTCGACGGCGAGTTCCGGGTCGTGCGGCCCGGCGCCTTCGTGCGATGCGCCGCGACCGGCCTGCCGATCCCGCTCGAAGAGCTCCGCTACTGGAACGTCGACCTGCAGGAGGCCTATGCCAGCCCCGAAGCCAAGCTCGAGCGCCTCGGGGTGAAGCGGTAGGCCAGGAATCCATCACGCCGCCGGCTGGTTTGTTCCGGCTGCTTCGGATTTGCGATCAAAGCCGCCCGAGCCATCAAGGGGCTTCACCGGGCGCTCGGCACGCCCCGGAATGGGCGCGAGGACATGGTGTGGCCCACGTTCTGTTGGTCGGAAACTCTGGCCCGTGCGGGCCGAGAATGGCTTGACGAATGGCGAACGCCGGCCGATCGCTCGCGTGTCGTCCTTGCAAAATTCGTGACCAACGTGCACGCAAGGCCCGCGGAAAGATTAGATTCATAATAATGAAAAGCTTGCGTCACCGAAGCGACACTTGATTTTAAACCAAACGGTTTTCCTGTTTTCCGACAGACTCGGCTTGTCTTGCCCGGTGCAGCGCACCACAGCGGTCCTTCAAAGCGCAGCGTCTTGCGCGGTACCGCAGAAGAACCCCGTATGCACGCCGACAAGCACGACCGTTCCGCGGGACGTCAACCGTCTCGGGTAATCACCACGCGTCGGGCTCGTCTATCGCCGCGATCGTTCGGCGCCGGGGTGACCTGTGTCGGACGCCGCGACAGCGACCTGAAGGACAGCTTTCTCGTCAGCCGATACACCCGGCCGGATGCTTCGCTGTTCCCCAGCACGATCCGCGTAAGCCTCACGGCGAAGCTATGAGCGCGCGGCGCAATTCCATGCATATGTCTCGAGCGGACGCGGCAAGCGCTGTCGCATAGAAAGATCGGCTCGTTGCGATGATGCGCAAGATTATCTTTCAGCTTCACTGGGCGCTTGGAATCAGCGTCGGGCTCGTGCTCGTGGTCGTGAGCATGACCGGCGTAACGATGGCCTTCGAAGACGAAATCATGCGGGTCTTGAGCCCGGGCATCGTCACCATCGTGCCGCTGAACGGACCCGCGCTTTCACCTGACGCGATCCTCACGCGGGTTCGCGAGCAACAGCCGGCGCGACAAGTCGCGTCGCTGGTGCTGCCCGCGGACCCCGGCAGCGCGGCGCGCGTGCTGTTTGCACGTGATCCCCGCAACGCCGACGAGGATCGGCAGAGCTACGTCGACCCTTACGATGGTCGTCTGCTCGGCCCGGCGACGGGCGCGCATTTCTTTCGAACCGTTCGCGCCCTGCATCGATGGCTGCTCGTGCCCGGCGACGGCAACGGGTTCGGCCGGCAGATCACCGGCGTCGCCGCGATCGGCCTGGTGTATTTCGCATTGTCCGGTTTGTGGATGCGCTGGCCACGCCGGCCCCTCGATTGGCGGCAATGGTTTGTGATCGACCTGACGCGATCGGGCCGAAGCCTCTACCGATCGCTTCACGTCGTGATCGGAAGCTGGGTCGTGGTGTTCTACCTGCTGAGTGGCCTGAGCGGCCTGTGGTGGTCATACGACTGGTACAAGTCCGGCGTCACATGGCTGTTGACCGGCGAATCCGTAGCCGCGCCGGACTCCGCCGCGGCCCGCACGGACGGGACCAAAGGCGCGGAGGCCAGTGCGTCCAAGGCACGGCCGGAGGCGCATGTCGACGCCTTCGCCAAGGCGCTGGCGGCGGTACGCCAGGCGAGCGGCGCCTATAGCGAGGTCGTCTTCATCATTCCCAAGGGCGCCAAGCCGATCCGCGTCCGCGTCCTTCCCTCCGAC
>NZ_LMUU01000126.1:3998-15302 GCF_009765775.1 Beijerinckia sp. L45
ACGACCAGGCCTATGACGAGTACCTCGTGGCGGCCGACGGCGGCCAGATCTTGAAGACCGAAAAGTACGCGGACAAACCGATCGGCCAGTCTCTCACCGGCACGTGGCTTTCGCTTCATGAGGGCGCCTATTTCGGGCTGACCGGCCGGATCGTCATGGTTTTGTCGACAGCGACGCTGCCTTTGTTCCCCGTAACCGGCTGGCTGCTTTATCTTGACCGGCGCAAGAAGCGGCGCATGCGCACCAGCCGGCAGGCGGCCGATCGTGTGGGTTCAATCGAAGCCGGCCTTTGATCGGAGGCGGTCCGAACGCCACTGTGATCGTTCGCAACCGTGTCGAAGGACGCTGCCGCGACGACCGCCGGCCTCGGCCAGGGTCTTCCGTTCCGATTGATTTCTGCCCTACCGCACCTTTCGCGTATCGAGTTCGATCTGGACGATGTGCGGCTCCAGCGCCTGCATGATCCGCGCGGTGGCGCCGGCGCGCTGGTCGATCGCCTGCGCGGCGTGGCGCTGCATCAGCCGCAGCTTTGCGCCGTCCTCGAAGAGTAGCGACAGGACCCGCACGAGAAGGTCGGCATCGTCGACGCGCGCCGCGCCTTCGGCGGCATCGAGCACGCCATAGATCGACTCGAACGCTTCGACATTGGGGCCGTGGAGGATCGCGCAGCCGAGTTTCGCCGCGTCGACCGGATTGCGGCCGCCGCCGGGATCGCTCAGCGAGCGGCCCAGGAACACGAGGCCCGCCGCGCGATAGCCCACGCCGAGCTCACGCAGGTCGTCGACGATATAGAGGCAGGGCAGATGCGCCGGCACGCCGCCGCGCGAATGCAGGGCGACCGACAGGACGCGCGCCGCGGCCCGCGCGGCGAGCGTCGGTCCGTGCGCAGCCTGACGCGGCACCAGAATCGTCACCAGATCGGTATAGCGTTCGAGAAGCTGCTCATGGACGCCAAGGATCAGGTCGTCCTCGTCGACATGCGTCAGCGCCGCCACCCAGACCGGCCGCGCGCCGATCCGCCCCGCGAGCGTGCTGACGGCCAGCGGATCCGCCGTGGGCGCCGGCGCATCGAGGACGGGGTCGCCCGCGACCTGAACGAAGCGCGTTCCGAGCGCGGCAAGCCGTTCGGCATCCGCCGTGCTTCGCGCCAGGCAGAGATCGATGCGCTGCATCAGCGACGCGGCGAGCGCCGGCACCCGGCACCAGCGCGCGAACGCGCGGTCGGACAGATGCGCATCGACCAGCACGAGCGGCAGCGCCCGCCGGTCGAGCGCGTCGAGAAGATTAGGCCAGAGGGTCGAGCCGGCCACCAGAACCAGATCCGGACGCCAGTGGTCGAGGAAGCGCGCGACGAAACGGGGAACGTCGAGCGGCATGTAATGGTGAAACGATCCCGCGGGCAGACGCGCCTTGACCGCCTTGGCCGCAGCGAGACTGCGTGTCGAGACCAGGACCTCGAAGCCGCGCAAAGTCAGCTGATCGAGCAAAGGCAGCAAGGCGATGGCGTCGGCGCTGGTTTCGCTTTGCAGCCAGGCGAGGCGTCCCTCGGGGCGCGGCCGGCTCGGCCATCCCATGCGTTCGCGGCAGCGGCCCCGCGCTTCGCGACTCTTGCGGCTGCGCCATTGGAGCACCGGCGGCAGGACGAAGCCCAGTCCCTTGCACGCGACCCAGTAGATCGGCAGAAGCAGCGCGCTCGTCGGGGATCGCATCGCACGCACGCCGCAGCGCGCCTTTTAGGACGCGGGGTCGAGGAGACGGTGAAGATGGGCGATGAAGTAGCGCATGTTGGCGTTGTCGACGCTCGACTGCGCCTTTTGCCGCCAGGCGGCATAGGCGGTGGCGTAGCTGGGGTAGAGGCCGACGACGTCGATCTCGGCGAGGTCGCGGAACTGCGTCGAATCGAGTTCCTCCAGCTCACCGCCGAAAACGAGGTGGAGCAGTTGTTTAGGGGGCTGGGTCATGTCTTGGTCTCGGATCTTTATGGATGTTAGCGCCGCGCCATGTTGGTGCGGGTGATGGCTTCGAGAAACGCGGGTTGCAGGCGACGCGCCGTCGCGGTGAGCACGCCGTGCCGCGTATCCATGCGATTATAGACCAGCGGCTGGCCGTCGATACCGGCAAGGATGCCGCCCGACTCCTGCAGGATGAGATCGGCGGCGGCAAGATCCCAGTCGTTGGAATCCTTCGTCGCGAAACAGCAATCGTAGCGGCAGGCCGCGACATTGGTGATGCGCAACGCCAGGGATGCGATCTTGGGCCGGAAATCGAGCTCGACGCCAGCCTTGCGCATCGCATCGGCCAGCGACATCGGGGCCGAGATCCGCATGTCCGGGCGCAATGCCGTCCTATCGCCGACGCGCAGGGCCACGTCGTTCAGCGTGGCGCCCTGGCCGAGGGCGGCGACATAGGTTTCCGCGATGACCGGGGCATGGACGATGCCGAGCACCGGCCGCCCGTGCTCGACCAGCGCCACGGCCACGCACCAGTTGCTGTCGCCCCGGGCAAAGCCGCGGGTGCCGTCGATCGGGTCGACGATGATGACCCGGGCGGCGCCAAGCCGCGCGGGGTTGTCGACGCTTTCCTCCGACAGCCACGCGGCATCCGGCCACAGCGCGCGCAGCTGCGTCTCGAGAAACGCGTTGACCGCGAAATCGGCCTCGGTGACCGGCGATCCGTCACCCTTCCAGGTCACCTTGGCGTCGGTCTGGTCGCCCGCCCTGAAGTAGCCGCGCCCGATCGCGCCGGCCTCGGCGACGATGGCCTGGAGGCGCGGAAGCGTGGCGAGGTCATTCGGAGTCACGGCCAATCGCAGGCGCCATTTCTGAAGGAGACCCAGGTGTCGTAGCGGGCGTTGCCGCCGTCATCAAGCCGCGCCGGGCGACGAGGCTACGCGGCGGCGAGCGCGTCGATCCCGGCCTTGGCGATCAGGCCGTCCTGCGACGACTGGACGCCCGACACGCCGATGGCGCCGACGAAGTGTCCTTCATGAATGATCGGCAGGCCGCCTTCGACGAAGGTCACGCCGAGCAGCGACAGCATCGCGACGCGACCGTCGGCGATCACTTTCTCCATCGCCACGGTCGGACGCTTGAACATGATCGCGGTTCGCGCCTTTTCCTGCGCCACGACGCAGGATGCTTTCTGCGTGCCGTCCATCCGCTCGAGGTAGACGAGGTGGCCGCCGTCATCGACGATGGCGATCACGACGGTCCAGCCGTTCTTTTCCGCTTCGGACCGCGCCGCAGCGGCGATGGTCTTGGCATCGATGATGGACAGGGCGAAGTGCGCGAGCATGACGGGACCCTAAGGCAAGGAAAAACCGGACCGGACGGCCCGGCCGCAATCTGCGGGGCGCGACCGGCGAGATCAAGCGCTGGTCGTCGGAATGCATCGAATTTTACCGGTTCCGGTGTCCTTGCGAAAAGCATGGCGGGGAAAAGCCGAGCATATTCCGCGATTTACGCGTGATTCACCGCTTCGCTTAGGAGATTTCGAGCCCGCGTCGGGGCATCGTCCCGCCAACGACCAGATCCTCGGAGACCAAGCGGCCATGACCGACCTCGCGCGACAGTCCTTCACCGTGACCCGCCATGCCTTCGACGCGCGCGCCGATCATCGCCGCCGCACCATCCACATGAGCATGACGCAGGTCTCGATCGAGCGCATCGTCGACGGCATCAAGATGTGCATCGCGGTGCCGGTGGCGAATTATGCGGCCGTGACGATCCGCGTGCGCGCGCCGAGCGGCTCGGCGACCCTCACTTTGTCCCACGGAAGCGACAGCGACCTCGACGTCGTGCTGGCCTCCGGCGACGGCAAGGAAGTCACTATAGCCGCCAAGGCGTGGGCGGCGGTTCTGGACAAGCCGGTCGTCGTCGAAGCCGGCGTGGTGATCCTGCCGGCACAGCCGCGCACCGCCGCCACCCCCGCGCGCCTTGTCCGCAAGTGCGGCAACCCCGCCCGCATGGCGCGACGCTTCGCCGGCGAGGACGAGATCATCGCGCGAAACTAGAACAGGCTCGGCTGCAGCGGCGGTTCGGGCTCCCGGCGCGGCACGACCGGCTGCGCCGCCAACGGCAACTGGACCGCCGGCCCATCGTTGGCCACCTTGTTCACGGCGTCGCCGATGGCGAAGAACGTCAGCACATCGTTGCCGGGCGGTCGCAGCAGCGCCGCCGCTTCATCGGCATAGGTCTCGTCCGTCTCCAGCCAAAGATCGAATTCTGCCGGTTCGATGATCGCCGGCAGGCGCGGATGGATCGCACTCGTCGCGCCGTTCGCGTCGGTGGTGATGATGCAGGCGGTATCGACCTCCTCGCCATTGGGGCCCGCCCACGTCTCCCATAGCCCGGCCAGCGCCAGCGGCGCACCGTCCGCTCTTTTGAAGAGGAAGGGCTGCGACACCGCGCCCTTGCCGCTGCCGAAGCGCTGCCACTCGTAGAAACAATCCGCGGGCATCAGGCAGCGCCGCCGGCGCAGCGCATTGCGGAAGCTCGGCTTCTCCCCAAGACCTTCGCTGCGCGCGTTAAAAATCAGGGCGAAGGTTTTGGGATCCTTAACGAAACCCGGCAGGAATGCCCAGCGTGCCAAGCTGAAATGGCGGGAGGCGACGCCGTTCTGCCGCACCGCGCGAACGATGGGAATCGGCTGGGTCGGCGCGATGTTGTAGCGCGGCGGAAAGTTCGGCTGCTCGGCATAGGCGAAAAGCTGACGCATCGCTTCCGGCGGCAACGTGATTGCGTATCGGCCGCACATCGGCTTGTTTCCTGTCGCGAGCGTCTGCCAGACCACCGGTCGGCCGGCGTGGGACCCGGTGAGCGTTCCCAAACGGAACACTCAAGTCGAAAGTTTGGCTTTTTGCCGGCAAACTAACTGAATCTTCACGCGGTCTGATCTAGAAGGTTAAGGTCAAAAAGGCTTGGGCGGGCGATGAGTTTTCTATCTGAGGACGAACGAGCGACTCTCAAGACATCGCAGCAGTTGGCCGCGACCTTGCGCGCGCAGCGTGCCAGCGCCCTGATCAACCCCGCCTCCGGCCTCGCCAACGACTACCTCAATCTGTTCAACGAAATCGTCATGCTCGTCGAGCAACTCCCCAACGTGCCGGAGCTGATCGAAGACATCATGGCATGGCGGCCGAAGAGCTACCTCGACTACTTCGAGTCCTCGACGCTGCCCGGCAGCGCCGCCGCGCTCGCCGCCTACAAGCAGCTCGACGCCCGATCGCGCCGCGACTTCGAAACCATCATCGATGATCTCGACCGCCGCGCGACCGGCTCCGTTGCCGCCGTGCGCCGCAAGTTCAAGGCGCAGCCCGACGACCAGGGCGAATCGCTGGCGATCATCTGCGAACGCGCGGGCGCCAACATCCGCGAAGCGCTCGACAAGGCGACGATGCTCGTCAACCACGGCACGGTCACCGGCACCGACGCCGTGCAGGAGCGCACCGACGACCTGATGGCCCGCGCCGCGACGCTCAACCACGGCTGAACAGCATTCGTTCGCGCGGCGGTTGACCGGGCGCGTCGCCAAGGCCACGTAGCGGCTTCCAGCGTTGGATCGAAGCTATGCTGTCTGCAAACCCGCCGGGCGCTCGTCACGGCGGCGTCACCCCCGACGATATTTTACGCGCCGCCGCATTGTTGCGGGCGGGAAAACTCGTCGCGTTTCCGACGGAGACGGTCTACGGCCTCGGCGCCGACGCGACGGCGCCCGAAGCGGTCGCCGGCATTTATGCCGCCAAGGGACGTCCGCAGTTCAATCCGCTGATCGCCCACGTCGCCTCACAGGCGGCGGCCGAGGCAGAAGGGATTTTTACCGGCGACGCCACGCGGCTCGCCGCGGCGTTCTGGCCGGGGCCCCTCACCTTGGTTTTGCCGCGTCACGCCAGCGGCACCGCCTGCGATCTCGCCTGCGCGGGCTTGCCGAGCGTCGGGCTGCGCGTGCCGTCTCACCCCGTCGCGCTGGCTTTGCTCGAGGCCGCGGGGCGGCCGATCGCGGCGCCCTCCGCCAATCGCTCCGGCCACATCAGCCCGACGGACGCCAGCCATGTGTCTGGGGATCTCGGCGACGCCGTCGACCTCATCCTCGACGGCGGGCCGTCGCAGGTCGGCGTCGAGTCGACGATTTTGGCCTGCCTGGATGGCGTGGTGACGCTGCTGCGGCCGGGCGGTCTTTCGGTAGCCGACATCGAGGCGCTGCTCGGTCGGCCTCTTGATAAGGCCGTCGCAGCCGGCATCCAGGCGCCCGGCATGCTGGCTTCGCATTACGCGCCCAACGCCGCGATGCGGCTCGACGCGACTTCCTTGAAGGCTGGCGAGATAGGGCTCGATTTTGCCGCGACGTTTGGCGATGGCAGCCTGGATCTCTCGCCAACGGGCGACACGCGCGAGGCTGCGGCCAACTTGTATCGCTATCTCCGCGCGCTCGATGCGCGGAACCCTGTGACGATCGCCGTGGCGCCGATCCCGCAAAGCGGCCTCGGCGCGGCGATCATCGACCGGTTGCAGCGCGCTGCGGCCCCGCGGGGCTAGTGCCGCAACTCATCAAACACGGCGGTCACACATCGCTGCGCCGCAAAATATAATCCAGCCCGCCGACGCGGAACCAGCGGTAGCCGTAAGGCTCCAGCAGGATGCAGTGCCGGCCCTTGGCGTCGGGCGGACTGTGGTCCTGGGACAGCAGGTTGACGAGCAGCACGCTTTCGCCGGCGCCGGCGCCGGACGGCAGCTGGATCTCCCGTGACGTTGCGCCGAAATTGTGGACCACAAGCACCGAATTGTTGCGCCAGTCGTAGCGCAGCGCCAGCACCTCCGGCGCCCCGGTCGGGACAACCGTAAAGTCGCCCCAGGCGATCTCCGGCAGCTCCTTGCGCATGCGGATGATGCGCTCCATCCAGTTCAGCAGCGACTGCGGGTCGCGGCGCTGGTCGGCGACGTTGACGTGCTTGTAGCCGTAGGCGCCGTCGGTGATCACCGGGGTGACCGGCGTGTCCGCGGCCGTGAAGCCGCCGTGCGGCTCGGTCGACCATTGCATCGGCGTGCGCGCGCAGGTGCGCTCCGGCAGGCTCAGGTCGTCGCCCATCGCGATCTCGTCGCCGTAGCGCAGCACCGGCGTGCCCGGCAGCGTCATCATCAGGCTGTAGGCCATTTCCAGTCGGCGGCGGTCGCCCTGCAGCATCGGCGCGAGCCGCCGTCGGATGCCGCGATCGTAAAGCTGCATGCTCTTGTCCGGCCCGAAGGCGTCGAACACGGTCTGCCGCTGCTTGGGCGTCAGCCGCCCGAGATCGAGTTCGTCGTGGTTGCGCAGGAACAGGCCCCATTGCGAGGTCGCCGGCCGCGGCTCGGTCTTCTCCAGCGCCTTGGTCAGCGGCCCCGTATCGCCCGAAGCCATCGCGTAGAACAGGTTCTGGTTGACCTGAAAGTTGAACATCATCTGCAGCCGTTCGCCGGCAACACCGAAATAGTCCATGTCGGTCTTCGGCAGGACGTTGGCTTCGCCCAGAATGATGGCGTCGCCGGTGCGCCACTGCAGGAACTCGCGGAACATCCGCAGCATGTCGTATTGCTCGGCCGGCGTGGTGACGTCGGCGCCCTTGGTGGCGATGACGAAGGGCACCGCGTCCATGCGGAAGCCGCTGACGCCGAGCTGCAGCCAGAACCCCATGATTTTGAGGATTTCGGCCTGGACGTGCGGGTTCGCCGTGTTGAGGTCGGGCTGGAACTCGTAGAAGCGGTGGAAGTAATATTCCTTGGCCACGGGATCGCGCGTCCAGGTCGATTTCTGCACGCCGGGGAACACCACGCCGGCATCGGCGTCGGCAGGCTTGGTCTTCGACCAGACGTACCAGTCGCGGAACGGCGACTTCGGGTCCTTCCGCGCCGCCTGGAACCAGGGATGCTGGTCGGAGGTATGGTTGACCACCAGATCGATGAGCACGCGCAGACCGCGCTGCTTGCAGCCATGGGTGAACTCGACGAAGTCCCCGAGCGTGCCGTAGCGCGGATCGACGCCGTAATAGTCGGCCACGTCGTAGCCGTCGTCGCGCCCCGGCGAGGTCTGGAACGGCATCAGCCAGATCGCGGTGACGCCGAGCCCCTGGATGTAGTCGAGCCGTCGCAGCAGGCCCTTAAAATCGCCGACGCCATCGCCGTTGGCATCCATGAAGGTGCCGACGGACAGACAATAGATGACGGCGTTCTTGTACCAGAGGTCGTCGATCACGGGCGGTCTCCAGGCATCAGGCCTTGACAGTGATGCCCGACATCTGGCCGGAGAGTCTATGCCGAAGGTGGGAGAGCCTATGACTCGCGACGACGGAATGCTGCAGAGCCGGACCGCAACGCCGTGGTGGCAGCGCGCCATCATCTACCAGGTCTATCCCCGCTCCTTCCAGGACAGCGACGGCGACGGGCTCGGCGACCTGAAAGGCATCGCGACGCGGCTCGATCATCTCGTCGGCCTCGGCGTCGATGCGGTGTGGCTGTCGCCGGTCTATCCCTCGCCGATGGCGGACTTCGGCTATGACGTCGCCGACTACTGCGGCATCGATCCGCGCTTCGGCACGCTCGCCGACTTCGATGCGCTGACGACCGCCATCCACGCCCGCGGCCTGAAGCTCATCCTCGATTTCGTGCCGAACCACAGCTCCGACCAGCATCCCTGGTTTCTCGAGAGCCGATCGTCGCGGACGAACCCGAAACGCGACTGGTACATCTGGCGCGATCCGGCACCGGGCGGCGGGCCGCCGAACAACTGGCTCAGCCATTTCGGCGGCGGCGCCTGGGAGTGGGACGCCCACACCGGGCAGTATTACCTGCACAGTTTTCTGGCCGCGCAGCCCGACCTCAACTGGCGCAATCCGGACCTGCGGACGGCGATGTACGACGTGTTGCATTTCTGGCTGGAGCGCGGCGTCGACGGGTTTCGCGTCGATGTCGTGTGGCTGCTGATCAAGGACGACCAGTTCCGCGACAACCCGCCGAACCCCGCCTATCGCGAAGGCCAGACCTCGCGCGACAAGCTGCTGTCGATCTACGATTCCGACCGGCCGGAGACGCAGGGCATCATCCAGGAGATGCGCGCGATCCTCGACAGCTTTGCCGGCGACCGCTTGCTGATCGGCGAGATCTATCTGCCCGTCGACCGGCTCGTCGCCTATTACGGCCGCGACCTCAAGGGCGCGCAGATGCCGTTCAATTTCCAGCTCATCAATGCGCCCTGGCACGCCGCGGGCATCGCGAAAATCATCGATGACTACGAGACCGCCCTGCCCGAAGGCGCCTGGCCGAACTGGGTGCTGAGCAACCACGACCAGTCGCGCATCGGCTCGCGGATCGGGCAAGCCCAGGCGCGCGTCGCCGCGACGCTGCTGCTGACGTTGCGCGGGACGCCGACGATCTATTATGGCGAGGAAATCGGCATGGTCGACGTGCCGATCCCGCCGGATAGGGTCCAGGACCCCGCGGAAAAGAACCAGCCCGGCCTCGGGCTCGGCCGCGACCCCGAGCGCACGCCGATGCCGTGGGATGCATCCGTGCAGGGCGGGTTTACGACGGGAACGCCGTGGCTGCCATTGGGGCCGGATCATGCGACCGTCAACGTGGCGGCACAGCGCGTCGATGCCGGATCGATCCTGGCGCTGTACAAGCGTCTGATCGCCCTGCGCCGCAGCCATCCCGCGCTGATCGACGGCGCGATCGCTCTCGTCAAAGCGCAGAGTGCCGTGCTGACCTACGAGCGGCGCCACGGCAGCGAACGGATCGCTGTCCTGCTGAACCTCGGCCACGATGAGCAGCGCGTGGCGATCGACGACGGCAGCGTCCTCCTGTCGACCCACCTCGATCGTGCGGACGAACGTGTCGCGGGCGAGGTCGTGCTGCACCCCGATGAAGCGCTGCTGATCCGGCTGTCGCGATAGCGCTTCTCTGAAAAGAGAGCGTCAGATCGTCATGCCGCGACGTTCGCTCGCTGCGGGGCCTCGGACGAGGCCATGGCGTCGAACACGGCGCGCAGCATCGACGCCTGTCCGCTGTCCTCGATCGTGTCGCACCGGGCTTGCGCGTCGCGCCACAACCTCTCGGCATGCCTGAGCTGGACCTCGCCTTTTTCAGTGATGCCGAGGTGTTTGACCGACGGATCGCTGCGGCTGGGTGCCATCTCGATAACGTCCGCATGCAGCAGAGGGCGCAAGATTTGCGACAAGGCCGCACGATCAAGTTCGGCAAGGTCTGCAAGCTCGGCGATCGACCGGCGGCCTAATTGTCGCATCCGTTGCAGGTGCGCGACCTGCGTCACGCCCAGCCCGCTTTGCGCCAGTATCGCATCGTAAAACGGGACAAGACGACAACAAATCTGCAGGTTGCCGAAGTTGTTGCATATGCTTATACTGCGCTTGCACGACTGATACACGAGCGTCTCCCCAGGAAATTCATACGTGCATTGCATCAACGCAAGTTGACCGCCGCGAGCAAGGCCTTCATCTTACGCCCAGAAAATGGCCTGTATCGGCCCTCCCGGCTTTGAAAATCGGCTACGCCGGCATTTTGCAAAACCGGCCACGCGGGCATTTGGAAGATCAGCCAAGCCGGTATTTTGATTCGCTTTGAGCAGGGCACGATTGAAGACGATTTTCACAACAGCGGATGTTCATCCACGCGACCGCTTCAGCTACTGGCGCGATGTCGCCTGCGAAAACATCGCGGATCATGACTCCGTGACGGATCGTCCTCAGGCCTTCCGCGCCGAAATCCAGTTGGGCGCCATCGCCGACGTCGATATCATCGTGTTCGAGAATTCCCAGATGGTCGTCGATCACACGGCCGCCCAGGCCGCGAGGGCCGACGACGGGAATCTTTTCATCTGTCGCCAGATCGATGGCAAGGCGACGGTGAGGCAGGAGGGGCGCTTGGCTCATCTCAGGCCGGGTAGCGTGACGCTGCTCGACCCGCGATTGCCCTATGACGGCAGCTTCGAAGACAATTCGCGCATGCTCATCATGAGCGTGTCGCGGCGCCTTCTGGAGGATCGTGTGGGGGCAACGACACACCACACGGCCTGTACCATCGACAACACCACGGGGTTGAACGGCATCGCATCGACGTTCATGGCCACGCTGCCCGCCTATGCCCAGGACCTGGACCCGACGGCCTCCCAGATCGTCCGGGATCAGATGCTCGACCTTTTCGCGCTCTCCCTCCCCCGCACGATGGATCGGCAACCGCGCATTTCCTCGGCGGCTTCGCTGACCTTGCTGCAGCTTCGGGCGGCCGTCGAGCGGCTGCTGACGAACCCCGCCGCCGACGC
>NZ_LMUU01000127.1 GCF_009765775.1 Beijerinckia sp. L45
GATATGCGGGCGCGACTTGTCGGCATCAACTCGGCGATCTTCTCGCAGTCCGGTGGATCGGTCGGGATCGGGTTCGCGATTCCCGTCAACATGGTCAAGATCGTCGTTGCGGCCGCCAAAAGCGGGGAGAAGCAGGTGCGCCGGCCCTGGCTCGGCGCCAGCCTTCAGGGCGTCACCACGGATATCGCGGAGTCGCTGGGGATGAGCCGGCCGTCCGGCGTGCTGATCACCGAGTTGAACGACAAGGGCCCGGCGGCCGAGGCGGGGATCAAGCGCGGCGACGTGATCACCGCGATCGACGACAAGCCGGTGGACAATCCCGAAGGGTTCGGCTTCCGATTGGCGACGAAGTCGCTCGGCGGCGCCGCGCAACTGACCCTGCGCCGCGACGGAAAAGTGGTTCAGACGAGCCTCAAACTGAAACCCGCTCCGACGATTCCGGCACGCGAGCCGATCAAGCTCGTCGGCAACACGCCGTTCGCCGGGATCACCGCGGTCAACCTGTCGCCGGCAGTGGCGGAAGAATTGTCCATCGAAGACAACAAGGAAGGTGTCGTCATTCTCGACGTCGCTCCCGATTCCAATGCCGCGACCGTCAACTTCAAGAAGGGCGACGTGCTGCTCTCGGTCAACGAGAAGCCGATCGCGAACACAAAGGACCTTCAGGAGGCGACAGGCGGACGGCACTATTACTGGAAGCTGACGATCGGTCGCGGCGGCGAGGTCGTCACCACCGTCCTCGGCGGTTAAGCGAGCGCTTAGCGCGCTTTCCGCTTTGGGGGAAAGGCTCTAACTTTTTGAGAAGAGAGCGATTTCTGATCGCTTTGGTGATCCCACCAGAGCGGAAAGCGCTCTAAGCGACCCGTCGCATGTCGCCGACGAAGTTGGTGATGAAGCCGCTCAAGGTCGTCGCCTGTTGGCTATGGCCGATGGCCTTGGTCTTCAGCTCAAGGGCGCGTTCGCCGTTGGCGATCGCGGCACCCTGGACCTCGCCGATGCTCTTCGACACGATCCGCGCCTGATCCGTCGCCTCGGCGAGCGCGATGGCGATCTGCTCGCTGGAATGGCCTTGCTCCAGCATGGCATTGGCGACGTCCGCGGAGATCGCGTTCATCCGGTCGAGCGTGTCCTTGATCATCGTGATGCCCTGGGCGGTTCGGGTCGTGATGTCCTGAATCATCTGGATATGCTCGGCGATGATGGCGGTCGCCTCGGCCGTTCGTTTGGCCAGAAACTTCACCTCGCCGGCAACCACGGCAAACCCGCGCCCGGCGTCGCCCGCACGCGCCGCCTCGATGGTGGCGTTCAACGCCAGCAGGTTGGTCTGGCGCGCGATTTCGTCGATGAGGCTGGCGGCGCCGCCGATCTTTTGCGCCGCCTCCACGAGCGTCGCGACTTTTGCTTTCGTCGTGGTCGCTTCTTCCAGTGCGGTCGAGGCGACGTCTTTCGTGGTCCGCATGTTGTCCGAAATCACCGACGCCGAACGCGAAAGCTCATCGGCAGCTTGCGATACCGACACAAGAATCTTGGTTGCGCCCTCAGCTGCACGCCAGACGATCGAAGCCTCGTCCTGGGTATGCCCGGATGCTGCGGCCACGGCGCTGGCCGCGGCATCCATCGCGGTGACGGACGACGAAAGCTCTTCCATCAGCCCGACGGCGATCGATTCGAACCGCTGCGTCGACTGCACAATGGTGTCGGCGCGTTGCACGTCATCGAGGGCGCGCGTGCGCATGAGTTCGTCGGCCTGGCGGTTGGACACCAGAGCGCGTTGGAAGACCTCGATGGAATTCGCCATGTCGCCGATCTCGTCCTGCTTTCGAACATAGGGGATCGCGACGTCGAGTGCGCCTTTCGCCAGGGCGTGCATGCTGCGGCGCAGGCGCACGAGCGGCGTCTGGATCTGGCTTCTGACCAGCCATACGGAGGCGAGGAAACCGAACAGGATTGTGATGCAAGGCACGGCGATCAGAAGAAACTTCGCCTGCCGGCGCAGGTCGAGAACAGCGACACGCTCGACGGCCGCCATGTCGAACAGGGATCTGCTGATCGTGTTGAAGTCGCGAACCATTTTCTCGCGATTGGCGACGGTCGCGGGGTCGGAAGCCTGGATCTGCGCGGCTTGCGGAGACACGGTGAGCCCGAGCGTCGCGGTATCGGTTTGATAGGCTTCGAACTCCGAGAGACGTAGTTTCAGCGCTGTCTGACGGTCGAGCGGCAGCCGTGTACCGATTGCGGTGAAGAACGGCTGTTCGGCGGTATCGAGCTCACGAAGCGAGTCTTTCAGCGCGACCAGTTTTGCCTGAGCTTCCTGCTTGTCGGTCGCCAACGTGACGACATCGGCATCGATGACGACGCGCTGCACGAGTTCGACCAGCGTGTGCGCCTGAACACCGAGATTGGCGATGGTTTCCATCTGGTCGAACCGGCCCTGTTCGCGGTTCGCTTCGATGAGGGCAAAGGCGGATAGGCCGGCGGCGAGCAAGGCGAGGAGGAGGATCACCGCACCAAGCTTGTGACCGATATCGATACGCATCTAGGAAACATCCGGGTTTATCTCCGGTCAGCTTGTATAAGCTAATGTTTCTAGGCGAGTTAACTCAATATGACAGTGCCATGAAAAGGCCGCGGGCCAAACGGTTTGAACCACAACCGGGGCGTTAATTCCAGGAACAAGCTCGCCGCGCCATTGCATGAATATGCCTGGTTATTTCGAGCGACGACCATGAATCGGCGCTATGCGGCGCGCTTGCCGACCTTGTCGCCGCTCTTGACCTTGGCGAGCCGGCGCTTGAGCGACGCCCAAAGCATGCGCGTTTCTTCCGCAGCCTTGCCGTCCGGATCGATCTCCGTCGTGCCGCGGCCTTCGCGCGCGGCCTCTTGGTAGGCGACGCGGGAGGCGATCAAAGGCCGCAGCAAGCCGCCCATGCTTTCGAGCGCCGCGGCGCCGTCGGTCACGCGCTGGCTTTCCTGCATCGCCGGGCACTGGTTGAGCAAAAAGGCGAATTCCTTGCCCATGGTCTTCAGCTTGCCGCGCGTCGCTTCGCTCGCCCAAATATCGAAGATCGTCGGGCGCGCCGGGATCAGGCAAAGGTCTGCCGCCTTCATCGCGGCGTCCGACGCCGGCGTTTCCGTGGCGGGGGTGTCAATGATCACCAATGTCACCTTGCTCTTTTCGAGCGCGGCCAGGGCATCGGGCAATTTGCCCGCGGAGACGGATTCGACGGGAAGGTTTTTGTCGGCGCGCCGATGGCACCACTTGGTCAGCGATTTCTGCGGGTCCATGTCGATCAGAAAAACACGCTCGCCGGCTTCCTGCGCCGCGACGGCTAGACACGCCGAAAGCGTGCTTTTTCCGGATCCACCTTTTTGCGTCACCATCGCAACCGTACGCATTCCAGAGTCTCCGTCCGCAAGGGCGCCTAGAAATTAAGAGTCTGATCAACGGCGCTGTTTGATTCGGTGCTTGCGCTCGATGATACACGAAGGCCGACAGGCGTTAAGGTGTTTCAACCGTAGCCATCCTAAGCTCTTATCCTTGCCGGGAGCTTGCATAGTCATAGGTCGGGCGGCCCATGTCTTGCGACCCGATCGTCCAGGATGGACATCGCTCGCTTGTCTCGCCACCGTGACGGGAGCGGGCGGCCACAATCCCGGGAGGACCAACGCCATGGCCAAGAACAATGGCAAGACCGAGAGTGCCAGACCATCGGTGCCGGTGCTGGAGACTGCGACGGTGCGCTCGATCGAGCTGACGCCGAGCACCGTCCGCCGCGAGCACGACATGCTGGGCGAGGCCGATGTCCCCGCCGACGTCTACTGGGGCATCCACACGCTGCGCGCCGTCGAAAACTTTCCGATCACCGGCGTGCCCGTCGGCCATTTCCCGGATTTCGTCCGCGCCCTCGTTCTGGTGAAGCAGGCGGCCGCCCGCGCCAACCGCCGGCTCGGCTACCTCTCGCCTGACAAGGCGGCGGCGATCGACGCGGCCTGCGATCGCATCGCCGAGGATCGCACCTATCACCAGCAGTTCGTTGTCGACGCCGTGCAAGGGGGCGCCGGTACCTCGACCAACATGAATGCCAACGAAGTCGTCGCCAACGTCGCGCTTGAGATCATGGGACGCCCCAAGGGCGACTATGCCGCGCTGCATCCCAACGACGACGTCAACATGGCGCAATCGACCAACGACGCCTATCCGACGGCGCTGCGTCTCGCGATTATTTTTGCGGCGCAGCCGCTCGTCAAAGCGCTCGACGAGCTGGCTTACGCCTTCAAGACCAAGGCCGTCGAATTCGCCGACGTTCTGAAGATCGGCCGCACGCAGTTGCAGGACGCCGTGCCGATGACGCTCGGCCAGGAGTTCGACGCTTTCTATGCCACGCTGAAGGAAGACGTCGCGCGCATCCGCGAAAGCGCCGCTCTGTTCCGTGAAATGAACCTCGGGGCGACGGCGATAGGCACCGGTATCAACTCCGATCCGCGCTATGCCGCGCTGGCTGTCGAGGAACTCGGCCGCTCCTCCGGGCAGCCGCTGGTTTCGGCGAGCAACCTCATCGAGGCGACCTCCGACATGGGCGCCTTCGTGCTGTTTTCCGGCGTGCTGAAGCGGGTGGCGATCAAACTGTCCAAGATCGCCAACGACCTGCGCCTGTTGTCGAGCGGGCCGCGCGCGGGTTTTGGCGAGATTATCCTGCCGGCGGTGCAGGCCGGCTCGTCGATCATGCCGGGCAAGGTGAACCCCGTCATTCCCGAGGTGGTCAACCAGGTCTGCTACCTCGTCATCGGCCACGACCTCACCGTCGCCATGTGCGCGGAAGGCGGACAGCTGCAGCTCAACGCCTTCGAGCCGACGATCGGCTATTGTGTGCTGTCCTCGCTGCGCCACCTCACCGCCGCGATCGACACCCTGACCAACCGCTGTGTGCTCGGCATCGAGGCCGACCGCGAGCGCTGCCTGGCGCTGGTGCAGGACAGTATCGGTCTGGTGACGGCGCTGGGGCCGACGCTCGGCTACGAGACGTCGTCACGCGTCGCCAAACGGGCGTTGGTGGAAAAGCGCCGCGTCGCCGACATCGTGCTGGAGGAGGGGCTGTTGACGCAGGTCCAACTCGACGACTTGTTGCGGCTCGAGGCGATGACGCGGCCGTCGCGGACGGTGGGGCCGGCGGCGGTGAAGCTGGCTTGAATTGACACGACGCGTTGCAAGACGTCCCGCCGCGTTGGGCAAACGCGGCGGGTCTGTTTTGAGGCTGATCAGCAGACCGTGTTCTGACACGCCAGCTGGCAGAGGGTCTTTGCCATGCCCGACAGGTGATCACACGCCATATTGCAAAGCGTGCAGGCGATGCCGCCACCGGACATCGTGGTCGCGTTCTGGATCGGTCGGTTGCTCACATGACGCGACACCGGCCGGTTCTGTCTGGGAAGATTCATCCTGGTCTCCTGTGATCGATCCGGTTCGGGATGCCTGATCAAGTCGATGTCGCGGACCGCGTCCGCTCTCCGCTCCCGCAGCGGAGTCGATCGCACGCTTTGGTGCGGCCGATGCCAAGCTCGATGGTGGTCGAGCGAAGCTTTGCTGAAAGCATCATGACCGGTGGCCCCGGAGGACCACCGCGGCAGCCACCCGTGTCATGGCGGCGGCCATGATCCCGCTCGCGCCGGAGGACGTCAGCACCGCGAACACGCCTTGGACATGGTCGCGGCCGATCGGCCGTCGGATCGGTTTGGCGACAATCGGAATGCGCATCGGGAGATCCCGCAGGGCACCGCCTGTCGTTGGATGGTCCATGCCGTCACCCAGCGCGCCGGCCGGTGTCGCAGGCGCGCTCTTAGGCGGCTTGACGGCCCTCTGGTCCCGCGGTCGCTTCATGGCCTAGCCTCGCCTCGTCCAGTTTCGCACGGCCCCGATCGTCACCGGATTGACGTCGCTGACGTCGACGGTGAACCGATAAATCCGGCTGGCGACGTTCGTGTTGTCAGGATTGTAGAAGGCCAGCTCGACGTCGTAGCAGGCGGAGTCGGGACGGCACACGGGGCTTGGTTTGACGGTGATCGTATCGAGATCGAGATCGCCGATCGTCGTCGCGCGGATGACGTCGGCGACCTGGAAGGCGTTCGTCGCGGAATAATTGAGCGCCCGCTCCTCGGCGGTAATCCCGAGGTTGCGCAGGTCGTAATAGATCCGGCTGAGGAAGTCGGTGAGGCCGGCGCTCCTGCGCTCGTAATCCGCGATTCCGGTTTCGCTGCTCGGTTCCGGACCCATGGTGGCTTTGACCAGCGCGCTCGACGCCCAGGAATACATGCCGCGGATCGACGGCGCGATGACGGGAACGACCTGGCCGGATTGCAGCCGCACCTTGCCCGCGATGACGCCGGGAACGGACACCATTTCGACGCCCTGGCCGATCTGACCATGAAGAAAATCTCGGAGGCGCTCATACCCCAGAGCGGCATAGGCGCCGGCGGGTTCGATCGCATAGATCGGCGTGGCATCGAGGTTGAGCGTCCAGATCAGGGACGGCGCCTCGAACGGGTTCTGTGCAATATGGGCGAGCAGGGCCACCATGTCGCCGGGGTTGGTCCCATCGTCCATCGCCTGGGTGAAGGAGTCGCGCCGCGCCTCGGTCCCGAAATCGATCCCAATGGTACCGAGCGCATAGACAAGTGTGGGCGGGCCGTCGTGCCCGCCGCACCCACAGCCGCAATCGCTTTCGGCGGGCGCGTCGCCGCCGGCGCCGCCACAGCCGCAACCCGACGGTGCGAGTCCGGCCGGCGTCCGGGGTGCGCGTGCCTGCGGAGCCGCCGATGCGGCAAGCCCCGATGGCGCCACGCCGCGTTCAATGCTTGTCGCCGCCGGTGAAAAAGGCAGCGGCGGATCGCCGGCCGTTTGGTCGGACAGCAGGCTTGTTTCTAGATCTGACATCAAAGGGCTCCTTGTTTGAGGCAGGCGAAAAGGGAGACGGCCGCCGAGAACGCGGCGGCAGTCGGCGATGTCGTCGGGTAAGCACGGTGCGGCCATCGCGAGCAGCCGGGCGCGGACGGCATGGGGATCAGGCGGCAGGCCGGCGCGGAGCTGTGCGCTCAGAAGCAATGCCGCCATCGCCGTCACGATAGGGGTCGCGAAACTCGTCCCGCTGAACCGGCTGACGCCGCCCTCCAGCCTCGCGCCGGGGATTTCGGCCCCTGGCGCGAGCACGCCGTTGCTCGCGTAAAGGTGGCCCCAATTGCTCGACGGCAGTGGCGCGCCGTCGCCATCCATCGCGCCGACGGCGAGAACCGATGCCGCGGCGGCCGGAACATGGAGGCAGTCGCAACCGTCGTTGCCTGCAGCCGCCACGATGAGCACGTTCTGAACGCGGCACCGTTCGATCGCCTGCTCCAGGATCGGCGTCGCCATGCCCGAGGGCGAGAGCTGACCGCCGCTCAGGTTGATGACATGCGCGCCGTTCTCGACCGCCAACAGGATGGCGCGGGCGAGATCGAGTTGCGAACAGGTGAGGCCGGTGGGAGCGTCGGCGAACACGGGGATGACAAGGCCGCGACAACCCGGCGCCAGGCCCTCCACGACGGTGCCGGGTTGCCCGAACAGCACACTCGCGACATGGGTTCCGTGACAAGTTGCGACCCCGCGTCCCGGCCGCTGCGTGGCAAGCGACGCAATGCGTTTGATCGATGCGCCAGCGAAACAGGCGTGGCGCAGGTCGACCGGGCCATCCAGGATCGCGACGCAGATCCGCGCGTCGCCCAAGGTACCGGGCGGGGGCATCGGGTCGATGATGGGACGACGTGATGCGGACATGCGATGTCACGGAAGAGAGAAACGATTGCGTCAAAGGGCGCTGGGAAAGAAGATCATCCCACGGTTGTATTTGCAACCTATAATTGTATTCGCCAATGGATGGGTGCGGTGGATGTTGGGCTCACGCGCCGCTGGATTTTCCCGTCAATCCGGCCCACATCTCCTGTCATGAGCCTCTTCTCCGCCGCCGGCCTCGAAGCTGAAGCGCCACGCCCCCTCGCCGACCGCCTGCGCCCGCGCCGCCTCGACGAGGTGGCGGGGCAGGATCATCTCATCGGGCCGGAGGGCGCGCTGTCGCGCCTCGTCGCCAGCGGCGCGATCGGCTCGCTGGTGTTTTGGGGGCCGCCCGGCACCGGCAAGACCACGGTGGCGCGGTTGCTGGCCGGCGAGACCAAACTTGCCTTCGTCCAGATCTCCGCGATTTTTTCCGGCGTCGCCGACCTGAAAAAGGTGTTCGAGGAGGCGCGCAAGCGCCGGACGATGGGGCAGGGCACGCTGCTCTTCGTCGACGAAATCCACCGCTTCAACCGCGCCCAGCAGGACGGCTTTCTGCCGGTCATGGAAGACGGCACGATTACGTTGATCGGCGCCACCACGGAAAACCCGAGCTTCGAGCTGAACTCGGCGCTGCTGTCCCGCGCCCGCGTGCTGACCTTCAAGTCGCTGGATGCCGAGGCGATCGAAAAACTGCTGGTGCGCGCCGAGGCCATCGAGGCGCGACCGCTACCGCTCGATGCCGACGCCCGCGCCGCCCTGACGCGCATGGCCGATGGTGACGGCCGCGCGGTGCTGACCCTGGCGGAAGAGATCTGGCGCGCGGCGAAGCCCGGCATCGTGCTCGACACAGAACGCCTGAGCACATTGGTGCAGCGCCGCGCCCCGATCTACGACAAGGGGCAGGAGGGGCACTACAACCTCATCAGCGCGCTGCACAAGTCCGTTCGCGGCTCAGATCCCGATGCGGCGCTATACTATCTCGCGCGGATGTTCGACGGTGGCGAAAACCCGCTGTTCATCGCGCGGCGCGTGGTGCGCATGGCGGTGGAAGATATCGGCCTCGCCGATCCCCAGGCGCTGGTCGTCGCCAACGCCGCCAAGGATGCCTACGATTTTTTGGGCTCACCCGAAGGGGAGCTCGCGATTGCACAGGCGGTCATTTACGTCGCGACCGCCCCCAAATCCAACGCTGCCTATGTCGCCTACAAGGCCGCGATGCGCCTCGCCAAGGAGCATGGCTCCTTGATGCCGCCGAAGGTGATCCTGAACGGCAGCACCAAATTCATGAAGAGCGAGGGCTACGGCGCGGACTATGCCTACGACCATGACGAGCCCAACGCCTTTTCCGGCCAGAATTACTGGCCCGAGCGTCTGGGCCGACAGGAGGTCTACACGCCGACCGAGCGTGGGTTCGAACGCGAGATCGGCAGGCGGATGACGCGCTGGGCCGAGCTGCGGCTGGAACGCGAGGACGAGGTCTAGAGCGCTTTCCGCTTTGGTGGAATCACCAAAGCGATAAGAAATCGCTCTCTTTTTAAGGAGTTAGAGCATTTTCTCAATCACAAAAGTCTGCAACTTTTGTGGAAAATGCTCTAAGTCTCCTCCATCGCGATCAGCGCCGCGTCGCCGCCGGCCGACGCGGTGTTGATGGTGATCGTCTGCTCGCTGGCGAAGCGCACGAGATAGTGCGGGCCGCCGGCTTTCGGGCCGGTGCCGGAAAGACCGCAGCCGCCGAACGGCTGCACCCCGACGACGGCGCCGATCATATTACGATTGACATAGACGTTGCCGGTCTTCAGCCGCGCCGCGATGCGCGCCACCGTCGCATCGATCCGCGAATGCACCCCCAATGTCAGGCCGTAGCCGGAGGCGTCGAGCTGGTCGAGGACGCGGTCCAGCTCCTGGGCCTTGTAGCGGGCGACGTGGAGGATCGGGCCAAAAACTTCGTCGGTGAGGGCGGTGGCGTCGGCGATCTCGTAGATCTGCGGGGCGACGAAGTATCCGTCGGTCGGCGCGTCGCCGATGAGGTGCACCTTGGCGTCGGCCCGCGCCGCGGCGCCATAGGCATCGAGCCGGTGCTTCGCCTCAGCGTCGATCACCGGGCCGATATGCACTGCGGGATCGCGCGGATCGCCAAGGCGCAGCT
This sequence comes from Beijerinckia sp. L45, assembly GCF_009765775.1. Taxonomy (GTDB): domain Bacteria; phylum Pseudomonadota; class Alphaproteobacteria; order Rhizobiales; family Beijerinckiaceae; genus RH-AL1. The sequence continues at coordinate 9,948 of NZ_LMUU01000127.1, forward strand.
CGCGCGCGGCGCCGGCGATCATCGCGATGATTTTGTCCGCGACATCATCCTGCACCAACAGCAGGCGCAGCGCGGAACAGCGCTGGCCGGCGGAGCGGAAGGCGGAGGTCACGACATCGTCGGCGACCTGCTCTGGCAGGGCGGTGGCGTCGACCAGCATCGCATTGATGCCGCCGGTCTCGGCGATGAGCGGCACGATCGGGCCGTCCTTGGCCGCCAGCGCGCGGTTGATGTTTTGCGCCACTACCGTGGACCCCGTGAAGACGACGCCGGCGACATTGGGATGCGCGACAAGCCGCACGCCGATCGCCCCGTCGCCAAGCACCAGCTGCAGCGTTGTGACGGGGATGCCGGCGGCGTGGAGCAGGCGCACCGCCTCGGCGGCGATGAGCGGCGTCTGCTCGGCAGGTTTTGCCACTACCGCATTGCCCGCCATCAGTGCCGCCGCGACCTGGCCGATGAAAATGGCCAGTGGAAAGTTCCACGGCGCGATCGCGACGAAGACGCCGCGGCCGCGCAGCACGAGCCGGTTGCTCTCGCCGGTCGGGCCCGGCAGCGGCATGGGCGCGGCGAACAGCCGGCGCCCCTGCGCGGCATAGTACCGGCAAAAGTCGACCGCCTCGCGCAGTTCGGCCAGCGCGTCGTCCAGCGTCTTACCGGCTTCGACCTGCAGCAGGTGGATCAAGCGGCCGCGCGAGGCCTCCATCAAGTCGGCGGCTTTTTCGAGGGCGGCGGCGCGGGTCTCGGCAGGCATCGCGGCCCAGGCGCGGGCGCCGCGCGACGCGGCTTGCATCGCTGCCTCGGCGATCGCTTCGCTCGCCTCGACGGCGGTGCCGGCAATGGTTTTGGCATCGATCGGGCTGACCACGGCGCGTAAAAGCCCGGGCGCCGGCACGCCATCGATGAGCGATGCCGCCTGCGCCGGACCGCCGGCACGCGCCACTTCGTCCAAAAGCTCTTCGAGCATGTTTCGCGCGCCGAACTCGAGGCCGGTGGCGTTGATCCGCGCCGGTGCGAACATCGCGCGCGGCAGACGAAGATGGGGGTGGCGGGGGTTGCCGCCGAGGATATCGGCCGGGCGCCGGAGCAGCGTCGCGACGGGGGTTGCGGGATCCGCGGCCTGCGACACGAACGACGAATTGGCGCCGTTCTCGAGCAGCCGGCGCACGAGGTAGGCGAGCAGGTCGCGGTGGCCGCCGACGGGCGCGTAGGTCCGGCACGCCGCGCCGGGTACGCTGGCGAGCAGCCGCGCGTACAGCGCGTCGCCCATGCCGTGGAGCCGCTGGAACTCGTAGCCCCCGCCGGGACCGGCGCGCGTAACGATGCTGGCGACGCTCAGGGCATTGTGCGTGGCGAATTGCGGAAACAACCGCGGCCGGTGCGCGAGCAGCCGCTCCGCCGCGGCGAGGTAACTGAGATCGGTCATGCTTTTGCGGGTGAAGACGGGATAGTCGGCCAGGCCGCGCTCCTGTGCCCGCTTCACCTCGGTGTCCCAATAGGCGCCCTTCACCAGCCGCACCATCAGCCGGCGATCGAGTTTCTTCGCCAGCGCCGCGACGTGGTCAATGACGGCGAGACAGCGCTTTTGGTAGGCCTGGATTGCCAGCCCGAACCCGTCCCAGCCGGCGAGCGAGGGATCGGCCAAAACGGCGGCGACCACGTCGAGCGACAGTTCCAGCCGGTCGGCCTCTTCCGCGTCGATCGTGAAATTCAGGTCGAAGGTTTTGGCGCGCTGCGCGAGGTCGAGTACGATAGGCACCAGTTCGGCCATCACGCGCGCGCGGCTCACCGCCTCGTAGCGCGGGTGCAGTGCCGAGAGTTTGACCGAAATGCCCGGCCGGTCGGGCAGAGGCTGGTTGCCGGCGCTGCGGCCGATGGAGTCGATGGCGGCGGCATAGGAGGCACGGTGGGCGGCGGCATCCTCGGCGGTGCGCGCCCCTTCGCCGAGCATGTCGTAGGAATAGCGGTAAAGCCGCCCCTGGCCGCTGCCGGCCCGCTTCAGCGCCGCCGCGATCGTTTCGCCCAGAACGAAGTGATTGCCCATCAATCGCATCGCCTGGCGGGCCGCCTGGCGGACGGAGGGAACGCCGATGCGTCGCGCCAGCCCCGCCAGAATGCCGTCCGGCGTTTCGCCCGGCTTGACGATGCGCGCGGAGAGACCGAGCGCCCAGGTCGAGGCGTTGATGACCAGCGTATCCGAGCGGTTGGTGTGGGTGCCGAACCCGCCTTGCCCCAGCTTGTCCTCAATGAGGCGGTCGGCGGTGGCGGCGTCCGGCACGCGGAGCAGCGCCTCGGCCAGAACCATCAGCGCGAGGCCTTCCTTCGTCGACAGCGCATATTCCCGCAGCATCGCCTCGACGCCGCCGAAGCCGCCGGTGTCCGCGCGGATCGCGCCGATGAGGTCGGTGGCGAGGGCGTCGATCCGCGTTTCGGCGTCGAGGGCGAGGGCGGCGTGGTCGAGAAGGATAGGCAGCAGCGCCGCGTCGTCGGGCGCATAGGGGGCCGTGAAGATCGGGAGGGTCATGGGCATCGGCGTGTCCAGGAGATAGCGGGTCCGTCGCAGACTATCCGCCGAGCACGCGTTGTAACAACGAACGGTGCCCGGCCCGTCGATGAGACCTTCGTGGGTCAGGCTCCCAATTGATCGGCCAGGTCGCCAAAATCCTTGGCGTTGATGTCGAAGGTCGGGTCGGGGCCGAGATCCGGCCGTTCGTCGGGGCCGAACTCCAGCGGGCGCGCGACGAAGGCGGTGCGCATGCCGAAGGCTCGCGCTGCGACCAAATCATATTTGTGGCTCGCCACCATGAGGATTTCGGACGGCGCCACCCCGAGGCAATCGACGGCGAGCTGGTAGACGGCGGGGGCCGGCTTGTAGCTGCGGGCGAGATCGGCGGAGAGCACGCAGTCGAAGGTCAGGCCAGCGTGTTTGACCACCGAGATCAGCGCCGGCATGCCGGCGTTGGACAGGGTGGTGAGCGTATAAGCCTTGCGCAGCCGTGCCAGGCCTTCGGCACTGTCGGCCCAAGCGTCGAGCTTCGTCCAGACCGCGTTCATCGCGTCGCGCTCGGCTGGCGTGAACGCCTCAGCGAGGCCGAGCCCGTCCAGCAGAAGGTCCAGCGCCTCGCGATAGATCTGCTCGACCGGCAGCCACGGTCGGGCGCCGGCGATCACCTTGTCCATGCCTTCGCGGTAGAGTGCCCGCCAGGTCTTCGACATCGCTGCCCAATCGATGGAGAGATTCTTGGTCGCGTTGACCGCAGCGCCCATGCGCAGCACCGGGGAATAAAAATCGACCGCCGTGCCCTGGATGTCGAAGGCCAGGGCGCGGATGGTTTTGGGATCGAACGGCATTCAGTCTCCATGAACGGTGATGGATGGCAACGCGCGGAGTCGTACTCATGGACCGCTATATGGCGCTAATCGATGGCGAGGCCGGTGGCTACGGAGTTGTTTTCCCCGATCTGCCGGGCTGCACGGCCATGGGCGACACGATCGATGATGCGATTGGCAACGCGGCGACCGTGCTGCGGATCTGGGTCGCCATGGTCGAGGAACGAGGCATGCCAGTTCCAGGGCCGAGCCGGCTCGAAGCTCTGCGCGAGAATGCAGAGGTCATCAAGGCGTTGAGCGAAGGTGCGACGGTCACGACGATTCCGAAGGTGGTATAATCGCTTCACCGCCGCCCGTTTGCAATCGTCTCCGCCCGCGGCAGCCGTCGCAGCGCGAGCATCGCCGCCGCGCCGACAAACGGCCCCGGCGCGAGCATGATAAATGTCCAGCGCCAGCCGATCGCGCCGGCCAAGAGCGGCGTCACGCGGATCGAGACGACGGTCAGGGCGAAGCCGACGGCGACCTGCAGCGCCAGTGCCGCACCGACCGACTGGGCGTCTGCAAGTTCGCTGACCATCGCGGAAAACTGCGCGGAATCGGCGATGACGGAAAAGCCCCAGACCAGCGCGATGGCGATGAACAGCCAGGACGGGCCATCGAAGGCGAAGCCGATCGCCACCGCGCAGCTGCCGGAGAGCGCCATCATCAGGGCTGTCGTCGCGGTGCGCCCGAGGCGGTCCGCCAAGATCCCGCCACCGAGGCAGCCGGCGGCGCCGACGGCAATGACGAGGAAGGTGAGCAACGGCGCGGACAGCGGCGGTGGCTGCGATGCGACCCGAGCCGCGTCGGACGCGTAGGCCAGAAACCAGCCCCACATCGCGTAGAGTTCCCACATGTGGCCGAAGTAGCCGAGGTTGGCGAGGGCGAGCCCGGGATCGCGCAGGACGATCCCGATGCGGCGGAGGTCGGGTTTTGGGCGCGATGCCGCGTAGGGGCCATCCGCGGCGAAGACGAGGATCAGGGCGCCGAGCAGCGCCAGGCCCGACGACACCGCCACCACCGCGTGCCAATCCACATGCGCGCCGATGGTGCGGAGCAGATAGGGCGCCGACGAGCCGAGCGTCAGGGCCCCCACCGCCGCGCCCATCGCCAGGCCGCGGCCACGGACGAACCATGTCGCGATCAGCTTGAGGGCGGGCGGATAGACGCCGGCCAACGCTATGCCGGTGGCGAAGCGCGCCGCGAGCAGCCAGACCGCGTCCGGCACCCAGAGGATCACGACGTTGGATGCCGCCGCGAGCAACGCGGACGTCGCCATCAGGGCGCGCGTGGGCAGCGCGTCGACGAGCCCGGAAATGCTGAGGGACAGCGCGCCGACCACGAAGCCGATCTGCACCGCATTGGTCAGCCAGGACGCGCCGGCAGCGCTCAGGCCGAAAGCTTGCGCAAGCTCGGGCAGAATCGCGGTGGCGGAGAACCAAGTGGTCATCGAGAAAATCAGCGCCGCGCCGATCAGTCCGAGCATCGCCAGCGGCCCGCCCCATGCGGTGCGTTCCGCGGCGGACCGATCCGGGCTCTCGATCGTCAACGGCCGGCCATCGCGGCGGCGTGCGCCAGCAAAATCGGAAGAAGGCTTTGGTGCTCGCGCAAGGCATCCTCGATGTCGGGCCAAAAGATCAGGCCCGGGTTGCTCTGCGCCCGGTTCCACGGCGGCCTGCGGTCCATCGTGATGACGATCTCCGTTTGCGACAGCAGTACCAGATGCAGGTCGGCGTTCTCGGTGGGCATTTCGGCACCGTGCAGCACGCCTTTCTCCAAAAATTTTGCCAGCAGCGCCTTGATATGCGGCTCGACATAGCGGTGGGCGAGGGCCCCTCGGTATTCTGTCCTGAGGCCCGGCGTATACGCGACAGCAAAGGCGGAGCCTGCCAGGTCTTTCGTCGGATCGATGTTCACGAGCGCGAAGCGATTCACCGCGCAGCTGTCGATGAACACTGGACGGTGGTCGCGCGCGGCGGCGTCCTGGCTGGTGGGGTCCAAACGTCCTCCAGAGCGTCTTTGCGAAACGGTGCGTTGCTCAATGCGCGCTTGAGCCGATGCCGGATAGGTCCTACCTGCCAGTCACCGCAGGGACGTATCAATACCCTAAAGATTAGCGCCATGGACGACCAAGGCGCCGCTTCGAGAGGAGCAAGCATGAGCAAGCCTGAGCTTTCCTTCATCTACCGGTTCGAGCCGGGGCACGACCCCGCCGCGCCGCCCCTGCTGCTGCTTCACGGCACCGGGGGCGATGAAAACGATCTTCTCGATCTCGGGCGCCTGATCGCGCCGGGATCGGCGCTGCTCTCCCCGCGCGGCAAGATTTTGGAGGGCGGCATGCCGCGCTTCTTCCGCCGTCTCGCGGAAGGCATCTTTGACGAAGCCGACGTCATCCGCCGCGCCAACGAACTGGCCGACTTCGTCGCCGAGGCGCAGGCCCTCCATGGACTGGCTGCGCCTGTCGCGGTGGGCTTCTCCAACGGCGCCAATATCGCCGCCGCGGTTCTCGCCCTGCGGCCGGACGCGCTCGCCGGGGCGGTGCTGCTGCGGGCGATGGTGCCGCTGAGCGTGATGCCGCCCGTCGACCTGGCGGGCAAGGGCGTCCTGCTGCTCACCGGCACGCAGGATCCGATCATCCCGGCCGACAATGCCGCGCGGCTTGCTGGCGATCTGAACCGCGCCGGTGCGACGGTCGACCACAAAATCCTGCCGGCCGGCCACGGCCTTTCGCAGGCCGACGTCGACATCGCGAAAACCTGGATCAACCGGCGCGCCTATGCGCCAATCGAAGGCAGCACATCATGAAACTGGAAGGCATCCATCATCTGACCGCGGTGACCGCCGACGCGGCGCGCAACCACAAGTTCTACACGCAGACGCTCGGCATGCGACTCGTCAAGCGAACCGTCAACCAGGACGACGTCAGCGCCTATCACCTGTTCTACGCGGACGGCCTGGCCTCACCGGGCAGCGACATCACCTTCTTCGACTGGCCGGTCGGCCGCGAGCGGCGCGGCACCCACAGCATCTGCCGCACGCACCTGCGCGTCGCCGGCGAAGCGACGCTGGCGTGGTGGCTGGCGCGGTTCGATGAGCTTGGTGTTGCCCATGGCCCGATCGTCACGCGCGACGGCCGGCTGGTGCTCGATTTCGAGGATTTCGAAGGCCAACGCCTGTCGCTGATCGACGACGGCGGCGCCGGCGAGGCGCATACCTGGGTCAAAAGCCCGGTGCCGGCAGACCATCAGATCCGCGGCCTCGGCCCGATCATGATCAGCGTGCCCGATCGCAAGCCGACGGATCAGGTGCTGACGACGCTGATGGGAATGGAAGCCGTGCGCGAGTACCCGACGCCGGGTCACGAAAAGACGACCACCTACGTCTACGAGATGGGGGCAGGCGGTCCGGCGGCGGAGCTGCATGTCGCGGTCGAGCCGGGCCTGCCGATCGGCGAGCAGGGCGCGGGCGGCGTGCATCACGTCGCCTTCCGCATTCCCGATGCCGACTACGATCATTGGGCGGCGCGGCTGAAGCAGTTCCGGGTGCCATCCAGCGGCCCCGTCGACCGTTACTATTTCCAGAGCCTGTATTTCCGCGAGCCGAACGGCATCCTGTTCGAGATCGCGACGGACGGGCCGGGTTTTGCCGCCGACGAAGACATGGCGACGCTCGGCGAAAAACTAGCGCTGCCGCCCTTCCTCGAAAGCAAGCGGCGTGAGATTGAAGCGGGCCTCAAGCCGATCTGAGCAGGTTGTGAGGCACGGGAGCACACATGGACGACTTCAAGGGCAAGATTGTTCTCGTGACAGGCGGGTCGAAGGGCATCGGCTTCGCCTGCGCCAAGCACTTCTTGGCTGAAGGCGCGCGCGTGGTGATCAGCTCGCGCTCGCTGGACAACATCGATGCGGCGCTCGAAGACTTGCCCGGGGCGATGGGGTTTTCCGCCGACGTGTCGGACGAAGGGGCCGCGGCGGCGCTCGTCGACTGGGTCGAGCACGATGTCGGCCCGATCGACGTGCTGGTGAATTCGGCCGGAGCGGCCAAACGCTCGCCGCCGGCCGACCTGACGCCGGCGCATTGGCGCGACGCGATGGATGCCAAATTCTTCTCGACGATCAATGTCGTCGATCCGGTGGTGAAGCTGATGGCCGCGCGCAAGTCGGGTGTCATCGTCACCATCATCGGCTCGGGCGGCAAGGTCGCCAGCCCCGTCCATCTGGCCGGCGGCTCGGCCAACGCGGCGCTGATGCTGGCGACAGCCGGCCTCGGCAACGCCTATGCGGCGTCGGGCGTGCGGGTCGTGGGCATCAGTCCCGGCCTGACGGAAACCGGGCGGGTGACGGAGGGCATGACGGCGGACGCGCGGCTCGCCGGCATCACGGTGGACGAGGCGATCGCCCGCAGCGTGCAGAAAATTCCGATGGGGCGCTTTGCCCAGCCTGAGGAGGTCGCCGACCTGGCCCTGTTCCTCGCCTCGGACAAGGCGCGCTATCTGACCGGCATCACGATCACCATGGATGGCGCGCAATATCCGGTGGTGGTGTAGGCCGCCCTCATCGCTCTGGAGCGTCGAGATAAACCGCATATCCCGCCAGAACCGGCGGAATCAGAAAACACCAAACGGTGATTGTCGCGTAGAGCAGCGCCGCCGCGGCACAGCCCGCGGCGAAGGCGACGACGCTGATAGCCATCCGCCGCAGCCGCGCTCGCGTGGCGGCGCGCGCGTCCGGTGCAAGGCCGCGCAGCGTGTCGGCGACGTCGATCATGATCTGCGTGGTGGTGCCGGTCATTAGCGTGGTCGGCGGCGCAGCAGCGAGATGGATGCGATGCACCGCATTCTGAATCGCCATCGCCGACACCAGCGTCATGCCGGTGATCAAGGCCGTCGCGTGGTCGCCATTGGGAAACGGGCCCAGACCGATGGCCAGGGCCGCGCTGACGATCAACAGGACGAGCGTCAGCACCAGCAGCGTCCGCAATACGGGAAGCCCGAGGGAAGGCAGCCGGTAGCTGAGAAGCCGCGTCAGGACAATGACGACGCAGAACATCGGTAGGGCGAGCAGCTTCGCGACGGCGCCGGTCGCGCCGATAACGAGAGCTGCGCCCAGCGTCACGAAATTGCCGGTGACGTGGGCGGTGAAGAGACCCTGCAGTGCGAGAAACCCGGCGGTATCGACGTATCCGGCTGTGAGACTCAGCACTGCAGGCAGGGCAGGCTTCCAGGGTGCCGGCGCTACAGGTGGCGTGGTAATGAACATCCCCTTGGGGGTCGCAGGATACGTATGTTCCGCGCCCCCGCTACATGCCTGTCGGATGCAAAAACTGATGCACCGCGTGGATCACCACCGAGCCTTCGCCGACGCTCGAGGCCACCCGCTTCACCGAGCCGGAGCGGACGTCGCCGACGGCGTAGAGGCCGGGCAGGCTGGTTTGGTAGGCCGAGCCCGAGGCGCTGGCATCGACGCTGCGGCCGGTCAGGACGAAACCCTTGGCATCCAGGCTGACGCAGCCGCCCAGCCACTCCGTGTTGGGCTCGGCGCCGATCATCACGAAGACACTGGTGACCGGCCGCGTTTCCGCGGCGCAGGTCTGGCGGTTGGTCCAGGTCACGTGGCGCAGGTAGCGATCGCCTTCGAGCTCGGTGATTTCGGTATGCGCATGCACCGTGATCTTCGGCGACAGCGCGATGCGGCTGACCAGGTAGTCCGACATGGTCTCGGCCAACCCCGCGCGCCGCACGATGACGTGGACATGCCTGACCGTGCGCGAGAGAAAGATCGCGGCCTGGCCGGCCGAGTTGCCGCCGCCGACGACGATGACCTCTTCGCCCGAGCACAGCTGCGCCTCCATCGCCGTCGCCGCGTAGAGGATGCCCTGGCCCTCGAAGGTCTCGTAGTTCGGCAGGTCGAGCTTGCGGTAGCGTGCGCCCGTCGCCACCACGACCGCGCGGGCGGACACGCTGCGGCCGTCGTCGAGCATCAGCTTGAACGGATTGTCGCTGCAGTCGAGCGCGGTCACCGCGCGCGAAATGGCCAGCCGCGCCCCGAATTTCTGCGCCTGCGTCTGGGCGCGGCCGGCCAGCGCCTGGCCGGAAATCCCGGTGGGGAAGCCGAGATAATTCTCGATCCGCGACGACGTGCCGGCCTGGCCGCCCGGCGCCATGCTTTCGATGATGATCGTCTGCAGCCCTTCGGAGGCCGCATAGACCGCCGCCGCCAGGCCGCCCGGCCCCGCGCCGACCACCGCGACATCGTAGACGGTCGTCGCGTCGAGTTCTTCGGTGATGCCGAGCCCGTCGGCCAGCGCGCCGTTGCCGGGGTTCTGCAGCATCGCCGCGCCCGGCATGACGACTACGGGCAGCTGATCCGGCGTGAGGCCGAAGCAGATCAGAAGGTCGTGGGCATCGGGATGATGGTCGACATCCAAAACGTGATGCGGATAGCCGTTTCGGGTCATGAACTGCTGGATGCGCAGCGTGTCGGCGTCGTGCCCGTGGCCGACCAGCACCACGCCGCCCTGCGCGTGGCGGATGACGCCGACGCGACGCAGGATGAAGGCGCGCAGAATGATCTCGCCGATATCCGGCTCGCTCGCCACCAGCCGGCGAAAATCCGCATGCCGGATGCGGACGACGCGACTGTTGGCCAGAGCCCGCGCGGACACCAGGCTCTGGCGATTGTTGAGCAGG
>NZ_LMUU01000128.1 GCF_009765775.1 Beijerinckia sp. L45
GACCTGCAGAAGGTGTTCGGGTTGGTGGGCACCCTGGCGTCGCCGGCAATCCAGGGCGTTTCCACGGCCGCTTACGTGCGATAGTCGGTTGTGTGCATAATCAGGCGCAACCGTGCTTAGCTTCCCTGACGCTCGGTCATCGTAAACATGTCGTTTTCAACATCGAAACCGCGCTTTCGCCATGCATTTTTCTAGCTGAGCGGCTATATCAGGAGGGAACATAACGCAGGTCGGGCGTGCTCCCGGCCGCATGGAAAGCCCTTTAACGTATGGATGAGACGGCCTCCTCGGGTCCGACCGAGATCAATGCCCCGGATCTGAACGGTTCAGAGAGCTACGGCGCGGATTCGATCAAAGTGCTGCGCGGGCTTGACGCGGTCCGCAAACGGCCTGGCATGTATATCGGCGATACGGATGATGGTTCCGGCCTGCATCACATGGTTTACGAGGTCGTCGACAACGCAATCGACGAGGCCTTGGCCGGCCATGCTACGCGTGTGACGGTTACGTTGAACGCCGATGGATCGGTCACCGTGACCGACGACGGGCGCGGCATCCCTACCGGTATCCACGAGGAAGAAGGCGTGTCGGCCGCCGAAGTCATCATGACCCAGCTCCATGCCGGCGGAAAATTCGACCAGAACTCCTACAAGGTTTCGGGCGGCCTCCACGGCGTCGGCGTCTCGGTCGTCAACGCGCTGTCGACTTGGCTGAAGTTGCGGATCTGGCGCGACGGCAAGGAGCATGTGGTCATGTTCGACCACGGCGACGTCAAGGAATCGCTGAAAGTTGTCGGCCCGGCGCCGATGGTAGACGGCAAACCGAAGCGCGGCACGGAGGTCACCTTCCTCGCCTCGCCCAAGACGTTCACGATGATCGATTACACCTATGGGACGATCGAGCATCGGCTGCGCGAACTCGCGTTCCTCAATTCCGGTGTTTACATCGAATTGACCGACGCGCGCGGCGCCGAGGTGAAGACCGAGACGCTGTTCTACGAAGGCGGCCTCGAAGCCTTCGTCCAGTACCTTGACCGCGCCAAGAGCGCGCTGATCGCCAAGCCAATCATGATGAAGGGCGTCAAGGACCAGATCACCGTCGAGGTGGCGCTGTGGTGGAACGATTCGTATCACGAGAACGTCCTGGCCTTTACCAACAACATCCCGCAACGCGACGGGGGCACCCATCTCGCCGGTCTGCGTGGTGCGCTGACGCGCCAGGTCACCGGCTATGCCGACCGCTCGGGCGCAACCAAGCGGGAAAAGATCGACGTGATCGGGGACGATTGCCGCGAGGGCCTGACCTGCGTCCTGTCGGTGAAAGTACCGGACCCAAAGTTCTCGTCGCAGACCAAGGACAAGCTGGTCTCGTCAGAGGTGCGTCCTGTCGTCGAAAGCCTCGTCAACGACCTTTTGGGCCAGTGGTTCGAAGAACATCCGCAGGAAGCTAAGCCGGTGATCGCCAAGATCATTGAGAATGCGCAGGTCCGCGAGGCCGGCCGCAAGGCGCGCGATCTCACCCGGCGCAAAGGCGTTCTGGATGTCGCCAACCTGCCGGGCAAACTCGCCGACTGCCAGGAGCGCGATCCGGCCAAGGCCGAGCTGTTCCTGGTCGAGGGTGACTCCGCCGGCGGCTCCGCCAAGCAGGGCCGCAACCGCGAATACCAGGCCGTCCTGCCGTTGCGCGGCAAGATCCTCAACGTGGAGCGCGCGCGCTTCGACAAGATGCTGTCGTCGAACGAGATCGGCACGCTGATCACGGCGCTCGGCACCGGCATCGGCCGGGACGATTTCAATCCGGACAAGCTGCGCTACCACAAGATCATCATCATGACGGATGCCGACGTCGACGGCTCGCATATCCGCACCCTGCTGCTCACCTTCTTCTTCCGGCAGATGAAGGAGCTGATCGAGCGCGGCCACGTCTACATCGCCCAGCCTCCGCTCTATAAGGTCAAGCGCGGCTCGTCCGAGCAATATCTGAAGGACGAGCGAGCGCGCGAAGACTATCTGATCGGGCACGGGCTCGACTCCGCCATGCTCCGCCTCCCCAGTGGCGAAGACCGCACCGGAGCGGATCTGCGCAGCCTCGTCGAGGAGGCCCGCATCGTCCGCCAACTGCTGAGCCAGTTGCACTCGCGCTACGACCGCGGCGTCGTCGAACAGGCCGCCATCGCCGGCGCGCTGCAGCCGATCGACGACGAGACGGTTGCCACGGCACTCGCCGAAAACGTCGCCGAGCGGCTCGACCGTCGCGCCGACGACATGGAGCGCGGCTGGAAAGGCCGCGTCGAGAACGGCGCCTATGTTCTGACGCGCGAGCTGCGCGGCGTGACCCAGGTCGCGACGCTCGACGCCGGCCTGTTGGCCTCGGCGGAGGCGCGCCGGCTCAACGAACACGCTGCCTCGCTTGAGGAAACCTACAGCCGTCCGGCAATTCTCGTTCGCAAGGCCGAGGAGAAGCAGGCGTCGGGCCCGGTCGAATTGCTCGAAGCCGTCATGGCCGCAGGCCAAAAAGGCATCTCGCAGATGCAGCGCTACAAGGGCCTCGGCGAGATGAACCCGGACCAGCTCTGGGAGACCACGCTCGATCGCGATGTCCGCTCGCTGCTCCAGGTGAAGATCAAGGAAGGCGACGAGGCTGACGATGTCTTCGTCAAGCTGATGGGCGACGTCGTGGAGCCGCGCCGCGAGTTCATCCAGGCCAACGCGCTGAACGTCGCGAATTTGGACGTTTGAGGGTCGGGGGTTTCACACCCCGATCCGTCCGAGCGCCGGCAGCTTGATGCCCGAATGACGAAAGTCGAGCCCGGCGACGGCGCCGAGAATGTTGATCTCGAAGCCTTCGATCCAGCCGAGGGTGAAGCCGAGATAGCCGCCCGCATTGACGCGGATTCCGGTGCCGGATGGCGTCAGGCCGATCCAGCGGCCGTCATAAGGAAAGTCCTTGCCGATGGCCGTGTTCGGCAGACTCGTCCGCATCGCCGGCACGGCGCCCATCACGGCCGCGACGAAGGTGTTGGAGTTGGGGCCGGGCCAAGCCTTGTAGTCGCCGGGGTTGCCGTAACGGTAATGCGCGATGGTTTCTTGTATGATGGGGATCATATGCGCGGCAGCTGCGCCGTCGGCCGCAAACACGACCTCCGGTCGGCTACCGAACCATAGGCCGTCGGCGACGAAGCGATCGACCCAGATCGGGGTGCCCCAAGCGGTGTAATCGAAACGCTGGTAGGCCGCGGTCCCTGCCGGTTTGACCACGATCCAGCTATGCGTCGCAACGATGCCGCGCCAACTCACCGTCCGCGCGGAAAACACCCGGACGGCCGCCTCCGGATGCTTCGAGGCCGGGGGTAACAGGCCGGCGCTCGATCGGTCGGCGCTGCGCCATGCGACGTTTTTGGTGCGGATGGTATAAAGCGCCGCGGACACCAGGACTGGAACCACGAAGACGACAAGGAAGGCAAGCGTGATCATCGAGCGCACCGGGATCCGAACATGACGTAAGGAGACGCGCATGTAGGGACGACCCGGTGCGATCGAAAGGCACCGCCGAAGACAATCGTCCGGCGGCGGCTTGGCTCAGTTCGTCGAGGCGGCGACCAGGACGGGGGCCTGACGATAGTCAGCACCGAACAAAGCCTTCAGACCATCGACCTTCGGCATGTCGTTGACGGCGATATAGCCGGCCGTCGGATGCTCGGTCAGGTAGTTCTGGTGATAGCCTTCCGCCGGGTAGAACGCCTTGAACGAGGTCACCGTGGTGACAATCGGTGCCGAATACACGTGGGCCGCCTGCAACTGCGCGATGTAGCGGGTGGCGACATGCGCCTGCTCCGGCGTCGTCGCGAAGATGTCGGAGCGATATTGCGTTCCCTCGTCCGGACCCTGGGCGTTCAGCATCGTCGGGTCGGCGACGACGGAAAAGTAGATCTGCAGGATCTTGCCGAAGCTGACCTTGCGCGGATCGTAGGTGATCTTGACGCTCTCGGCATGGCCGGTGGTGCCGGTGCTGACCACCGGATAGGACGCGTTGGCCTTCGAGCCGCCGGAATAGCCGGAGACCGCGCTCGTCACGCCGTTCACGTGCTGGAAGACGCCCTGGACGCCCCAGAAGCATCCGCCGGCAAGCACGGCCGTCGCCGAGGTTGCCTCGGGCTTGGCAGCT
>NZ_LMUU01000129.1 GCF_009765775.1 Beijerinckia sp. L45
GGCACTGTCATCGCGCTGCCGCTCGAAGGGATCATCGATTTCGCGGCCGAACGGGCGCGTCTCGTCAAGGAAATCGCCAAGCATAAGAGCGAGGCGGAAAAGATCGAAGCCAAGCTCGGCAACGAGGATTTCCTGAAGCGGGCGCCCGATGACATCGTCGAGGAGCAGCGCGAGCGTCTTGCCGCCGCGCGAAGCCAGGTGGCGCGGCTCGAAATTGCCTTGTCGCGGCTGGGGCCGGTATAGCCCGCATCGCCAACGATATGGGACCGGTCAGACCCCGAGGGCCGACCGGTCCCATGCCCTCGACGCGGTTAGCTTGCATTAACCGCCGTTTCTGACGCTCGCTTAACCACCTTGATGCAAGGGGGCAGTTTCGGGTGAAAAGCCCGGCATATCCGTAAAATTGTAGCGATCTCACAAAGCCGGAATGAAACCGGCGGTGGTGCTTATGCCATTACGTCATAAGCAGAGATGTCGCTATGTTTCCTACGGGCCGAATTGAAGACCGGCATGCCATTGCCGAATTGAAGACGCCGGACGGTGTCTTCCTTATTCAGGAACGCCGCGCGGTTCGCCGTGAAGATGCTAAGCCGAAGGCGCTTCCAGCCCGCGGGCATAGTGCCTCGCCGGCCATGGTGGCGCTTGGCGGCTTGATCATCCTGGGCGTGCTGATCGGCAGTTACACGACCAAATACGATCTCGCCGTCGGGCATGCCAACGGTCCGATGCCGGTCCCGGCGGTCGGCTTTCTCGCTCTGCAGCTTTTTCTCGCAAGAGCCGCTTACCGGCTGTTCCACGACATCCGCCACGTCGAAAGCCTCGGCGCCTACGTCCAGCAGCGGCTTCTCCGCTATCTGCCTGCCGTTGTTCCTGCCGTGATCCTGGGCTTCGTGTTGCTCCAGAGCGGCGATATTCCCAACGTCAAAGCAACGATCGAAGCCCTGCCGGCAAACCTTTTGATGGTGGCCGATATGCTGGGCGTCGACGAGGTCGATAGCGCCCACTGGCGCCTGAAGATCGAGATCTTTCTGTGCCTGCTGGTCGGCGCGACGTGGTTTGGGCCGTTGCGCCGGCATCTCGTCGCAATCCTGATCATCGGCTTGAGCGTCAGTGCGATCTGCATCGACGGCGAACCCACGCGACAGCACAGTCTCAGCATCCGCGGCATTGTGACCGCCGACGGTTACCTGCCCTTGTTTGCCTTCGGCATCGCGCTCTTTCAGCTTGCAGAAGACCGGACCCAACGCGTCTGGTGGGGACTTGCTGCGGCATCGCTCGTGCTCGTCTTCTTCTCGAACACGCCATGCCATGGCGCGGCTGTCGTCGCCGCTCTGGCCACGCTGGCCGCGATCGTGGCGGGGCGGCTCGAATGGCTCGGCCGAGCGCGCATCCTGGTCGTTCTCGGCGAGCTCGCCTTTCCGATCTACGTCGTGCATTTTGTTGTCGGCTTTGTCTTGATGCACCGTCTCGAGGTTGTCGGCATACCGCCTGTAGTGGCTCTGGCGGCGGCGTCAGCGGCTGCGATCGGGCTCGGCAAGCTTTTCAACATCGCATTCGAAAAGCCGGCCGAGGCGCACCTCCCCGCTTTGCTCGTCATAGCGCGACGCTCGCTTGATTTGAGCAATATGCTGGATTTCCTGACGATTGCCGATGCGGACAATACCAGCCGCGCCGAGGTTCCATTCTGAGCAACCCAGCTTTGTGCGCGTCTTAATCAATGCGACGGAAAAGTCACGCGCAATAATTCTTTTCCGGTAGGTAAATGCTTGTTAAGACGCCGGTTTTGTTGCTTTGCCGACACAGCCAACGGCGTTCGTATCTCTGATGTATCCTATCGGTGGCAAAGCCGCTTTTCAGCCATAAACCCTCCGCTAATCTAACCTCATCTTAGGTGATAGTTGGTCTTGTTAAGCGCTGGATCTGGCCTTGGCGCGAGATCTCAGAGGGTAAATGTTGCCGCGCTGTCTGCGGTTCTGGTTTGGCCCATCCGGGCGATGTTCATTCACACGAGCAGAATGAGGCGGGTTTTAGAGTATGGATGCGCGCGTTTTCGATAAGAAGAATCTTCCCAGCCGTCACGTGACCGAGGGGCCCGCGCGCGCTCCGCATCGGTCCTATCTTTATGCCATGGGTCTCACCAAGGAGCAGATTCATCAGCCGCTCGTCGGCGTAGCGTCGTGCTGGAATGAAGCGGCGCCCTGCAATATTTCGTTGATGCGTCAGGCCGCCGTCGTGAAGAAGGGCGTTGCCGCTGCCGGCGGCACGCCGCGTGAATTCGTCACCATCACCGTCACCGACGGCATCGCGATGGGCCACAAGGGCATGAAGGCGTCGCTGGCGTCGCGCGATCTCATCGCCGACTCGGTCGAACTCACCATGCGCGGCCATTGCTACGATGCGCTCGTCGGCTTGGCGGGTTGCGACAAGTCGCTGCCGGGCATGATGATGGCCATGGTGCGTCTCAATGTCCCGTCGATCTTCATCTACGGCGGCTCGATCCTGCCCGGCAATTTCCGCGGCCAGCAGGTCACCGTCCAGGATCTCTTCGAGGCGGTCGGCAAGCACTCGGTCGGCGACATGTCGAGCGAAGACCTCGACGAGCTCGAGCACGTCGCGTGTCCCTCGGCGGGCGCCTGCGGCGCGCAGTTCACCGCCAACACGATGGCGACCGTTTCCGAGGCGATCGGCTTGGCGCTGCCCTATTCGGCCGGCGCGCCCGCGCCTTACGAAATCCGCGACCAGTTCTGCATGACCGCCGGTGAGATGGTTGTCGAACTGATCGCCCGCAACATCCGTCCGCGTGACATCGTCACGTTGAAGGCCCTCGAGAACGCGGCCACTGTTGTCGCCGCCTCGGGCGGTTCGACGAACGCGGCGCTGCATCTGCCGGCGATCGCCAACGAGTGCGGCATCAAGTTCGATCTCTTTGATGTCGCCGCGATCTTCAAGCGCACGCCCTACATCGCCGACCTGAAGCCGGGCGGGAAATACGTCGCCAAGGACATGTTCGAGGCCGGCGGCATCCCGATCCTGATGAAGACGCTGCTCGACAACGGCTTCCTCCATGGCGACTGCATGACCGTGACCGGGCGGACGATCGCCGAGAACATGGAAAAGGTGAAGTGGAACCCGCACCAGGACGTGGTGCGCCCCGCCAACAACCCGATCACCGTGACCGGCGGCGTCGTGGGCCTACGCGGGACCTTGGCGCCGGAAGGCGCGATCGTGAAGGTCGCGGGCATGCCGCAGGAGGCGCTGACCTTCACCGGTCCGGCGCTGGTCTTCGATTGCGAGGAGGACTGCTACGCGGCGGTGAGCGCCAAGAAGTACAAGGAAGGCTGCGTCTTCGTCATCCGCTACGAGGGTCCCAAGGGGGGGCCCGGCATGCGCGAGATGCTGTCGACGACGGCGGCTCTGTACGGGCAGGGCATGGGCGCCAAGGTTGCGCTCGTCACCGATGGTCGCTTCTCCGGCGCGACGCGCGGCTTCTGTGTCGGCCATGTCGGCCCTGAGGCTGCGGTCGGCGGTCCGATCGCGCTTGTCGAGGACGGCGACATCATCGAGCTCGACGCTATCAAGGGAACGATCGATCTGAAGGTGTCCGAGGAAGTGCTGGCGAAGCGCAAGGCTGCCTGGAAGCCGCGCGCACACGAGTTCGGGTCGGGCGCCATCTGGCGCTACGCGCAAACGGTGGGCCCCGCCGTCAACGGAGCCGTGACCCATCCGGGGCAGGCCGGCGAGACGCATATCTATGCTGACACGTAAGGGACGTTTCCTCTCCGCCTGCTTTGCGGCAGGGCTCGGGATCGCCGCCGTTGCGATGGCCGGCGAATCTTGCGCTTGGGCGTTCGACGGCAACAGCGCCGTCGATGACAAGGCGCCGCTGCAGATCTTCAAGAACCCGAAAGCCGCGTTGCGGGCGGGTTTGGAAGGCGTGCGCAGCGGCCACCCGCATTCGGCGATCGCGGCGTTGGAATATGCCGCTGAGGGCGGCGAATCCCTGGCGCAATGGAAGCTCGGGAAGATGTACGCGGCCGGCGATGGCGTCCCTCACGACGATGCCAAGGCCTTCGAATATTTCTCTCAGATCGTCGAGAATTACGACGAAGACGATGCCGATCCGCGGCAGGCACCGTTCGTGTCGAGCGCCTTTGTCGCTCTCGGCGTCTATAATCTGAGCGGCATCGCCAACACCCGCATCGCGCCGAACACCGCGCGGGCGATGGAGATGTTCCATTACGCCGCCGTGAACTTCGGCGATGCCAACGCGCAGTACAATCTTGCGCGGATGTATCTCGACGGCAGCGGAACCGCCAAGGACGGGCGTCAGGCTGCGCGCTGGCTGTTCCTCGCCGCGGACAAAGGACACATCGAGTCCCAGGCGCTGCTTGGCCAGATGCTTTTCGCAGGCCACGACGGCGTGCAGAGGCAACGTGCCCTTGGCCTGATGTGGCTATCGCTCGCCCATGATGGCGTCACCGACAAGGTCAAGGATCAGTGGATCCTCGATCTTTATGGGAAGGCGATGGGCTCTGCCTCCGACGACGATCGTCAGGTCGCGAGCGTCTATCTCGACGACCGGTTGAAGAGGCGGAACTAGGCAACTCGCGGCCGTCTTTTTCGGCTTTGTGGCCGATCAGCTCGATGGGCGGTCGCGCACTGGCTTCTTGAGCGCTAAAGCTGCTCGTCGAGATGTCCATCATCCAGAGAAAGTGTTTGCAATGACGGTGCTGGTGACGGGAGCGGCCGGGTTCATCGGTCGCGCCGTCTGTGAGCGGTTGCTCGCACGTGGCGAGAGCGTCCTGGGGCTCGACAACTTCAACGACTATTATGATCCGGCGCTCAAGGTGGCGCGGGTCGCGACCCTTGCGTCTCAGCCCGGCTTCGAGATGGTCGAAGGCGATATCGCCGACGCGGCGCTGGTGGCGTCGCTCATCGCTCGGGCCGCCTGCCGCCGTGTGGTCCACCTCGCCGCGCAGGCGGGCGTCCGCTATTCCATCGAGCATCCCTTCGCCTATGAGCGGTCCAACCTTGCGGGGCACCTTTCAATACTCGAAGCCTGCCGTCACGCGCGGGATTTCGAGCATCTTGTGTATGCCTCGTCGAGCTCGGTCTATGGCCATCGCCCGCTCGACACGGCGTTCCGCGAGGACGATCCCGTCGATGCGCCGGTCTCGCTCTACGCCGCGACCAAGCGCGCGGGCGAACTGATGAGCACGGCCTACGCCGGCCTCTATGGCATCCCGCAGTCGGGGCTCCGCTTCTTCACGGTCTACGGTCCGTGGGGACGGCCGGACATGGCGTACTTTTCCTTTACCGAGAAGATCCTCGCGGGACAGCCGATCGAGGTCTACGGCGAAGGCAAGATGGCCCGCGATTTCACGTACATCGACGACATCGTCGACGGGATCCTGGGTGCCCTCGATCACCCGCCGTCTTCGGGCACCAATCGCATCCTCAACATCGGCGACAATCGGCCTGTCGGGCTGCTCGACATGATCGAAATGCTGGAACGCGCTCTGGGGCGTGACGCGATCAAGATCATCCGCCCGATGCAGCCGGGCGATGTGCGTTGTACCTTCGCAAACATCGACAAGCTGGCGGCGCTGACGGGCTATGCGCCCAAGATCGATCTAGCCGAGGGCCTGAAGCGCTTCGTCGCCTGGCGGCTTGCGTATCGCTAAAACGGCCTCAGCTCAGGATCAGGCCGACGAAAAGCAGATAGCCCATGCCGGCGAAAACCACGTGCAGCGCCAGAACAAGCGCTGGCGGCGGGCGGGCGTGCCGGCAGGTCGCGAAAATCGCAAGGCCCGCGAGCAAACCCGCAAAGAGGAGACCCGCAACAAGCCATTGCGCCTGTGTGGTGGCACCTGTCCCGACGATCCAGAGGAAAACGCAGAGCCCGCTGGCGCCAAGCGCGCCGTGGGTTGCCGCAGCGGTGCGCCTCCGGATGCAAGTGAGGGAGGCGCGACGCGGTATCACGAGGACTGCGCCCAGCATGACGGCAAGGGACAACAGGCAGAGCGCGGCAACGAGCATCTGATGATCCCCGTCATGCCAAACGCCAGCAGAACCGACGATCAATGAGGAGGGTGGCCGTCCGATGAGTTGCTGCTTCCGGACGGCCAGACCGCTGCGACTTGAAAGGACATCGAAGGGTCACGGTCAAGCTAACACAAATCGGCCTTAATCTAAATCCCCCAGTCGGACCAAGCGACAGCTCAGCTGGCACCGATCACACCGAGCAGTATTTCACGCAGCCCACATCTGTCAGACTTACGTCCTTTCTCTGTTTCTACGTGCCGATTGACAGCCGGCCGCGATGATGCGGCAGAAGAGCGAAAGTCCTATGCACGTTGTGCGCACTAACTTATGTTAAGGGGCCGGATGCGGCCTGCAGCTTAGCAGGTGATCGTACCTCCCGCGGACGGAGACCGGTCGTGAGCCGCTATTTTTTCGACTTTCATGATGGCGTGACGCTCATCGACGAGACTGGGGTGGACCTGGAAAACCTCGACGCCGCGCGTGCCGAGGCAATCAAGAGCCTCAGCGCTATTGCGGCTGACACCGCCTCTGCGAAGCACTTGAACGAACTCGTCATGGTCGTCCGCGACGAAGGAGGCAAAACGGTCCTCACGGCAAGCATGACCTTTAAAATGGAAGACGCCTGAGGCGCGCTTCAGCCGTTACACGGCGGGGCCGAGGTAGTCCGGCTTGAAGTCGGCGACTGCCTGGAACCCCGCAACGTCGAGGATCATCAGAACCTCTCCGTGCTGTGTGATGAGGTCCCGCGGGCGAACGGATTGCGGCGCGCGATCGAAAAACGCCCGGCTTGGAAACACGACAACGTTGTATAAGAAGGCGGATTTGGTGCCGGCTGAAGGAATCGAACCCTCGACCTACTGATTACAAATCAGTTGCTCTACCAACTGAGCTAAGCCGGCTTGCCTGGAACCACGAGCTACCAGCGTCGGCGTCGCGATGCAACGGTCCTTTAACGCTGCGGTCTTAACCTCGCCGCAGTCTGACGCTTAAAATATCGTCGAGCAACCGGTCGGACTCCGGTTGGATTCGGGGCGCAGTGCCCATGGTGAGGCTTCGGGAGGGGATCTTGTTGAAGAAAGCTGGAATGCTGGTCAAGGCCAGCGTCGTTTTGGGCCTCGGCGTCGCGACACTCGCGGGGACGATGACGCCGACCTACGCCGGTGACGGCGGCGCGATCGCGGCTGGTGTTATCGGCGGGACGGCTCTCGGTCTGCTTGCCGGCAGCGCTGCCGCTGGCGCCTATGGTCCCGGTCCGGGCTACCCGCCGCCGCCGCCGGCTTACGGTTATCCGCCGCCGGCCCCGGCCTATTACGCGCCCCCGCCGCCGCCGCGTCGTTGCCACTGGGACGGCTATGCCGGCGTCTACGTCGATCACTACGGTCGCGTCTGCGAGTAAGCGACGTCTCATCATTCTCGCGAAAAGGCCCCGGTCCGGGGCCTTTTTTGTGCCGGATCGGTATGGTCCAAAACGCAAAAGGCCGCGCATGCGCGGCCTTCCAGCGTCCGTGTGGCATATCTTAGCGTGCGTGGGCCCGCGAGGCGCCGATGCCGGTCTCGGAGCGGATGAATTGCGCGTCGAAAGCCTCGCGCTCGAGCTGACCGCGGCGGCTCTTGTCGAGCGTCGAGAACAGCCAGATTCCGAC
>NZ_LMUU01000131.1 GCF_009765775.1 Beijerinckia sp. L45
TCGGTGGATGTGCCGCCTCGGTGACAGCGATCATCGCTTCGCCGGCACGCACCGGGTCGCCCGCCTGCGTGCCGCTCTTCTCCGCCGTGTTTTTCAGCCGCGTTCCCGCCGTCTCGGCGTAGTCGGCAATCGCGTTCGGCGTCTGCTTCAGCGAGCGGCCCGCCCAATCCGTGCGGAACGGGCCGGGCTCGATGCAGGTCACCTTGATGCCGAGCGGCGCGCCCTCGGCGGCCAGAGCGTCCGACCAGCCTTCCACCGCGTGCTTGCTGGCGGCATAATAGCCGGAGCCGGGGAAGCCGACGAACCCGGCAACAGACGTGATGTTCAGCACGTGGCCTTTGCGCTTGGCGCGCATGCCGGGCAACACCGCGCGGGTCAGGGCGAACAACCCGAACACGTTGGCGTCGAACTGGGCGCGGATCTCGGCCTCGACACCCTCTTCGATCGAAGCCTGGTAGCCGTAGCCGGCATTGTTGACGAGCACGTCGATGCCGCCGAATTTTTTCGTCGCCGCCGCGACCGCGGCTTCGATCTGCGCCGCGTCGGTGACATCGAGATCGTGCGCCAGCGCGCGGTCTTCGAGGCCCCTGGTCAGATCGGCCACCCGCGCCTTGTCACGCGCGGTAACGACCGCCCGCCAGCCGCGGGCGAGCACCAGCTTGGCGAGTTCCTGGCCGAAGCCGGTGGAGCAACCGGTGATGAACCAGACGGGCGTTGTCTCTGCCATGATGTCAATCCTCAAAATGGGTCGGCCCGGCCCCTCGCGAGAAGGGCCGGGCCGGATGCACCGGTGCGGTTGCGGCGGTTACTTCGCCGAAACCCGCCACACGACATTGCCGAGATCATCGGCGACCAGCAGGGCGCCCGTCTTGTCCAGGGCGACGCCAACCGGCCGGCCGAGGGCATGGTTGTCCGCGGTGAGGAAACCGGTCACGACATCCTGCGGGGTGCCGCTCGGCTTGCCATCGGCGAAGGGGACGTAAATCACCTTGTAGCCGTTCAGCGGGGCGCGATCCCAGCTGCCGTGCTCGCCGACGAAGGCGCCGCTTTTAAAGGCGGACAGTGACGAGCCGTTGGCGAAGGTGACGCCCAACGGCGCGACATGCGAGCTCAGAGCATAATCCGGCACGATAGCCTTGGCGACCAGATCGGGCCGCTGCGGCATGACGCGCGCATCGATGTGCTGGCCGTAATAGCTGTAGGGCCAGCCGTAGAATCCGCCGTCTTGCACCGAGGTGAGGTAATCCGGCACGAGGTCCGGCCCGATCTCGTCGCGCTCGTTGGCGACCGCCCAAAGCTTACCGCTGGTCGGCTCGAAGCCGAGGCCCGTCGGGTTGCGGACGCCGCTGGCGAAGATGCGATGAGCGCCCGAGGTCCGGTCGATCTCCCAGATCGCGGCGCGTTCAAGCTCGGCCGGCATGCCGTTCTCGGTGATGTTGCTGTTCGAGCCGACGCCGACATAGAGCTTTGTCCCGTCGGCACTCGCCACCAGGGTCTTGGTCCAATGATGGTCGATCGGGCCGCCCGGCAGATCCGTCAGCTTGACGCCAGGCGCCGTGATGGTCGTGTCACCCGCCGTGTAGGGGTAGCGCATCAGCGAGTCGGTGTTGGCGACATAGAGGTCGCTGCCGACCAGAGCCACGCCGAACGGCGAGTTCAGGTGATCGAGCAGGACGGTCCGCGTCTTGGCGATGCCGTCCGGACCGATGTCGCGAAGCAGCGTGATGCGATTGCCGCCCTTGCCGCCGGTCCCGGCGAAGGACTTGACGAAGCCTTCGATCAGATCCTTGGGCCGGTTGATCGGCGCCTTCGGGCCATTCGCCTCGACGACGAGCACGTCGCCGTTGGGCAAGGTGTAGACCTGGCGCGGATGCAGCAGATCCCGCGCGAGGGCGTGGATCTGCAGGCCCTCGGCCACGGTCGGCGTGGTGTCACCCCACGGGCCGGGCGTTGCGGTCGCGATCGGCGGCAACAGGTAGTTTTGCGGCTCGGGCAGGCGCGGATTGGCACCGATCTGGGTCGTCGGATCGCCGGCCTGATCGTCGCAGCCAGCCAGCGCCAAGGTCGAAACGGTGACGCAAAGCAGGGCGAGCTGAGAGACGCGGAAGGTTGGTCGCGCGGTACGGAGGACAGTCATCAGTAGGTCACTCCAACGCGGGTGGTGCGATAGGCCATGGACGTGCCGACCCAGCCGGTGACCAGCAGGATCAGGACGACGAGCGCGGACAGCAGAAGCCCTTCAGGCACGACCGCCGTGTAGCCGTCGCGGCTATGGACGAAGACGTTGAGCAGCGACAGAAGCGCCGCCACCAGCTGGCCGAGGATCTGCACCCAGGAAAAGCCCAGGAAGCGAACGCGCCGGCGGCGCGCCAGATCGACGAGGCCTGCGAGAAACGCCAAGCCTGCCATCACTAGGCCGAATGCCAGAAGCCAGACGGAGAAGGACACCCAAAGGAACTCGGCCGTCTTCCAATAAGCGAGGTCGGTCAGAAGCGTGCCAAAGAAGCAGACAATGGGAAACTGAACGAGCGCCGCGTAAAACGACGGCCCGGGCACTCTCGCAGTCGAGCGCGGATTATCATCAATCATTCAGGAAGTCCTTGGGGGGAGTGACGCGGCGCGTCGTAGGTCCGCCAAACGATTCCGTACATTGCCCGGTTCCGCGTGATCACCCCGCGAAACTTCACAAAGAGTTTGCGCGACATTGCCGTCCGAATGTGACTAGCCGCGTGACGGCCTGCTCAGCCCCTGCTGGCATCCCGGGCCGACGCCGGAACGATGCGCAGCGACGCCAGGCGATTGCGCACCTTCCGCAGCACCTCGAAACGGAAGCGGTGGAAGGTAAAGACCTGCCCCGTCTCGGGAATCGCGCGGGCCTCGTGGATCACCAGGCCGGCGATGGTTGTCGCCTCTTCGTCCGGCAAGTCCCAATCCATCACCCGGTTGAGATCGCGGATCGGCACCGAGCCTTCGACGATCACCGACCCGTCGGGCTGCGGGCGCACGCCTTGCGCCGCGAGATCATGCTCGTCCTTGATGTCGCCGACGATCTCTTCGATGATGTCTTCGAGCGTCACCAGCCCCATCACCACGCCATATTCGTCGACGACGAGGGCGAAGTGAATCTTGCGCTTGCGGAACGCCTGAAGCTGATCCTTCAGCGTGGTTGTCGCCGGAATGAACCAGGCTTCGACCGCGACCTTGTCGACCTCGAAGGTCGAGACGTCGCCGCCCAGCGCGCTCAGCGCCCGCAGCAAGTCCTTTGCATGGAGCACGCCGACGATGTTGTCCGGCTCGCCGCGCCAGATCGGCACCCGCGAGTAGGGCGAAGCGACCACCTCGCGCACGAGATCGGCCGGCGGTAGGTCGGCGTTGAGCGTCTCCATGCTGGTGCGGTGGACCATGACGTCGGAGACATCGAGCTCGTCGAGATCGAGGAGACCGCCGAACATGTCGCGGTCGTCGCGCTCGACGTTGCCTTCCTTGTGCAGCAGGTCGACCGCGCTTTTGAGCTCTTCGGCGCCGGTGAGGATCGACTTGTGCTCGTCCGCCGTCGTGCCGAATAGTTTGAGGACACCCCGAACCAGGACTTCCACGCCCATCAGGACCGGCCCGAAGATGGCGACGAAAACCGAGAGCACGCGCGCGACCAGCAGCGACAGCCGGTCGGCATTGTTGATCGCCACGGTCTTCGGCAGCACCTCGGCAAAAACCAGCAGCAGCACCGTCATGATCGCCGTGGCGTAGAGCGCGCCGCGCTCGCCGACGAGCACCACCAGCACGCTCGTCATGAAGGCGGAGGAGCCGATGTTGACCAGCGTGTTGCCGAGCAGCGTCGTGCCGATCAGCCGTTCACGGCGCAGAAGCAGCCGGTTGACCAGCTTGGCGCGGACATCGCCGTTGCGCTCCAGCGCATGCATGCGCGCGCGGGAAGCGCCGGTAAGCGCGGTTTCGGACGCCGCGAAAAACGCCGAGAGCGCGATGCAGACGATGATGATGACGACGGCGACCCAAAGGTCGACGGGCAGGGCCGCGGGATGTGCGCCGTCCATCGGATCAGGCTTTCGGTTCTAATTCGTCGTCCAGGAAGGCTTTCACATCGTCGGCATCGACCGCCTTGGCGACGAAGGCGCTGCCGATGCCCTTGACCAGGATGAAAGTCAGGCTGCCGCGCTCCACTTTCTTGTCCTGGCGCATCGCATCGACGATCGCCTCCGCATCGAAGGTGAAGCCCGGAATGTCCTGGATCCGCGTCGGCAGGCCGACGGCCTTCAGATGCGCCTCGACCTTGGCGACGTCGGCTGCGGGGCACAGGCCCAGGCGCTGGGAAAAGCGGAAGGCGCAGGCCATGCCGATCGCGACGCCCTCGCCGTGGACGAGGCGGCTGCCGTCATAATGGTTGAGGCGTTCCAGCGCATGGCCGAACGTGTGGCCGAGGTTGAGCAGGGCGCGTTCGCCGTGCTCGTGCTCGTCGCGCATGACGACGAGCGCCTTGGCGGCGCAGCTGCGGGCCACGGCCTCCGCCCGCGCCGGACCGGTGCCGGCGAAGATCGCCTCGCGGTTCGTCTCGAGCCAGTCGAAGAAGGGGGCGTCGCCGAGCAGGCCATATTTCAGCACCTCGGCATAGCCGGCAGCGAACTCGCGCGGCGGCAACGTCTTCAGCACGTCGGTATCGGCGAGCACCAGGGCCGGCTGGTGGAAGGCGCCGATGAGGTTCTTGCCGTGCTTCGAGTTGATGCCGGTCTTGCCGCCGACGGAGCTGTCGACCTGGGCCAGCAGCGACGTCGGGATCTGCACGAAACGCATGCCGCGGCGGACGCTCGCCGCGGCAAAGCCGGCGAGATCGCCGACCACCCCGCCGCCGAAGGCGACGACCAGGTCGCCGCGCTCGAACCGGCCGGCGATGATCCCGTCGCACACATGCTCGAAACAGGCGTAGGATTTCGAGCCCTCGCCCGGCGCCACGGTGATGGTCTTGTGGCGGATGGCGGCGGCGTCGAGGCTTGCCGTCAGCGCAGCAAGATGGGTCTGGGCCACGGTGTCGTCGGTGACGACGGCGCAGGCGCTACCCGGCGACAGTTGCGCGATCGCGCCGCCGGCCTCTTTCAAAAGTCCTGGCCCGATGAGGATCTCGTAGGCGCGCCCGGGCAAATCGACGGGGACCGTATGCGCCGCGAGAGCGGACAGGGCGGGACGGCGGGGTTGCGGTTTCATACGGGTCTCGGGCGGGTCGGGCGAGAACCGCAGGTTGAATTCAAGGGCGGTCATGATGTCGTCGACCACGGCTTCGTGCGGGCCATCGCGCGACGTCACGGTAATGTCGGCCCGCCCATAGAGCGGATAGCGTTTCGCCATCAGCTCGCGCAACGTGCCTTCGGGATCGGGGCCACGCAACAACGGCCGGTGTGAGCGGCGCTTCACCCGGCGCCACAACACGTCGATATCGGCCTTGAGCCAGATCGCTAAGCCGCCGGCCGTAATCCGGGCACGGGTTGCGTCGTTGATGTAGGCCCCGCCGCCGGTGGCGATCACGCGCGGGCCTTCGCTGAGCAACCGCGCCATGACCCGACGTTCGCCATCGCGGAAGTACGCTTCGCCGTGGCGCGAAAAGATCTCGGCGATCGACATGCCCGCGGCCCACTCGATCTCGCAATCGGCGTCGACGAATTCGAGCCCGAGTCGGCGCGCCAGGCAGCGTCCTGTCGACGTCTTGCCGCAGCCCATCAGACCGACGAGCACGATCGGTCGCCGGCCGAGGGCCTGGACGATGGAGGATATGCGGCGATCGCGGCGCGGGTCCTCGCCGTCGTCCGCCAAGAACGCGCTTCTGGTCATCTCCTACGCATTACCATAGGCCACGGCGTTTTAAATCACTCTTTGCGCGGAGCCTCGGGCAGGGCGAACCGTGGCTGCAGTTTAGCAAGCGCCGGGCCGCGCGCCCGTCATGCTCCGCCTTTCGGCCGGGTCGGACAACAGCCCGCTACTACCGCTGCCGATGAAGCGCTGGTTAGCCTCGCTTCCCTAAACGGAGCGACATCAAACCATGGCGAAAGCAGTTCACTCGATGGTCCGCGTGCTCGACGAGGCGCGGTCGGTCGACTTCTACAAAAAAGCTTTTGGGTTCGACGTCGCGGATCGTCTCGATTTCGGCGACTTCCTGCTGATCTACCTGCGCAATGCCGAGACGCCGTTCGAGGTCGAGCTCACCGTCAATCATTCGCAGAAGGAGCCGTACGTGCTCGGCGACGGCTACGGCCATCTCGCGGTCACCGTCGAGGCGGTCGATGCCGAGCATGCGCGGCTGACGGGCGAAGGCCTGGCGCCAGGACCGCTGCGCGACTTCAAGCACGACGGCAAGACGCTCGCCCGCTTCTTCTTCATCACGGATCCCGACGGCTACAAGATCGAGGTCATCGAACGCGGCGGCCGCTTCGGCTAACCCCGCTTCTCGGCCATTTGGCAAGCAATTCAAAAGCTTAGAAAAAATGATTGGAGGATCGCCATGAGAGACGTCGACCCGCGCAGCACCTTCAGTCGCCGCTTCGTTCTGCAGGCGACGGCGACAATCCCAGCCGTCGCGGCGGCCACCGTGACCCCGCTCACCGATGCCTGGGCCGAGGGCGGCACCCTGCAGCCGGCAACGCTGAAGACCCTGGTCAAGGTAGCGCGCGACATCTACCCGCACGATTTCCTCGGCGACAGCGTCTACATCACAGCCGTCAAACCCTGGGACGCCAAGGCCGCCGCCGACCCCGCAACGAAGGTGATGCTGGAGGAGGGCGTCAAGCGCCTGAACCAGGACGCTCAGGACACCCACAAGGTCGCCTACACCGATGTCGGCTGGGAGAGCGAGCGCGTGGCGCTGCTGCAGGCCGTCGAGCATACCGACTTCTTCAAGAAGATCCGCTCCGACCTCGTCGTCTCGATCTACAACCAGCCCGAGATCTGGCCGAAGTTCGGCTACGAGGGCTCTTCCTTCGAGAAGGGCGGCTACCTCCACCGCGGCTTCAACGACATCGACTGGCTGCCGCGCGTCTGAACGCGCTGCCGCCCCACGACTATAAGGTCGCAAAGACCGAAAAAAAGAATCCGGGAGAGAAACATGGCTCAGTTCGATTTGAGCGACGACACCGTCGTCGTCATCGTGGGTTCGGGGGCGGGTGGTGGCACGCTCGGCAACGAGCTGGCGCAGAAGGGCGTCAAGGTGGTGATCCTCGAAGCCGGCGCGCGCAACGAGATCCCGGATTTCGTCAACAACGAATGGGAAAGCTTTGCCCAGCTCGCCTGGGCCGACAAGCGCACCGATTCCGGCACCTGGCGAGTGGCGACGGACTTTCCCAACCTTCCGGCCTGGATCGTCAAGTCGGTCGGCGGCTCGACCGTGCACTGGGCCGGCGCCTCG
>NZ_LMUU01000132.1:0-3753 GCF_009765775.1 Beijerinckia sp. L45
ACACGCCATTGACCGGGCAGAGGTAACGACACCACACGCGCTTGTCGCGACCGTAGAGGTAGCCGACGACCATCGAGCCGACCGTCGACCCGCCCAGGATCAGCAGTACGGGCTTCGGATACTGATAGACGCTGGTCATCTGTCCATAGATCGTGGTCATCGCGAAGGCAGCGAACGGCCAGCCCTTCCAGCGGATCCAGCGCGGCACGGCCAGCCCGAGCCCGTGGCGGCTGACCCGCTCGGTGATCGCGCCTTCCGGGCAGAACAGCCCGCACCACGACCGCCCGACGACAATCATGCTCAGCAGCACGAAGGGCCACCAGATACCCCAGAAGGCGAATTGCGCGAACAGCGTGAGGTTGGACCAGATGTGCGCCGCGCGCGTCGGCAAGGGCAGAAAGGCCGGCACGGCGACGAGGAGGATGTAGAGCCCGATGATGCCCCACTGCACGATGCCGATCATGCGCTGATGCCGCCGCAGCCATTCCCCCAGGCCGGCCATCGCGCGCGCAGCGACGCCTGGGGCAGGCCGGCGCGGCTGCGGCTTGCTGCGCAGCCTGACCTCTAGGGACACATGACTCATATTGATCGGTCTAGTTGCAGCGCGATGTCACTTCGCGACAAGCACCGCCTGCGGCGCATCGGGATGGAAGTCGTCGAAAAACTTGTATTCCCCGGGATCCAGCGTGCGGATCACCAGGGTCGAGGCGGATCCCGCCGCCAGCACTTTCTCGAGGCGCAACTCGTTGCTCTCGAATTCGGCCGGCGTCTTGCCCTTGTTGGTCAGGTTGATCTTGAACCGGGTGTTGGCCGGCACTTCGATCCGCAGTGGTGTCATCGTTCCATCGTTGAACTCGATGGCGAAACTGGGTTCATCCGCGCGTGCCGTCGAACCCAGGACGGCAAGGGGTGCAACCAAGCCAGCCGCGAAAGCCGCCGATCGAACCCTGGTTGCGCCCCGTGTCATGATCAGTACGCGCCTTTCTTGCCGGTGCCGGCGTAGGTGAATTCCCATTCCGAGGTGATCGGCTTGAACCACGGACCGACGCCGGTCTCCTTGTCGACGTGGCGGCCGAAGTCCATGCCGGGCGGATCGATCGAGATGCTCATCTTGTACTTGCCGGGGCCGAACATCTTGGCGTTGTCGCCGTAGTGCGGGCCGTCGTTGGCCACCATCGGCATCAGCGCACCCTTCTTGGTCTGGCCGCCGTCGACCTTGGTCAGCACATAGTTGACCTTGAGATAGGGGATCCAGTCGCCCTGGGCATAGCCGTTGGTGTTGCCCTTGGCGGCCTTGATATCGATCTCGAGGTGGACATCGGAATCCTTCGCCGGGGCCATCATGCCCTCGGGCTCCATCTCGATCGGCTGGAGATAGACGGCGCCCAGTGTCATGCCGTCCTTTTCCTGCTCAGGGCCGAGCGGCACTTCCTTGGCCATCGCCATCGTCGAAATTAGAACGGTTCCAAACAACAGACATGCAGGAAAAAGACGCATGGTCGAGTTCTTTCGTATTGGGACAGGGCGCTAAGCCCGAAAACAAGCAAACCTATTGCGGAGACCTAACCGGCGATCAAGATAAAAAGTTCGCGTTTTGCCGACGCACGGTCAATGTGATCGCTATATTAGACCGATTAAAAACTACATCTGAGAACCAATATAAATTGTGCAGCAGCTTAGAGGGTGGATGCGGTGCCACGTTGTCGGCTGCGGCGCGGGCGGCTATGCCCTTTGCCATGCACACGACGCCTAGGCCACAAGGCACGTTTCGATGAATCCGGCGATCGCTTTTGTGTCGCTCGTGCTGGAAGCCGTCGTCGGCTATCCGCCCGCGCTGTTTCGCGGCATCGGCCATCCCGTGACATGGCTCGGGGCGCTTCTTCATGGGCTGGATCGACGGCTCAACCGCGACGCCGAAAGTTTTGCGCAGCGCCGCCGCGCCGGGTTTTTGGCGCTTGTCATCCTCCTGCTGGTCGCAGGCGCAGGCGCGGTCGGGCTCGCGGCAGCGGCGAGCCTGCTGCCCCGCTTTGCCGCGATCCTGCTTCTCGGTCTTTTGGCTTCGCCCTGTATGGCGCAGCGCAGCCTCGACAACCACGTTCGTGCCGTAGGCGACGCGCTGCGCGACGCCGGGCTGCCGGCCGGTCGCGCCGCCGTGGCGATGATCGTCGGGCGCGATACGCAAACGCTTGACGAGGCCGGCGTCGCCCGCGCCGCGATCGAGAGCCTGGCGGAGAATTTTTCCGACGGCATCGTCGCCCCCGCGCTGTATCTGGCGATCGGCGGGCTGCCGGGCGGCGTGCTCTACAAGGCGGTAAACACCGCCGACAGCATGATCGGCCACCGCACATCGCGCTTCGAGGCGTTCGGCTTCGCCGCCGCCAAGCTCGACGATGTCGTGAACTGGCCGGCGGCGCGGCTCGCCGGATTATGGATCGTTTTCGCTGCGGCGCTGACGCCGGACGCCTCGGGGCTCGACGCCTGGCGGATCATGCGCCGCGACGCGCGCGGCCACCCCTCGCCGAACGCCGGCTGGCCGGAGGCGGCGATGGCCGGCGCGCTCGGGATCAGGCTCGGCGGCCCGCGCGCCTATGGCGGCCTGATCATCGAAGATGCCGCGATGGGCGACGGCATATCCGCCGATCTCTCGGCGATTTCGCGCGCGCTAAGCCTGTATCGGCTGGCCTGCGGGCTCAACGCGCTGGCGATTCTGGTGCTGGCTACCGCGCTATGGCGATGAGCCTGTCGAGGTCGACGTGCGCCTCCATGTGGGCGGCAAGCGCATCGAGCGCCGCCTCCTGGCCCGCCTCGTAAGACAGGCCGTCGCTGGCGGCGCCGAGCCGCCGCAGCAGCGCCGCGCGCTGAGCATCGTCGGCGAACAGGCCGTGGACGTAGCAGCCGGCGACCTGGCCGCTGGCCGAGACGGCGCCGTCGGTCCGGCCGTCAGCGAAGCGCAGCAGCGGGCGTGCCCGGTCCGGCCCGTCGGTCAACCCGACATGCATCTCGTAACCGCGGAACGCGACACCGTCCGCGATGCTGGTGCCGGCGACCGGCGCCAGGTTCTTGTCGCCCGAAAGCTTCGTTGCGATGTCGAGGTAGCCGAGC
Organism: Beijerinckia sp. L45; assembly: GCF_009765775.1. Classification (GTDB taxonomy): domain Bacteria; phylum Pseudomonadota; class Alphaproteobacteria; order Rhizobiales; family Beijerinckiaceae; genus RH-AL1. Next base: position 3,103 of record NZ_LMUU01000132.1, read on the forward strand.
CCGGCGACGTCCGCGGCCGGGCCCTCGATGCCGAGCGGATCGGCGACGCGCCGCCCCAGCATCTGGTAGCCGCCGCAGAGGCCGAGCACATGGCCGCCGCGACGCACGTGAGCGGCGAGGTCGATGTCCCAGCCCTCGCGGCGCAGTGCCGCGAGGTCGGCGATCGTCGTCTTGGAACCTGGCAGGATGACGAGCCGCGCGTCGCACGGCAGCGTCTCGCCGGACCGGACCATCACTAGACGGACCGCCGGTTCAAGGCGCAGCGGGTCGAGATCGTCGAAATTGGCGATGCCCGGCAGCATCGGCACGGCGACGGTCAGCGCGCCGTCGCCCGGCCGCCAGCCGCGCAGCGCCAGCGAATCCTCGGCCGGCAGCTTTGATGCCCCGACGAAGAACGGCACGAGCCCCAATGCCGGCCAGCCCGTTTTTTCCGCGATCAGCGCCATGCCGTCGGCGAACAGCGCGGGATCGCCGCGAAACTTGTTGACGAGAAAACCGGCCACCATGGCCGCATCCTCGGCTGCGATGACGGTTTTGGTGCCGACCAGCTGGGCGATGACGCCGCCGCGGTCGATGTCGCCGATGAGGATCACCGGCACGTCCGCCGCGCGGGCAAACCCCATGTTGGCGATGTCGTTGGCGCGCAGGTTG
>NZ_LMUU01000132.1:3780-36601 GCF_009765775.1 Beijerinckia sp. L45
GGCGCTGCCGGCCCCCTCGACGATCACCAGATCCGCCTCGGCCTTGAGGCGTGCAAAACTGTCGAGCACAGCCGGCATCAGCCGCGGCTTCCAGCCCTGGTAGGCCTTGGCCTCGGCCTGGCCGGCGATGCGGCCCTGAACCACGATCTGCGATCCCGTCCCGCTCTGCGGCTTCAGCAGCACCGGGTTCATATGGACGGAGGTCGCGACCTTGCAGGCGCGCGCTTGGACCGCCTGCGCGCGGCCGATCTCGCCGCCATCCGCCGTCACCGCCGCGTTGTTCGACATGTTCTGCGGCTTGAACGGCCGCACGCTGAGCCCGCGATTGACGAAGGCGCGACATAGGCCGCCAACGACGAGCGACTTGCCGACGTCGGAGCCGGTGCCTTGCAGCATGATGGTCTTGGCGGTCATCTCCGGACTCGTCGCAGCCGCGCCTAGCTGTCCAGCCCCTTGATCAGGGCCTGCGCGTCGGGCGAGTCCCACTCTGCCGCGCCGGCCATCGTGCCGATCTCGCAGCCGTCCTTGCCGATGAGGATGGTGGTGGGCAGGCCCAGGATCTTCTGGTTGCGCTTCAACTGCTGCAGAATGTCGGCGGTATTGTCGGCGTAGAAGGGTAGGGTGGTCGCGCCGATCTCCCTCAAAAAGCTCTTCGGCTTGTCGAGCCGCACCGTGTCGATGTTGATCGCCACGACGGAAAAATCCTTGGAGCCGAGGGACGTTTGCAGCCTGGCAAGGGCCGGCATTTCCTGCCGGCACGGCACGCACCAGGTCGCCCAGAGGTTGAGCAGGATCGTCTTGCCCTTGAAAGCGCCGACGGTGGTCTTCAACCCGTCGGGCCCGTCGAAGGCGATGTCGGAGAGCTGGTTTTCGTCCTGCGTCAGCGCCAGCGCGGCCACTTCGCCGTGCACCAGCGGATCCGCCTTGTCAGCCGCCAGGCGCGACAGCGCGCAGGAGCCGGTGAAGGCGACTTTCTTGCGGCCGGGATGCTCCATCTCGTATAGACCGAAGACGAGGGCGGCGATCACCACGCCGCCGACCGTGACGGCGACGGGTCCAAGCTTTTTGGGGCGAGTGGTCGGCACGGGATCAGTCATTCAAGCTTCTTTTCATGAGCGCGAGAACATGAGCAACAAAATGTGGGGCGGCCGGTTCGCCAGCGGTCCCGACGCCATCATGGAAGAGATCAACGCCTCCATCGGCTTCGATCAGAAGCTGGCATCGCAGGACATTGCGGGATCGTTAGCCCATGTCGCCATGCTGGCCAAGACCGGCATCGTCGACGCCGCCGACGCCGCGGCCATCGCGGAGGGGCTAAAGACCATCCGTGGCGAAATCGAGAGCGGCAGCTTCACCTTCTCACGCGCGCTCGAAGACATCCACATGAACGTCGAGTCGCGGCTGGCGGCGCTCGTCGGCCCCGCGGCCGGCCGTCTACACACGGCGCGCTCGCGCAACGACCAGGTGGCGCTCGATTTCCGGCTCTGGGTGCGCGACACCGCGGATCAGATCGACGGCCAGCTTCGTGACCTGCAAAAGGTGCTCGCGTCCAAGGCTTTGGAGCACGCCGGCAGCGTGATGCCGGGCTTCACCCACATGCAGAGCGCCCAGCCGATCACTTTCGGCCATCATCTGCTGGCCTATGTCGAGATGCTGGGCCGCGACCGCGGCCGTTTCCAGGATGCGCGCAAGCGGCTCAACGAGTGCCCGCTCGGCGCGGCGGCGCTGGCCGGCACCTCGTTCCCGATCGACCGCGATCAGACCGCCAAGGCGCTGGGCTTCGACCGGCCGACCGCCAACTCGCTCGACAGCGTATCGGACCGCGATTTCGCCCTGGAAGCGCTGGCCGCTGCCGCGATCTGCGCCACCCATCTCTCGCGCTTCGCCGAAGAGATCGTGCTGTGGGCGACCTCGCAGTTCGCCTTCGCCGCGCTGTCCGACAAGTTTTCGACCGGCTCCTCGATCATGCCGCAGAAGCGCAATCCCGATGCCGCGGAGCTTGTGCGCGGCAAGTCGGGACGGGTGATCGGCGCGCTGACCGGCCTTTTGATCGTGATGAAGGGCCTGCCGCTCGCCTATTCCAAGGACATGCAGGAGGACAAGGAAGGCACCTTCGACTCGCTGCAGACCCTGTCCCTCTGCCTCGCCGCGATGACCGGAATGGTCGCCGACCTCGCGCCCGACACCGCGCGCATGGAAGCCGCCGCCGGCGCTGGTTTCTCGACCGCGACGGATCTCGCGGATTGGCTGGTGCGGGCGCTCAACATGCCGTTCCGCGATGCCCATCATGTCACGGGTCGGGTGGTGGCCTTGGCGGCGGAGAAGAAGGTCGGACTCGAAGACCTCAGCCTCGACGATCTCCGGGGCATCGAACCCAAGATCACCGACGCCGTGTTTGCGGTCCTCGGCGTGCAGAACTCGGTGGCGAGCCGCGTCAGTTACGGCGGCACCGCGCCGGCCAACGTCAAGTCACAGGCGGAGCGCTGGCTGACGGCTTTGCAGTGAGGCGCCGACGTCCCGTTCGATCGCGACGATATGGGTGATCACCGTCCGGCAGAGTTCGCGGATATCTGGCTCGGCAAGTCCCTTTGGATCTTGCAGCCCGGTCCGCGCCAAGTCCTTGATGCGGTGGCTGGTGATGTCCTGGTGCTCCCTCGGCGGCACGCCGAGGAAAGCCTTCAGCATCAAGATGTCCGCCTGATCTATGAGCATCGAATCTCGTCCCCCGCGACGTCGCAATTATGGAGGAACGCGCGCGAAACGCCATTCGCCGTTTGAATTTTAAAGAGGCATAATCAAGTACTATACTTGACTATGCAGCATATGGGTGCGCCGGAGGCGTATCAGGCGCGCTCACCACCACCCCTTCACCTTGAACCAGACTGCCGGCAAAAGCGCGCTGATGAAGATGACGCTCAGACCCATCGTATAGCCATGCGGCCAATCCAGCTCCGGCATGGTCTTGAAGTTCATGCCCCACATCGACGCGAAGAAGGTCGGAGGAATGCCGACGACCGAGACCACGGTGAGGACGCGGAACACGTTGTTCTGTTCGATATTGGCGATGCCGAGCAGCGTATCGAGGAGGAATTGCGTCTTGTTGGTGAGGTGCTCCTCATAGTCGTTGAGCGACTTGGCGTCCTGCCCCATGACGTCGAGGCGCGTCTTGCAATCCGCCGTCATGTAGGCGCTTGCGTGGGTCGCAATGTAGGGAATCATACGGTTGAATCCGAGCAGGGTCTCGCTCATCTTCGAGGCCAGATCGCCGCTGCGGCCGACGGTTTGAAGAAACACCTTCAATGTATCGTTGGTCTGGCGCGGACGCCGAGCCTTGGCGGAGATCATGTCGGTAGCGAAGACACGCCGCGAAATGCCGTCGAGATCGCCGCCGATCCGTTCAAGCACATCGGCGATATGATCGATGATGATCTCGAGGATGGTGACGGTGGCGCCGAGCCCGCCGTGTGAAATCGCACCCTTTTCCGTAAGCTTTTTCGTCAAGCCCTCGAAGGACGGCAAACGCTCGAAGCGGACGGTCAGCACGCGCTCCTTGGACATCACGAAGCCGATCGGCGCGGTATGCGGAAAACCCGTGGCGTCCTTCGTCGTAGCCGGCAGGCTCATGATGATATTGTCGCCGTCGGTCGCGAGCCGCGACGAGGACTCGATTTCTTCGAGGTCGGCGAGCGTCGGCACCCGGGTGCCGAGCGCACGTTCCAGGAACGCGACTTCCTCGGTCGTCGGATTGAAAGCGTCGATCCAATTGGCCTGCGGGGGCAGATGCGTGCCGGACTGATCGCAGGGAATTACGCCATGGGCGTCAGAGCCGTAAAACATCAACATTGTGCTGTGCAACTCCAAGTTTAACATTGGACGTAGAAAACAGACGCAAGCCCGAAACGCTTCATCGAGGGAACAGATCATTCTACCGAGCGTTTAATAAACCTGGATCGCGTCACGCGACCATGAGCTTGCTTGCCAGCGCACGATAAGAGGACTCAATGAACACCGAAGACATCAAAGCCACCGCGAAAAATATTGGCGCCAGTGCAGGCAAGACAGCTGATGACGTGAAGAAGTCTGTTCAGGCGTCGACTGACGATGTGACCGACGACGCGAAGGGCTATGCCGCACAAGCAAGCGATGCCGCAAGCGATCTCTACGGGCGCGCTAAAGAAACCGTCCGGAATGCTGCCGACAGCATGCCTCAGTCGGCAGCAGACGCGGTCGCGGCTGGAAAGCGGGCCTACGATGGCAGCGCCGATCAACTGGTTCGTCAGATCGCCAAGCAGCCGCTCGAAGCGCTTCTGCTCGCGGGGGCAATCGGCTACCTCGTGGGCTGGGCAACCAGCCGCAGCTAAGCGCCTTAACGACTTGGGGTCCGATCGGCCGTGAGGCGGTTGGTCCAACAGGAGATGTCGATGACCCGAGAGGTCTGTTCGAGTTCTGAGCTACAAACGATCTGTCTGCAGTCCTTGAAGCAATGCGCGGGCTTCGAAAACGTCAACGAAATCTTGATTCAACCGCGGGCCTCGTTAGAGGGCGGCACGAACTGGACGCTCGCCGCAGTGCGGCCCCGGGTCGATAACAATGTCCTTCGTGCTGCTCGAAGCACGATCGAGATGCTGCAAACATCCTACGCCTTGACCGCTGACGAACTTCTGAAGCCGGGCCGTCGGCGCGCCTGATCGGGCCGCCGGCCAGTTTGTGGCGGAACCGTCACAAAACGTGTTCTCTGCGAAGCGTCAGGCCCTGTTGCTCGAATTGCTGAGCAAGCCTCTGATTATCCAAAGATAAGTAACGGCCATACCCGCGGGTGTGGCCGTTGTCGGCTCTAGCCGCGCCAATCGATATAGCTTAACCCGAGCGGATGGCATCGGGTGTAGACCGCCCGAGCCGATGGATCGGAAGGCGCGCCGTTTGGGTCGCATGCATATTCTCGGCACCGGCTCTTATGCGCCGGAGCGAATTCTCACCAACCATGATCTCGAAGCCATGGTCGCGACGTCGGATACCTGGATCCGCGAGCGAACCGGCATCCGCGAACGTCGGATCGCCGCCGAAGGCGAGGTCACGTCCGACATGGCTGTCGCGGCGGCGCTGAAGGCGCTCGCCATGGCGGAAACCGATGCAGCCGACCTCGATGCGATCATCGTCGCGACCATTTCGCCCGACATGCCGATGCCGGCTTGCGCCGCGATCGTCCAAGCCAAGCTCGGGGCTCACAAGGCTTTCGCCTTCGATCTCTCCGCGGCCTGCGCCGGCTCGCTCTACGGCATGACCATCGCAGATCAGTTCATCCGGACCGGCAGCGCGAAGCGTATTCTCGTCATCGGCGCGGAACTGCTGAGCCGCCTCGTCGACTGGACGGACCGCAACACCTGCATCCTCTTCGGCGACGCTGCCGGCGCGCTGGTTCTAGGGCCAAGCCCGGATCCGGATCGCGGCCTGCTCTCCGCACATCTCCACACCGATGGAACAATGGTGCCGAGCCTCTGCATTCCTGGCGGTGGGAGTCGGCATCCGCAATCCGCCGAGGTGCTGGAACATTCTCTTCACAAAATCGCGATGAACGGCCGCGAGGTTTACAAATTCGCCGTTCGCGTCCTGCCGGAAGCCCTGAACGAAGCGTTCGCCGCCAACGGCGTGGTGGCCGGCGACATCGACCATATCGTGTCGCATCAGGCCAACTTGCGCATCGTCGAGTCCGTGCTCGACCGCGTCGGCATCCCGATGGAGAAATGCTGGCTCAACCTCGATCGCTACGGCAACACGTCGAGCGCCTCCCTGCCGATCTCGCTGGACGAAGCCAATCGGGCCGGGCGCTTGAAGCCGGGCGACCTCGTCGCGATGATGGCGATCGGGGCTGGCATGGCCTGGGGCAGCGCTCTGATGCGGTGGTAAGAGGCCGCCGTTCTGCCGCGAAATCACCGCAGAGTTGCATGATCGGCCAAGCCGGATCATGTTGTCCTTAATAAATGCGTTGAAGTTTCTCTGAGCGTTGAGGCAAGCGCCCGCTTGCCGTCGGGTTGAACCGAGTGACAGCTTTTGAGGGAACGACGACGTCGGGAAGGATGAACGCCATGACCTCGCTCAACAAATCGCCGGACCGTAAGCCTGTGACCACCGCGGCGCAGAAGCCCGAAGGCGCAGGTTCGTCGCACCAGTTGCCGCCCCCGGCAGCAGGCGCCCATGCCGCAAGCCATCTCACCAATGAAGACGCCACGCCGGGCTCGGGCGCGCTCACCAGCCGCGCCAACGCCTCGGGCCGGGAAGTCGACGGCGGCGCGGGCTGAGCCATTTGCAAATCGGGCGTCTGGCATTAAGCAAAGCAGGTCAGGCAGCGGGCGTGCCCGCACCGGGGGCCGAGGCCGTGCCGCAGGGTTCAACGTCGCTAGCGCGTGAATCGGGTCGATCATCGCGGCCGATTCGTTGGATCGTGGTCAGCGGTCTGATTGGCATTGCCCTGATCTGCGCGATCGGGATGATTGCCGCGGCGCGGCTGCGTTCCCACGAGATCGGTCAGGCCGAGCGCAACTTGAAGACACTCGATCTTCTGCTCGGCGAGGAAACCGAGCGCGCGATTCAGAGCGCCGACCTGATCGTCCGCAGTTTTCAGGAGAAGATCGCCAAGGACGGCGTCACGACCGCCGCGGAGCTTCAGGCGACGCAGGCGAACCTGGACACCTACACGCTGTTGCGGTCGCGCATCGCCGGCGTCCCGCAAATCGCGGCGATCAACGTGATCGGTCAAAACGGGTCGGTGATCGTCTCGTCCCGGTCGTTTCCGGCGCCGAGCTTCAGGATCGAAGCGCGCTTCTTTTTCCAGCAACTCAAGACCGCCTCGCGTGATGCTTTTGTCGTCAGCGATCCGATCCAAAACTTCGTTGACGGCAGCTGGACCTCTTACTTCGCCCGGCGGATCAACGGCCCGTCCGGCGAATTTCTGGGTGTCGTCTCCGCTGCGGTCGATCTCGCCTATTTCGAAGATCTCTACAAGGCGCTCGACGTCGGGCGCGGCGGCGCGGTCAGCCTGTGGACCCGCGACGGCGTGCTGATGGCGCGATATCCACCGCTGCAGAACGGCGTCGGGCGAAAATTCGCGATCCGCTCGTTTTCCGGCATCCTTCGGTCCGAGCCGGTCACTTATGCGTCGATGACGTCGATCGACGGCACCGCTCGCATCGTCTCGACGATTGCCGCGAAGCAATTTCCGCTGGTCATCAACGTTACCGCCACATTTGACCAGGTTCTTCAGGACTGGCGCCAGACGGCCACGATCATCCTCATCGGCTGTCTGTTCTGTATCAGCGCGGTCGTTCTGGTGCTTTGGCTGCTGGCGCGCCAGCTGCGTGCCTATGCAGCCCTCGACGTGGCGCAGGCCGAGCGGGTTGAAGCCGTAGCCGCCCGCGACCACGCGGAAGACCAGCTGCGGCAGGCGCAAAAGCTCGATGCGATCGGCCAGCTCACCGGTGGGGTCGCGCATGATTTCAACAATCTTCTTACCGCCGTCCTCGGCAATCTGGAATTGTTGCAACGCCACGGCCGCGATCAGGACGAGCGGTTTTTGCGCTGGACGCAGAACGCGCTCGAGGCGGCGCAACGCGGTGCGACGTTGACGCAGCGCCTGCTGGCCTTCTCGCGCCGCCAGCCGCTCAATCCGACGGCGACCGACGTCGCGCGCCTGGTCCGCTCGATGTCCGACCTTTTGGAGCGCACGATCGGCGAGAACGTCAGGATGGAGACGCGGCTCGATCCCGATCTGCGCCACGCCGACGTCGACGCGAACCAGCTCGACAACGCCATTCTCAATATCGCGATCAATGCGCGTGACGCGATGGAGGGGCGCGGCACGCTGACGATCGCGGCCCGCAATGTCGTGCTGGATCAGGCCTTCTGCAAGCGGACGCCTGGGCTGGCGAGCGGCAATTTCGTGCTCATCGCGATCACCGATACCGGCTGCGGCATTCCGGCTGCCGTTCTCGAACAGGTGTTCGAGCCTTTCTTCACGACGAAGCCGATCGGGCAGGGCACGGGTCTCGGTCTCAGCCAGGTCTATGGCTTCGTCAAACAGACGGGCGGCCACATCGAGATCGACAGCACGATCGGGGTCGGCACGAAGGTCGAGATCTATTTACCCTGCGCCGAGGGGCAGAGCGAAGCCATTGTCATACGCGACGTGGTCGAGGAGTTCGATCGCGTGCGGCGGGGCCTGCGCGTCCTCGTCGTCGAGGACGACGGCGTCGTGCTCACCTATTCCCTGGAGCTGATGCGCGAGCTCGGGTTCGAAGTGGCTGCCGCGGCCGATGCGACCCAGGCGCTCGCCGCGATGCATGGCGCACAGTTCGATCTGCTTTTCACCGACATCGCTCTTCCCGGACTCAACGGGCACGAGCTAGCCTTGCAGGCAAAGCGACTTCAGCCGGACCTGAAAGTGCTTTTCACGAGCGGCTATACCCGCGACGTCCTGATGCACCAGGGCCGCCTCGACCGCGGCGTCCAGCTACTGCCAAAGCCGTTTACTGGCGCCCAGCTCAAGGCGAAGCTTGACCAAGTACTGGTACCGGCGGCGCTCAAAGCGGCGGTGGGCTAGCGAAGGCTTCATGCGCTTCAGCTTTTCACCGCACTTGCTTCCTGGTTTTTCTTCATCAACTCGGTGGCTGCCCCGACGGTCTGGGGATCGGCCGACGGGCCAAGGTGGCGCTCGACCATGCTTCGGGCCATCGCATCGTCGCCACTGAGCGCGCCGGTGGCGAGGCCGATGACGTGGTCGGCCAGCTCATTCACCGTCAGGCTGCTCGCCGTCGCCGACAGAGGTGCCTTGAGTTCGAAACGCTCTTCCAACCCGAGTGCGAGCTCGACGGCCATCAGTGAATCCAGGCCGATTTCGCCGAGCGGCGTCGTCTTGGCCACGTCCTCGCGCGGCAGGCGCAGCACGCGTGCGATCTCCTCGACGATCAGGCCGCTCACGATCTTACGGGCTTCCTCCGGCGAATTCTTCGCCACAAGGACCGAAATGTCCATCTTGCTCTTTTCGCTGGTCTTGGAGTCGCCCTGGCTCGTCAGTTTCGCGTAGGTCGGGCCGCGCAGCACGGCAAGGTGTTGCCGCGCCGCGGACCAGTTCATCGGCGCGATGGCCACGACAGCATCGTCCGGGCCGGGAGGGGCGCTCAGGGCTTCGCCCATCAGCCGCAGAGCATCCTGGGCGAGCATGCCCTTGATGCCGACGCGATTGGCGAGCGCTTCGCGGGTCGCCTCGGAGCGGGCCAGCACGCCGACATCCTCGATCGCGCCCCAGCAGATCGCCAACCCCGGAAGGCCGGCGGCGCGACGACGGCGGGCAAGGCCCTCAAGGTAGCCATTGGCCGCGACATAGGCGGCCTGACCGGGGTTGCCGATCAGCGTCGTCGCCGAAGAGAACATCACGAAGTAATCGAGATTCAGCGACTGCGTCAGCTGATCGAGGTTGTCGGCACCCGCGACCTTCGGCCGGAGCACCTGCTCGAATCGCTCCGCCGTGAGATTGGGAATCGTCGCATCATCGAGCACCATGGCGGCATGGACGATGCCGCCCAGGGCCGGCAGATCCTTGCCGAAGCGGGCGAAGAGCCGTTGAATTGCGGCCTTGTCGCCGATGTCGCAGGCCTCGGTGCGCACGCGCACGCCCTTGGCCGCAAGCGTGGCGAGCGCCTCGCGCGCCGCCTGGCTCGCCGCGCCGCTGCGGCCGATAAGCAGCAGATGCTTGGCGCCCTTTTCCGCAAGCCAGCGTGCGGTTTCGAGACCGAAGCCGCCGAAGCCGCCGGTGATGAGATGCACCTTGTCGGACGAGACGTGAAAGCTGCGCCGCTGCCGGGCCAAGATGTCTTCGGGCCGCGGCGGCTTGACGACGAGTTTGCCGATATGGCCGGACTGCTGCATCAGCCGGAAGGCCTCGACCGTCTCGCCCGCCTCGAATGCGCGGTAGGGCAGCGGCGTCAGCGAGCCCTTGGCGAACAGATTGAGCACCGAGCGCATCAAAAGCTTGCTGGTGACCGGCTCGTCGATCAGCAGCTGATCGAGGTCGACGCCGAAGTACGAGAGGTTCCGGCGGAACGGCCGCAGGCCGATATGTGTGTTGGCGACATAGTCGCGTTTGCCGAGCTCGACGAAGCGTCCGAAGGGGCGGAGGACACCGAGACTGCGCTCCATTGCCTCGCCGGACAGGCTGTTCAGCACGACCGCGACGCCCTCGCCGGTGACCCGGCGCACGTCCTCGACGAACGCGCCGGAGCGACTGTCGAAGACCTGCTCGGCGCCGAGCGCCTTGAGCAGCGCGCGCTTCTCTGGCGAACCGGCCGTCGCGATGACCCTGGCGCCGCGCCAGCGTGCGATCTGGATCGCCGCCAGACCGACGCCACCAGCGCCGCCATGGATCAGGATCCACTCGCCGGGCTTCAGCCGAGCGCACAGAATGAGCCCGTGGTAGGCGGTGAGGAAGGCAACCGGGATCGTGGCCGCCATGTCCGACGGGATGTCGTTGGGGATGATCGCCACGACGGCGGCGGGTGTCGTGACGTGCGTGGCGAAAGCGTTCTTGGCGAAGGCGATCACGCGATCGCCCTGTTTGAAGCCTTTGACCGCGGCGCCGACGCGTTCGATGCGTCCGGCGCATTCCAGCCCGAGCGTCGGCCCGGCGAAACCGTGCTCAAGGATGTCTTCGGGCAACAGGCCGAGGCCGAACATCACGTCTCGGAAGTTGAGGCCGATCGCCTCGACAGCAATCTCGACGTCATTGGCGCCAGGCGCCTGACGGGCGATGGCTTCCCAGTGGATCCGGTCGATGCCCGAGCCTTCGCCACGGGCGAGACGCGCAGCTTCAGCGCGTTTCGTCTGGCCGCGCTCCTGCGCCGCCACCATTTCGAACCGCACGACGCGCGTTTCGGAAGCTCCAAGCAAGATCTCGGTTTCGTCGGTCTTCGACAGGACGAGGTCTCGCAAGCGTTCGGCGATGAGGTCCGGGCGCAGACCGGCAGCCAGATCGACGCGCCGGACATCGAGCGTCGGCATCTCGTTCGCCAGAGTCCGGGTGAAAGCCCAGAAGCCGGCGGCAACGTCGCTCGCGCGATGGCTTTCCGTCGAGCCGAGCGCGCCAGAGGTCACCAGCCAGAGCGTCGTCTTGCGGGCGCCGATGCCATCGACGAGGCGTTTCAGGCGCATGCACTGGTCAAGCAAGCTCTTGACCGGCGTCACGTGGCCGTCCGTCGCGCCGGCGAAGAACACGATCGTCTCCGGCGCGTCCGCGAGAATCTCGTCGGACAGCTCGCTGTCGAGCATGATCGAAACATGGAGCCCCGACGACGCCAGAAGCGTGGCGAAGGCCGATGTCGTTTCGGTCCCACGGGCATCGCCGTCGCCGATGATCAATGCGTCGCCGGTGCCGCTCCAGTGGCGACGCTCGGAATCGACCTGCGCCGTCAGCAGCAAGGCACCGCCGGCATCCGTCGCAATGGCGAGCACTTCGGGATCGCCGAGGCTGACCGCCTGCATCGTCTCCAGCCAGTCAGCTTCGGACACCGACAGACCGTCGAAGCCCGTCGCCTCGGCGTCGTCGCTGAGGCGGGCATCGAGGCCCAACACGAGGTCGCGGAAGAACGATGGGGCCGGCTCGACAGCTGCAAAGATCGCGCCTTGCGCCATCGATCGGCGTAGGCTGGACCACAGGGTCGGCTCCCGCTTGTGGCGGTACAGCACGTGCGCGGCGATGACGATGTCGAAATCGGCGGCCGGAAGATCGGTCGCTTTGTCAACGAAGGCGATATCGCCACGCGTGTCGAACGCCATCCGGGCGCGTTCCAGGCGGCGGCGATCGGGATCGAAGATCGTCAGGCGCGCTTCGGTCTCGTCGGCAAGGGCGACGGCCGGACCAGTGAGCGGTCCGAAGCCGATCTGGAGGATGCGCATGGCGCGATCCTTTGGCCACGAGGCACGTGACCGCTTCAGCAGGTCGATGATCGACGCCGCGGCGGCATGGGACTGGCTGCCGCCCAGTTCCCATCCGTCGATCGATTTCGTCGACAGCGGGCGGATGAACGTGTCGAAATCGCCGGCCGTAAGCGCGGCGATCGCGGCATCAACGCTTGCCGCGACGAGCATCTCCGCGCCGAGGTTCTGATGTTCGGCGGCGATGGTGCGCAAAATTTCGTCCGGATCGGGAAGCTCGACGTCGGGATCGATGTGACGCCCGAGCTTGTCGCTGTGCGACAGGCCGGACCGATCGAGCGAGACGAGAAGATCTTCGAGCCACGGCCGGGCCTTGGCCGGGAGTCGTCCGGTTTCCACCAACGCGTCGACATCGATGAAGCCGGCGGTGGCCAGTTCGCGCGCCGTATTCAGCGCCACGGCGGTCGCCCAGCCCTCAAGCAGGACGAAGTCGGGCGTCATCGCATCCCGCTCGGCGTGGACGGTTCCCCGCCGCAGCGTCGCGATGGAAAGCGGCCGGTCGTTGCGGGCGGCTGTGGGCTCCCGCGCAAGCACGGAAGTCTGCAGGATCATCTGCTTTCCGGCATCGGCACCGCGCTGGGTGCGGATCGCCTGGAACCGTGCTTCCCGCATGAAAACGATGATGTCACCGTCTTCGTCGGTAAGAAAGAAATTGGCGATGATGATGCGCTCGTCGCGGCGAAGCACGTCGATACGGGCCTTGGTGAAGGTCGCGCCGGGGCGCCGCAGCATGATCTCGCCGAAGCGGACCGGAATATAGGCGGTGCCGTGGACGGCGTCGCGCAGGCTGGAGAAGATCAGCACCAGGGCGTGGAAGCAGGCGTCCATGCGCGCGGGATCGACGCCATAGGCCGGATCGGCGTCTTCCTTGGTCAGGGAGAGGTTGATGCGGTCGGGCCGGCTGGCGACGGCGGTCGCCAGCTTCTGGAACGAGGGGCCGTATTGCAGGCCGGCGCGGGCGGCCATCGCGTAGATTTCGGGGCCTGTGATGACATGCGCACCCGAGACCGGCGCATGGTCGTCGGACTCCGGGAGGATGGCCGCAGCGGCATCCTTGATGATCTTCGCCGTGGCGTGGGTCTGCCACGGCGTCTGCCCGAGACGCGGGCGGCTGAGAATTTCGAGATGATTGATATGCGGGGAGAGACGGCAGACGACTTCGCGAGACGCATCCGCCGTGAGGATCATCGGACTGGTGATTTCGAGATCGGCGATCGTCGCCTGATCGGTACCCAGCCAGTCGCGCGCGACGGCAAGGGCCATCTCGGCGAAGGCGGCGCCCGGTAGGATCGCTCGGCCATCGACGCAATGGTCGGCGAGCGACGGATGCAGCGCCGTGTCGAGCGTCGAGTGCCACTCGGTACGATCGGCGTTGAAGCGGGACCCAATCAATGGATGCCATGCGCCCGAGCGGGTCAGGCCGGGCGATTCCGCCGAATCCGGCAGGCGGAACGACTTCCGCTGCCAGGGATAGAGCGGTAAAGGCACGATCGAACCGGCTGCCAACTTGCTGCCGAAGGCTTTCGTTTCGTCGATCGCGGCGCCGCGCGCCAAGGCGATGGCGATGGCGGTCGCGACGGGGTCGTCGCCACGATCCTTTTTATCGAGGACGCAAAGCGTCGCGATGGTCGCCGTACGCTCGTCGACGCAATCATTGATATGCGAGAGCAGCGATGCCGTCGGCCCGACTTCGATGAAGATCCGGGCACCGAGCTTGGTCGCTGTTTCGATGGCCGCGGAAAAGCGCACCGGCTCGCGCACGTTCCGCCACCAGTAGTGGGCGTCGAGCTCGGGACCGCTGAGCAGATCGCCGGTGACGGTCGAGATGAAGGGCAGCTGCGCCTGGACCGGCTTGAGGTCGGCGAGGCTGCGCAGCAGCGGCCGTTCCACCGGCGCCATGAAGGCGCTGTGGAAGGGATAGGCGAGGTCGAGCTTGCGGATGCGCGCCTTAAAAGTCCGGGCGACGGCCGACAGCTGGTCGATGTCCTCCTGGCTGCCGGACACGGTGAAGGCTCGCGGGCTGTTGAAGGCGGCGATCTCGAGGCTCGGCAGCACTGCAAGAATATGTTCCGTCGCCTCCTGCGAGCCGATCACCACGGCCATGCCGCCACGGCCGAATGTCAGCTCCTGATGCAGGCTGCGCGCGAAGATCGTCTTGAGTGCGCCGGCACGGTCGAGAATGCCGGCGGCTTCGGCCGCGGCGACTTCGCCGACGCTATGGCCGATGACGAAGGAGGGCTTGAGCCCACCGGCGACAAGCGCCTGATAGGCCGCAGCCTGGACCGCGTAGAGGAGCGGTTGCGAGATCTGCGTCAGTTCGAGTTTGGCGGTCAGGTCGTGATCGTGCAGCGTCTCGGTGATCGACCACCCTGCGAGGGCGGCAAACTCTTCCGAGACGAGATCGAGGTGCTTGCGGAAGGCGGCGTTGTGGGCATAGGCGGCGACGCCCATGCCGACGAACTGACTGCCGTTGCCGGAGAACACGAAGACGGTGGGCGCCTCGCGGTCGATGGCGGTGCCGCGGACGGCGCCGACGATATCCTGCTCCTCATCGCCGAGACCATCGAGGATCGTGACGAGGGCTTCGCGCTCGACCATCGGCACGACAACGCGGTGCGGCAGCCGTTCACGGCGGAACGCGGCTGCCGCGACGATCGTGTTGGCCTCCGCGTCGCTCGCTTGCTCCAGGCGCGACGCATAATCGGCCACGAGCGCCCCGAGGGCGGCGCGGCTATGGGCCGAGATCACGAGATAGGACGGCGCGGCCTCGGCGCGTGCCGCCGGCGCGCGCGGGCCATCGGTGATGATGACATGGGCGTTGGAGCCGCCGAATCCGAAGGAGTTGATGCCGGCGATGCGGCGCCGTTCGCCGGAGGCTTTGGCCAGCGGCGTCAGCTCGTGCGCTACTTTGAGGTTGAGGGCTTCGAAGTCGATGTCCGGGTTGAGATCGGCGCTATGCAGCGACGCGGGCAGCGCGTCATGTTCGAGCGCCAGCATCGCCTTGAGGAAGCCGCCAAGACCCGACGCCGCTTCCATGTGTCCGATATTGGTCTTGATCGAGCCGATCAGCAGCGGTTCGTCGCGGCCTTTGGCCAGGGTCTCCCCAATGGCGGTGGCCTCGATGGGGTCGCCGACGCGGGTGCCGGTCCCGTGCGCCTCGATGAAGGCGAGGCTGCCGGGATCGATCCCCTGCTTGAGATAGAGCGACTCGAGCAGGCGCGCCTGATACACCTTGGACGGCAGCGAGATGCCATTGGTGCGGCCGTCCGAATTGACGTCCGATCCCGTGATGAATCCGTAGATGTGGTCGCCGTTGCGCTCTGCCGCTTCCCGCGTGCGCAGCATCAAAACTACGCCGCCCTCGGCGCGGACGTAGCCATCCGCATTGGCGGAGAAGGCCTGGCACAGGCCGACCCGCGACAGCATCGCCGCCTGAGAAAAGCCGATGAAGTTGAAAGGGCTGGCGAGCACGTTGACGCCGCCGACGATGGCGGAGTCGATGCGGCCGCTGCGCAGGCTGACCACCGCCTCATTCAGCGCAACCAGCGCCGATGAGCATGCGGTATCGACGGTAAAGCTCGGGCCGTGCAGGTCGAAGATGTAGGAAATGCGGTTCGAGATGATCGAAAGCGTGTTGCCCGTCATCAGATAAGCGTCGCCGGCCGACGAATCGATGATTCGAAGATTGCCGTAGTCGAGTGCCGAGGCGCCGATGAAGACGCCGGTCTCGCTGCCGGCGATGGACGATGGTTTGATGCCGCCGTCTTCGAGCGCTTCCCAGGCGAGCTCGAGCAGCAGGCGTTGCTGCGGGTCCATCTGCTCCGCTTCGCGCGGCGACAGGCCAAAGGCCGCGGGGTCAAATCCCCAGATGTCGTCCAGCGTTCCGGCCGCCCAGGTGTAGCTTCGCCCGCGTTCCGCGCCGCGCGGATGCGCCATGCGGTCCATCGACCATCGATCGTCGGGGACGCGCGATACTGCGCAGGTTCCCGATGCGAGAAGGGTCCACAAATCGTTGACGGAGGGCGCGCCTGGAAGACGGCAGGCGCGCCCGATGACGGCGATGTCTGTCTGCTTGGTCAAGGGAACTTGACGCTCTTTCTCGGCTCAGGCCGATGATTAGAATGCGATGTCAATACAACAATGCGACCGCTCAAAGCCCACATTGCCTTTCGTCCATACCGTGTTTTTACCGGCATTTTTACGGCGGTTGTCAATCGCCGGGCGCCCGCCTCCTAAAGCATCCCAAGGCGTGGAAAACCAGACGCATGGGCACAATGCCGCGGCCGGTCCGAAGGTCCCTTCAGAATCAACAGTAATGCAGTGTGCTACCGGACGGCGAGAGCAGGGATGCCCGCGCCGATCTGGTCTAGGCACTGCGCGACCGTACGAACCGTTGAGACGATCTGATCGGTCGAGTGTTCCGAGGACAGAAAAAAGCGCAGACGTGCGTTGCGCTCGGGAACCGCCGGATGGATGATCGGCTGAACGTTGATGCCGCGTTCGAACAGCTTTTGGCTTAAGGCGACGGCGACCAGCGAGCTATGTGTGACGATCGGCACGATAGCGTGACCGTCGCTGGAGCCCACATCGAGCTTGTGGGCACGGGCCTGCGACCAGAAAAGACTGCTGTTGCGCTGCAGATCGACGACGCGCTCGGGCTCGCGGTGGAGGAGGCGCAGGGCGGCGAGCGATGCCGCGGCCATCGGCGGCGGCAGGCCCACGCTGTAGACGAAGCCGCCGGACATGCATTTCAAGTACTCGATCAGGGTTGTGCAGCCGGCGATGTAGCCGCCGCAGCCCGAAAGAGTCTTCGACATCGTTCCCATCCAGATGTCGACGTCGTTCGGCTTGATGCCAAACAGTTCGAACGATCCGAGGCCCTTGGCGCCAAGCACGCCGAGACCATGGGCCTCGTCGATCATCAGCCACGCGCCATGGCGCGTCTTGACTTCGACGAGAGCGGCAAGGTCGGCGCAGTCGCCGTCCATACTGTAGAGCCCCTCTGCGACCACGAGCACGCGGTCGTATTGCGCGCGGCAGGAGATCAGGATGCGATCGAGCGCTTCGACATCATTGTGCGGGAACGACCGCCGCGTCGCGCCGGACAGGGTGGCACCTAGCACGATGCTGTTATGGGCAAGGCTGTCGTGAATCACGAGATCGCGCGGGCCGAGCAGCGCGCCGATGGCCGAAACGTTGGTGGCGTGGCCGCTGACGAAGACCACCGCGTCGTCCTGGCCATAATGCTCCGCGATCTCGCGCTCGAGCTCAAGGTGGATCGGCCGCTCGCCAGCGACGAGGCGGCTGGCGGAGCACGAAGTGCCGTAGGTCTCGATCGCGCCGGCAGCTGCGGCTTGCACCTCGGGATGACCGTTCAGGCCGAGATAGTCATACGAAGAAAAGTTGTCGTAGCGCTTGCCGGCGATCAGCGTGGTGGCGCCGGCGCGCTCGTCGTGAACGCGGAAGAAGGGGTCGACCAGACCCATCACACCAGCGGCAGAGCGCTGGATCTTGATTTCCTGCATGCCGGGAAGCGTCGAGAAATCCGTCATGGCCCGGAACGGGTTCGGCAGCGGCTCGCTCGACTTGATGACCTTGCGTTCGGCCTCAAGCCTGCGACTCACGATGTCCTGAAGCGTTCCTCGGGTGCCGTCCTGGAGACCTACGCTGGTTCGCTTCATCGCGACTTTTGCCTTTGATCTCGCGGGTGGCCGGTGGCCGCACGCCGGATTACATTGGATCGTGCCCGGCAGCGCCAGCACGGGGCATACAGAGCGTTTTCAGCGAGTCGTCTTCGCTGCATCGCACTTTGGTTTAACCCACAAGGCTTTGGGAAACCATGTCCTGTGCGCAACACGGCAGTGGGGAAGTGTGCTGCGGAGCGGTGATATCATGGCAAGAATGGGACCAATGCTTAGCACAGGGGAATCCCATCCAACTCGATGATGCTGCTAGTCCGCTGAAAGAATTGAAGGATCACGGTAGACACGAAGCGGCAAATGCATTCATTTTCACGCACGTGTTACATTGAGCTCACACCTCCCGTAAAAGACGTGGGCTGCGGCTGGACCGCTCGATGCCGCTCTGGCTTATGCCCTTCTCGTCGCCTGCATCATGTCCGAAGCAGCGCGATCCGCACGGAGACTCCGATGTCGACAACGGCAGCTCAAGATGGCGGATTTCGCGTCAAGCGCATCCAGACCAATGTCATCGCTCAGAGCGAACGCCGGCTGCTGACGTGGCTGGCGGCCCGGCTGCCGTTATGGGTCACGCCAGACCGCCTCACCGTGCTCGGCGTCGCCGGCGCCATGCTCGTTCTTGCGGCGCAGATCGCCAGCCGGCACGACCATGCCTATCTCTGGCTCGCGTCCTTCGGCCTCGTGGTCCATTGGTTCGGCGACTCGCTCGACGGGAGCCTCGCTCGCTACCGCCGGATCGAACGACCGATCTACGGCTATTTCCTCGATCACACCGTCGATGCGTTATGCAATTTCATGATCATGGTGGGTTTCGGACTTACGCTCTACATCCGCATGGATGTCGCGCTATTCGCTCTGGTCGGCTATTTTTTCCTTTGCATGTACGTGTTCATCAACAATCATCTGTCCGGGACGATGCAGCTGTCGTTCCTGGGATTCGGGCCCACGGAATTGCGGATCTGCCTGATCGCCATCAACACCGGCATGTTCTTCTTCGGTCGCGCCGGGTTCAGCGTCGAAGGCGAATTCGTCTCTTATTATGATTGCGTCCTGCTGTTTGCCGGGACGGTTTTCGTAGCGATCTATGTGGCGCGGATGCTGATCGGCATTGCTACCCTGCGCGATCCCACGCGCAGCGGCGCGAAGCCGGCCGCGGTTCAGAGCGCCGTGGCGAAGGCGTCGAGCGCATCGAAATAGGCGGACCAGCCGGCGGTGGCGCGAACGCGGCCGGCAGCGGGATCACCGGCTGGTCGACCGCTTTGCGCACGCAGGTGCACCGCCTCGAGCCACGCCTCGCCGTCCAGGGGCGAGAGCAGGGTGACACCCGCCGCATCGATCTCGCGGAACACCGGAATGTCGGAGGCGATCACCGGCGCGCCGGCCGCCAGCGCTTCGTGGACAGGCAGGCCGTAGCCTTCCGCGAAGCTCGGCATCAGGACCGCTTGGGCGTTGTCCATCAGGCGCTTCAGACCCGGCGTGGAGAGTCCCGTCACGGCGATGACGTGGTCGCGCAGCGGCGGGCTTCGCTCGAAGAGGTCGATGATCAGCTCGTTTTTCCAACCACGCGTTCCCACCAGCACGAGCTTGGGCGCCGACCGGCCGTAGCGGTGAACGAGATCGCGCCACGCCGCGAGGATCATCAGGTGGTTCTTGCGCGGCTCGATCGTGCTGCACAGTACGAAGAACGGGTGCCCGTCGAGCGTTGGATCGATCTGTCGGGGTTCGGAGAAGATCGGCGCGACCGGCGTCGGTGCGAAGAAGATCGGCACGTCGGCCCGGCCCAGGCTGGCGACATGCGCCCTGAGATCATTGGCGACCGTCTGCGTGGTCACCAGCGCGGCCGCTCCGAACCGGGCGAAATTCGCCATGCGCTTGCGGTGGCGTTCGAATTCCGCCGCGCGAAAATATTCCGGCATGCTGATCGGCAGCAGATCGTGGATGAAGAAGGCGGCCTTGATGTCGGGGCGCGCCTCCAGCCATTCGAACGATCCGGCGACCCACAGCGGGAACTGGCTGGCATTGATGTAGACGCTGCCTTGCGGCAGATCCGTCTGCGGATTCTTGGACAGGGGAACGCCGTGGCGGCTGAGCCAACGTAAGCCATTCGCCACATCGGCTCGCAGCGTCGAGGCGCGGTGACTTTTTTGATTCGGCCGCGGCTCCGAGGCGATGCTCGCGCCAGTGATGCGGGCTACCACAGCCCGATAGACCGGATCGTCATGGCCGGGCGCCGCCTCGCCCCAGTGGGCGGCGATCCCGTCGATCGCGTCGCGTGCCGCGACCTGATCGAGAAGCCTCGATCCGAAGCCGGTCGATGTCGTCCCGAAACGCGCGCCCTCGATCTGCGTCAGAAAATGCCGGGCCAGCGCGAAATCAATACGGTCGATCCCGTTCGGCGTCGCGTTCAAAACCCGCGTGAGCAGGCGGGTGACGTCATAGCAAACAGGGCGCTCCATGAGCGCCCTGCTATATCGTTTTCAGGAAAGACGCACGTAAATCCTGCGCTTACCAGTCGCGCGGCTGCGGCGGCTGATAGCCAAGGATCGGGCCGGAGTAGACGTCACCGACATTTGGACCCGTCGCGAATTCGGCGACCGGCACGCTGCGGCCCGGCACGTAGGGCTGACCCTGGAACACGTCGTTGCCGAAGCCGTCGGGGTCGCGGATGCGATCCTGCGTCTTGTTGTTGATCGTGTTGGCGGTCATGTAATTGTTGCCGGTGCCGACCGGCGCCACAGGACCCGGATCAAGGAAGCTACGACGGTTGACCGTCAGCGGCAGTTCATGGGTCTCTTCGTCGACATATTGCGGCACGACGTGGTGATGGCGCGTCTTGGCCGCGGCATCGTAGGCGCCGAGCGACACGGCAACGCTGGCCGCGAGCAGTGAGACAACCATCGTGCGCATGCGAAAATCCTTGTTGGCAGCCCGAACCGATTCGGACGATAACGCTTCGCCTTAGCTTTAGTTCATGGCGGTTAAGCCGTCGCGCCGTTTCCTCAACGGTGCCGCACAATCTTCCGTGGTGTGGCAGCGCGGTCGTCGAGCCAGGCGGCATGGGGCTCATCGGGGCCAAGGCGCATGCCGGTGCAGGCGGCGTTGCGCTTCAGCTCGGTCGAGGCAAAGAACTCGACGAGAGCTCGGTCGTCGCCGCCTGACACCAGGTCTAATCGCTCCAGCATGCACCCGAGCCGCTCGCGCGTGAGGTCCGCCGCTTTGCCGCCGCAGGCAAGACCCGTCATCGTCAATGCCGGCGCGTCCAGGGCGAGGCGGAACCCACTGCAGGGCGATGCCGGCGTCGCGCCGGCGCTCAGGGCGACCGCGGCAACCTGGAAATTGCCGAAGCGGGTCGCCATCACATCGGGCAAACCACTGCGGGTCACGGAGAGGCCCGCGTCCGCTGCGATCCGTGCAATCGCGGCGAAAAC
The DNA here is from genome assembly GCF_009765775.1 of Beijerinckia sp. L45. Taxonomy (GTDB): domain Bacteria; phylum Pseudomonadota; class Alphaproteobacteria; order Rhizobiales; family Beijerinckiaceae; genus RH-AL1. Next base: position 24,887 of record NZ_LMUU01000132.1, read on the forward strand.
CGGACCGGCCACGTAGGTTTCGCTGCCGCGTCTATAGAGTGTCAGGCGCAACGCGGGTTCGTCGCCGGTGAGCGTGCCGAACGCGAGCGTATCCTGTCGCCCACCGCCGTCCAGGCTCCGACGCGCCTTGTAGAGCTTGGTCGATTTGGCGAGGTTGGCGGCTTCCAGGCTGAAGATTTCGATCGGCTTGATGACGTCGAGCCACGCCGGTGCTTTCGGCTCGACCGGGGCGGGTAGGGAAGCTGCTTTGGGCGTCTCGGGAACGGCCGATGGAACGAGGGCCACGACGAGGCATGCCAAAACCGCCGCGAGCGTACAGCTAAAAAGCACGGGGTGTTTCGCCACGACGCGCAGAGCAGGCAACGGACCCCCTGCTGCGAACGCAGGGCGGCGGAAGACGGGCCGAATCTGTCGGGCCGCCTTGCGCTGCCAGTCGACGAAGGCCATGTCGCTCATACGCACTCCCATACGCCCGACCATCGAAACCGACGGCCGAGCCATGACTTTGCGCATGAGGACTTGAGTCGATCGTTACGGACGCGCTAGGACTTCGAGTCAAAGTCAACGGCGTCTTTACGCCGGACGGCGCCCAGGGGCGCCTTGCTTGAACCGGCGATGCGCGCGAGGCCGAAATCGAGGGGTGCTCCTCGACCCCTTTCCGTTCGCCGGATCATTTTGGAGAGATTGAGACGATGGGATTCAAGGTTGCAGTCGTCGGGGCCACCGGAAACGTGGGCCGCGAAATGCTCGACATCCTGGCCGAGCGCAGATTCCCCGCCGATCAGGTAGTGGCGCTGGCGTCGCCGCGCTCGATCAATACGGAAGTCTCCTACGGCGACAAGATCCTGAAGTGCAAGGTGCTCGACACCTACGATTTCACCGGCACAGACATCTGCCTGATGTCGGCCGGCGGCACGGTCTCCAAGGAATGGTCGCCGAAGATCGCCGCCCAGGGCTGCGTCGTCATCGACAACTCGTCGGTCTGGCGCATGGACCCCGACGTGCCCTTGATCGTGCCGGAAGTGAATGCCGACGCCATCGTCGGCTTCACCAAGAAGAACATCATCGCCAACCCGAACTGTTCGACGGCGCAACTCGTCGTCGCGCTGAAGCCGTTGCACGATCACGCCAAGATCAAGCGGGTGGTGGTCTCGACCTATCAGTCGGTTTCGGGCGCGGGCAAGGAAGCGATGGACGAACTGTTCGCCCAGACCCGCGCCGTCTTCGTCTCGGATCCCGTGCAGACCGGAAAATTCCCCAAGCGCATCGCCTTCAACGTCATCCCGGAGATCGACGTCTTCATGGAAGACGGGTTCACCAAGGAAGAGTGGAAGATGGTCGTCGAGACGAAGAAGATCCTGGACCCCAAGATCAAGCTCGTCGCGACCTGCGTCCGCGTGCCCGTGTTCATCGGCCACTCGGAGTCGATCAACATCGAGTTCGAGAACCCGATCAGCGCCGACGAGGCCCGCGACATTCTTCGCGAGGCGCCGGGCTGCCTCGTCATCGATAAGCGGGAGAAGGGCGGTTACATCACCCCGCACGAAGCGGCGGGCGAGGATGCCACCTACATCTCGCGCATCCGCGACGATCCGACGGTCGAAAACGGCCTGGTGATCTGGTGCGTCGCCGACAACCTGCGCAAGGGTGCTGCGTTGAACGCGATCCAGATCGCCGAGACGCTGATCAACCGCAAGCTGATCGCGCCGAAGCAGCAGGCCGCCTGATCCGATCGGCTTCGACCATTCCGGGCTTGCCTCTCGCGGCGGCCCGGAATGCGTCTGTGCGTTAAAAACCGTTAACCCTTTTCTGTAATTCTCCGTTCGAATCTATCGCGTACAAGAGGCTAGCCCACATCTGATGCCCTCCCCCATCCGCCGGCTTGTGGTCGTTTCGACCTTCTTTGGAGCCGCCCTTTTAAGCGGATGCGCGGACCACGCCCATGGCGTGATGATGCCGGTGCTCGCCGATGCGGTGCCGGACACGAGCCACGTCGAGATGCTGGTGGCGACGACGCGGGCGCCCGACGCCTCGCCGGCCATCATGTTCTCCGGCCAGCGCGGCGAGGGCATGGCTTTCGCCGACATCGAAATCTCCTTGCCGCCGGATCGCGGCCGCAAGCTCGGCGAAGTGCAATGGCCGAAAACGCTCCCCGGCAACCCGGCGACCGACTTCGTGACCCGGAAGACCGAGATCATCGATCGCACGACGGCGCTCGCCTGGGTCGATCGCGAGGCGAAGGGCTCGGCCAAGCGACAGGTCCTGGTCTTCGTCCATGGCTTCAACAACAAGTTCGAGGATGCCGTCTATCGCTTCGCCCAGATCGTCCATGATTCCGGCAGTGGCGCGGTCCCCGTGCTCTTCACCTGGCCTTCGAAAGGCGACGTGCTGGCCTATGGCTACGACCACGACAGCACCAACTATTCGCGCACCCAGCTCGAGACGCTGCTGCGCAGCCTTGCTGCTGATCCGCAGGTCGGCGAGATCTCGATCCTCGCGCATTCCATGGGCAACTGGCTGGCGCTGGAAGCGCTGCGCCAGATGGCGATCCGTGACGGACGGGTGAACGGCAAGATTCATAACGTGCTGCTGGCGTCGCCCGACGTCGATGTCGATGTGGCGCGGACCCAGATCGCCGACATGGGGCCGAACCGACCGCAGTTCAGCCTGTTCGTGTCGCGCGACGACAAGGCGCTCGGCCTGTCAAAGGATCTCTGGGGCGGCTCGACGCGGCTCGGCGCCATCGACCCGAATGTCGAGCCCTATCGGACGCAGCTCGCCGCCGAACGCATCACCGTCTTCGACCTGACTGCGGTCCAAACGCCGACCGATTCCGTCAGCGGAGCACTCGGCCATAACAAATTCGCCACCAGCCCGCAGATCGTTCAGCTCATCGGCACTCGCCTAGCGAGCGGACAGGCAATCACCGACTCGCGGGAAAATCTCGGCGATCAATTCCAGGGCGCAACCGGCACCATCTCGAGCTTCGGCAGCGGTCTGATCGGACGCCTCGGCGGCGGTTAGCCGCCGCAATTAGGATCAGCTTTTCGGGCGCACGTTCGCCGGAGGGGCGACCGGCACGAAGCGGCCGCGCGCCTCGTCGAGCGCGGTCATGTTGCCGTTGGCGACGCCGAAGTAGGCGCCGTGCAGGCTCAGCTCGCCGGCATCTTCCCGCGCCTTGAGCCACGGGTAGGTGCGCAGATTGGCGATGCCCTGGATGATCGAGGCGTAGGACAGGCTCTCGCAATAATGGTCGAAGTCGCCGGCTGGCGGGCCGATGCGATCGGCCGCCGGTTGAATCAGGGACTTCCATTTGCCGATGAAATTGGCCGGAGACAGCGGCTGAAATTCTTCGTCCTGCCCTTGCGCGAAGGCGCGGATGCCGCCGCATTGGGCATGTCCCATCACGACGATATGCGCGACCTTGAGCGCCAACACCGCATATTCGATCGCCGCCGAGGTCTCGTGCGGGTCCGGATCGATAGCGAAGGGCGGCACGAGGGCGCCGATGTTGCGGACGACGAAAATCTCGCCCGGGCCGGCATCGAAGATGACCTCCGGCGAGACTCGGGAGTCGCAGCAGCCGATCAGGAGCACCGGCGGGCGTTGGCCAACATCCGCGAGATGACGGAAGCGGCCCTGTTCCTCGCGAAGCCGGTTGCCGCGAAAATCCGCATAGCCTTCGATCAACTGGGGCGGAAGCGGAATGCCCTTCGGGTCATCGTTGGTCTGTGTCTCGGCGGGCGTACTCGTCATGGGGGCAGACCGTCCTCGTTCCCAAAGTGCTCTGAGCACCCTTTTATCCTTTATCCCGCTCGCTCATGCAAAGCTCTGGTAAAAGATTTATGACGGCCGTATTTTGCAGCGCACTATAGCGGAAGGGAAATCCGATGGCCGTTCGCCCGCGTCGCAGCGCCCTTTTCATGTCGGGCTTGGACGCCCGCGCCCATGAGGCCGCCAAGACGCTTGCCGCCGATGCCCTGGTCTTCGATCTCGAGGATGCCGTCGAGCCGGAAGCCAAGGAAGCGGCCCGGCGGCAGGTGGTGGCCTCGATCGCCAGCGGGGGCTTCGGGGCCCGCGAGCGCATCATCAGGATCAACGCGCGCGACACGGCGTGGGGCCTCGACGATATCAAGGCCGCGGCGGCCGCTGGCGTCGATGCCATCCTGCTGCCGAAGGCCGATCGTCCCGGCGACATCATGCGGGCCGCCAAAGACCTGCGCGAGGCCGGCGCACCGGAGCACACGCGCCTCTGGGCGATGATCGAAACGCCGGCCGCCATTCTCAATCTCGATTCGATGTTGCGCACGGCGGCGGATCCGTCCTCGCGCCTCGACGTGGTCGTTATGGGAACGGAAGACCTGGCGCGGCAGACGCGTGCGCGGCTGCGCCCCGGCCGCGCCGGGCTGCTCGCCTATCTCTCGCTCTCCATTGCCGCTGCCCGCGCCTATGGCGTCGACATCCTCGATGGTCGTTTTCACGATTTCGACGGCGCAGCGTTTGACGCGAAGGGTTTCCGCGCCGAATGCGAGCAGGGCCGAGATCTCGGGATGGATGGCAAAAGCCTGACGCTGCCGGCGCAGATCGCCGTCTGCAATGCCATCTTCGCGCCACCGCGTGAGGAGATCGTATGGGCGGAAAAGGTCGTGTCCGCTTTCGCCGAGCCGGCCAACGCCAAGATGAGTGTCGTCAAGGTCGAAGGACGGACCGTCGAGCGCCTGCACGAAGAGATGGCGCGGCGGACTGTCGAGTTGGCGGTCGCCATCGAAGCCATGCGCTGACGCGGCGAGCCTGCGGCGCCTCCCCGATCCGGCGATCTAGTCATCGCCGGAATGATGCCTAATCATGCGATCGACAGGGAACGGCTGAACCTGGGCGCAAGCTGAGCGTTAGCGCTCATTGCTGATAGGGTCGGCGGCCTTTAGAAGAGCGGCGACACATCGAGGGTGCGATATGGCTGGTGACGACAACGAGGTTCAACACGATGCCTCGGGCCCCGTGGGCGCCCCCGAGTCTCACGGGCCGAAGCCTGGTGGAACGGCGCCGTCGCCCATCGCCGAATGGACGGCCAGTGACACCCGCGGCGCTCTCAACGAAGCGGGCGCGACGCCCGTCGCTGGCGACGCTTACACTGCCTCTGGGTCGGGCCCTGCGCGGCTTCACGAGTTTTCCGAACCGACGCCGCACGCGGCGGTCGATGACGCGCCGCCACCGGCTTCGCCGGTGATCCCCGACACGGTGCCTTCCCCGCGCAAGGCCAGTCTCTGGCCGGTTGCGGCCGGCATCGTACTCGGCGCGGTCATCGGCGCCGGAAGCGCCTTCTACGTTTACTCGACGACCGCCGATGGATCTGTCGAGCCGCAGGTCGCGGCGCTCACCGGTCGGGTCGACGCGCTGGAAAAACGCCCCGATGCGCAACAGGCGGTCGCGCCGTTGAAGGCATCGCTCGCGAATCTGGCCGGTAAGGTTGCTGCCATCGACGCTACTGCGCGCTCGCCATCCGCTGCGCCCCAAGCCGCCGGCATTCCGCCGGTCGCCGGTGCAGCGGCGGCGCCGGACCCCACCCTTGCCGCCTTGCAGCAGAAGGTCGCGGCCCTACAGGCCGCCCTCGGCACGATGCAGCAGCAGGCTGCGGCTTCCAGCGACTTGAAAGCGGCGCAAAGCAAGCTCGCCGCCGTCGAGGCTTCGGTGGCGGGCGTCCAGAAGCAGGCATCCGCCACGCAGGGCGATGTTCAGTCGCTCCAGTCGGGACAGAAGAGCCTCGAAGGCAAGATCACCAGCGCACCGGCACTGGCTGTCGTCGCCGACAGCCTCGTCGAGCAGATCAATCGGGGCCTGCCGTTCGCGTCTCAGGTGAATGCCCTGGATTCGCTCGGCGTCGATCCCGCGAAGATTGCCGTGTTGCGGCAGTCCGCCGACCATGGCGTTCCCTCGGCAGCCGTCCTCGCCACGAAGTTCGAGCCGCTGACCGATGATCTTCTGTCCGCGGGTTACAAGGCGAAGCCGAACGCCAGCTTTTGGGACCGGATGAAGGATGGTGCCGGCAGCTTGGTTTCGATCCGTCGCATCGACGATGTCGATGGCCCGGATACGCCGTCGCGCGTCGCACGGATCAAGGCCGATCTGGCCCGCAACGACGTGATCGATGCGGTCGCGACATGGAACCTGCTGCCGCCCGAGGCGAAAGCCAAGCCGGACGCTGCGGCCTGGGGGGCGCTCGCCAAGACGCACGCCGATGCCAAGACCGCGGCGAATGCCGTCGAGCACGACGCCATCGCGGCGCTGAGCACCAAGAAATCATGAGCCACGCCGCATCACGCTTTCAGCGGGGAACCCGATGATCCGCATCCTGATTTATCTTTTGTTGCTCGCGGCTGCGGCTTATGGCGCGGACTGGCTGCTGCAGCGGCCCGGCCACATCGACGTGACCTGGGCCGGCTATCACATCACCACGTCCGCCGCCGTCGGCTTCGCGCTCATCGTGCTGATCGCCATCGTGCTGATGGTGGTGTGGAGCATTCTAAGGTTCATCTTCGGCTTTCCCTCCTTCGTGGCGATGGCATCGCGGCATCGGCGTCGCGAAAAAGGCTATGCTGCACTGTCGCGCGGCCTGATTGCCGCCGGGGCCGGCGACGCGCGGGCGGCAAGCCGCGCCTCGGTTCAGGCCAGCAAGCATTTGCGCGACGATCCGCTAGCCCTGGTGCTGCGTGCCCAGGCAGCACGGTTGACCGGTGACGGCGCCCGCGCCGAAGCGGCCTATGGCGAACTTGCGCAGCGCGACGACACCCGCATTCTTGGCCTCCGCGGTTTGCACGACGAGGCGCATCGTCGTGGCGACGCCGAAGCCGCGCGGCACTTCGCAGGCGAAGCCTATCGCGACAGGGCGTTGCCCTGGTCGGCGCAGACGGTGCTCGAACATCGCGCCGCCGAAGGCGACTGGCAGAAGGCGCTCGCCACAGTCGAAACCAGCGTAGCGGCGAAACTCGTCGACCGCGAAACCGGCGACCGGCAGCGCGCGGTGCTCGAAACCGCCATCGGCCTCGCCAAGGAAGCCACGGCCCCCGACGAGGCGCTGGCGCTGGCGCGCGCGGCGATGAAACGGGCGCCCGATCTCGTTCCGGCCATCGTCCTTACCGCGCGTCTGCTGACCCGCCGCGGCGACATCCGCAAGGCGGCAAAGCTGATCGAGGCGGCCTGGCCGCGCTGCCCGCATCCCGAACTCGCCCGCGCCTATCTCGACGTCCGCCCTGGCGACTCGACCAGCGACCGGTTGGCGCGTGCCAACACCCTGATGCGGATTTCCTCCTTCGACCCGATCAGCCGGATGACCGTGGCGCGGACCGCCCTGGGGGCGAAAAACTTTGCCGCGGCGCGCGAAGCGATGGCGCCGGTGATCGCCGAAGGCAAACGCCCGACCGTGCGCGCCTGCCTGCTGATGGCCGATCTCGAGGATGCCGAGTTCGGCGATCTCGGCCAGTGGCGGGAATGGCTGGCGCGGGCCTCGCGGGCGCCGCTCGACCCCGCGTGGATCGCCGACGGCATCGTCTACGACCAGTGGGAGCCGGTGTCGCCGACAACCGGCCGGCTCGACGCCTTCGTCTGGCAGGCGCCCGCGGACCGTCCTGGCCACACCATGGAAGCCATGCCGGCACCAGTGCAGCCGCGCCGGGAGGCGCTGGAACGCCGCTCCGACGTGCCGTTGCCGTCCGAGGCGCCGCAGGCCGCGCTCGAACATCACGAGGCTCCCGCCGAGCCGGCGGGTGGATTCCCCGGTCACAACGGCGCCGGGACTCCGGCCGGCAAGGCGGAAACGCCTGCAAAAGAATGGGCGGCGCCCGAACCGCTGACGCCGATAGCGGGGACCGACGGGGACAATGATTCTGAGGCGATCATCGCAGTGCCGGTCGCGCCGACGATTGCGCCGCCGGCGCCCCGCCCGTTCATGCGGTCGGTCATCGTAGCCCCCGACGACCCCGGCATCGACCTGCCGCGCGAAGCACCCGCCAAGGCGGCCGCGCCACAGCGTGAAGATCTCACCACATCCGGCTAGTTTGACCGCATGCCCGCATTGCCAAAAGGCCTTGCGCTCGCTATGGAACAACCACGGCGCGCTCCGGCGCGTCGTGTTGCCGCAATAGCTCAGCTGGTAGAGCACCTCATTCGTAATGAGGGGGTCGGGAGTTCGAATCTCTCTTGCGGCACCAATAAAATCAAACACTTAAGCTTTTTAACGCGCGTACAGTTTTCTGGGGTGACGCGCGTGGTCGTCATTTTCGAGATGACTGCCGATTGCCGATCTCCAGCTGCTTAGGGCAAACGTCCATCCGTCGTTAATCTCGCGAATCGATCACGTAAAGGCTTAAGGCAACGTCAAAATGCCGCCTATGAGTAGGCGGCATTCCACAAAGAGTCAGTCCCGCTCCGCACACGAGCCTCGCCACCCGTCGGAGGAAGGCCATGACGCGGCTGCATAGAGCAGGGCTTCTGCCGAAGCGATTGTCGCCTCCGGGTATTTCCAAAATCGCCTGTTCCGGCTGATCCCGTCGAAAAGCTTTCGAGGATCCATCGTATCGAAACGCTCTTTTGCGTGGCGCTCGTCGTGCATCCATGTTCTGAATCGGATCTAATGACAATAAATATTGTCGTTAGAAATGTAAATTACGATACGTTATTTTTGTATACATCCATTTTATTTTGAAATGGGCAATAATATCCAGTTTAGCGCTCGATGTTAATACGATACTAGAGACGATAGATCATATTAGGTCATTGGATTGGCCGGTATATTGGTGAAGCATGACGCATTCGATTTTGGAGGGCGAAAGGCTCAGGGCCCTTCGTGACCTATGTATCGTAGGCAGTCCTTCGGAAGCCCATCTGGAAGCTGTCTGCCGGGTCGCCGCTCATCTCTATGACGTTCCGATAGCGCTCGTAACCTTGGTCGACGAAGTGACGGTATGGATCAAGGCGGCTTACGGAGTCGATCCGAACCCCGTTCCTCGCTCCGATGCCTTCTGCCACCAGACCGTCGAGTCCGTTTTAGGGGAGGCGTTGGTGCTGCCCGATCTTGATCGGTGCGCACGATGGCGTGATTCGTCTTTGGTGCGAGGCGGACCGAATGCTCGCTTTTACGCAGGTGTGCCGCTCGCGTTGGAGTCGGGCGTGAACATCGGCACGCTGTGCATCATGGATACCGTGGCCCGCCCGAATTTCGGAGCCGCAGAGACGAAAGGCCTCCATGACCTGGCAAGCATCGTGGAGGCACATTTTCGGCTCCACGAGGCGCGCATCGCCCGTAGCAAGGATGACGAGCGATACCGTCTCCTGGCGGACAACAGCACCGACCTGATCATTCGATCCGATCTTGACGCGACTCGCCGCTACGTTTCGCCGGCTGTCCGGACGATTCTTGGTTACGAGCCTGAAGATCTGCTCGGGGGCCGCCCATTCGAGTTTATACATCCTGACGACTTCGAGACGTTCGCCAAAAATATGGATGACCTGGCAAATGCGCGGATCGAGAGAGGGATCGCGCGCCAGCGCTACCGTCACAAGGACGGACGCTGGATCTGGGTCGAGGTGACGTTCAGCTTGACGCGGAATCCTATAACCGGGATCGCCGATGGATTCGTGTCTTCGTTGCGCGATATCTCGGACCGCATGGTCATGGAAGATGCCTTGCGGATCAGCGAGGAGCGCTTGTCGCTCGCGCTCGACAGCGGCAGCGACGGTCTCTGGGATTGGAACCTGACGACAGGCGAGGTCGACCTGTCAGGGCAGTGGATGACGATCCTCGGCTATGGGCCGGAAGAGATTGCGCCGAACATTCTGGCCTGGAAGAGCCGATTGCATCCCGACGACGTTGCCCTCGCGAAGAAACATTTGGTCGCTCACTTAAGCGGAAAGACGGATCGCCTTGAATGCGAATACCGGGTCCGGATGAAGAGCGGCGACTACTCTTGGGTGCTTGCACGCGGAAAGATCGTCGCCAGGGACGCTAAGGGTCGGCCCGTCCGTATGGTCGGCACGAAAATCGACATCACCCGTCGCAAGGAGGTCGAGCGACAGATCGAGCACATGGCGGCTCACGACGCCCTTACTGGACTGCCGAACCGCATTCTGTTTCGAGATAGATTGACGCGGGAAACCAGCAAAGCGAAGCAGTTCGGGTACACGTTTGCCGTGCTCGCCTGCGATCTCGACGGCTTCAAGAACGTCAACGACACGATGGGCCATTCTGCGGGGGATACTGTCCTCTCGCTCGTTGCCGAAAGGCTCAAGGCCGTGGTTCGCGAAGGCGACATGGTCGCCCGGCTCGGCGGCGACGAATTTGCCATCGTGCTGGGGCAGACCAGCACGGACGACGAAGCCAGAGCGGTTGCCTGCCGCGTCATCGAGGCGATCGAGATGCCGATCGCCATAGAAGGACAGTCGGTGCGCGTCAGCATCAGCGTCGGAATTTCGACCGGTCGGGCCCGGGGCGCAGACGCCGCTCAACTCTTCAGGAACGCGGACATCGCGCTCTACAGGGCAAAGGCAGCGGGTCGCAACACCTATTGCTGCTACGAAGCCGGGATGGAGCCGCGGCTGGCGGGGTCGGCGTGCCTCGAACACGATATGCAGGACGTGTTGCAGTCCGGCGGCCTTACCCTCGATTACCAACCCGTGATCCTGCTCGCGACGGGACACATCGTCGGCTTCGAGGCGCTGATGCGATGGGAGCATCCGATACGGGGCAAAGTGCCACCGTCCCAATTCATCCCGATCGCCGAAGAAAGCGGGATGATCGTCTGTCTCGGCGAATGGGCGCTAATCGAAGCATGCCGCGAGGCCGCCTCCTGGCCCGATCACATCCGAATCGCGGTCAATGTTTCCGCGGTGCAATTCCGGCGACCTGGGCTGGAGGACAGCGTGCAGAGGGCGCTCGTTGCATCCGGTCTTCCGGCGGACCGTCTCGAATTGGAGATCACGGAGAGCGTGCTGATGCAGGACGCGCAAGCCGTGATCTCGAGCCTACGTCGGCTCAGAGCGATGGGCGTCCGGATCGCGCTCGACGATTTCGGCACTGGATATTCGAGCCTGAGTTATCTCAGGCAGTTCCCCTTCAACAAGATCAAGATCGATCGGGCCTTCGTGCAGGATATTCATGATCCGAACACGGCGGCCATCGTGCGGGCTGTCGTGGGGCTCGGCGAACGGGTTGGCGCGGCGATAACCGCGGAAGGGGTTGAGACCGAGGAGCAACTGAAACGTGTCAGGCAGGAGGGGTGTACCGAAGTGCAGGGATACTTCTTCAGCGGTCCAATGCACGCTGAGGACGCGAAAGTCTTAATCACTCAATTTGTAAAATCGGCTGCTTGATCGTCGGCCGCGTCGGCCGGCGACGGATCGAGGCTGGCTCGCTCAGCTCTCCATCCTTCGCAGCCTAGGCCGAGGCGTCCGGTGAGGACGCGTCGTCGAGCGGCGCTTTCTCGATCTCAATATATAAGATCGGCCCGACCCAGCCCGGCCATGAATGGACGTTTGTTCTGGCTCATCCAGCAACAATGCAAAGCCCTTGCGCTCCGGTTTTATGGCGAGCCCCCCGGGAAGACGACCGACAGGCACGGAGCGGATCGCCTTCAGGTTCGGGACGTCGATCACGGTGAGATCGTTAGGCTCAGGACTCATTGATCGATCCAGAAGATGACGGTGGCCGCGATGCAGATGGCTGAC
>NZ_LMUU01000132.1:36611-50035 GCF_009765775.1 Beijerinckia sp. L45
TCCGAGTCGTTTTGGGAAATCGCAGATCCAACTGATGGCGGCCTCCGCAATTGGCTACGGCTTGGAAGAAGACCTCCCGACCCTCAACGCGACGCCAGCGGGGCTTATAGAAGCAGCCTTAACCTTCAACGATTGCATCCTTCCTATCAACGAAATTGGAACTGCACGGGGAAAGAGGAGCGAAAAATACCAAATTCTCCAAGGCACGACCTACGCATTGACGAGCGGAAAAGACGTCATGCGCCATTCGTCCTGGAGCGGTAGGAACTCAAGTGCGACATCCTTTAAGACCCTGCTCATTCTTTCATCGGAACTTTCTCCCGACGAGTGGGCGGCCAGGAGCGGCGAGACTCGGGACCCGGGCGAGACCGCTCGTCTAATCGGCGTCCCCGTAAAGGGAGGCAGGTATTTTTCGATCTTTGATTCATACCCTGATCTGGAGCCTAATAACCTCAAAGCGGATTGGGTGGGTCAGCAGTTTGCTTCCTTGCGGGAAGGTCTGCCGCAACAACGCGGCATCGCATTTCCGGCCTTCCTTGAAGCGTTAATTGCACGCGGATACGGCGGTCGCGCTACGGATGAGGAGAGGACAGAAACTTTTCGTTCAACGCATGAGGAGCAAGCGACAAACTTGATCAAGCGTGACATCATACGGAAGTTCGCGGTGATCTATGCTGGTGGTATGGCTGCGGTTGATGCGGGCGTCCTCCCATTCAGTGCAGACGAAATCTGGCACGCTATTTCGCTAACATGCCATAGGGCTTTACGCTCGATGGCTGACCCAAAAGCCGATCTCCGGGCTGATCTATTGAAGCTGAAGAGGCTGCTACAATCGGGAGGGATCATTGACGCCGATAACGCTTCGACTCGGCAAAAACGGAACATGGGTGGTGCAGATGGCTTCCATGAGAGCGAGGAGCCGGGCGTAAAATACGTTGTTCGCAGTTCGGGCTTCGCGAAGACCTTCTCGTCAAGTCCAAGGACACGTCGAGTGCTGGAGTGGTTGGATACCGAAGGCCACTTGCGACATCAGCGCGACTTCAAGCCGGGCGTGTCGAACGAGTGGGCACAGGTACAAACCATGTGGCCAAACAATCAGCGAGTTCGATCTATCGTTCTCTACTTCCCGGACGGCCTCGACGTTCTTGATCTCGATGCCTAAGCGGACCTACAGGAGACAGGGGCGGCGGTCACTGCCGCTCCCGTGGTGCAGCTTCCCCCTTTGCCTTATTCAAGGCGGTTGAGGAAGAGCTTCGCAGGCGTAACCCAACCGTCTTGACGTTGGCTAAAGCCGACGGGCTAGGAAGCTGGCGCTTTTCCTTTCGAACGGTCAGATGTTGGACGCTTGGCAGCACCTCATTCGCCTCACCCGGCCGGCGCTGCTTCTTGCTCCAAGGATTTTTCTTGAAGATGTCTCTTCCGGGCTTGAGGCGAACGGCATTCAAAGTGCGGTTGCCCAGCATGACAGCGCGGCCATCGTGGATTGGATCCTGACGCTCGCTAACCTTCAAGGCATCAGTGACCGTGCGGCTGCGAGCTTCGCCGTCAAGCACGGCGACCTACAATCCGTGGAGATTTACGCGGCGCTTGCTGCTCGCCCTTCTTGTCCGCGGCTTCGGCATTATTGGGCGTTCAGTGACTGCGGCTACCGCAAGTCAGCCGATACCTGCAGCGAGCCGCATCATCTGCCACTTTGCCCCTTGCCACGTCACCCGCTTCGCAAAGGCGCTTTGAACCAAGCCGCGATCTCGCTAGCACTATTCGTTCGTGATGTTTGCGATGGCGACCTCGTCAGCTGGATCGACGTGCGGCTCGCAGCTGCTGATCCCGGTAAGCGCGTTGCTAATCGTGCTGCATTGATGCGTGCGGCGCTGCTCGAACCGTTGAGCCACGTCTACGGAATCGGTCCGAAGCTGTGGTCGATGACGCTCGCGGATTTGCTGCTTGGCGGCGACCCTAAACGCGAGCGATGGACCACGACCGGCGCGTCGATGATCGCCATCGATAGCCTAATTCACAATGTCCTCCATCGCATTGGGATCCTTGATCGCTTCGATGCCGCGCACGTTCCTGGCCCAGGCTGCTACGCGCCTGGCGGTTGCGCCGACCTCATCAGCGGCCTTGCAAGTCGAATTGATGCTCGCGAGTTCGACGCCGATTTTCCAGCCTGTTTTCCACGCTTCGTCCAGTACGCGATTTGGCATTTTTGTGCGGAAGGCGGCTGGGGCATTTGCAACGGCCGACGCATCGATGATCGGCATCGGTGCGATCAGCAATACTGCCCATCGTATCGAAGCTGCGACCGACTTGCGCTTAAGCTGCCAACCGATTCCGCCCAGCCAGCGCCTTGAGATACGCGGGTCGATGCGCTGGTTCGGAAGCGGCAGCCTTGACCGGCATTGAAGCCCCCCCGTGGCCGCCGTCAGGCGTGAAGTCGCGATACCCGGTCGAAGCGGCCCGCACACCTCGCGCGGCTTTCTAGGGCCGCCTCAGCCTTGAACAACCAAGCTGCCTATGATCGGCCAAATCGCCGAAAGGTTAAAATTTCAACGTTTAAGCTAGAGCTTGACAATAACGCTGGTTTGTTTTAGGGTAAGATTGCTAGGGCTTCGCCTAGCCGCCTGAGGCCAATATGAAGCTTGCCTTCACTGACCTGTCGCCACCTTGGCAATGCTCGATCAGCAGCCCCCAGCACCAGTCCACCTCGACCATCACAGGCCCCAATCCGGGGCCTTTTTTTATGCGGAGATCGCAATGGGAAAAATGAAAGCCATTGAAGCAAACGAAGTAACGTCCCCGCCAGCCTTGATCGTTTTTGGAAGAGACGAGAGTGCGAAAGCACATGCAGCATGGTTCGCCGAAGCCGATGCTGAGTTAGCAGTTCGCGCAGCCGGCCTGATGGGCATGCATGTGCTTCGAGTTACCACCGACGAACAGCGCGCTATTGCGCTTGAATTGGCGGTCGGAAAAATATGGAATCAGACAGGCAAGGGCTTCGTACCATTCTGCAAGATGGCAGTCTTTGATCGGCTCAACGCGTTCCCAGAAGCTTTCGCGCCAGCCGCCCCAGAAGTGGCCGAAGTCGAACCGCTGCCCGAAGTGACCTGCGTGCCTTCAGGCTGGGATGAAGTCGTCGTCGGTTCGCTCGTGCTCGCGAACGACGGCGACAACGCTGGCTGGTTCGAAAGCATCGTCATCGAAGACAAGGGCGAGTCGTTGCTTGTGTTGCGTTGGCGTGATTGGCCCGATCAACCAGCCTTCGTGCGGCGGCGCGATGACCTTGGGCTGTTACCACCCGACTCACCAGCGGCGTGACTTGAGCATCGCGGAAGCCATCGACCGTAACCGATTGGCAGTCGCTCGCTACATCGAGGCCGCTAACCAAGCTGATGATGTCTGGACGAGCCAACGCGACCCGCCGCAACACGTCACGGAAGGCGACCGCGCCGCCTACGACGTTGCGAGCAGCGCGGCGCGCGAGGCCTTGGATGCGCTATTTGCCATTGTGCCGGCAACCGCAGTCGAGATCCGCCAGCTGCTCACCTACGTTCAGTCAGTGGATCGTGACGGAAGCGGTTTACGGGCTGCTGTTGCCAGCGTGCTCGCATCGCCGGTGCTGTCAGCCTAGCCGCACCCTTTGCGGCAGGTTCGGCCTATCGCGCGCCCGGCTTCCGCCCGCGTTTTAATGGCTCGGGCTCGGCGGCCTCGGCGTCGGGGATCAAAAAGAGGTCCGAAATATCGACACTCAGGGCCGAGGCAAGGCGGTCGAGCAGATCAACGCTTGGATTGAACTCTGAGCGTTCAAGGCCAGAAACGTAGGTGCGATCAACGTCAGCATCAACAGCGAGGCTCTCCTGCGACAGCGCGCGTTCGATGCGGATCCGCCGAAGGTTTTTAGCAATGCGCTCGCGCCCGATCATGCGCGACGGAGACCAACTTGCCGCGCTTTAAACCATCGAATATGTTCGACATTTATAAGGGCGGCTGCCGCGAGGGTTTGAGGTGGCGGTTCGATAACTGCCGGATAAACGGCAGCAGCGACACAGTAAGGAGGGAAAGCTACATGGATTTCTATGAGTCGCTATTGCTTATTCCAAAGACCATTTTCTTAAAGAAGTCGGACCACTTAAAGATGATAATCGGAAATGCTTTGTACGCGTCGGCTTTCGTCGCAGCCTCAATAGCATGCTCGACAACGTTAATGAGCTTCGCTGATGCAGAAGACGCGCCGCCGTTCACGGTTATGAAGCGGCAAGAACAGGTCGAGGGAATGTCAGAATATCACGGTTATCCCGGCCAAGGTTATTGGACGCCGACTTACAGCGCCGCAGAATTTCTGTCGATCACCTCGAAAATAGACTCTCTGACGATTCAAAAGATCACAGCAAATCGCGGAAACTGCGCGGTGCTGCCGCTGCAGCCGCTGCCCGCGACCCTTAAGTTTGGCGAGGTTTTGAAAGTGCGATTGGGTTGCAACCCACTAGAGGTGGTCACCGACACCAGCGAAGGATCCAATACCTCGAGCTGGGACCAGTAGCTGCAATGCGAAGCTTTGAGGTTGCCCGCCTGCCGATGCTGAACGAGCGCGGCGAATGGCTCGACATTCAACCAGCAACCTGGGATGTCAGGTTCGACCGCCGCGTTGGCGAACTCAGCGTTCGGTTCGCCAAAACCAACGAGGTCTTGGACCTCAAGAACCTTCTAGCGATATGGTTCGGCGATGAGCGTCAGGTCACCGACGTGAAGCGCACCATCGGGCGCATGGCGCTAACCGGCATCGGGGCCAGCCTATTTTCGAAAGGGGAAGCTGGTGGATTGGGAGCGGGACTGCTCGACCTGAGTTTGCGTGGCAAGGAACAGAAACTGATCGTCTCGGGAACATTGATTTTCCGCAACAGTGCAGCAATCAGCTTCTCGCTTCCGCGCGTCGAGTTCGATCAATTCGCCAAATTCGTTCCGCCCCATGCTTTTGAGGAAGGCGCGGCTGAGCAAGCTGTCACATCGTTCGGCCTGCTTGAACGCATGCGCGCCGACGGGCGGCGGGTGCTTGCCGAGCTTGCTGGCGACTATGACAGCGCCCACGCCCGCGTGCAGCTGTTGAAGGCCGATAGCGAGGCCGGTGCCACTTTCAGCTTACGTGACGAAGCCCGGCAGGCTGCAGCGGCGGCCCAGGTCGAGGTTGATAATCTAAAGTTTTTGCTCGTCGGCTTGCTATTCGACCACGGCATTCCGCCCCGCCAGTTTTTGGCTCAAGAGAAAAGCCGAGGAAGCCTTGAAGCCATGTTCGCATTGAAGGAAGCCGCGCCAGCCGAAGCGCATGCAGCTGCCGATGTGGCCCCACAGGGAGGCGGTTTATCCGGTCCTCCAATGGACGTTGAAAATCTAAAGACCCACATAAGCCGGAAGGTATGGATCATACTGATCGTTGTCATAGTGCTGCTGCTTATATTTGTCTTTTCCTGAGGCAGCCCCGGACTTGAGCCCTTTCGAGCCGATTGAAAATGAAAAAGCTGACGGTTCAGCTCGAACCGTCAGCATGGACAATGCCTCGGTTCGCAACGAAATTCGATGCTGAAAAGGCCCATGGGCCGCGTTTCGAAGCCTTTGCAGGCCGGCGGCCCTGCATTCGGCTGATTGCCACGTACGAGCCCCTCAAAGCGCACCGGGCGGCTCAGTCGCCCAAGCTATTTAATGCCGATTGATTGCGACGCGGCGACGCCGCACGGCAGTTAGCGGGCTGCGTAAGCCGACGCACCCCCGCCAAGCGGTTCTGATGTCAAGCAGGAACGACGCGTTATGGCCGAGACGGGACAGTTAGCTGGTAACAGACAGTTGTTTCACGCATCAAAGGTCACGCGTGAAGTTTCGGCGATTTAGATCGCGTCGTGGCTGCGCCTACGAAATGCCGCGTAGAGCATGGCAAGGGTGACGAAGAAGAGCGTGTGCGCCGCCGCGAACCAAAGCACTCCTGGTGCGGTGAGGTGAGCCGAACCCGCAACTCGTTCGCCCGTTGCAGGCAAGAGAACGAATGCATTCAGCAACCAGACCATCAGAGCGTAGATCATCCCTTTGACGAAGGGTCGACCCGGCAAGTGTGGTTCGATTGCGAAGGCATAGGCAATAGCCATCGCCATGCCGACAGCCAGATGGAAACCCGTCTGGAAAGCCGACGAAGTGACCGGTGGGCCGGCCAAAGAGGCCCAGACGCCAGCCACCCCGAACAGTTGGAGGACCGGCGTCAACCAGGGCGTAATCAAGCGCAACAAGCCGCCTTTCGCGGTGGCCAATGGAATAAGGTCCGCGACCTTGAGTGCCAGCGTGTTCAGAATGATCGCTATGCTTCCCGCCGCGAGCGTCGCATTCAATGCAGGTCTGCCGGCTTCACCCATCACGACTTCCTTCGAGGCGCGCCGCCGGGACCAGCTTCTGCGCCTTTCAGTCGCTGGACGACGTCGACCAGCGTGCGTGCCTCTTTCTCCCGGATGTGGCGCAAGACATGCTGGCGGATCGAGGCCGCGTGGACCGGCCGCGCCGTCGCGATGGCGTCGCGGCCGGCTTGCAGGATCGAGACTTGCACACCGATACCCGCTGCGGGGCAATCGCGACGCAGGAGCGCGCGGCTCTGCATGCGCGTGAGCTGATGGGACAACCGGGCCTTCTGCCAGCCTAGCAATTTCGCTAGCTCATGCTGGTGAAGGGTGCCGCCGCCGAGATCTTCAAGCCGCGACAGGATGCCGAAATCCGCGCCGGACAGCCCTGACGCGGCCTCGATGTCGGCTCCAACAAGCGACAGCGCCGTCTCGCTCAAACGTTTCAGAGCGTGCCAGACTGCCATTTCACTTGGAGCAAGGGGACGGCCGTCGTCAGACACGCTTTGCTGCTCCAGCATAGGTCTTGACCGGAAAGCGGGCCGCGAAACCTTTGAACATCTCGCGCTGTATGTCGCGGTGCGCGGCGAACGCGTCCGTCGCGGTCATCCCGAAGCCGATTTCCAGCTCATCGCTCTCGACCAGGGCAGTGAAGACCGCGTCGCAAAACTCATCTAGCGGCACGCCATGTGTGGCACCCGTACCGGCGAGCTTCGTGGCGACGGCGGGCGGAATCAACTCCTTGACAGCAATCCTAGTGTCGCAGAGCGCGTGGCGCAGGGTGACCGTGTAGCTGTGGAGCGCCGCCTTGCAGGCGCTGTAGACCGGCGCGAAGGGCTGCGGGATATTTGCGCCCCCGGAAGTCACATTGACGACCATGCCGGTGCGTCCACTGTTCACCATTACCGGCACAAGCAGGCTGTTGAGATGAACCGGGCCGGCCAGCAGGATGTCAATCTCGGTCTGCCTTTCGGCCCAAGACGCTGTGTCCATCGCGAGCGAGACGCGGCGCTGGATGCCGGCATTGTTGATGACGACGGAAAGGTTCGGTAGCAAATTCTGCGCGTCGCGAGCAAGGGCTTCCCGCGCCGATGGACTGCCCATATCGCTCACATGGGTCAGAAGGCCCGGGTGGCTCGCAGCTGCTGCCCGGAGACGCGCTTCCTCGCGTCCCGTCACGAGGACGCGTGCGCCTGCCGCGAGATAGCGTTGCGCCAGTCCGAGCCCGATACCGACAGAGCCGCCGGTGATAAGGACCTGTGCATGTTCCTGGGATGTCATGACAACCTTTTTACATGATAGGGGTTGATATGACAACCCCCATCATCGCTTACGAGGCCGCCTAAGCTCACCCTTAATGTCCGCGTTCGATAGCTAGGTTATATCCGCGCAACGGCCACTTTGGGCGCAGTGCCGACCGGCGGCATATCCGCGTGTTCTGGCCGCTAGCCAACTGGCAGTAGCCGGCGATAGCGTCCGTATCGCTGCCGCTTCCTCGACTGCCCAACGGATCTCGATCCTGCATACCCTTTGCGCACCGATTCGAGGTGTCGAGCGCGCGTGCGAATCAAGCGCAGGGCCCTGCGAGACGTTGATGGGTCTTGACCTTCGGAGGATATCAGCATAGCGCCTCAAGTGACCGTGCAACGAGCAAGTTGCCCTGCCGCTCGGCTTAGTTCTTGGCCCTGCTGATGTAATTGACCAGAACTGGCGCTTAAGGTTTGCGACGAGCTAATTGCTTCTGCCGTTGTTGAACGAAGCGCATCGAGATAGTGAGCGCCTCCAGCGATCGTCTTGCGGGCTCGTGAGACACTTTCGGCAATGCTGCAGGAAGCATCGCGATATAGGGCACTCACCCGGGTAATTTCAGTAGCTTCATGCTGCACTGTCTCGATCTCCTTCCGGACAAGCGACAGAGACCTCGTTGACTGGAGAGCGGACTGTTTGAGCAGGTCGATTTGGTGGGCGATCTCTCGCGTCGCATTGCTAACGTGTTTTGAGAGCTCCTTGACCTCTGAAGCCACGACGGCAAAGCCGCGCCCCGCAGCACCGGCACGAGCGGCTTCAATCGTCGCGTTTAGGGCCAGCAGATTGGTCTGCGCAGCGATGACACCAATCATTCCGCTCATTTGACCAACGCCGGCTATCTTTGCTTGCAGATCAGTGAACACTTCCACGGCGTTTCTAAGGATGTCCGTTGTACCGCCAGCTATGGCTGCGATGCGCTCCGCGTGGTTGCTCGCTTGGCCTGTCAGCGTCTCAAGGCTTTGTGCTGCCTCACTCGCATTTTTGATTTCTTCAGAGGCGTCCGTGCTGACACGGTCCACGTTTGACCGGCTTGCATCAACATCCTCTGCCATTCTCAAGACAATACTGGCTCCTGCTTCTACACTGGCGGTCGTAACCGATAAGCGTGTCGCGACATTCTCCAAAGCGTCCATCAGCGTTTGATTACGAGCCCTTTGCGCATGCTCATTCATCGTTAAGGAGAGGCGCTCGGCCACATACGACATCAACTCAAGAAGATCTTCATCAAGCTCAGCGGCCTCCCGCAAAAAAAACTCGAGGACGACTTCGACGCGGTCGTTAGCGAAAACTGGAAAAGCAAAACAGCCGCGGAGCCCATTGGCGCGAGCTGCTTCGGCTCGAAGATAGCTTGGGATGGTGGTTACGTCGTCATAGGAGAGCGCTTTTCCCTCGGTGGCTACCTTTCCAATGAGTCCAGAGCCGAGGCCCCTATCAGTTGTAAAAACAATCCGCTCGGAGGCGATGACAAACTCGGTTGCGGAGCACGTATTCAGTGATGGCGCGAGGTACCAAATCCGCATCGATTCGACACTGCTTCCGTCTGAAGTGCGTCGATAGGCGTGGCCGATTTGCCAACCGGTGAACGAAACAATCAATTCAAGGCATTGTTGGGTCGCGAGCTCGAAAGTTGGCGCAGTCGCGCAAGCGCGTGACACGCCATTGAGTAAGGCTAAGGTTGTCGCGAGACTAAAGTGCGTTACTGCCCGGTGATGGCGAAGCGCGCTACCACTGGTTACCCCATCAACCAATCGCTTGAAAGAAATAAACTTTCGCATTTTGTCCTGCAGAAAAGGAAAGCGCTAGCTCCGTTTGATCTTAAACATGACACACACTTGATGAACGATTTGCGGACAAAGAGCCTCCGCGTGCACATCGTCATGCGGCTCGCTTCGATGTTACCCACAATCTGTCAAGCGGTCGGCTTCTCGGATCAGGAGCACCGATGTTTGCTGGCGGTGATTAAAACTTCAGCGAATTGGTGTTAAATCGGGCGGCGTTAGACTTAAAATTTGCACACTCGAGTAGGCGCTCCTTTTTGAACGAGCCGATGGCCGATGCAACTGCAAGCAGAGTTGACGGCTTGCCGGACGTCAAGCTTGGGGTTCGCATGCGCCACGCGCGTCTTGCCATTGCGCCTGCGATTGAAGGACCTGGCGGAGCAGGTTGCGTGCTCGAAAAGTTTGTTGTCCAAAATCGTAAGGGGCAACATCCCATCATCCCATCATCCCGGCATCGGGAAAGACGGGGCTCGGCGTTTCCTTCGCAACCTGGGGGATCACGCCGCGAAAGTCGTCGAATTGAACACGCCAGCGACGCTCTGAGCGAGAAATACGCGTTGCAACGACAGCTTTCTGCCAGGTCGACGGCAGCGTTCGCTGTCTAGCATGGACGCAGTGTAGACTGGCTGCTGTACGACATGTTCTGGCCGAAAAGGGAGCGGCAGGTCTCGGGATCGCTTGGCGGTATAGCGGCCGTATCGCTGTCCAAGCCGGTGCTGCAGCTTGAAACACCACCGTGCGCCGCGGGAGCGACCGCAAGCGCCATATTCAACGAGCCAGGAAAAATGGGTCCGTGGCCGGTCGATCAAGTGCGTTCTAAACGTAAGGCGGCTTTCTATCTTTTTTGCGTAGACGCCGGGCACCCTATATGGACGACACGTTGCATTTCCGTGTGATGAAGATGAAGGATACGCAAATGCGCGCTGGAACCCCCTGGCTTGAGCAAGCCCGCTTTCTATGTGCAAACGTGGCATCGAGAGACCTTGTCAGATTATTGCTGTCGTTTTTCTCCCTTCTTGGCCTATCTTCAGCGTCGTCCACTTCGGCATCTTCTGGCGCCGTCGCAGATCCGATTGCCGTGGAAAATGGCGTAAAGATTATGACTCTGCAGGCGGTCGGTGTGCAGATCTACGAGTGTTCGACGGTTGGATCGGACGGCGCTAAGTGGCGACTCCGCGAGCCGCTCGCGTCACTTATGAGAGACGGCAAGACGGTAGGGCGCCACTACGCAGGCCCTACTTGGGAACTTTCATTAGGTGAAGCGATCGTCGGAAAGGTCGATGCCGAAAGTCCAGGTGTCACAAATGCCGATGTTCCCCGCCTCAGGCTCGCGGTCGTCGGGCGAAGTGGCGGAGGGCCTTTAATTAAAGCGGACGTCGTGCAAAGGCTCAATACGAAAGGTGGCGCGTTCGCGGGGCCGTGCAATGCGATCGGCACATTCCATCTTGAGCCGTATTCGGCTGACTATGTGTTTTTCCGTACTTCAACGAAGGACTAGCAGTCGCCCGATCAGCATTGCTTAAAAAGAAGGCCATTCGGGTGTCCGCCCCCGGCAGCTTCGGAAGTCATGGCTTATCGTCACATTCCAGTCCGTCTTGATTTGCGTGCGAACGTGGAAGTGGCGCGCTTAAGGAGCCTTGGGTTGCCAGGTGCGAAAAGTCCGGCTCGGTTAAATTGAAGGCGTTACCCACGACTACGTCCGCCATGGGACGACGACGTTGTCTGCTGCGCTCGACATCGTTAACGGACAGGTCATGACGCAATGCCGAATTCGCCATCGCCACCAGGAGTTCTTGGGCTTCCTGAAACACATCGAGGCTAACGTGCCGAGCGATCTCGATCTGCACCTCGTCGTCGACAACTACGCGGCCCACAAGCATCCGAAGGTTCGCGCGTGGTTGGCCGAGCGACCTCGCTTCACCCTGCATTTCACACCGACCTATGCATCCTGGATGAACCAAGTCGAGCGCTGGTTCGGCCTGATCACACAGCGCCAGATCCGGCGCGGCTCATTCATCAGCGCCAAAGATCTCGTGGCCAAGATCGAAGCGTTCGTCGCTGCCTACAACGTTCACGCAAAGCCGTTTCAATGGACCGCCACTAGCGACGCAATCTTCGCCAAACTAGAAAAGCTAAGTAAAGCTATTTAAGGGACAGCACACTAGTTCAGTGCTTCGATTTTGCGTCGCCGCCAGCATCAGGAGTTAGGCAGACGGAAAAAGTGCCATCCTTGTGAACAACCCGGTCCAGCTCGACGGTGACGCTTGGGTCCTCATCACAGACATAGTGTGCTTCATTATCAAATTTCGTACGAAGTTAGCGAAGAATTTTTGGTTCGCAAGTCGATGACGAAAAATTGACTTGCGCACGAGTGTGGACTGTTCAGCCTATTTGTGTCGAATGTTAGGGGGTGGGTTGTCGCATGACCTATTCTGATGCTCCGAAAGTGGTTGGAAGTGCTGCATCTCACAGCGAAAGCGAAGTCATTGCCGCCGCCCGATTGATCCTCGCCGATCGGGATGTTTCGGATCACGAAATTTATCAAGCACGTACGGCATTAAGCCGCATTAGAGCCAAAAGATATCAAGCTGAGATAGCCGAAAAGGGCGGTGATGTAGCTGTGCCTTGACGCTGCCCTGGAGAGGCCAAAGGTCGTTGTCTCGATGTCGATTGGGGCGGCTGAAGTGATCCTACAGATCAGTCCGATTCTTGAGCGGCTGACGCCCACCATCCCGGGTGCCCACTATGTGGTGCAGAAGGGAGCGCCCACCTCGTTTGAACACCTCACCATGGCCCATCCCAAGCTCTGGGCTCAGCATGTAGGCGCGTTCATGCGGGAATTGGACGGCGCCAAGCCGGCCAGCCCGCCGCATACCTGATCGATCCGGCCGCCCAAAAAGGAAGACCGAGATGAGTTTCAAGATCCTGATCGTCGGGGCAGGCGCCGTGGGCGGCTACTTCGGCGCTCGCCTGGCGGCAGCCGGACGGGACGTCACCTTCCTCGTCCGTCCCAAACGGGCAGAGGCGCTGCGCGGGCAGGGTCTGCAGGTGAAAAGCCCCCTGGGCGACCTGACCTTGCAGCCCAAGCTGGCGACGGCCGAGGATCTCTCGGGGCCCTTCGACCTGATCTTCCTCGGCGTCAAGGGCTACGCTCTCGAGGCCGCCATGCAGGACCTGGCTGCGGCGGTGGGGCCTGGCTCCATAATTCTCCCGGTGTTGAACGGCATGGCCCATATGGGCCGGTTGGAGGCGCGCTTCGGTCGGGACGCCCTCATCGGCGGCGCCTGCCGTGTCGCGGTAACGCTCGAAGACGGCGTGATCCGCCAGCTAAACCCGCTGCAGCAGATCGGCTATGGTGAGTTGGACGGGACCGTGAGCGAGCGTATCCGCGCCGTCGATGCCGCCATGCACGGCCTGGGCTTCGACGCGGCGATCTCCACCCGGATCATGCCGGATATGTGGGACAAGTGGGTGCAACTCGCCAGCCTCGGCGCCGCCACCTGCCTGCTCCGCGGCACCGTCGGCGAGATCGTCGCTGTTTCCGGGGGGCAAGCCACGGCGCTGGCGGTCCTGCAGGAGGCCGCCGACGTGGCGCGCTCCAGCGGCTATCCCCCGTCGGAGGGGTTGATGAGCGCCACAGCGGCCATGCTGAGCCAGCAAGGCTCGCCCTTTGCGTCCTCAATGTACCGAGACCTCATGGGCGGCGCCCAGGTCGAGGTAGACGAGATCCTGCAGGATCTCGTCGATCGCGGCCACGCCAAGGGGATTGAAACGCCGCTGCTGCAGGCCGCCGCCACACAACTCCACATCTATCAGGCCGCGAAAGCCGGACTGCACGCTTGAGTCAACCCACTCCGTTGGCCTCGGCTGAGCCCCCGTCTTTGCGCCGACCTCAGAGTTCCAGCAGTAGAAGCTCAGGACTCATTGATCGATCCAGAAGATGACGGTGGCCGCGATGCAGATGGCTGAC
>NZ_LMUU01000132.1:50045-84678 GCF_009765775.1 Beijerinckia sp. L45
CGTAAATAGAGAGTGCGAAGCTCGAGCAGCTTAATGACGACAAGAGCGGTGCAGCAAAGACTGCTGACAAAGCCATCACGGCGGTGCTCGAGCGCAACGTTGATGAGGTCTTTCCAACCTTGAAGCGTCCCGCGTAAGTCAAGGTTCTGAGCAAGAGCGCTTAGCGGCGGCGGCAAGACCGACCCGTCTTCCGCACCAACAACCTCTCGGTGAGTAACATAGCGCTTACCTGCATCGCGCCAGCCCGTATGTCCGGCGCGATGCGTCACCGGCGCGTCACTTTGCGTCGCAACGATTAACTCGCCGCGACAGTGGTCGAGCCCGGATACATCAGCACGGTTTTTGAGAAGCAGCTTACGGGACGTTGTGCGGTTCACGGACTTCTCGCGGTACTTCTACGCGAACGCGAGGATCGCTGACGCCGTCGGCTTCGTAGATGTCGGCCCAGCTTCCGTCGCGCTCGTTACAAAGCTGCCCGACTTTTTCGATATGATCTGTCATGAGGTTTCCAATGTTTGATGAAGGAGGACGTGGTGCACGTGGTGCACGGGCATTTCCGAGGCATAGGGGCAGGCCGAGCTATCGCTGGCTGGGTTGCAGTTCCCAAAACTCACTGTTGAGCCACTAGGCTCAGGACTTATTGATCGATCCAGAAGATGACGGTGGCCGCGATGCAGATGGCTGACATAAAGGTGTGGGCGCAGCGGTCGTAGCGGGTGTGGATGCGGCGCCAGTCCTTCAGCTTGCCGAACATGTTCTCGATCTTGTGGCGCTGGCGATAGAGCAGCCGATCGTGCGGGATCGCGATGGTTCGGTTGGCTCTGGATGGGATGCACGGGGTGATGCCGCGCTGCGTCAAGGCGGCGCGAAGCCAGTCCGCGTCGTAGCCTTTGTCGCCGAGCAGCGCCCCGGCTGACGGCAGGGCGTCGAGCATCAGCGCGGCGCCCGTGTCGTCGCGCATCTGGCCTTCGCTGAGCAGCAGGATCAGTGGGCGCCCATAGCCATCGCAGACGGCGTGCAGCTTGGAGTTCAGGCCGCCTTTGGTGCGTCCGATATGTCGGGGAACAGCCCCTTTTTGAGCAGACTGGCCGCCGTGCGGTGGGCCTTGAGGTGGGTCGCGTCAATCATCAGCTGATCGGGCTTGCCGCCTTTGGCCGAGAGCCTTGCGAAGATCGCATTGAAGACACCGAGGCGGCTCCAGCGGATGAAGCGATTGTAGATCGTCTTGTGGGGACCGTACGCCGCAGGCGCATCGCGCCAGCGCAGCCCGTTGCGGATGACGAAGATGATGCCGCTGATGATCCGCCGGTCGTCGACCCGCGGGATCCCATGCGAGAGCGGAAAGCACGGCGCAATGCGACGCATCTGCGCCGGTGAAAGCCAAATCAGATCACTCATGACGGCACCTCCTGGTACCGTCACTGAATCAAGCGATCGTCTCATCCGCAAGTCGCTTGATAGGTCCTGAGCCTAGTGAGCCTTAAGCGTCGCCAGATCGTATTGCTCGGATTTGCCGGGCTCGGACAGGGCGGGAATCTTGAGCTTGCCGGTCTTGATGTCGGCGGTCAGCGTCTGCACGGTGGCGAGAACATCGGCGGGGATCGTCTTGACGAGGGCCGGGTTCATCGCCAGAGCGCCGATGCCGCCCGCCATGCCGACGGCATAGGGCTTGTCCGGCGTCAGCGAGCCGTTCACCGAGCCCTCGACCATCGTGTCGAGCAGCAGCGGGATATTGGCGAGGGCGCTGGTCAGGACCGTTTTCGGCGACAGTTGCGACTGGTCGGAATAGGAGGCGATGGCCAGCGCGTCGTTGGTTTCCGCGGCGGCGTAGATGCCGCGCGAGGCCTGATCCGTGGCGCTGTAGATCACGTCGGCGCCGGCGTCGATCTCGGCCTGCGCGGCTTCCTTGGCCTTGCCGGCATCGTCGAAACTGTTGATGTAGGTCGAGAAGGTCTTGATGCCGGGCTTGCCGTAGCGGGCGCCGAGCCGGAACCCTTCGGCCTGCCAGGTGATGTTGGAGAAATTGAAGCTCGCGACGACGCCGACCCCGCCGGTCTTGCTCATCTTGGCGGCGAGATAGCCGGCGATGAACGAGATATCCTGCATGGCCGGCGTGTAGGTCCACACGTTCTTCACCGATTTGGGCGCCACGGCGATCAGGAAGTTGGTGTTGGGAAAGTCCTTGCCGGCGTTATAGGCCGCATCGGCGAACGTGCCGCAATGGAGCACCACGGTCTGGTAGCCGCGCTTGGCGTAGTCGCGCGCGGCCACTTCTGCCTGGGACGGCGACAGGCTCTCGCTCGAGTCGATCGTCATCGTGATCCCGGCCTTCGCCAGATTGTCCTTGGCCGTCTTCACGCCGATGTAGCCGGCTTCGCTCCACGAACCGTCGTTGATCTGGCCGCAGGGAATGAAGGCGACTTTGACGTCTTTCGCCCAGGCGGTCGTGGTGCACAGCATGGCCGTTCCGGCCAGCAGCGCAGTCGGCATGGTCATTGTCATCATGGAACTCCTCGAAGGATCAGGGTCAGGACGGCGTTCAGCTGCGCGTTCCGGCAGGCAGGGCGTTGGCTGTCGCGACGCGGCGAGAGCGTGAAAGGCGGCGGCGCGCATAGGGCTTGTTGATCGCCGCGGGGTAGCCAGCGCGGGCCGCGGCGAGCGTGACGACCACGATGGTCAGGAGGTAAGGCAGCCCGACCAGCAGCGGGCCGGGAACGATCGAGCCGCCGATCTGCATCCGCAGCTGCAAAGCGTCGACGGCGCCAAACAGCAGGGCGGCCAGCGCCACGCCCCAGGGACGCCACGCGCCGAAGACGACGATCGCGAGCGCGATGAAGCCACGCCCGGCGACCATGCCGTCGACATAGGCGCCGACCTGGGCGATCGAGAGCGTCGCACCGGCGAGGCCCGCCATGGCGCCGCCGATCGCGGTAGCCTGCAGACGGATCCGCCAGACGTCGAGGCCGGCGCTGTCGACCGCCTCGGGGTTCTCGCCGGCAGCCCTCGCGCTCAGGCCCCAGGGCGAGCGCTCAAGCAGAAACCAGAAGACCGGCACCAGCGCGTAGGCGCAATAGACGATCGGCGTCTGCGCGAAGAAAGGTTTTCCGACAAACGGCAGAGTGCTGAGCGTCGGCACCCGGTAAACCGGTATGCTCGGCAGTTGCGCCACGCTATGGGCGGAGACGAACAGCCGGGCATAGACGAAGCTCGCCAGCCCGAGCGCGAAAATGTTGAAGACGACACCGGTGACGATCTGGTCGGCGCCGCGGATCACAGTCAAGAAGCCGAACAACAGGCCGGCCAGCGCCCCGACGGCGATGGCGACGCCGAAACCGATCCAGGGATTTCCCGTCCAGAATGCCGCGAGGAAGCCCGCAATCGCGCCCAGCGCCATCATGCCCTCGACGCCGACGTTGAGAATGCCGGCGCGCTCGCAGACACTCTCGCCGAGGCCCGCGAAGATGAGCGGCGTCGCGACCCGGATGCTGGCGCTGAGCAGCGGGATCCAGAAGGTGATTTCCAGCAGAGAGGCCCACGTCATGTCCGCCGCTCCATCAGGCGCGTGCCGAGGATCAGCAGGATCAGCAGGGCCTCGATGATCGAGACCAGCGACACCGGGACGCCGAGCGCACGCTGCATGCCGCCGGATCCGACGTTGAGCGCCCCCAGGGCAAAGGCGACGACCACCGCCCACAGCGGATCGAGGCGCGCCAGCAGCGCGACGACGATGCCGGTATAGCCATAGCCCGGTGAAAGCCCGTTGGGCAGGTCGTGATAGATGCCGGCGACCTCGCCGAAGCCGGCGAGCCCAGCCAGGCCGCCGGCCCCGGCAAAGCTCAGAAAGCGCACGCGGTCGACGTTCATCCCGGCGAAACGCGCGGCGTGGATGTTCGCGCCGATCGTGCGCACACGATAGCCGAACACCGTCCGCTTCATCACGAAGGCGAGGCCGGCGGCGGCGGCCAGTGCCACGAGGAGATTGGCGTTGACCCGCGTCCCGGGCACCAGACTGGGCAGGAACCCGGCCGGCGCGATCGGTCCCGTCGCCGGGGTGATGCCGGACGCCCAGGGGCCGCCGATGAGATAGGTGGCGAGCGTGACGGCCAAAAAGTTCATCATCAGGGTGACGATGACTTCGCTGGCGCCGAAACGCAGCCGGAGCAATGCCGGGATCGCGGCCCACGCGGCGCCCGCGACGAAAGCGCCGACGATCATCGCAGGAAGCAGAAGCGGCCCGGGCAGGTCGACGTGGTTGAATCCCAAACCAACGGCGGCGATCGCGCCGAGGTAGAGCTGGCCGTCGGCGCCGATGTTCCAGAGGCCGCAGCGGAACGCGAGGATGACCGACAGGGCGGTCAGGATTACCGGCGTGGCGTAGACGAGGTCCTCGCTCAGCGCGTCCACCGAGCCGAAGGCACTGCGAAGAATCTCGACATAGGCGCGCAGCGGATTCACGCCGGTCGCGAGCAGAACGAGCCCTGCGGCGGTCAGCGAGATGACCACGAGCCCCAGGCCCAAAACAGCCTGCGAGCGCATCGCAGCAGCGAGTTTGGGCGCCGCGACGGCGGTCATGCCGCCTGCTCCGCCGCTGTGCCGAGCATCAGCGCGCCGATCGCTTCGACGCTCGGATGGTCGAGCACGCCGGCGATGCGGCCCTCCCGGAGCACGGCGACGCGATCGCTCAGCGCCAGAATCTCGTCGAGCTCGGCGGAGACCAGGAGGATCGCCATCCCGGCGTCGCGCTGTTCGAGCAGGCGCGCATGGACCTCGCTGATCGCGCCGACGTCGAGGCCCCGGGTCGGCTGCATCGCGATCATCACCTTCGGCTGGCGCGACAGCTCGCGGGCCAGCACGAAGCGCTGCTGGTTGCCGCCCGACAGCGAGCGCATGGCGGCCTGCGGGCCGCTGCATCGCACCGCGAAAGCGGCAATCAGCGCATCGGTGAAACGGGTCACCGCACCCTGGTCGACCAGACCGCGGCGCTGGATCCCGCGCCGCGCGTGGTCGACGAGAACGGCATTGTCGGTGAGCGGGAAGTCGAGGACGACCGCGTCCCGGTGACGGTCCTCCGGCACATGGGCGAGGCCGCTCGCCAGGATGGTCGCGGTCGGCCGGTTGGTGATGGCCTCGCCATCGAGGATGATCTCGCCCGACGTGACGCGCCGTAGGCCGGTGATCGCGTCGGCGAGCTCCTGCTGGCCGTTGCCGTCGACGCCGGCAATGCCGAGGATTTCGCCCGCTGCGAGCCTCAGATCGAGACCGCGGAGACCGGGACGCCCGCCCTGACCGGGGACGTGGATGGCCTGCATCTCCAGCATCAGCGCTCCCGGCGCGCGCGCCGTCCGCGGCACGGCAGCCTGGAGGCTACGGCCAACCATGTGGGTCACGAGGTCGTCGGCCGCGACCGCGGCGGTCGGCCAGGTGCCGATCAGCCGGCCGCGGCGCATCACGCTGACGCGATCGCTCAGACGCATCACCTCGGCGAGCTTGTGAGTGACGATGAAGATGCCGTGCCCTTCGGCGCAGAGCTCGCGCAGCGTATCGCCCAGCGCCTCGACCTCACGCGGCGTCAGTACCGCCGTCGGCTCGTCGAGGATCAACGCGCGCGCCCCGCGGACCAGCGCCTTCAAGATTTCCACACGTTGCTGCGCGCCGACGGACAGTTCATCGACCCGCGCATCGAGATCGACGTCGATGCGGTAGCGGGCCGCCAGCGCCGCGAGCTTGGCGCGAACGGCGCGCTTGCGGACCATGAACCGGCCCGACAGCGGCGTGCCGAGGATCAGGTTTTCCAGCACCGACAGCGTCGGCACCAGCATGAAGTGCTGATGAACCATGCCGATCCCCGCCGCGATGGCATCGCGCGGCGAGCGAATGATGAGCGGCTGGCCGTCGCGTTCGATCGTGCCGGCGTCCGGCATTTCCATGCCGTAGAGGATCTTCATGATCGTCGACTTGCCGGCGCCGTTCTCGCCGAGCACGGCATGGATCTCACCGGCGCGGAGATCGAGCGTCACGGCATCGTTCGCCGTGAGCGGTCCATAGCGTTTGGTGATCCCGACCGCCGCCAGACGCCAGGGTGATGGCCCGTCTTCGATCGTCATGGCGGGATGATCGAATGCCATGCCCGATCAGGATCGCTTGGCGGCGATGAGGTCGATCTCGACCAGCGTATCCTTCACCAGCAGGCCCGTGGTTCCGACCGTCGTCCGCGCGGGCGGCGTCTTGAAATATTGCTTCCACACCTCGTCGAAGCCGTTGAAGTCGGCGAGATCGGTGAGAAACACCTGCGCCTTGACGACATCGTCGAGCGAACTGCCCGCGGCCGCGAAGGTCTTGGCGAGGTTCTTCAACGTGTAATGCGTCTGCAGCTTGATGTCGGAGCCATAGAACGGGAAGGCAGGATCGCGCCGCGCTTCCGACGGAACACCCGTCGTGAAATCGGAGGCGAATTGTCCGGCCGCGAAGATGAGATCGCCGACGCTGTGCGCTTCCGAGTAATGCGCCAGCGGCCGCGGCGCGTCGGAGACGCTGACGGCGCTGCCGACGCCATCGACGGGGACGTGGCCGATGAGGTCGATCTCGATCAGAGCATCCTTGATGAGGAGACCGCTGGTGCCGACGGTGGTGCGGGCCGGCGGGACCTTGAAGTAGGTCTTCCAGACTTCGTCGAAAGCCGCAAAATCGTTGAGATCGGTCAGGAAGACCTGGGCCTTGACGACGTGGTCGAGCGAGGTGCCGGCGGCGGCGAAAGTGGTCGCCAGATTCTTCAGGATGTAATCCGTCTGCAGCTTGATGTCCGAGCCGTAGAAGGGGAAGGCCGGGTGTTTGCGCGCGCTGGCCGGGATGCCGGTCTTGAAGTCGGTCGCGAGCTGCCCGGCCGCGAACACCATGTTTCCGACGCGGAACGCCTCGGTGTAGTGGGCGATCGGCGCCGGCAGGCCGGACTTGATCACCGTGACATCGAGACCCGGCCGCGGCACATAGCCGATCAGGTCGATCTCAATCAGCGCGTCCTTGATCAAGAGATCTGTGGTCTGCACCGTGGTGCGCGCGGGCGGCGTCTTGAAGTAGGTTTTCCAGACTTCGTCGAACCCGGCGAAGTCGGCGAGATCGGTCAAAAAGACCTGGGCCTTGACGATATGATCGAGCCCGCTGCCGGCGGCCTCGAACGTCGTCGCGAGGGTCTTCAGGATGTAGTCGGTCTGCAGCTTGATGTCGGAGCCATAGAAGGGAAAAGCCGGATGGCGCCGGGCCTTGTCGGGAATACCGCCCTTGAAATCCGTCGCGAGCTGACCGGCCGCGAAGACCAGATCCCCGACGCAGAACGCCTCCGTATAGACGGCAAGCGGCTTGGGATTGTCCGAACTGACGGCACTGACCTTCATCGTTGACCTTCAAACTAAATACCGTCGCGCAGGACTGCGGCGGCAGGCTCAAAAGGTCGCGTTATTGATATCTCAGGTCAAGCGCATAGTTTGCGCTGAGCCGTTCCGTAAAATGAGCAGGTTGCTCTATTTTTAGAGCCTACTGAGATATCACAGACTGGTCGGGTCGCGACTATGGGACGATGGCCATCCGGGCGAGCGACGCCAGAATCCGGCGCTTCCCGCGCTCGATGTGCTGCGCCACCAGGCGCACGGCTTTGCGGCCCTCGCCGGCCTGGAGCGCGTCGATGATGGCATTGTGCTCCGCCAGCATCGAACGGGACTCCGTCGCCTTCGAAGTCGCGAGATCGAGCACGACCAATCGGTCGAGCTGCTCGATGACGTCGCGGGCGGCGGCGCGGATCCGGCCGTTCGGGCTCATCATGGCGATCGCGACGTGGAAGTCACGGTTGTAGCCGACAAAGCCGCTTTCGCCGCCCCAGGCCTCCAGGGTACGAAACCGATCGAGAGCGGCAAGATCTGCACTTTCGCCCGATGCCGCCGCGTGTTGCACGGTCGCGGTCTCCATCAGCAGACGCAGATCGAAGATATCGGCGGCGTCCGACAGCGACACCGGCGCAACGCGATATCCCTTGCGGGGCTGGACGATGACGAGGCGGTCGGCCTCGAGGCGCATCAGTGCATCCCGCACCGGCGATTTGCTCACCGCGAAGCGCGTGGCGAGTTCGCCCTCGTGGATGTTTTGCCCGGGCGCCAGGGCACAGGAGAGGATGTCTTCACGAAGCTGCAGATACAGGTTTTCGCGACGCGGTTCGGGCTGTTCACTCACGTCGACGTCATCCTCCGGCGCGGCACCGTGGTGGGCCGGCCACCCTGACTAGCACGTTCTTTTTCTGGCCGCCTGATATCTTAGCGAATACGATTTATGCGGGCGAGCGAGGGGGGTTGGCAAGGGTTTTGCGCGGCGCTCGGCGAAACTGGAGGCGTCGTGAAACCACAGATCCATCTCGCGCTCGACCCGTCGTGGACACAGGTCGAAACCCAATGGCGTTCGCCCGGATCGCGGGTCGGACCCCGGTACCCGGATGTCGCAATGTTCGAAGACATGGCGCGGCTTGCGGAACGCGGGCTCTTCGACATGATCTTCTTCGGCGACGGCACCGGCATTCCCGACACCTGGACCGGCGGCATTGCGGATGCCGTGACCTACGGCGTGGCCTGGCCGCGGATGGACATGAGCCCGTGGATCACCGCGATGTCGCGCGTCACCAGCCATATCGGTTTCGGGCTGACCTACGCCTCGACCTTCATGCATCCGTTCTATACCGCGCGGCTGCTGAATTCGCTCGACCACATCACCAACGGGCGCATGGCCTTCAATGTCGTCACGTCGCAGCGGCGGTCCGATTACGCCAATTACGGTTTTGACGGGCTCGTCGATCATGGCGAACGCTACGAGCGGCTCGAAGAATTCGTCGATGTCTGCCGCGCCTTGTGGGACAGCGTGGAGCCGGATGCCTTCGTGTGGGACACGACGACCGGCATGGTCGCCGATCCGGCCAAGATCCATCCTATCAACCACGTCGGCAAGGTGTTCAAGGTCAAGGGGCCGCTCAACGTGATGGCCTCGCCGCAGCGCCATCCGGTCGTGCTGCAGGCCGGCGGCTCGCCGCGCGGCACACGGGCGGCAGCCCACGTCGCCGACCACGTCTTCGGCCTGACGAAATCCATCCCGGCAATGCGCAAGCAGCGCGACGATCTCGATGCCGCGCTGCGGGCCGAGGGCCGTGATCCCGCAGGCGTCGGCATCATCTGGTCGATCCGCACCATTGTCGGCGAGACCCAGGCCGAGGCCAAGGCCTTGCACGAAAGCCTCATCGCCGACGTGCCGCGTGAAGCCGTGGGCGTGTGGCTTTCGCACAATACGGGATATGACATGGCGCAGCTCCCACCGCGCTTTTCCCTTGGCGAGCTCCAGGCCCGGATCGTCGCCGCGAACGCCTCCCCGGTCGGCTTCGTCGGTCTGCTGTCGGAAAAATACGGCGATTCGACCGAATTTTCGCGCGACGAATTTTTCGATCATGCGCTCCATGCCGCGACCGGATATGACACAGCGCTCGTCGGCGACGCACGACAGGTCGCCGACCGTCTGGAAGAACTGTTCGAGGCGACAGGGAGCCGCGGCGGTTTCATGATCACGTTGTCCCAGGCGGCGCCGCCGCGCACGCTGGAAAATCTCGTCGATCATCTCGTGCCCGAGCTGCAGCGACGCGGCCGCTACCGGACCCGCTACGATGGCAAGACGCTGCGGGACAACCTGGCGACCTGAGCGGCTTATGCCAGCGCCGCTCAGTCCTCGCAGGCCTTCAACGCCTGGGAAGCGCTGTCGAACGCTGCCCAGGTTCGCTTGGCCAGACTGCCGCCCACGCTGCAGCGACGGACTCCGAGCTTGGCCAATGCGCGGATGTTGTCGTCGTAGTCGCCGACCACGACGGTGACGGGTTTGGGCGCGACCGCGGCGACCAGTTCCGCCACGGCGCCATGATCGAGAATGAAGGGGACGAACAGGCAATCGGCCCCGGCCTCGGCGTAAGCGACCGCACGGGCCAGGCTGTCGCTGGTCGACATGCCGGGGACGCGAAAGTTCTCGTTACGCCCGATCAGCATCACGCTTGGATCGGCAGCATTGATCGCCTCGCGCGCGGCAGCAATGCGGTCGACCGCGAGGCCAAGCTCGTACATCGTGCTGCCCGACCAGTCTTCGATCGAAATGCCGGCCACGCCCGTTCCAACCGCCAGCGCGACATTCGTCGCGACCGCTTCGGGCCGATCGGCGAAGCCGTTCTCGAAGTCCGCATTGACCGGCAGATCCGTGGAATCGACCAGCATGGCGAGATGCGCAAGCACTGCGTCGCGGCTCAACCCGCCATCGTCCTTGCCTGCGGCCCAGGCGGCGCCGGCGCTGGTCGATGCGATCGCCTTGAAACCGCGTTTGGTCAGACGGATCGCGCTTCCCGCATCCCAGGCGTTAGGAATGATAAAGAAGCCGGTCTTGTGCAAGGCCCGAAAGGTGGCGCGCTTCTCGGTGATCGTCGGCATGCTTGACTCTCCCGTCGTTTCTGGGCGTTCAGCCGGGCCGGCCGCCCATTTGTGAGGGAAGGCAAGAACAGGCCAACGTTCGCCCGGCTCGTCGGCCAACGCGTCCGACCGGCGATCGAACTCTGGCGTTCAGATGGATTTCAAGCAAGATCACCGGACGGCGCAAGCATTCTGCCCCTGTAGGCCGATCACGCGGGATCGACCAAGGCCCCGGCGTTCATGATGTTGTCGGGGTCATGGGCCGTCTTGAGACGCCGCATCAGCGCCAGCCGCACGGGATCGCCATAACGCTCCAGGAGATCGCGCTTCAGGCGCGCCACACCATGCTCGCCGCTATAGGTGCCGCCGAGGCCGAGAGCGATCGCGTAGAGGCGGTGCGACAGGTCGCCTTCGATCAAGTCGGTGAACGCCAGGCGCTCGGCGCCAGGCGGCACGAGGACGTTGTAATGCAGGTTGCCGTCGCCGAGATGCCCGTAGACGGAAAGGCGGAGGCGCTCGTCGTAGCAGCGGACGGTCTCGCCCGCCGCCGCGAGGAAGGGCTCGATGGCGCCAAGCGGCAGGGAGATATCGTGCTTGACCGAGCCGCCGGCCTTCTTCTCGCCCTCGGGAATGCTTTCGCGCAGCGTCCACATCGCCGCGCGCTGGCGGTCGTTCTGGGCCAGCAGCGCATCGCTCACCCAGCCCGCTTCGACCATCGCCTCGAGGGTGCCCGTCAGCAGATCATCAAGCGGCAGACGCGTCGACGAGGAGGAAAACTCGATCAGCAGCGCCCCGCCGGGACCCGCCTTCAGAGCGCCAGGCTGGGCACCCTGCACGAGGGCGATCGCCGGCGCCGTGATGTACTCGAACGAGGACACCAGATCGGCGCTCTCGCGACGCGTGACCGCCAGCATCCGGGCGAGCGGCGCGTCGGCCGCGAGTTCGACCCAGACGGTCGCGCGCGCCACAGGTTTGGGACCAAGCTTCAGCACGACGCCGGTGACGATCCCCAGCGTGCCCTCGGACCCGATGAAATTCTGTTTGAGATCGTAGCCCGTATTGTTCTTCCGCAAACGGCCCATGTCGTCGAGCACGTCGCCGTTCGGCAGGACGACTTCAAGGCCGAGCACGAGATCGCGCGTTATGCCGTAGCGCAGGACGGACAGACCGCCGGCGTTGGTGCCGACATTGCCGCCGAGCCGGCAGCTGCCTTCAGACCCTAAACTGAGCGACAGCATGAGATCATGATCGAGCGCGGCCTTCTGGGCATCCGCGAGGATCACGCCGGCATCCGCCGACAGGGTGTGGCCGAGAGGGTCGACCTCGCGGATGCGGTTCATCCGCTCCAGGCTGACGACCAGTTGCCGGCCGCTCATGTCGGGGGTGGCGCCGCCGCAGTAGCCGGTGTTGCCGGCTTGCGGGACGAGCCCGAAGCCGTGGCGGGCCGCGAGACGGGTGATCTGCTGCACCTCTGCGGTATTGGCGGGGCGGAGCACCGCCGGTGTCGTGCCACGCAGAAGATCGCGATGATCGACGACGTAGCGCTCGACGAGGTCGGCGCTTGTCACCACCCCCGTCGCGCCGAGGACGTCGCGGAACACATCGATCGGGTCGTCGGAACGCATGATCTCTCCTCGCGAGGCGGCGGATGGACGGGGTGACCGCGTGACACAAGATCGCGACTCCGCATCGCTGGCGCCAGAGGTATCGCGTGCCTGTCGCCACTGCAATGAAGCGCCGAGAACAGGACCGTCAACGCGTCAAGGGGTCGACGCCATTGGCGCAGCCGCCGGCCCGTCCGATCGCAGCGTCCCGCGGTCAGGCTCACCCAAGCTTCGGGCGCTAGGACCGATGTCTTGGTCGAGGCGACAACGTAAGACCAGCGACGGGTTGGCCTCTGGCAATGAGCGGTAGCGGCATGTCTGATGTTGAGGCCTTGATCAGAATGGTGCCGGAGCACAAAATATCGGCAAGCGAAGAGACGGATCCGGACACGCTGACCAATCTCTTCAAGAAGATCGTTGCCGACGGCTATTGGACGCACCCCATCGTCCTCGAAGAAGACAATCTGGTCGTCATGGACGGCCACCACAGGCTCGCCGTCGCCAGATCCCTCAAGCTGCGGGCCGTGCCGGCCGTCCTCTATTCCTATCGCGATGTGCGCGTCGAAAGCCGGCGGGACGATCGCACCGTCAGCCCCGCGCAAATCATTCGATGCGGCCTGACGAATACGCTGATGCCCGCAAAGACGACGCGCCATTGCTTTCCGACCACGCTGACCTGTTCCATTGCGCTAAGCGACTTGATGTGAGCGCCGATAAAACGGCTGGCTACGCATTGGTCGACCAAACGTCCGGCAAAGGGGCGGCGGTTTGGCTTGGAACAATACGCGACACTTTGTCGTGAGGTCCGAACATCGATCGCGCAGGCTGCCGAAGACAAACGTCGAACGCCGTCACAAGAATCTGTTAACCATACCGGGCACACAATCGCGGACCGAGCGCTTCGGTTCGACGTCCGAGCGGGCCGTGAGGTTTTAGTTGTGAAGCCTGCCACCAGCATAGAGACCGACGCGAGACGATCGGCGTTGGCGCCCGGCGTCCTGCGGGATACGGCCACCTATCTCGCTGCGGGGGGCGACAGCCGCCTGGATCTGGATGCTGCCACGGACCTCAACAAGTATGGCTGCTCGGTTGTCCCTCGGGGATCGGCGGCGAACTTTGGGTCCTCGACCGCGAGCTCGATTTCGCCGCGCGCATTCCAGCGCGTGGAACGCGCCTTGGCGTCGTGGCATAGCGCGACCGCATCGCAGGGACAGGCTGCGGCGCTCGATCGCCATGTCGACGCCATGCGCGATGAACTCGCGGATCTTCTCGGCCTGAGCCAGGTCGACGTCGACATCATCTTGTCGCCGTCCGGCACGGACGCTCAGCTGCATGCCCTTGCGTTGTTCCACGCGGCAACGGCTGTCCCGGTGGCAACCATCGTCGTCGGCGCGGACGAGACCGGAAGCGGCGCCGTCTTCACCGCCGCGGGGCGTCACTTCGATGTCGTCACCGCAACGGGAAAGCGGGTGCAAAAAGGCGCACGGATCGATGGGATGACGCGGGTCGCGCCGACAACGCATATCCCGGCCAACGGCCCCGATGGCCCCCGTTCGACCGACGAAATCGATCGAGACCTCGTCGCGGCCATCAAGGAAGCGGACCGGAACGGCTACAAAATCCTGCTCCAGGCGATGAACGCCTCGAAGCTCGGACGCCGATATCCCAGTGACAGCTGCCTTGCCGAAATCCGCGTGCGCTGGAGCGGGACGGTCCAGATTGTGATCGATGCCTGCCAGATGCGTCTGAGCCGGCGCCGGCTACGCCACCACCTGCAGTGTGGCGACATGGTCATCGTCACGGGATCGAAGTTCTTCACCGGGCCCGCCTTCAGCGGCGCGCTCCTGGCCCCGTCGTCGTTTTGCGACCGACTTTCCGGGCCCGGCGATATTCCATCCGGAATGGCGGACTACATGCTGCGGTATCAGTGGCCCGTCAGACGGCGGCACATCCGAACGGCGTTTGCCGAGACCGGATGCCCGGGCGCGTGGCTGCGCTGGGAGGGCGCCCTGGCGGAAATGCGTTCCTACTATTCCGTCCCCCATCACTTTCGCACACACGCCTTGCAAAGGTTTTCTTCCGCCGTCGGTAAGCTTTACGGCGATGGATGCCGGCCCACGACATTTGACGGTGACCCCGCCGCAGATGTGATGGATGAAGAGTTCGCGGTTCGAACGCTGTTTCCGTTCGTTCTTCATGAAAAGGGCACGCCTGTCTCGCCGCAACGGGCAAGCCTGCTGCATCGACAGTTGAACAACGATACGCGTCTATCGCCGATGACGGCGGAGATCCGCAACCCCGCCTATCGCATGTACAGCATCGGCCAGCCCGTTCTGCTGGAACGCGACGGGCAGGCGACGGCCGCGTTGCGGGTCAGCGCGGACGCCCGATACGTCACGGATTGTTGGGCCTCAAGCTTCGACGTCTCGAGCAAGCGGATAGAGGCGCATCTTCTCGATCTGAAAAGCATGTTTGCCAAAATGGAAGCCTTGCAGGCAAAGGATACGACGTGACCGCGAGTCTCAATTCATCCGCTTGGCTTGGGCCGGAGGCACCGATGACTCCGACGGATGGGCACGAAGCCGACGTCCGCTGTCACGACAGGACGGGCCTGGCAACGCTCGTCCGCGCCGCCATGGAGGGCGGCGACATGCTGCAGGTCCGGGACGATCTTTTGCGCTCTGACAACGACCATGGGGCGGCCATGGACTTGGCGGTCGTCGAGCAGCTGCTCGGGAATCGCGCGCGGGGGTTGGAGATCCAGGCCGCAGCGCTTCAGCATGCCCGATGCTTCCGATCGCGCGGCTATCCGCTGGCACCGCGCCTTCGCGTTCTTGCGCTGGCCGCGCCGGTCGACATCGGCGCCAACACACCGATCGAGTTTCTCATCAGAGACGAAACCATCGAGCTGAAGACCCTGTATTTCGTTCCAGGTCTACCGGCGGATCTGATCCCGGATCATGATGTCGCGATCGTCACGATGTCGGACGAGGAGGTCTCGACGGCGAGCCTCGACCAGATCAAGACGCTGGCGGCGACGTGGCCCAAACCGATGTTGAATCGGCCGGATCGGGTCGGCAATACCGATCGCGATCGGCTCTATTCCTTGATCCACACCGTCCCCGCTTTGAAAATCAACCCGACGGTCAGGATCGAGCGCGATAAGCTCGAAGCCATCGGTGGCGGGCGCGAGACGTTCGTGGGCGACATCGCCTTTCCGATCATCGCAAGGCCCGTGGGGTCCCACGCGGGACACGGCCTGCAGCGGCTCGTCGGTCCCGGCGACGTCGAACCCTACCTCGCGTTCCAGCTGAGCTCGGAATTCTTTATCTCCCCCTACACGGACTACAGCAGTCCCGACGGCCTGTTCCGAAAATACCGCGTGGTCTTCGTCGACGGGCAGCCCTATGCCTGCCACATGGCGATTTCCGAGCAATGGGCCATCTGGTACCTGAATGCCGAGATGGAGGCCTCGGAGGCGAAGCGGCTCGAGGAGGCGCATTTCATGGCGCACTTCGGCGCGGCCTTCGGCCTGCGCCACGCGGCGGCACTAGCGGATGTCGCGCTTCGTTTGGGACTGGACTACTTCGTGATCGACTGCGCGGAAACGAAAGACGGAAAGCTGCTTGTCTTCGAGGCCGGCGTGACGATGATCGTCCATGATCTGGATCAGGCTGAGATGTTTGCCTATAAGCCGCCGCAGATGCGCAAGGTGTTCGCCGCCTTCACCGCCATGCTCGATCGAAAAGCTGCGGAGCGTCAATGACGATCGCCGACGGAAGCGCCTCGACTGCGGATCTCGACCCGGCCGATTGGGCGCAGGCCCGCGCGCAGGGCCATAAGATGCTCGATTCGATGATGGACTTCATCGAGAACGTCCGCGACCGTCCGGTGTGGGAACCCATGCCGCCAGAGGTTCGCGCCCATTTCCGCGAAACGCTTCCCGACGCCGGTCAGGGCCTGGACGCGGTCTTCGAGGAGTTTTCGACCTTCATCCAGCCCTACAGCACCGGCAACGTCCATCCCCGTTTCATGGGATGGGTCCACGGCGGCGGCACCGTTACCGGAATGCTCGCCGAGATGTTGGCGGCTGGTTTGAACGCGAACCTGGGCGGCCGCGACCATGCCCCGATCGCCGTAGAGCAGCAGATCGTCCAATGGCTCCGAGACCGCTTCGGCCTGCCGGATGCCGCAAGCGGGCTGTTCGTGACAGGTAGTTCGATGGCGAACCAGATTGCCGTCTGGGTCGCGCGCAATAAGGCGCTCGGTCCCGACGTTCGCGAGAACGGCGTCACGACGGAGCGAGGCCTTGCCCTGCGGGCCTACACGTCGGCGGCCGCCCATTGCTGCGTCGCCCAGGCCATGGATCTGGCGGGCCTTGGAACGGCAGCGCTGCGAATCATTCCGGTCGACGACTCCCACAGGATGGACCTCCGTGCTCTGCAGCAGGCGATGGAGACGGATCGCCGCGAGGGGCTCGTCCCCTTCTTCGTCGCCGCGACCGCGGGGACGGTCGATGTCGGCGCCATCGACGATCTCGATGCCGTCGCCACGATCTGCCGCGCCCAGAATGCCTGGTTTCATGTCGACGGCGCTTTCGGCGCTCTGGCCGCGTTCTCCGAATCCAAGGCATCCCTGCTGGCGGGAATCGAGCGCGCCGATTCCATCGCCTTCGATTTCCATAAATGGGGGCAAGTTCCCTATGACGCCGGTTTCGTCATGGTGCGCGACGGGGCGGCCCACCGCGCGACGTTCTCGGCGCCGGCAAACTATCTCGGGCGCGCGAGCCGCGGTCTTGCCGGCGGCGACATCTGGCCCTGCGACTTCGGGCCGGATCTCTCGCGCGGTTTCCGGGCCCTCAAGACATGGTTCACGCTCAAGACCTATGGCGCCACGGGACTCGGGGCCGTGGTCGACCACACGTGTCGTCTCGCGTCGCACCTGCAGGGACTCATCGAGTCCACGCCACAGCTTGAACTCCTTGCGCCGGTTGCGCTCAACATCGTTTGCTTTCGCTACATTTGTGCCGACGCCGATCGCGTCAACGCGGAGATTGTGATGAGCCTGCAGGAGTCGGGAATCGCCGCGCCTTCCACGACGAGAGTTGGCGGAAAACTCGCCATACGCGCGGCGATCATGAACCACCGGACGCGCCTCGAAGACGTCGATGCGCTGGTCCAAGCGGTGATCATGCTGGGATCCGCAGAGGTCGAGCGGCGCGTTGCCCCGACCGTTGAAGCGACACGCATCCTGGCTGAAGCCAGTTAGCCGGAGCTTGGCGCCGCGGGAACGCGCGGCGCCAAGAGGGGGCAGTCCGTTGGCGCTTGCCATCTGCGAGCCGCGCTTCTAAGCCGGACGGCTCTTCCGGCTACCAGGCAAGCTCGGCCAGGGCTACAGTCTGCGACCCCCACTCCTAGGACATGCCAAAGATGGACATCACACGCAGCGGCTCTCAGCCCTCCGCAAAGGGACCGGCCGAATGGTTCACCGGCACGGTCCGGATCGATGCCCCATTCGCCGGGACGGAGCCGGCGCGCATCGGTGGCGCCGTCGTTACCTTCGAGCCGGGCGCCCGCACGGCCTGGCACACCCACCCGCTCGGCCAAATGCTCATCGTCACAACCGGCTCGGGCTGGGTTCAGCGCGAGGGCGGCCCGATCGAGGCAATCCGCCCCGGTGACGTCGTCTGGTTCCGCCCCGGCGAGAAACACTGGCACGGCGCCTCCGCGACGACGGCAATGACGCATATCGCCATCGCGGAAAAGCTCGACGGCAAAGTCGTGGACTGGTTGGAGCACGTCAGCGACGCGCAGTATCAGGCCGGTCAGACAGGCTGATTCTCGGACCGGCGGCGCCTTCACGCCTCGTGCATCCGCTCGATCTGGAGCCGGCGCCCCCAGCGGTCGAAAAGTTCGCCTTTCTGCAGAACGAGCCGGTCCGCGATCAAGGCGACCTCGAGCTCCCGCAGCCGCGCTTTGGCGTCGGGATCGGCAAAGATCTGCTGAAACTCGTCCTGGCCCGCGAAGACGGCGAGACTGTCCCAGATCACGCCGGCGCCGTTCAGCGTCTCGGTCAGGTCCGCCCACGGCACGTCGTCGCCGATCACATGGAGATAGGACGAGCACAGCGGGCTGAGCGTCGTCGGCTCTTCCTTCATCAGGATCAGGAACATCGTGAAGGCGCCCTGCCGGGCAAAGGTCTGCTTGAGCCAGGTCTCGAAGGCATTGGGCGGGGCTTTGGAAGTGGCCAAGGAAAGCATCCAGAAACGAAGAGCGGGAGAGGCTAGAGCGCCGGCCGCTGAAGTGGACTCACTCAAGCGATAAACCGTCGCTCACTTTTCAAAGACTTAGAGCATCGGGTCGCACGCAAAAATCTGCAACTTTTGCGTCCGATGCTCTAGGGACGCGCCGGTGCGTCAGCCGGAACGATAACGCCCTCCGGCGTGCCGAAGACAAGCGCGGGATCCTTCACCGTCCGCCGGACGTCGCCGCGGCGCAGCGTGAGACCTTCGCGATCGAAGAATTCGAGGATCTGGATCGCGACCTTGCGGCCGTTGTCGAGCTGATCGCGAAAGTCCGAGGCCGAAAACTCCGGCTTTTCCGGTGTCGACAGACGCGCGGCGATGCGCGCCATCTCCGCGACGACGGCGCGCGGGAAAAAATGGTCATGCGCCACCTCCGTCAGCTCGCCGACGCGGACCAGCGACTTGCAGGTACGCCGGATCTTTTGCTCGGCCACTTCAAGGGCTAAGCCGAGGTCGCGGACGCGCGGCGGTTTGAAGCGGTCACGCTCGATCAGCGGCTTGATGCGCGCCCACAACAACGCGTCGTCGGCACCAAGGCGCGCGCTATGGGCGGGAAGCCGCAGCCAGTGGCTCTTCAGCGCCAGGACGCCGTCGCGGGCGAGCTTCGTCGCGATGGCGGCGAACAGCGGCCTCGGCAGGCCACTGCGCAGCGCGAGCCGGACATGATCGATCGCCATGCCCGGCAGTTCCGGCTTTTGCTCGTGAAACGCGGCGAGGACGCCTTCGATGGCCCGGGTCAGCTGACGCCAGCGGTCGGCCGCAGTGACGAAGTGCGTCGGCCCGGCCGCAAGACTCATCAATGACAGCCTCTCGGTTAGGCGCTCCGCGTCGTCCGATGGGAGCGACCAGTCCTCGGCAAAGGCCGACAGGTCTTCGAAACCGGGATCGATGGCGATCAGATGGATCAGAGCGGTCGCGGGATCGCCGCCGGCCAAGGCCTCCAGGCGCGCCATACGCTGCGGGCTGCGGCGCTTGCGGGCCGGCGCGCGAGGGTCGAGGACAAGGCCACCGCCGATGGTCCGCGAGGCGCTGGTGTCACGCAGCACGACGCGGTCGCCGTGCCGCACCGGCAAAGGCTCTGGGAGGACGATCTGCACGAGGCCCAGGTCGCCGGGACGAAGCGGCTCGTCCGCCAGCAGGA
This sequence comes from Beijerinckia sp. L45, assembly GCF_009765775.1. Lineage (GTDB taxonomy): Bacteria > Pseudomonadota > Alphaproteobacteria > Rhizobiales > Beijerinckiaceae > RH-AL1. The sequence continues at coordinate 69,561 of NZ_LMUU01000132.1, forward strand.
CGACACGCCCGAGCATGCTGCTCGCGCCGCAATGGACGTGGACCGGCGTCCACTGCGCCAGGGCGCGGGATTCCGTGGCCAGCAGCGTGAACGCCATGTCGAAGCGCGGGGTCTGACCGGTCCGTGCAGGGTCGACCAGCCAGCAGCCACGCGCCAGCGCCTGCCGGGTGACGTCGGCGCCGGCCAGGTTGAGCGCACAGCGTTCGCCCGCATGCCCGGTGCTCGCCGCCTGATTGGAAACGTGAAGCGAGCGGACGCGCGCCTTGATCCCGGACGGCAGAATCGTGACGACATCGTCGACGGCAACGCGCCCGGAGACGACGGTGCCGGTGACGACCGTGCCGGCCCCCGCGAGGGTGAAGGCGCGGTCGACCGTGAAGCGGAATGGCGCTGCGGTGGTGCGTTCGGTTTGGCTCGCGGCCTCGTCCAGGAGGCGCGCGCGAAGCTCGTCGATCCCTTCGCCGGTCAGCGACGAGACCGGCAGGATATCGCTCGCCTGGAGTCCCGTGCCGGCGCAGGCGGCGCGGATGTCGGCGATGAGCGCGGCACGACGCGGCGCATCGGCGAGATCGGCCTTGCTCAGGACGATCAGCCCTTGCGTCAGGCCGAGCAGATCGAGGATCTGAAGGTGCTCACGGGTTTGCGGCATGACGCCATCGTCCGCGGCGACGACCAGAAGCGCGAAATCGATCCCGGCCGCGCCGGCCAGCATCGTGTGGACGAGGCGCTCATGGCCCGGCACATCGACGAAGCCGATCATGCCACCCTGGCCGTCCGGAATGTAGGCGAAGCCGAGATCGATGGTGATCCCGCGCGCTTTTTCCTCCTTCAGCCGATCGGTGTCGACGCCGGTCAGCGCCTGGATCAGCTGGGTCTTGCCGTGATCGACATGACCGGCCGTACCGACGATCATGAGGTCGGATGCTCCAGCGCATCGGCGCGCCCGAGCGCCGCGGCTTGTTCGTCGCCCGAGAGGCGCGCCCGCACGCCGGTAAAAAATGGCGCCGCCAGCAGGCTGCCGCGGCGCTTGGCGAGGATCAGCAAGGCCAGAGCTTCCGTCTGGTCGGCCTCGACGCCTTGGCCCATGTGATAGGCGGCCCCCAGCATCGCCGTGCCGTCGCCGTCGCCGCCCTCGGCGGCGCGGCGCCACCAGTGCACCGCCTGGGCGGAGTCGCGCAACGTGCCCAAGGCGTTGTGGTGGATCATGCCGAACCGGGTCGCCGCACCGGCGAATCCGGCCTCGGCCGCCTTTTGCGTCCAACGGAACGCTTCCGGCGGATCCTGGGCCAGCATGTCGCCATCGAGCAGCATCCAGCTCAACATGTCCTGCGCGGCGGCATCATCCTGTTCGGCGGCCGCACGATACCATCGGGCGGCAATCGCATAGTCGCGGGCGACGCCCCAGCCTTCGTAATACAAAGTCCCGAGGTTGCGCTGCCCGACCGCGTCGCCAGCCTCCGCGGCGAGCGTAAGCCAGCGCAAGGCCAAGGCGTGGTCGACGGGCACGCCGTGCCCGTAGGCGAAACACGCCCCGACGTTACTTTGCGCCCGTGCCACCCCGGCATGCGCCAGGGGGCCCCAGATCGCCAGCGCGTCTGCGTAATTCTCGGCTTCGGCATGAACGATGGCGGACCGCATGTCCGCTTCGACCGTCGGCACCACCGTCTTCGACTTGGCGGCCCGATCGAACAGGCGCGAGGCCCACGCGACGGCTTTCATCCGACCAGGAAGGGGTTGATCGTGGTCCGCTTCCAGCCTTCTTCGCGCAGCAGCACATCGAGCCCGTAGGATGCGACGTCGTCCGCAAAAGGATCGATCGACGGCGTCTTATGCTGCATCAGGTGTTTGGCGTAGCCGCCGCAGCCTTCGCAAACCTCCGCCGCCATATCATCGGGCTGGCCTTCGATCATGCGATAGGAGATTCCCTGGGTCGTGGTGCAGGCGGTGCATTTGACCCGGACGTAGTTCCAGTAAATGTTGCACAGCGAGCAGCAGAGATAGCGCGAATTCGGTGCCTGCGGCCAGCCGACGATCATGCTGGCGACGGGCGCGCTGCCGCAGGCCGGGCAGATGCCTTCTTCCACCGTCTTCACGACGGCCGGGTCGAGCTGCGCAGCGGCGCGGGCAAACCAGACCTGCAAAGCCGCGGAGACAACCGCAGCCTCCGCAAGCTGCTCGAGGGGAAACGCGCCTTCGGCCACCGAGGCGAGGAGCGCGCCGCGCTCTTCGCTGTCCATTGCCGCAAGACGATCGAGGGCCGCCTTCGGGCCCGGATCCAAAGGCGTCTCGGACAGGTCGGCGATCAGCAGAGCGAGCATGGCGGGTATGTCGGTCACCGCCGCGATCTGGGTCGAGAGCGGCGGCATAGTGTGCTCGTAGGCGCGATCGACATCGGCCTGAACCAGCACGGGAGCAGCCGAAGTCCCGACGAGTTTCTGCTGCGCGTCGGCAAGAATCGCTAGAAAATTGAGATAAGGCTCGAGCTGATGCGCGAGCGTCAGCGCGCGGAAACGCGCAGCCCGCCTGCCGAACAGGACGTCCGGCCTCGGCAACACGACAAACGGCGGTTCGCCGGTGTTGAGGCCAATAAACTCCGGCGCCGGAACTACAGGACTGACCATGATGCTGCTAACCCGAAACGGATCGGGACCGGCCCGAACCAAGTCGGGCCGATCTCGATCGAGAAGATAGTCGCGACGCCACCGTTGTGACAGGGCGACCGTTATTTTGCGGGTGGTTCTGCCTTCGTCGCGGGCGCTGGATGATGCGCGGCATAGATCTCGGCCTCGCTCGCGATGCCATGCGCCGCCGCTTCCTTGCGCAACCACTTGCGGTGATGGCGATAGGCCCAGCCGCCGGTCACGTTGCCACGCATCATCGCCCGGCCCGTGCCCTTGATCCAGATGCCGGCATAGACGTGCACGAAGATGATCAGGATCGCGCAAAGCGCCGCCAGCGAATGGATGAGCAAAGCAACGCGCTTCGGCTCGATCGACGTGTAGGTCCCAAAATACTGGTCCCAGATCACCAATCCGCTCAGAAACATGCAGGTAATCAGGATCGACTGACCCCAGAACACGATCTTCTGGCCGGCATTGTACTTGCCGAGTTCCGGCAGCCGGTCGTGACGATTGCTGACCACGTCGCCGATGCGCTTCGACCACTCGATGTCGTCGCGGTTCGGCAGATTGAGCGACCAGAAGCGGAAGAACAGCATCAGGAAGCTCAGGAAGAGGACGACGCCGAACCACGGATGGATCGCGCGCGTCGACGGCCCGCCGCCGAACAGACCGGTCAGGAAGAACAGGCTCGGGTGAAACAGCGAGAGACCGCTCAGCGTCAGCATGGTGAAGAGCGCGGCGGTCACCCAATGGTTGATCCGCTGCACCGTCGTGTAGCGGGAGACATAGGTAAGACCACCGTCGCTCGTCGTGTGAGGTACGTCCCGAGTCACGACCGATCGCTCTCTTCTTTCATCCGCTCCGCTGCCATCTCGTCATGGTCGTCGACTTCGTCGGGACCCTTGGCAACGTAATGGAAGAAGCTTCCCACGGCGGCGGCGGCCATCAGGCCGAGACCGGCAACCTTCAAGCCCCCCTTCCAGATCGCGACCAGCGTGCTGATCTTCGGATCCTTCGGCAGGTTGGCGTAAAGCTGCGGGCTGTCCGCGTGATGCAGAACATACATCACATGCGTGCCGCCGACACCCGGCGGATCGTAGAGGCCGGCATTGGTGAAGCCGCGCGTTTTCAGGTCGATGATCCGCTCGTCGGCATGGGCGATCATGTCGGCCTTGGTGCCGAACACGATGGCCTGCGTCGGGCAGCTTTTGGCGCAGGCCGGCGCCTGGCCGACCGAGACGCGGTCGACGCAAAGCGTGCATTTGTAGGCCTTGCGGTCGACCGAGGAGATCCGCGGAATGTTGAACGGGCAGCCCTTCACGCAGTAAGTGCAGCCGATGCAGTTTTCCGAGATGAAGTCGACGATGCCGTTCTGATACTGCACGATCGCGCCGGGCGACGGGCAGGCCTTGAGGCAGCCGGGATCGCTGCAGTGCATGCAGCCATCCTTGCGGATCAACCATTCGAGATTGCCGTCCGGGTTTTCGTATTCCGTGAACCGCATCAGGGTCCAGGTATTGGGATCGAGATCCTGGGGGTTGGTATAGACCCCGATGTTGTCCCCGATCGGACTGCGCAGATCGTTCCACTCCATGCAGGCGGCCTGGCAAGCCTTGCAGCCGATGCATTTGGAGACGTCGATCAGCTTCGCCACCTCGATGGCGCCACGCACATCCGGCGACGAATCCGTTGAGGCGGAGCGGCGGCGAATGTCGAGGGATTGATAATCGGCCATTGGTTATCTCCCTCAGACGGTTGCGGCATCGGACGGAGCATCAGTGATCCGTTCGAGATTGACCAGGAACGCCTTGAACTCCGGCGTGTCGGTGTTGGCGTCGCCGACGGCAGGGCCGAGCGTGTTGGCGGCGAAGCCCTTGTGCGCCACGCCCATGAAGCCCCAGTGGATCGGGATTCCGACGACGTGGACAGGGCTGCCATCGCAGATCAGCGGCTTGATGCGTTTGGTTACCACGGCCTTGGCCTTGATCTGACCCCGGCTGCTCCAGACACGGACCCAATCGCCCCCGACCACGCCCTTTTCCTGAGCCAGTTGCTCGGAGATCTCGACGAACTGCTGCGGCTGCAAAGCCGAATTGATCTTCGCGTGCTTGGTCCAGAAGTGGAAGTGTTCAGTCAAACGATAGGTCGTGGCAGCGTAGGGGAAGTCCTTGGCCTTGCCGAGTTTGGCCAGATCGTCCTTGAAGATACGCCCCGCCGGGTTGCCCTGAATTTTTGGCGAATTCAGATTGATCCGCGGCGACTCGAACGGCTCGTAATGGACCGGTAGCGGACCATCGCGCATCAGGGCCTTGGTGAAGATGCGGCCGACGCCTTCCTCGGTGAGGATGAAGGGGCCGACGGATTTCTGCGGCGGCACGTTCGGACCATAGTCCGGCACGTCGAAGCCGACCCAGGCCTTGCCGTTCCACTCGATGAGCTTCTTCTTCTCCGACCAGGCCTTGCCCTTCACATCCGCGGAAGCGCGGTTGTACAGGATCCGGCGGTTGACCGGCCAGGCCCACGCCCATTTCGGCGCGATGCCGGCTTCGCCCGGATCGCTCGTCGAGCGCCGCGCCATCATGTTGCCGGCCTCGGTGTAGCTGCCGCTGTAGATCCAGCAGCCGCTCGCCGTCGTGCCGTCGTCGCGAAGCTGCGCGAACGTGTCGAGCTGCTTGCCGGCCGTCAGAAGCATCTTCGTCGGATCGGTGGGGTCGGGCACGTTGTCGACGACGTAGCCGTTTACTTCCTTGGCGATCTCGTCCGGCGTCGGGCTATGCGCGACTTGGTAGGGCCACGTCAGGTTGAGGAGCGCGTCCGGGAACGCGCCGCCTTCCTTCTCGTACAAAGCTTTCAGCCGGAGATAAATCGCCGACATGATGTCGATGTCGCTCTTAGCCTCGTAGGGCGGATCCTGCGCCGGCGTGTGCCACTGCAGCCACCGCGTCGAGTTCGTCAGCGAGCCTTCGTCCTCGGCGAAGCAGGTCGTCGGCAGTTCGAAGACCTCCGTCTGGATGGCCTTCGGATCGCTGTCGTTGAACTCGCCGTGGTTTTCCCAGAACCGTGCCGTCTCCGTCTGCAACGGATCCATCACGACCAGGAACTTCAGTTTCGACAGACCGGCGTGCGTCTTGTTCTTGTCAGGCGCCGACATCAGAGGATTGAAGCCCTGGCAGATGTAGCCCGTCATCTTGTCCTGATTCATCAGCTCGATGGCGCGGATCAGGTCGTATTGGATGACGTCGAGCTTCGGCAGGTAGTCGTAGGCATAGTTGTTCTCGGCGGTCGCCGCCTTGCCGAAGAAAGCCATCTGCAAGCTGACGAAGAACTTGCCGTAGTTCTGCCAATAGCTGGTCTGCCCAGGCCGCTGCGGCTTGAACAGTTTCTTCGAGATGTAGGTCTTGTAGTCGATGTCCTTCTCGGTCGGCAGACTGAGGTAGCCCGGCATCGTGTTGCTCAACAGACCGAGATCGGTGAGCCCCTGGATGTTCGAGTGACCGCGCAGCGCGTTCATGCCACCGCCGCGCGTGCCGATGTTGCCCAGCAAAAGCTGAATGATCGCCATCGTGCGGATGTTCTGGGCACCGCTGGAGTGATGCGTCCAGCCGAGCGCGTACATCGACGTCATCGAGCGGTCCGGCGTCGACGTCGACGCCATGTACTCGCAAACCTTCAGGAACTTGTCCTTCGGCGAGCCGGTGATGCGTTCGACGAATTCCGGCGTGTACTGGGCGACATGCGCCTTCAGAACCTGGAAGACGCACCGCGGATCCTGCATGGTCGGATCGACCATGGCAAAGCCGTCCGGGCCGAACTGGTAGTCCCAGCTCGACTTGTCGTAGTCGCGCTTCTCTTCGTCGTAACCGGAGAACAGCCCCTCGCTGTACGTGTAGTCGTCCTTGAGCAGGAAGGTCGCGTTGGTGAACGCCTTGACGTACTCGTGCTGGAGCTTGTCGTTCTGCAGAAGGTAGTTGATCACGCCGCTGAGAAACGCGATGTCGGTCCCCTGGCGGATCGGGCAGTAATAATCGGCAAGCGCCGCCGACCGCGTGAATCGCGGGTCAACGACCACGAGCTTGGCGTTGTTGTGCGCCTTGGCTTCCGTCACCCATTTGAAGCCGCACGGATGCGCTTCAGCAGCATTGCCACCCATGATGACGATCACGTCCGCGGACTTGATGTCCATCCAGGTGTTTGTCATCGCACCGCGACCGAATGTTGGGGCCAGACTGGCCACCGTCGGTCCGTGTCAGACGCGTGCTTGATTATCCAGCACCAACATGCCCGCGGCGCGCGCGACCTTGTAGGTGAGATAGCCGGTCTCGTTGGTGCTCGCCGAGGCGGCGAGCATGCCGGTGGTCGTCCAACGGTTGACGGTCAGACCGTCCTTGTTCTTGGCGACGAAGTTCTTGTCGCGGTCGTCCTTCATCAGGCGCGCGATGCGGTCGAGCGCGTAGTCCCAGGTCGTCCGCTCGAACGTGTCCGAACCCGGTTTGCGCACCATCGGATATTTGGTGCGCGTCTCGGAATGGACGAAATCGAGAAGGCCGGCACCTTTCGGGCAGAGCGTGCCGCGATTGACCGGGTGATCGGGGTCGCCTTCGATGTGCACGACGGCGCGGATGGCGTTCTTCGAATTGTCGCCGAGGCTGTAGACGAGAATGCCGCAAGCGACCGAGCAATAGGTGCAGGTGTTTCGCGTTTCGGTCGCCCGCGAAAGCTTGAAAGGCCGAACCGAGGCGGCTGCCGCCTGCTCGATCGCGCCGAACCCGAACGCGCCCATCGTGGAGGCCGCCGCCAGACTTACGCCAGCGCCTCCGAGGAATCCGCGTCGGGAGACAAGCATGTTCATGTAACTGCTCTCCCCAGAAAGTGATTGGCCACTGAAACCAGCGGCGCAATCATAAAGGAAAGACGGCAAAGTGGTTGTTTTTTCAACGTCTTTGAGAGCAATCCAGGGTGGCACCGCCGTTGCATCGGCGCGCGCGGCGCAGACCTATTTGGGCGCTTGGCCCGGGGTCGCGGTTCTGGTCGAATCGCTGGGCGTTCCGGGATCCTCGCCCGAAGTCATTGGTTTGCTTCCGGCCGACGTCACGCCGGTCGCGGTCTGGCTCGTTGCGCTCTCGCCGGGGGCTTTTGCGGAGCCGTTTGCGGCGGCGTCCCGGGAGACCGGCGCCTGAACCCAGCCGTCGGGTCCGGAGCGGCCCTTGTCGTCGGTCGGGTCGGCGCCGTGGATCGGGTTGGTCTGGGCCAGGATGATCGGCGCCTTCGTGGCCGGAACGCTGGGCACCGCGCCGAGGGCCGACATCAGCAGGGCGGCGTGAGACAAAGGCAGCAGCATGGATCTTCTCTCAGCAAGAGGTCTCGGTGCCGGTCAATCGATGACGCGGACTGTTTCGTTCCATCGAGCCGCAATTTTTGAGCCGCACTTTTTCGCGCAACCGACAGCAGAGGCGTCCAGTCCATTGGCGCGCCGACCGCGTAGCAATCCCCACCGAGACTGGGCACGCAGGACAAGCCGCGCGCGAGCGCGGGTCGTTCGAACGTCAACTATCAATCGGCTCGAACGGCCGGCTTGCGTCGCTTGCCGATCATGTTTCCCCGGTCCGAAAAAAGGACTAGGGAAGCGAAGGATCCACCCCAGTAAGCGCAGGCCGTAGTTTACGGAGCGTGGCGCGCTGGCGATCGATAAGGAAACGGCCGATGACCGTGCATCAACCGCGTCTCACGTCGCTGGCCCATGGCGGAGGCTGCGGCTGCAAGCTCGCGCCATCCGTCCTGCAGGACATCCTGCGCAAGATGCCGATCCCGGTGCCCTGCGCCGATCTTCTCGTTGGCACCGAAACGAGTGACGACGCGGCGGTGTATCGGCTCAACGCGACGCAGGCGATCGTCGCGACCACGGACTTCTTTACGCCGATCGTCGACGATTCCTTCGATTTCGGCCGCATCGCCGCAACCAACGCGCTCTCCGACATCTACGCGATGGGCGCGACGCCGCTGTTCGCGCTGGCGCTGGTCGGCATGCCGATCGCGAGCATTCCGATCACGACGGCGCAGGACATTCTCGCGGGCGGCGCGTCGGTCTGCGCAACGGCGGGCATCCCGATCGTCGGCGGCCATTCGATCGACTCGCCGGAGCCGATCTACGGCCTCGTCGCCATCGGGCTCGTTCATCCCGACAAGATCCTGAAGAACAGCAACGCGCGCGCCGGGGACGTGCTGATCCTGACCAAGGGTCTGGGCGTCGGGATCTTTTCCGCGGCAATGAAGAAGGACGAACTCGACGCCGCCGGCTATGCCGCGATGCTCGCCTCGACCACCAAGCTCAACGGCGTCGGTCCCGAGCTGGCCGGCATCGCCGGCGTCCACGCCATGACGGACGTCACCGGGTTCGCTCTGCTCGGCCATTTGATGGAAATGTGCCGAGGCGCGGGCCTGGCCGCGACCGTCTCCGCTGAAGCGGTCCCGATCCTGCCCGGCGCGGCAGCCTTGGCCGAGGCCGGCTACACGACCGGGGCTGCGACGCGGAACTGGGCGAGCTATGGCGCAGCGGTCAATCTTCCGGCCGCGATGCCGACGTGGCGCAGCGGCCTGCTGTGCGATCCGCAGACCAGCGGCGGCCTGCTGATCGCGGTCGCTCCCGACGCGGCCGAGACGGTGCTCGCCAGCGTCCGCGCCGCGGGGTTCGAGCAGGCTGCGGTGATCGGCACGATGGCGGCCGGCGCGCCGGGGATCACGGTGCGCTAAAGGTCGTCTTTGTGAGCAAAGCCATTTGGTGGAGAAACGCCGCTTCGTCCTCCAGCGTCCTGAGATCCAGCAGCAAGGCTGCGTCGCTGACCCGCCCGATGACCGGCATCGGCAGCGCGCGCAGCCGGTCCGCGAAAGCGTTCAGCCAGCGTCCCGCGCCGCGACCGGGACCCGCGGGTGTCAGCGCCAACGCCGCGCTCGGCAGGGTCTCGACCGGCAGGGCGCCGCTGCCGATCTGGCTCGCGCAGGCGACCACGGCCACGGTCGCCTGGCCCGATAGCGCTAGCGCGACGGCCGGCGCAAGCCGCTCCGCCTGGGCGCGGACGTCCGCCTCGGGCCGGGTAATCATCCGCAACGTCGGCAGCGTCTGCGCCAGACGCGCGGGATCGAGGTAGAGCCGCAGGATCGTTTCCATCGCGGCGATCGTCATCTTGTCGACGCGCAGCGCCCGCTTCAGCGCGTTCTTGCGGATCTTGGCGATCAGGTCCTTGCGGCCGGCGATGATCCCGCACTGCACGCCGCCGAGCAGCTTGTCGCCGCTGAAGGTGACGACGTCGGCATGGCGCAGCGCCTCGCCGACCGTCGGTTCCTTGGCGAGGCCATAGGTCGAGAGATCAACGAGATTGCCGCTGCCGAGATCGTCGAGAAACGGCACGCCGCGGTCCCGGCACAGCGCGCCGAGGTCGCTCGCCGCGACTTCCGCGGTAAAGCCGCGGATCTCGTAATTGCTCTGGTGGATCTTCATGACGGCCGCGGTGCGCGCACCGATATTCTCCGCGTAGTCGCGAAGGTGCGTGCGGTTGGTGGTGCCGACCTCTTTGAGCTTGCAGCCGGCCCGCGCCATCACGTCCGGGATCCGAAAAGCGCCGCCGATCTCGACGAGTTCGCCGCGCGAGACCAGCACTTCTTTCTTGGCGGCGAGCGCCGTCAGCACCAGCAATACGGCGGCGGCGTTGTTGTTGACGATGGTCGCGGCTTCCGCCCCCGTCAGGCCGCAGATGAGGGCTTCGATATGGCTGTCGCGGTCGCCGCGCTTGCCGGTCGCGAGATCGAACTCGAGGTTGCTGGCCTGGGTCAGCACGTGGGCGACGGCCTGCGCGGCTTCGGGAGTCAGCAGGGCACGACCGAGGTTGGTGTGCAACACCGTGCCCGTCAGGTTGAAAACCGCCTTGAGCGATGGCTTGAACAGGACCGCCAGGGCGCCCTCCGTCCGTGCAGCCAGGATCACGTCGGATGGCGGCTCTGCTTGCGTCTCCTGCAACTGCTGGCGGGCGGCTGCAAGCACAGTGCGCAAGGCATCGAGCGTCGCGGCGCGACCGAAGCGCTCGATCAAGGCAATTACATCGGGATGCGCGAGAAGACGATCGACGGAGGGCAGCCGGCCCGTCGCGCCAGGCTGAGCGGCCGGCTTCGAAGACGCAGCCATCATGAGGCCTCATGCAGGAGATGGCGAAAGAGAGTGGGAGTCGAACCCACCAAGGACCGCCTCGCGGCCCCTCCCGGATTTGAAGTCCGGACGCCCCACCGGGGAACGCATCTCTTCCGTTCGTGTCGGACCTTCCTGCCTGAGGCCTCCTGCAAAGTAAACGCCTCGACGTCGCGCGCTCGGCGAGCACGGCTCGCGCATGCTTCTGGATCGATCGCTGGCCACGTCGGCCCTTCGTGCGATAGACTTCTCGGGCGCGATAGGCTTCTACGGCGCAATAAAGTTCTTCGGCGCGATAGACTCGGAGGCCCGAACCGGATGGCTGCTAAACCATTACGCCTCGATGAAGAAACCTGATGACCTCCTTCGGCAGCTTTTCGCCATAGCGGACATGCGGACCCCGGAGGCTTCGGACGCCACCGTCGGTCAGACCTTCGACCAGCCGTCCATGCCGCCATCGACGCCGGTATCGCTCATGATCACGAACAGACAACGCGCCCAGCTTCGGGACCTCGGGTTTTCCGATGACGCTATCGCCGAGATGAGGCCGGCCGAGGCCCATAGGCATCTGGGCCTGTGACCGCCTGATCCGCGAACACTTTGACGGTGACGGGCAAACGTCGCGCGCTCGTCATGCGGCCGGTGGATCGAACCACTGGATGGCTTGCGCATCCGGCCCGCCTAAGCTTTGTAAACCGCAAGAATTCTGAAGGGATCGACGATGACTCAGGCCTCCAACGCCGCGCCGACGCTCGCCACCCGCGCCGAACGCTACGCCACCGGCAAGGCGTTGCGCACGGGCGTGAGCCGCGAGAGTCACGCCGACTTTACGCCAGATCCGCATCGCGACGCGCTGTGGATTCTCACCGCCAGCGATCCCGGACGGGTGCAAGCTCTGGTGCCGGAGCGCTACAAGCGGATGGTCGTGTCCCCCTTCACATTCTATCGCGGCGCGGCGGCGGTCATGGCGCATGATCTGAGCTCGCAGCCCTATATCGGCGCGACGGTCCAGGCCTGCGGCGACTGCCACCTGATGAATTTCGGGGCGTTCCAGACGCCCGAGGGCCGCGTCCTCTTCGACATCAACGACTTCGACGAAACCCATCCCAACGTCGACTTCACGCTCGACATCAAGCGCCTCGCGGCAAGCGTCGCCGTGGCCGCCCAGGCCGCGGGCCTGCCTGACAAGAGGGCACAGGCCCTGGCGCAGGCAACCGTCAAGGCCTACCGGACCTTCATGCTGGCGCTTGCGGAAAAGTCGCCGCTCGAGGTCTGGCGGGTCGACATGAACCTTGTCGACGAACTCGCGCGGCTCGACGACGCCAACCTGGAAACCAAGGTTCTCGGCAAGCTCGTCAAGGCCGAGAAGAGCGGCACGCCCGCCGATGATTTTCCCGGCTTCACGACCAGCGGAACGGGCGAGATGACGATCGTGGACAAACCACCGACGATCTTCCACGTCGGCCAGGACGGCGAAGCCGTGCATCAGGTGCTCAACCAGGCCTCGCTGAACAGCTATAGCGCCACGCTGCCGCCGGACCGCCGTCTGCTGCTCGACCGCTACGCGCTCCGTGACGTCGCCTTCAAGGTCGTCGGCGTCGGCAGCGTCGGGACCTACTGTGCCGTCGGCCTGCTGGCCACTGCCGACCAGGAGCCGCTGATCCTGCAGCTGAAGCAGTCCTGGACCTCGGTCGTGGCGCCTTTCGCGACCTGGGCGTCGTCCTTCGCCAACCAGGGCCAGCGCGTCGTCGAAGGCCAGCGCGCGCTGCAGGCGGCCAGCGATCCGTTTCTCGGCTGGACCCAGGACGAGAACGGACGGCAGTTCTATATCCGGCAGCTCAAGAACCGGCGGCTCGGCTCGCTCGGCGAATTGATGGAAGGCAAGGCCCTCGCGGCTTACGCGACCCTCTGTGGACGGACGCTGGCCCGCGCCCATGCGCGCACGGGCGATCCCGCGCGGATCGCCGGCTACATGGGCAAGAACAGCGTGTTCGATGTGGCGCTGGCGCAGTTCGCCATGGCCTACGCCAGCCAGACCGTGCTCGACCATGCGAAGCTGGAGGCCTCGTCGCTGGTGCCGCATCCAGATCCAGAGGCGACAAAGGCAGCGTAAGCCAGCCAACTCGCGATCGTGCCGCCGTTTTCTCTGAAGTTTGCCCGGCTCGGGCGCCGGAATTGACGTCGCAGAGTTTGCGAGCCGTCTTTGCGAGCGCAGCGAAGCAACCTGGGGGCATTGGGGCGCCATAGCACGACGCAGCGGCCCTGGTTTGCTTCGCCTTCGGCTCGCAAAGACGCGTCAATGCGGACGGGTCTATCTCAAAGTCCGATGCCGTGTCGACGTCAGCCCTCGGCACCCTCGCGCTGCATTTCCAGCGCCAACCACGTCTCCTCGGCTTCGGCCATTTCGGCTTCGGCCTTGGCGAGCGCGGCGGAGCGCTTGGCGAACTCCGCAGGATCGCGGGTGTAAAGCGCCGGGTCGTCGAGGCCTTTCTGCAGCTTCGCCTTCAGCGTATCGAGCGCGGCGATCTTGGCCGGCAGGGTTTCGAGCGCGTGCTTGTCCTTAAACGACAGCTTCTGCTTCGACGTCGCCCCGGCCTTGCCGACCCCGACCGTCTTCTTCTCGCGCACGGCCTCGACGGCGGCGCGGCCCTTCAAGACATCGCCGCGCTGGTTGATCATGTCGGTGTAGCCGCCGGCATAGTCCTGCCAGACGCCGTCGCCCTCCGCGACCACCACGCCGCTCGCCACGCGATCCAGAAAGTCGCGGTCATGGCTGACGATGATCAGCGTGCCGGGATAGTCGGTGAGCATTTCCTGGAGCAGGTCGAGGGTTTCCAGGTCGAGATCGTTGGTCGGTTCGTCGAGCACCAGAAGATTGGAGGGCTGGGCGAGCGCCCGCGCGAGCATCAGCCGGCCGCGCTCGCCGCCGGAGAGCCGGCCGATCGGCGTCCGCGCCTGTTCGGCGCCGAACAAGAAGTCCTTCATGTAGCCGATGACGTGCTTGCGCTCGCCGTTGACCTCGACGAAGTCGCTGCCGCCGCCGGTCAGCGCGTCCTTCAGCGTCGTCGTCGGGAGAAGACTCGCGCGGCGCTGATCGAGCGTCGCCATCTGCAGGTTGGCGCCGAGCTTGATGGTTCCGCTATCGGGCTCGATCGTTCCGGTCAGGACGGAGATCAGCGTCGTCTTGCCGGCCCCGTTGGCGCCGATGACGCCGAGGCGGTCGCCGCGCAACACGCGCGTCGTAAAGTCGTCGATGATGACGCGGTCGCCGTAGGCCTTGTGGACGTTCTTCGCCTCGACCACGAGCTTGCCGGAGACGGCGCCTTCGCTCGCCACCAGCTTGACGTCGCCGACGGATTTACGGTGGTCGCGGCGGTCGGTCCGCAGACCCTGAAGCCGGGCAAGCCGGCCGACGTTGCGCTTGCGCCGGGCGGTGACGCCGTAGCGCAGCCAATGCTCTTCGTCGACGATCTGCCGGTCGAGCTTGTGCTGCTGGCGCTCTTCTTCCTCAAGCTGAAGGTCGCGCCAGGCTTCGAACTCGCCAAACCCCTTGCCGAGCTTGCGCGTAATGCCACGGTCGATCCACACGGTCTGCCGCGACAGGTTGGTGAGGAAGCGCCGGTCATGGCTGATGATCACCAGCGCCGAGCGCAGGCTCTTCAATTCGGATTCCAGCCACTCGATGGCGGGCAGATCGAGATGGTTGGTCGGCTCGTCGAGCAGCAAGATATCGGGCTGCGGCGCGAGAACGCGCGCCAGCGCCGCGCGGCGCGCCTCGCCACCGGACAGGGTGGACGGGTCTTCTTCACCGGTGAGGCCGAGTTCGTTGAGCAGACTGATGGCGCGATAGGGATCGTCGAGCGGGCTCAGGCCCTCCTCGGCATATTCGAGCGTCGTCTTGTAGCCGGAGAGGTCGGGCTCCTGCGGCAGGTAGCGCAGGCTGACTTGCGGCTTGAGGAACCGTGTGCCGCCGTCCTGCTCGACTTCGCCGGCGGCGATCTTCAGCAGCGTCGACTTTCCGGAGCCGTTGCGGCCGACAAGGCAGAGCCGCTCGCCTTGCGAGACGGAAAGATCCGCGCCGTTCAGCAGCTTGGTGCTGCCGCCGAGGGTGAGGGTGATGTTCTGGAGCGTAAGAAGAGGAGGAGCCATGTCGCCGATCTGAGTGCCGCACCGATGCGGCGCAAGAGGCGCGCAGGCGGGGAAAGTCAGACTTCTAGGCTATGATGCGTCGCAACAATAGTCCTGCAGGCGAGAATGCTGGGCCGTGCCCCCTCCACCGCCTTCGGCGATCCCCTCTCCCGCTGCGCGGGTGAGGATCTGGCCG
>NZ_LMUU01000132.1:84828-94925 GCF_009765775.1 Beijerinckia sp. L45
CAGATGCGAAAATTCAGCCGGGCACCGGGTCTTGCCCTAGCCCCGCGTCATGCTCATCGTCACGCCATGCGACCCCGAGCCGCGCAGGTCAGTGACGCGTGACGCAGAGTGACGCGAAAATGTGACGTCAGAGCGCGATTTTATGTGCCGGCCGGCAACAGCCCACGCCCCCGGCTGTCCCCCTCCGCTCCACGGAGGAGGATCCTCCCCTGCGAACCAGGACGTGGTGGAGGGGGACAGCGTTACAGTTTACGACTGGCCGCCGCCGATGACAGTGACCGCGCGGCGGTTCTGCGACCAGCAGGAGATGTCGTTGCAGGTGGCGACGGGGCGCTCCTTGCCGTAGCTGATGGTGCGGATGCGGCTCGCCGGAATGCCGCGGGCGACGAGGTATTCTTTCGTCGATTCCGCACGGCGGGCACCGAGAGCGAAGTTGTATTCACGGGTGCCGCGCTCGTCGGCGTGGCCTTCGACGGTGATCGAACCGCGATTGTACTGCTGCAGCCAGCGCGCCTGGTTGTCGAGCGTGGCTTGGCCCTTGGACGTCAGGTCGGTCTGGTCGCTTTCGAAGAACACGCGGTCGCCGACGTTCTGGGCAAAGTCCTCAGGGCTGCCGGGCACGGCCGAGCCATGGCCATAGCCGCCGCCAGCACCCATGCCGGCGAGGCCTTCTTCACCCGGCGTCTTGGCGCAGGCGCCGATCGTCAGGGCCGCGCAGAGAAGCGCCGCGAATTTCAGGTGCCCAGCATAATGATAAAGGCTCATGGCCCTGTCCTCCGAACCGATAAACGTTGCGCCTGTGGTAGCGTGCGATGGTTAAGCGAAGGTTCTGTCAACCTTGCTAGAGGCTTATTGCAAGCCGTTGCATTCGAGCAAAAGACGGCCATGGTTAACCGATGGTTGATGGCGGCTTTGCGGCGCAATTCCGAACCGGGCCCGGTTAATAGAGTCTGTTGCCGCCCTGGCACATATGAAAATCGATCCTATCTAGCCGAAGCGTACTCGCCGTTACGGTAATTAGCCTGTAACACGAAGCCATTAAGCGCTAAGTAGCACTCTTGCTTATCCGGAAGGCAGACTCATGACGGTCGAACGTGACGTGGAGACATCGGAGTCGGGCATGGGGACGCCGGATCGTGGTCTTCCGAGACTGGCGTTCGGCATCGAGCGCCTTGGTCTCGTGTCCCTCCGGGTGCCGTACCTACTTGCGATCGTCTTCGTCATTCTCGGCATCGGTGCCGTCTTCGGGCTGCAGCGTCTCAAGGTCGATGACTCTCTGAGCCAGCTGTTTCGCTCGAACACGCCGCAATTCCATCAGTACGAGGCTGTGACACGCGACTTCCCGTCGAGCGAATATGACGTTCTCGTCGTCATCCAGGGCAGCCAGCTGCTCGAACGCGACGCGCTGGAAAAGGTCCGCGACCTCGTCACCGACCTGCAGCTGGTGGACGGCACGCGCGGCATCATCTCCTTGTTCTCGGCACGCCAGCCGCCGGAGAACGGACAGATCCCGCCGCCGCTGTTCCCGGATCCGCTCCCTGAAGGCCAAGCCTATCAGGACCTTGTCGCCAAGGTCCGCTCGAACGACTTGATCCAGGGGAAGCTGCTGTCGGCCGACGGCCAGCTCGCGCTCATCGTTCTGGCGCTCAAGCCGGACGTCGCCTCGAGCCAGCATTCGGGCGCGATCGTCAAAGAGATCCGCGACACGATGACCAAGGATCTTGAGGGCACCAACCTCAAGGCGCAACTCGCCGGCGTCCCGGTGATGCAGCTCGAGATCCACGATTCCGTCGAGCGCGACCGGGTCATCTATAACGCCATCGGCTTCATTGCCGGCTGCCTCATCGCCATTCTTTTCTTCCGCCGCATCTCGTTCATGCTCGTCGCCGCCGCGCCGCCGCTCGTTGCCATCCTGCTGGCGATCGGGACGCTGGGCTGGCTCGACTTCCGCCTCAACATCTTTCTCAACGTGATGACGCCGCTGATCATGGTGATCAGCTTCTCCGACTCGATGCAGCTGACCTTCGCCATCCGCGATCGGCTCATCGGCGGCGCGAGCAAGCCCAACGCCATCAAGGGTGCGCTCGCCGTCGTCGGGCCGGCCTGCGTGCTCACCCACGCGACCGCCATGGTGTCCTTTGTGGCGCTGCTGTTCTCGGACTCCGATCTCATCCGGACCTTTGGCGAGGCCGGGCTGATCACCACCGCGATCGCCCTCGTCACCGTGCTGGTGCTGCTTCCCCTGCTCGCCGTCCTCCTGGTGCGCGGCGAAGCGAAGCTCGCGGCCTCGGCGCCGACGGCCGATGGCGGCATCAACGTTTTGCGTAATTTCTGCCGCTGGATCGCGGAACGGATGGTCAGCCATCCCGGCCTCTACAGCCTCATCGGCCTGATCGTCGTGATTATCCTGTCGGGCATCTACCTGAACCTGCAGCCGCGCTACCGGCTCGCCGACCAGGTGCCGAACAACGAGCAGGCGGTGACGGCCAACGGCAGCCTCGACAAGAAGCTGACCGGCGCCAATCCGGTCGACATCCTGATCGAGATCCCGCAGGGCGAGGACCTCTATTCGCCGACGACGCTGGCGACCATCGCCGCGGTGCAGCAGACGGTCGCGACGCAGCCCGGCGTCGGCAACGTATTCTCGCTGCAGACGCTTCGCGACTGGCTGGCGCAGAAGCTGGGCAAGAACGATGTCGACACCCTGAAGCAATATGTCGGCTTCCTGCCGAAGCCGCTGGTGCGCCGCTATATCTCGGAAGATCAGCGCGCGGTCCTCGTCTCCGGCCGCATTCCCGACATCGACGCCAGCCGGCTGCTCCCGACGGTCGATGAGCTAGACAAGCGCCTCGACGCCGTACGCGCCGAGCATAAGACCTACGGCATCGCGGTGACCGGGCTCGCGGTGATCGCCGCGCGCAACAGCGCCTCGATGATCGAGCGCCTGAGCCGCGGCCTGACGATCGAGATCGTCTTCGTTGCCGCCTTCATCGGCCTCGCCTTCCGCTCTTGGGTGGTGATGCTGCTGTCGATCCTGCCGGGGATCTTTCCGATCGTCGCCTCGGGCACCCTGCTCTACTTCATGGGCGAAGGGCTGCAATTCGCCAGTGTGGTGGCGCTGACCGTCTCCTTCGGGCTTGGCTTGAGCGCCACCATCCACTTCCTCAATCGACTTCGATTGGAGGAGCGCCCGGGCGAAAGCCCCGGCCTCTCGGTGGAACGGGCGACCATCCTGGTCGGCCCGGCGCTGATCTTGACGTCGGTGGTTTTGGCCTGCGGTCTCGCGGTGACGGCCTTCTCCAACCTGCCGATGCTGCGCCTGTTCGGCTGGCTCAGCGCCTTCGCGATGATGGCGGCGCTCACCGCCGACCTGCTGATCCTGCGCCCCACCGCGATGTATCTTCGCGGGCTGTTCGGGAGCAGCCGCTCCAAGATCTGATGCTGCTCACAAAAAAGCCCTCGGCCGCTTTGGCGACCGAGGGCTTTTATTGCGCTGAACGCGTATCAGCTCTTGGACATCGTCACCGAGACGTCGGTGATGTCGGTGCCGGTCGGGCGGATGTTGACCGACTGTTTGCCACCGCGCGCTGCGATGGCGATGCCTGCGGTGAAGCCGACGCCTTCGACGGTGGCTGAAATCTGCCTGGGGTCGATATGGCCGGTGATCTCGCCATTCGCACCGCGCGACGTCTCCTGCCAGTTACCGCTGATCGCACTGCCCGCAGCCTTGACGTTGGCCACCACGTTGAACGTGTAGCTGTCGCTGGCGCAGGTCAGGTTCTGCGCCATGGATTCGCCACCGCCGGACACTTCGTAATGCGCCTTGCAGCGGAGCCGCTCCTTGGTGCCGTTCTTTACGGTCACGGTGCCGGTGCCGGACCAGACACCGGAGAAGTTGGAGAAGGGCCCCTCGGCGGCCTGCGCGGGAACGAAGCCGGCCGAAGCCAATGCCAAAGTCGCGGCAGCTCCGATGAGGGTCGAGAATTTCATCATGATTTATATTCCTCGTGAAAGGCCAAGGTCAGGTTAGGCTTCGCGCGGGCAACCAAGCCCGCGCCCCTCGGTTCCAGCTGCAAGACGCTCCGATCCTCTGATTGATCCGAAACGCAACCGCTGTGACTTATAAGAAACAATATGCTTGTTTCAAAGTGATGTCTGGCGAACGAAGCCCAAAATATCCTTCACGTGATCGAGCGTCGGCTGCGCAATCGCTCTCGCGCGCTCGGCTCCATCACAAAGAATGGCATCGATATGGGCGGGATCCGCAACCAGCCGCTGCATCTCGGCCCCGATGGGGCCAAGCGACGCGACCGCCAGATCGACAAGCGCTCCCTTGAACGTCGAGAAATTGGCGTTGCCGTAGGTGGCAAGCACCTGCTGCTTGGTCTCACCCTTGAGCGCGGCGAAGATGCCGACGAGATTGTCCGCCTCCGGCCGCCCCGCGAGGCCTGCCAACTCCGACGGCAACGGTTCGGGATCCGTCTTGGCCTTGCGGATTTTCGACGCGATCGCATCGGCATCGTCGGCGAGATTGATCCGTGAATTGTCTGACGGATCGGATTTCGACATCTTCTTCGACCCATCGCGCAGGCTCATGACGCGCGTCGCCGGCCCCTGGATCAGCGGCTCCGGCTGCGGAAAAAACACCTCGCCCAGACCATTGGCGGCGATCGACGCCGCGAAATCGGTATTGAACTTCTGCGCGATGTCGCGCGCCAGCTCAAGATGCTGCTTCTGGTCCTCACCGACCGGAACGTGGGTCGCGCGATAGGCCAGAATGTCCGCGGCCATCAGCACCGGATAGGCGTAGAGCCCGATGGAAGCGGCCTCCCTGTCCTTGCCGGCTTTTTCCTTGAACTGCGTCATACGGTTCATCCAGCCGATGCGCGCCACGCAATTCAGCACCCAGGCCAACTCGGCGTGAACCGAGACCTGGCTTTGATTGAACACGATGTGCTTCACGGGATCGATGCCCGAGGCAATGAACGCCGCTGTAACCTCGCGGATGCTGGACTTCAGCGCGACGGGATCCTGCGGCACCGTGATCGCATGCAGATCGACCACACAGAACAGACACTCGTGGGTCTTCTGCAGGTCGACGAACTTGGTGATCGCCCCGAGATAGTTGCCGAGATGGAGGTTGCCGGTCGGCTGGACGCCGGAAAACACGCGCTGCGGAAAATCTGTCATCGCTTCAAGGCGGCCTCAGGTCGGAAGGAAGGAGCGCTTATCCCGCGTGGACCGGCGCTTGACAAGGCATCTGACCGGCGGGCGCTTTACCAGGGTAGCGTCTTGCCCTGATAGTCCAGAAAGACGCAGCCCGGTTTGCCCAACTGAGCAGCCAAAACGTTGACCATGCCCTCGACGCTTCGATCGATACTGATCGCCGCGCCGGCGCCCCCCATGTCGGTCCGGACCCAGCCCGGGTGCATCGCCACGATGGCGCGTCGCGGATTGCGCGCGGAAAAACTGCGCAGAAGCGTGTTGAGGGCCGCCTTGCTGGCGCGATAGACCTCGTAGCCACCGGTGGTGTTCGCCGCCACGCTACCGAGGCCCGACGTCATCGCGGCAATCACGCCGCGCGCGGGCACAAGGTCGACGAAGGCCTCAATGATCCGCATGGGCGCCAGCGCATTCGTCGTCATCACGGCCGTGAAGGTCGCGAGGGATACGGCGCTGACGGGCAGCTTGGAATCGATGTTGATGCCCGCCGAAACGAAGAGGAGGTCGAGCGTTTCAGAAGCAAGCCGTTGACGCAGTGCCGCGATGCCTGCGTCATCGGTGACGTCCAGATCCGCGAGGTCGAGACGCGCGCCGTGCTTCTGCTTCAGAGCATCAAGGGCACCGTTGGACGCGTTGCGTCGCGTCGCGATGACGCGCCAGCCGAGATCGAGGTAAGCCTCGGCCAATCCCAGGCCGAGACCGCGTGAGGCACCGATGATGATTGCGGTTCTGGACGCGTTCGTCACCGCGAACTCCTCTTGATTGCGCTGGCCGACGCTCAGCTGAAGCCGGTTGTCGCGTGCGGCACGTAGAGCGATTCGAGCGATTCGACTTCTTCGCTCGTCAGCTTCAGCGACAGGGCGGCGACGGCGTCGTCGAGGTGATGCGGCTTGGTCGCGCCGACGATCGGCGCCGTGATCTCGGGCTTGCTCAAAACCCAGGCGAGCGCGATCTGCGCCCGCGGCACACCCCGGGCCTTGGCGATCTCGCCGACCTTCTCGACGATCTTGCGGTCCGCCTCTTCCGTCTTGGCATAAAGTGTCTTGCCGAACTGGTCCGTCTCCAAACGGTTACTGGTTTCGTCCCAGTCGCGCGTCAGGCGACCGCGCGCCATCGGGCTCCAGGGGATCACGCCGATCCCCTCGGCCTTGCACAGCGGCAGCATCTCGCGCTCTTCTTCGCGATAGAGCAGATTGACGTAATCCTGCATCGTGGCAAACCGCGTCCAGCCGTTGGCATCGGCCGTGTAGAGCGCTTTTGTGAACTGCCAGGCGTACATCGACGAAGCACCGATGTAGCGCGCCTTGCCGGCCTTTACCACGTCGTGGAGCGCTTCCAGCGTCTCCTCGATCGGCGAGTCGTAATCCCAACGATGGATCTGGTAGAGATCGACGTAATCGGTGCCGAGGCGGCGCAGACTATGATCGATCTCGCTCATGATCGCCTTGCGCGACAGGCCGCCGCCGTTCGCACCCGGCCGCATCCGGCCGTGCACCTTGGTGGCGAGCACGATCTCGTCGCGCTTGGCAAAATCCTTCAAGGCGCGGCCGACGATCTCTTCGCTGGTGCCGGCGGAATAGACGTTGGCGGTATCGAAGAAATTGATGCCGAGCTCAAGTGCCCTCTTGATGAAAGGCCGGCTTTGATCTTCGCCGAGCGTCCACTCATGCGTCCCCTGATCCGAGACGCCATAGCTCATGCAGCCGAGGCAGAGACGCGAGACTTCGAGACCGGTCTTGCCGAGACGTTTGTATTCCATCGATTATGACTCGCTTTGGGTTGTCGCGCACGCAGCGTACTTTGCCTTACACCGAAGCAGGCGTCCTTACAGACGCTGCAAACGCGATCTAAGAAGAGCAAATGTTCTATTTTGCCATCGACCACGCAATGGTTAGGACGACACCGACGATCACCAAGGTTTGAAGACCCAGCGCGCCAACGATCCATTTCAGCAACTCGGTCTTTACGGCTGCAATCTCAACCTTCATGTCGGCGATGTCCGTTTTCGTCGCGAGGGTCTCGGTCCCAACGGTGCCGATAGTTTTAGCCAGCGTATCGGCCTGGGCAGCGGAAAAGTGCCCTTTGTCTTGAAGAAGCTTCGAAAATCTCAGGGTATCCACAATCAAGGCCATCAACATCCCCTCATGTTCGAAGACCCTAGCAAAAGGCAGTCACAAAATATATCGGCTCAGATCCGCGTTCCTGGCGAGGTCGCCGATGTTCTTCTCGACGAACGCGCCATCGATCACAATCGTTTCGCCGCCCCGGTCCGAAGCGGTGAAGCTGACCTCGTCAAGCACGCGCTCCATCACCGTCTGCAGCCGTCGCGCGCCGATGTTCTCGACGCTGGAATTGACCTGCACCGCGACTTTGGCGAGCGCATGGACCGCGTCGGCCGTAAACGCGAGATCGACACCTTCGGTCTTCAACAAGGCGACATACTGCTTGAGGAGGCTTGCCTCCGTCTCGGTGAGGATGCGGCGAAAGTCATCCTCGTCGAGCGGCAGCAGTTCGACGCGGATCGGCAGGCGGCCCTGCAGCTCAGGCAGGAGGTCGGAGGGCTTGGCGACGTGAAAGGCGCCGGACGCGATAAAGAGAATATGGTCGGTTTTCACCGCGCCATGCTTGGTGTTGACCGTCGTGCCTTCGATCAGCGGCAGCAGATCGCGCTGCACGCCTTCGCGGGAGACGTCGGCCCCACCGCCGCGGCCTTCGCGCACGCAGATCTTGTCGATCTCGTCCAAAAACACGATGCCGTTGTTCTCGACCTCGTGGATCGCCTCCTGCACGATCTGGTCCTGGTCCATCAATTTGTCGCTCTCTTCGGCAAGCAACGGTGCATGCGCCTCGCTGACAAGAAGCCGCCGCGGCTTGGCCGGGCGGCCCTTGCCAAAGATGTCGCCGATGTTGATGGCACCCATAGCGGCGCCCGGCATATTGGGCAGCTCGAACATCGGCATCCCGCCGCCGGCCTGCGCGAACTCGATCTCGACTTCCTTGTCGTCGAGTTCGCTGGCGCGGAGCTTTTTGCGGAAGCTGTCGCGCGTCGCCGGCGAGGCGGTCGCCCCGACGAGCGCGTTCAGCAACCGCTCTTCCGCCGCCTGCTCGGCGCGCGCGCGCAACCCCTTGCGCTTGGAGTCTTTCACCATCGTAATCGCGGTCTCGAGGAGATCGCGAATGATCTGCTCGACGTCGCGGCCGACATAGCCGACCTCGGTAAACTTGGTGGCCTCGACCTTGAGAAACGGCGCGTTGGCCAGCTTGGCAAGCCGGCGCGAAATCTCGGTCTTGCCGCAGCCGGTCGGTCCGATCATCAGGATGTTTTTGGGCAGCACCTCTTCGCGCATCGCACCCTCGAGCTTGAGGCGGCGCCAGCGATTGCGCAGCGCGATGGCGACGGCGCGCTTGGCATCCTTCTGGCCGACGATGAAGCGATCGAGTTCGGAAACGATTTCGCGCGGCGAAAAATCACTCATGAGGCGGATGCAACCAGAGGGTGGGGGAGTTTTCGCGCAAGCGCGGGAGGAAGAAGCCCGAGAAGCGTCCGGCGCAACGGATGCCAGCCCGCACTCAGCAACAGGATGAACCCGCCAAGCGTCAGCAGCACCACGGGAATCAGCAGGCTGGAGCCGCTGAAGCCGAGCGTCTTGATCAAGGCGCCAAAGGCGATCCCGGCGTAGAGAAGACCCGAGACCAGGATCGCGCGCCGGTCGATGATGACGGCGACGATCCCGATGAGAAGAAACACCGCGAGCACGCCGATCGCGCCTGTCGTCGTCGGATCGCCATCGAGGCCGTGGAGAAAGCCGCGGATCAGCGTATGGACGATGAGCGGCGCCGCGAGCAGATGCAGCCAGAACGCAATGTCCGTCCGCCGCGTTGCACGCGACGGGTCCGAGAGATCGAAATACATCGCCAAGGCAAACGTGAGCAGGCCGCACACCAGCACCAGGCCGTTGAACACCGGTCGCGACAGATCCGGCGTGATGCTGACGACGACGCCGAGCGCCACGATGCCGAACGCCGCCATGCCGGCGGCGATCGTGATCGGCACGCGGAAGCGATAATAATGCAGGGCTGCGAAGCCCATGGTGCCGAGGCCCGCGAGGATCAGGGCGGCGCCGTTGGTCGTCGGCAGCATCCAGACATTGTCGGAGATCGAATTGACGCTGGCCGGTAACAGGATGGCGAATGTGTAGGCCAGAACCTCGAACGCGCCGACGACGAACACGATGAGAAGCACGATGCTGGGCAGCGCCTGACGCCGCCGGCGCGTGAAAAACTCTGCGAGCAGCCAAGCCGCGCCGGCCGAGGCGGCGAAGGCCATCGTCAAACCGGCCTGTTCATCC
Source organism: Beijerinckia sp. L45 (assembly GCF_009765775.1). Taxonomy (GTDB): domain Bacteria; phylum Pseudomonadota; class Alphaproteobacteria; order Rhizobiales; family Beijerinckiaceae; genus RH-AL1. The sequence continues at coordinate 94,401 of NZ_LMUU01000132.1, forward strand.
ATGATGTAGAACAAAGCGCCGATGAACAGCGCGATGCCGATCGTGACGAAGATGTCGGCGAAGCCGCTGATGAATCGTAGCGCCTCGTCATCCGCCTGTTCACGGGGAAAGGCGTCCGCAGGCGCCGGCTGCACGGAAAGGGTCGCGATCTCGCGCTCGATCCCGTGCAGCGCCTCAGCCTGCTCCGCCGTCACGACGGCGCGCTCGACGGCGATACCAAGCGCCCGATCCGAAATCATGATCCGACGCTTTCGACGATGACGTTGCCGTTGGTATAGACGCAGATTTCGGCGGCGATCGCCAGCGACCGGCGAACGATCGCCTCGCCGTCCATCGCGCTCGGCAACAAGGCTCGCCCGGCGGCGAGAGCGTAGTTGCCGCCGGACCCGATCGCCATGACGCTACCGTCATCGGTCATCTCCGGCTCCAGCACGTCGCCGGTGCCAGTGAGCACGAGGCCGACCTCTTTGTCGGCGACGAGCATCATCGCCTCGAGCCGGCGAAGATAGCGGTCGGTGCGCCAGT
>NZ_LMUU01000133.1 GCF_009765775.1 Beijerinckia sp. L45
CGCGGCCATAGGCCGTCAAAAACTCCTGGTAGCCGCCGATCGTGTCGCGATCGAGCGCGGCGCTGTAAGCGTCGCTCACCGCGAAATCGCGGATCGGCTTGGTCCGCATCGCGGCGACGCTCGCCGTCGCCTGGGGCGTCGGAGCGCCCGGTCCGAGGTCGAAGAAGCGGAACGCCGTGTCGATCTTGGAAGAATCCCACGGCACCTCGGCACCCTTGGTCGCGTCGTTGACGCGCAGGCGCACACGATCGAACAGCTCGTCCGGCGCGATCCCGCCTTCGCGCATCATCGCCGCCAGCGCCTGGGCATAGGGACCATAATTCCCCTTGCCGACCGGCGCGACGGTGCCGGGCGCCGCATTGTAGGCGATCAGCGATCCCGGCGCCGCGTCGACGAGGGCCAAGCCACCGGCCAGCGGCGCCCCACCCTTGGCGAAGGGGCTGGGATAGGCGGCATCGAACACCGCGAACCGCGCCTTCAAATTGAGCCCGGCGAGCGGACCGGTGAGATCGCTGAGCCGGATGGCCTCGATCGGAATGTCGAGGTCATGCGCCACCGTCGCGCCGATCGGCACCAGGTAGTTCTCGTTGCCGTATTGCAGGCCGTAGCCGGCGACGTAGATGAAGGCGACGGTGTCGGGCCCGCCTGCACTGAGGCGTTTGAGAAACTCGCCGTAGGACTGGCGAAAGGTCTCGGCATCGAGGTCGCGGGCGCCGACGACGTCGAAGCCGGCAGCCTGCAGGGTCTGCGCGACCAGCCCGGCATCGTTGGCCGCCGTCGGCAGCGCGCCTGCGGCATAATTGGCGTTGCCGACGACGAAGGCGACGCGTTTCTCTTTTGTCTGCGCAAAGCTCGGCGAGAAGCCGACGACCGCGACGACCAGACCGACGAGAAATGTGATGACCTTGCGCATGCGTCCATCCCTATCGCAGCAACGTTTGCGCGCGACCTTTTGACGGCCGTCGCGTTGGTTCCGTAAATCTCTTGC
>NZ_LMUU01000134.1 GCF_009765775.1 Beijerinckia sp. L45
GATACCCATAGGCAGGATAGCCGTAGCCTCCGCCGTATCCATATCCGTCCCCGTAGCCGTAACCACCGTAGTAGCCACCGGCGATCGCGCCGGCTGCCAATCCAAGGCCGAGGCCTGCGGCCCCGTAGCCCAGGCCGCGGCCGTAGCCGCGACCGCCGTAGCCCCGACCGTAACCGCCACCGAAGCCACGTCCGCCGCCGAAACCATGACCGCCGCCATGGAAGCCGCCGCCGCCAAACCCTCTCGCCTGAGCAGCCGGCGAATAGGAAAGGATCGCCATGCCCAACGCGGCCGACGCAACCGCCATCATCTTCATATTCCGCTTCATCAGAACTCCTTTGGTTGGATGTCGAACGAACAGGATGATCTCAACGTTCCCGCATGGTCGGCATGTCGCATCCGACCAACTACCGCCCAAACTTGTCCGCATTTCTGGCGACGCCGGCAGCAGCGGATCATCGATATGTTCAACGGCGAAACCGGAGTCATCAGAGCCATGGGACACAGCCCGCGGGCGGTCGTCGCCGGACGCCACCTGCGGACGAATCGGCCCGCGGCCATTCGAGTTCAAGCCGCGTAGTCGACCTTCTCTTCGGTGAGGAACTTCGAATGATCGAGGAACTTCTTGTCGTCCTCGACCACGACCTCCGTCCACTTGGGCGACGAGACCATGGCCGGGAAAGCCGCGACGTCGTTGAACCAGGCCTCGGCGACCCCGTCGAAGGGAGCGGCTGACAGGGCTTCCGGAACACTATGAACATTGTGCTGCTGCACGTAACAAATCGTATGCGTCTTCACTTCCGGCACCGTCTGCACGAGGGGCCAGTGAACGTTCATCCAATAGTCGCTGAATTGTTCGAACGTGAGATCCGAACGGGTCCAAGATTCGAGTAGTTCTGGACTCCTAAGGTCCCCAACCGTATGCGCTACGACAACCGGAGCCCGAAGATCGTCAGCAGATGCTCGTCCTCGGCTGTCCAGAAGCGATTGAATGAACACCGCGCAATGCAGCATGGCTCGAGGAGCGTTGGATTGGACCTCTCGACAGTTGGCATCCGCCGCGAGCGTTCCGCTCGTATCGGTCAATAAGTTCCAATCCGGTCATTGGGTAACGGCGAAGGATGTATCGTCGATACGCAAAGCCTTCGAGACGGCCGGAATCGCATTCGTCGCTGATGCCGGCAGCGGTTTCGGCATCCTCCTAAAGACGCCTAAGCCCGCCGCAACCGGCAAGCGACTTGAAGCACAAGTCTGACTGGCTGTTTATACGGTCGCTATAGACCGCTCTCTCGTAAATGGGTTCCGATCGCCGATGGTCTGGCGCCACGACGCAGTTCGTCAGTAGATCCAACGCCACACGCCCGCGGCCCATCCGGATAGTGGAATGTGGGCCCAGGTGGCGGCGAGCCAGATCACCAGACCGCCGCCGAGATCGTGCATGCGGAATCCGCCAAGGCGTGTCCGATGCGTTGCGACGGCGACGAAGGGCCAGTAGCTCGTCTTGGATTCCCACGCTTGCCAGAAGTCCGGCTGCAGCCGCGCCTTCTTGCGGTCCTGCAAGGCGGCGCCGACCAGCGCCAGAACGATGACGGCCAACGCCACGACGATGTTCTTGGCGACCGGATAGACCGCGACGTGGCAAAGCCCCCAGAGCGCGAAGGCCCACATCATCGGATGGCGGGTGATTGAAAAGGCGCCGAGGGCCGCCTCCGGGACCTTGCCCGGCACCCCTCCGGTCGGCATCGCCGGGTTGCGGATCAACGACCCCATCAGCAGCACCGAGGCCAGGAGCATGACGGCGGTGACGATCGCCCAGAGCGTGTCGCCGACGGGCCAGAGCGGGGCCGAGGCGGACGTCGCCCGGAACGCCCATGCCATGGCCACGAACGTGACGACCGCGACAACGGAGTAGAGACCGAGGAACGCGCCCTCTCCGAGCGCGGCGACGAGCGGTCGGCGCAACGGATGGGACAGCAGGAAATGGCTTCCAACGAACGCGATCGTCGCTGCAGCGACCCAAAAGAGGCCTTCCATGTCCAGCTCCCGACTGCAACGCATCGACCTCGATCCGAACGGAAGGCGTCCGGCCGATGTCCGGCGACGAGTTTACGCTGGAAGCGCCCCTCCCGTCGATGGATTGCGCCGCGCGTTGACCCCATCCGTACCGGTGGCCGGGTCATCCGCGTTCCCCATGTCCCGAGCGCCGCTCGAAGGCGCGCTTCGTCGTACCGTAGACGACTCCGACCAGCCCATCCGGGCGCAATGCAGTCTGTCTGCGTTGTCACCGCCCATTAGCGGCATACCGTCCCGAGGTCAGGTCTTCGAAGGTGGGCCCTTATCTACGCCGCCTCGTGAAAAGGTGCCGATCGCCGCGCGTCACCGGAGCGCTTGCCTCAGCTCCGGCACCGTCCAATTCCGACGCTGCGCCATGAGGCCGACAGCCTCAGCCATCTGCCGATCGCGGCCCCATCCAGCCAATGCCTTGACCGCGCCGTGCTCGACATAGAAGGCGAGAAAGTCGGGCTTCTCCAGGTCGCCGTCGACGACGACATCGTCCCAGGTCGCGGCATGCCCGACGTAGTCCAGCCGCTTGAGGAAGCCGATGGTCCAGAACACCGGAACCGCGTCGTACGGCGTCGCCTGCCCGATCATGTTGAGGGCTGCGACCCGGCCGTGCTGCTCGGCGACGCGCCAGTGCTCGACCCGGGTTCGGGGTCCATTTCCGTAAAGCGGAAACGCCGCGATGTCGCCGGCCGCGTAGAGGCCGTCGACGACTTTGAGATGGGCATCGACGGCCAGTCCACCGTCTTCCCGTCGAGCGCCGCGAAACTGATCGGTCGCTGGGGTGACGCCCAGTCCGGCAAGGACCAGATCGGCCTCCAGGACGGCGCCGCCCTTAAGCCGCACACGGGTGACCCGGCCGTCCTCGCCTTCCAACGCCTCGACCTCCTGGCCGAGCTGGAACACGATGCCTTCGCGCTCGTGCACACGCCGGAAGACGTTGCCGATCAAGGTACCGAGCCGGTCTTCGAGAGGAGCGGTCTGGGGCGCGACGACGGTCACGTCCAGGCCGCGTTCGCGAAGGCTGGCTGCGGCCTCCAGCCCGATGAAGCCCGCGCCGACCACGACCGCGCGTCGCGCACCTTCCGCCGTCCTGACGATGGCTTCCGCGTCCGCGGGCGTCCGGAGCAGGTGCACGCCAGACAGAGCGTGTCCCGGCACGTCGAACGGTCGGGGCACCCCACCGGTCGCAAGCAGGGCTGAATCGTAGCTGAGAGAGCGGCCGTCTTCGAACGTGATCGTCCGAGCCTCGGTATCGAGGGAAACCACCC
>NZ_LMUU01000135.1:0-7145 GCF_009765775.1 Beijerinckia sp. L45
ATGCGAAGACTCGCGAGGCAGCAGACCGCTCAAACGTAAATTTTGAGTCGGGCTCTTATTTACCAACTGGCAACGACAGGTCGTTAATCGATTTCCGTTCCGATTCTCCCCGGCATCGTGTCCGGCAATGCGTCGAAGATCGTTCGATGATCACGCTTGCTCCGCTAAGAAACCGTCGCTAGTGCACTGACGATGTCGGAGGATTCACAGGCTCCTGCGGATCTGCGAGTCTGGCTTGATGCCTCAGACAGTTTCGGTTTTACCTCCTCTTGAAGATCGCGTGCGGCTCGAAGGCATCGAGAAAGACCGCCGCCGCGCGCTGAAGCATGTGTTGCGGGCGCGCGTCGTGTTGTTGTCGGCGCAGCCCCTGCCGGTGCTTGAAGTGGCCAAGCGTGTGGGCGTGAGCCGCCCTATGGTATGGCGGTGGCAACGCCGCTACGCGGAGGAAGGCGTCGAGGGGTTGCTGCGCGACAAGACCCGGCCACCGGGCGTCGCGCCGACATCGAAGGATAAAGTCCACGCGGTCGTCGCGTTAACACTCAAGACGCCGCCGGGCGGCGTTACGCACAGGCCCGGCCGTGCGATGGCAAAGGCAAGCGGCCTGTCGCTCCGCACGATCCAGAGGATCTGGGCAGACCACAAGCTACAGCCGCATCGGGTGCGCACGTTCAAACGCTCGACCAATCCGGACTTTGCAGCCAAGCTCGACGATATCGTCGGCCTTTACATCGACCCACCCCGTCACGCGGTAGTGTTCTCCATCGACGAGAAGAGCCAGATCCAGGCGCTCGATCGCACTCAGCCGGGCCTGCCGCTCAAGCGCGGCAAATGCGCAACGATGACCCACGACTATAAGCGCAACGGAACGACAACGCTCTTTGCCACCCTTGATACGATCAACGCTCGGGTGCATGCTTCCGCGTCAAACGACTGCCGAGTAGCGGCATCCACCGCTCCGACGTCCGCCGTTCCGATCGCTGGACGCGTTGATGCCATCTGAGGAGGTGGCCCGACTGCATCAGGTTGTTCCTCGGAGCAGAACCATGAAGAGCTGAAGGCAGCATTACTGTTCTCACGCTGAAGTGATCTGCCGCATTTACTTATCTTCATTCGAATGCCTGTTGTGTAAATGCAACTTCGTCTAACAACACGCGTCGACAGGACACCATTTCGCTAGCTTTCTGGCTCGCGACAGTGCGATTGTGCTGCATCGATTCGATTAAAGCCGCCAACCCCGCGAGACTACCGCGCTGCTTGATGCAAGCGGTCTTCCGTGGATTGGTGAGGCAGCGAAATCTGGGGGACGGCGCCTGTGAACAGCAAGATTATCGCAACCATCGGTTCGGCCGCGCTCGCCGTCTGCCTGTCGGCGGGCGCATCCAATGCGACCATGATCGCCCAGTCCGGCGAGACGATGGGTGTAGCACTCGGCGCGCCTCTTCCCGAGGGCATCTATGCGATAGATCTCGAAGACTATGGTCGTCGCGACAACGCGGGGGGCGCGGGCAACTATCGAGACCTCGGCGTCAACATCCCGCTCATCGCGTGGTCGACGCCTTGGACCCTGATGGATTCGCGCATCGAAGTTCTTTACGCGGCGCCATTTACCCATCTCGATTCATCATCGCCGGGTGGCCTTAACCGTCTTGATTACTACAGCCAGTTGCTCGCCGTGAACATCGCGCATGACTTCGGCAACGGCTTCTTCGCCGGCCTTCTGCTCGGCGTGCGGACGCCCGACAGCTTCCTGCATACCGACTATGTTGCGGCTGATATCCGTCCGTCGTTCGGCTACACGGCCAACGGCTACGACTTCGTCGCGACCTTCTACTACAACGGGGCCTTCGGTTCGAAGGGTGGCAATACCGGTCTCGACAATGGACGCTCCGATGCCGTCGCGCTCGACCTGACCGCAACGAAGAAGTTCGGCAAGCTTGAAGTCGGCTTCGTTGGCAACGCCTCGACCGACGTTAACGATCGTTCGGACAACCTCTATGCCAACGGAGTCAACATCCGCGAGGGGCACGTCGCGCTCGGTGGGCTGATCGGCTACGATTTTGGTCGCTTTACGGTCCAGGGCATGGTGACCCGCGACGTCGCAGCTCGAGGCAAGGCGATCGCCCTCAACGGGTCGACCTCCGAGAAGGAGACACGTGGCTGGGTCCGCATCATCGTCCCACTTTACGTTGCGCCTAAGGCAGTGCCCGCGGTCGTCGCCCGCTACTGATCGGATTTGGGCAGGCGCGGCGTGTTTGGCAGGCGTTCGCCCAAAGGCGGGGCTTCTTTCGTCCGGACAGCTTCGCAGTGGTGAGGGGATCTCGTGCGATCCTACGGCTGCAGAACCGGCGGATGCGTTGTGCGTCTGCCTGGGCGTTGCGTGCACCGCGCATGCGATCGAGATCCCATCGCTTCTAGCGGGACCCGTGTATCTCCCCGCACTGACGCGATCGGATGAATATCGGAAACAGACCTGCGCTGCATTGGGAAATGGATCGCGGTCGCGGTTCCTGCGGAACCCCCGAAATAATCGATCAATTCAGGACTCTAGCAAAACAGAAGCTCTTGACCAGGAGCAGTGCTGAAAATCGGTTGCGTTAAGCTGCGGATATTCGGAATTTAACTGGGAATGTCTTCCATCAAAAGTCGGCCTTCTCGACAATGTGACCGTCTCGCGAACTTGGTCTACGTTCAAGTCTCATGTTTTGGCCTAATGTTGGGGTCGGAACCAATGCTTCGTATGGAGTGACCTGCCCCTAATTTTTCCATCCACGAGGATTTAGAGTCCGGCCATTTGAAGGACGGACAGATGAAGCGATCAAGGTTCACCGAAGAGCAGATCATCGGCGTGCTGAAGGAGCACGAGGCAGGCGCGAAGACCGGCGATCTGGCGCGCAAGCACGGGGTGTCGGAGGCGACGCTGTACAACTGGAAGGCCAAGTACGGCGGGATGGACGTGTCCGAGGCCAAGCGGCTGCGGCAGCTCGAAGATGAGAACGCCAAGCTGAAGAAGCTTCTTGCCGAGCAGATGTTGGACGCGGCGGCCCTGCGCGAGCTGCTTGCAAAAAAATGGTAGGGCCCGCCGCTCAGCGCGACGCCGTCGCGCATCTAAAGGCCTCGGGGCTTTCGGAGCGTCGGGCCTGCGAGCTTGCCGGAGCAGATCGCAAGATGGTCCGCTACCGGTCGCGGCGACCGCCGGACGAGGGGCTGCGGGCGCGTCTGCGCGAGCTTGCCAACGAGCGTCGGCGGTTCGGCTACAGGCGGCTGTTCGTGCTGCTGCGACGCGAGGGCGAGACGTCCGGCATCAACCGCATCCACCGGCTCTATCGCGAAGAAGGCCTCGCGGTACGCAAGCGCCGAACCCGGCGGCGCGCGATTGGAACACGCGCGCCCATCGTCGTCGAGGCGAAGGCGAACGCTAGATGGTCCTTGGATTTCGTTCACGACCAGCTCGCCAACGGACGACGATTTCGCGTGCTGAACGTCGTCGACGACGTCACGCGCGAATGCCTGGCGGCGATCCCCGACACGTCGATTTCGGGACGCCGCGTAGCGCGCGAACTCACCGCTTTGATCGAGCGGCGCGGCAGGCCGGGATTGATTGTTTCGGACAACGGCACCGAGTTCACCTCGAACGCCATGTTCGCGTGGACGCGGGACCACGAGATCGCATGGCATTTCATCGCGCCGGGCAAGCCTATGCAAAATGGATTTTGCGAAAGCTTCAACGGAAGGATGCGGGACGAGCTTTTGAACGAGAGCCTGTTCTTAGGTCTCGATCACGCCAAGGCGCGGATCGCGGCTTGGATCGACGACTACAACCAACGGCGACCGCATTCGGCATTGGGATACAAGACACCGGCGGCCTACGCCGCCAACCTCGCCGCAACGGGCGGTCGGCTGCGCAACCCCGACCAGCTTCACCGCCCGCCTGTTGCAACCGACAAGCCCCACGGCGTAAAATATGCCGGGACTCTAATCGCCGCTGGATGAAAGTTCGGGGGCAGGTCAGGACCGCTGGTAATTAGAGCGTGCGAGTTCACGCGTAGTCTCCTTAGGAGTGTCAGCTGCCGGTCCGGGCAATCTTGATTTTCTTGTTCAGACGCTTCGGTAGCCTACCTTAAGAGCGCGGCGCGGTTCCAGCACGACGAAGAGCTCCCGGAACATTCTCTGCGCATTGATGGCTCGCAGTTGGTAGTGGTCGGGAACGACGGCCATATCCTCGTCGACGAACCTCGGGCTCCATGTCCCATCATCGCTTCCTGATTGGATCCTCAGCCTCAGCAATTATCTTATAACTCGAGCTGCGCAGGGATGATTTGAAGCGTTGAGCTTGTCATCGAACAATCGGGCATGCTTCAGGTCTGCTCGACTTTGTAGCGTTGCAAGAACATTGCGACAGCCTCGTCGACGTGCGCTTTGATTTCGACGCGGGTCGCGGGCGGGCGTTCCGGAAGGACCAGGCCCAGCATGTGATAGTAGGTGATGATGGCGCCCAAAAAGATCTTGGCCGAAACGACAGGCGCGGCGCAGGAGATTTCGCCCCGTCTAGTCGCAATAGCAAGGAATTGGGTAAGACGTTCTTTCACCTGCTCCGGCCCTTGTTCGAAAAAGATGCGGCCGAGGTCGGGATTACGAGGGCTTTCGGCGACAACGATGCGGTAGAGGCAGAGCGCGTTGCGATCCATCATTTTTTCAAGCATGCGCGTGCCGAGGTTATGCAGGATATCGCCCACGGTACCCGGCCGCCTAAAGTTCTCATCAAGCCCTTCGATAAAACGATTGGCCCGGCTCTCGACGATCTCGGAAAACAAGCCCTCCTTGCTGCCGAAATGGCGGTAAAGCGTCTCTTTTGACGCACCAGCCTCGGTTGCGATGGTCTGCATTGTCGTATCGCTGAACCCTTGCGCAAAGAACATGCGTTCGGCGACCGCTGCAATCTCGCGCCGCCGCTTTTGGCCACGGGGAATCGGCGTGCTGCGGAGTACCGATTGATCCTGCACGGTTGACGAGGACATGCCGTTCCTGATCTATAGGCGAACCAACTAGTTCGGTTGCTGGACGCATCTAGGCATCAAACGCCATGTGCGGCAACAGGCAATTGAAACTTTTGACGTTAGTTTGACGGGGACCCTATGACACGTAACAACCCCGATCCTGATCATCCGCAGGACGCGACCTACAATGCAAAAGCGGAGCAGGACGCGCGTCAGTCCGAGGCGAAGGATCAACCGGACGATACGGGTCAGGATAACTCCGACAAAAAGTCGGATGACGTCAAACAAGGCGAGGAAACCCGCAAGAAGCGTCGTCCCACTGTTCTGATCATCGCGATCATCGTCGTTATCGCTTTGGCCCTTGGCGGCATCTACTACTGGTTGTCGACCGCCAACGTTGAAAGCACCGACGACGCCTATACCGACGGGCGCGCCATCTCGATCGCGCCGCAGATTGCCGGCCGCGTCATCTCGCTCGACGTCACCGACAACCAGTTCGTGCGCAAAGGCACGCCGCTGATTCACGTCGATCCGCGGCAGTTCATCAACGATCGCGATCAGGCGCAGGGCGTGTTGGAAACGGCCAAGGCGCAGCTGACCGGGCAGAAGCTGGGCGCCGAGATTGCGCAAAAGAACTTTCCCGCCGCCCTGCAGGCCGCGCAGGCGGACCTAGCCTCGGCAAAGGCTAACTTGACGCGCCGCGAGGCCGACTTCGCCCGCCAGAAAAGCCTGCCGAAGCAAGCGACGACGCAGCAGGAAATCGACTCGGCCAACGCTGCGCTATTACAGGCGCAGGCGCAGGTGCTGCAGGCCCAGGCGCGTGAGGTTCAGGCGACGCCGGTGCAGCAGAACATCGGCCAGGCGCAAGCGCAGGTCGGCCAGCTCTCCGGTCAGGTCGATCAGGCGGAAGCGCGCCTGCATCAGGCCGAACTCAACCTGTCCTACACGGTGGTGAAGGCTGAGCATGACGGGTGGATCACCAAGCGCAACGTCGAGGCCGGCAACTACGTCACCGCCGGCCAGCAGATCTTTTCGATCGTCTCGCCGGAAGTGTGGATCACCGCCAACTTCAAGGAAACGCAGCTCAACCTAATGCGGCCGGGCCAGAGTGTCGTCGTCAAGGTCGACGCCTTCCCGGATCTTGACCTGCATGGTCACGTCGACAGCGTGCAGCTTGGCTCCGGCTCGAAGTTCACGGCGTTTCCACCTGAAAACGCCACCGGCAACTACGTGAAGATCGTGCAGCGCGTGCCGGTCAAGATCGTCATCGACTCCGGCCTCGATCCCACCGTTCCGGTGCCGCTCGGCATCTCGGTCACTCCAACTGTGACGGTGAAATGAGCACCGCGGCGACGGCCGGCCAGGCGCCGGGACGACCGGTCAAGCCGGCAGCCAAACCCGCCAAGACCGAGGCCAAACCGGCCGGTGTCGGGCAGGGCTGGCGGCCGTCCGCCAACCCGTGGCTCATCGCCGTCGTCGTGACGATGGCCGCCTTCATGGAAATTCTCGACACGACCATCGTCAACGTCGCACTGCCGCATATTGCCGGCGAACTGTCCTCGTCGAACGACGAGGCGACCTGGGCGCTGACCTCCTATCTTGTCGCCAACGGCATCGTACTGACTATCTCCGGCTGGCTCAGCGACACGATCGGCCGCAAGCGCTATTTCATGATTTGCATCGCGATGTTCACGGTGTGCTCGTTCCTCTGCGGCGTTTCGCAGAGCCTCGGCCAGATCATCATCTTCCGGCTCCTTCAAGGCTTCTTCGGCGGTGGATTGCAGCCAAACCAGCAGGCGATCATCCTCGATACGTTCGAGCCGGCCAAGCGCGGTGCGGCCTTCGGGATAACCGCCATCGCCACCATCGTCGCGCCGGTGCTCGGCCCGACTCTCGGCGGCATCATCACCGACCAGTCGACGTGGCGCTGGATCTTCTTCATCAACATCCCGATCGGTGTTGCGGCCGTCTTCCTCGTTTCGATCCTTGTCGAGGATCCACCATGGGAGAAAGAAAAGCAGAAGCGTTCACGCGGCATCGATTACATCGGTCTTTCGCTGATCACCGTCGGCCTCGGCAGCCTGCAGATCATGATGGATCGCGGCGAGGACGATGATTGGTTTGGCTCCGGCTTCATCAAGATCATGGCGC
>NZ_LMUU01000135.1:7155-15102 GCF_009765775.1 Beijerinckia sp. L45
GCTGTCTTTCATCGGTATCGCCGGCGCCATCGGCTGGCTGCTGACAGCGAAGAAGCCGATCATCGATCTCGATGTCTTCAAGGACAAGAATTTCTCGATGGGGTGCATCCTGATGGGTGCGATGGGCGGCGTTCTCTACGCTAGCGCCGTGATCATTCCACAGCTTGCGCAGCAGGTCTTGGGATACACGGCGACGCTCTCAGGCTACATTCTCTCGCCCGGCGGTGTCGTGGTCATAGTCCTGATACCGTTCGTCGGGCAACTCATGAAGGTCATCCAAACGCGCATCATCGTCGCCTTCGGCTTCTTTTCGATGGGCTGCGCTTTGCTCTATTCTTGCGGTCTTGTACCTGACATCGACTTCAAGACCCTGGTCCTGATGCGTAGTACGCAGTCGGCGTCTCTGGCCTTCCTCTTCGTGCCGATCTCGACGATCGCTTATCTGACGCTGCCACAAAGCCTGCGCAGCGACGGTGCGGCGTTGTTCTCGATGTTCCGGAATGTAGCGGGCGCAGTTGGGATCTCGGCGTCGACGGCGCTGGTCACTCAACGCTCACAGGCCAACCAGCAGACGTTGTCGCAGTGGATGACGCCGTTCCATCAACCGTACAACACGCTCGTGGCTCAGACCGAAGCCGGCCTGCGCACGATCGGGCATGGCGGCGCTAATCTGCACGACGTCGCGGTCGGCCAAGTTTATCAGACATATATAAAACAGTCCCAGATTTTAGCCTATTCCAACGTGTTCTTCTATTTCGCGATCCTGGCTTTTTGTGTAGTCCCGTTCTGTTTCCTCATATCCGCCAAGAAGGCGACAGGTGGCGGCGGTGGCGGACACTGAATGATGAAAATACCCACGATCATCCTGTCGACGACCGCGATCGCGCTGGCGCTCGCCGGTTGCAACAGCGTCGGGCCTGAGTTCGCCGCGCCAACTCCGCTGCTGCCGCAGACGTCGTTTCTCGACACCGGCAAACGCGTCGCGCTGCCCGTGTCTGTCACCGGGGCGACATCCAGCGCCCCGAGCGATGCGGAATGGTGGCGCATCTTTCGCGATCCGATCCTCACCGCACTCGAGGACCGCGTCGCCAACCAGAACCTCGACGTGCGCACCGCGACGTTGCGGCTTGCCGAAAGCCGCGCGCAGCGCAGCGTCACCGCGGCCGCCGAGTTGCCGACCCTCAACGGCACCGGCCAGTATCAACGCCAGCAGCTCAGCCAGAATTCCTATCTCAGCCTGCTTCCGGCGGCATTGACCGGCGGCGCCGGCACGTCGAGCTTCGCGCAGCCGATCAGCAATTACTCCGTCGGTTTCGACGCCTCCTGGGAGCTCGATCTCTGGGGTCATGTGCGCCGCCAGGTCGAGGCGGCGGACGCCAACATCGATGCCTCTGCCGAGCAGCGCCGCGACGTGCTGGTGTCCTCGCTCGCCGAGGTCGCGCGTGACTACGTCCAGCTGCGCGGCACCCAGGCGCTAATCCGCATCGCCAAGGACAATCTGCAGGTCGACAACGAGATTCTCGGCGTTACCAAGGTGCGTCAGGAAAAGGGGTTGGTCACCGGTCTCGACACCGAAAGCGCCGCGGCGCAGGTCGCGTCGATCGAAGCGCAACTGCCGCAGCTGCAACAGCAAGAAATCCAGCAGGTCAACGCCATCAGCCTGCTGCTCGACGAGCCGCCGCTCGGCTTGAGCTCCGAACTGATGCCGGCGAAGAGCGTCCCGCCGAACCCGCCGAAAGTGCCGATCGGCGTGCCGTCGGAACTGGCGCGGCGGCGTCCGGACATCCGCATGGCGGAGGCGCAGCTGCATGCGGCTACCGCCGACATCGGCGTGGCGGTGGCGGAGTTCTATCCGACCGTCCGCCTCAACGGCACGCCGACCCTGCAGGCGCTCGATGCCAAGAACATCTTTCGCGGCTCGTCGCTGCAATATGTGATCGGGCCGAGCGTCACCGTGCCGATCTTCGAAGGCGGGCGGTTGAAGTCGACGCTGGTGCTGCGCGAACACCAGCAGCAGGAAGCGGCGATCGCCTACCATAAGACCGTGCTGCAGGCCTGGCACGATGTGGTCAATGCGATGACCTCCTATCGCACTGAGCAGGACCGACGTGTCCGCCTCAGAGATCAGGTCGAGCACGCCCGCGCCGCGCTGGTGCTTGCGCGCTCGCGCTATTCCCAGGGCGTTGCCGAATTCACCACCGTGCTCGACGACGCGCGCACCGTGCTGCAGGCCGAACAGCAGCTGGCGCAAAGCACCGCCAACGTGTCGACCGATCTCGTCGCGCTCTACAAGGCACTCGGTGGTGGTTGGGAGCTCACCTATCCCGATGCCAATGCGACGCCGATGTTTGTCGCAAACCAATGACATGGAGCGCTCAATCATAAAGCTAGCGGCTATTGTGGACAAATCTTCGACCGAGCCCGGCGAAGGGATGGATCTTTTGGAACTGACCGCAGCCTGACGTTGCGCGGTCCGAACAAGGAAATCATCATGCGTTTGGTTGGATATCAGACACGCTTTCCGATCTCTAACCTCCTGAATGGCGCTCCGACGGGGACGATAGCGCGGCAGCTTAATCATTGGCTTATCGCATCAACGACAGCTAAAACGGCGGCATAAAAGTCTTTAATCTTTGGCGCCACTGGCATGGTCGGTTAGGGCGTTTTGCGCGAGAGCCTGCTGGGCGGGCGGGTCACTACAGTAGTTTCAGTTGTACGCTGGCATTTGCGGAAGGTGAATCCTAAGCTTTCGGAGATCGTCCTTCCCTAGATGCAGCAGTTTGAGAGCTAGGCGGCATCGCTCGCTGCTTAATGCCTGTTTCTTTTTAAGTCGGCGTTTCGTCTGTCGGCATGTCCGAAATTGAATTTACCCGCGTGACCTGCGGTCTGATACTAGCGATCGCACCGTGTTGGCGAAGTTCAACACAGAGATGACATTCATCTGTTTGACGGGTCCGGAACCGAAGCCTCAGAAACGTATTTACGACGTACCGACAGACGGATACGGGTTGCCGACCTTTGAAGAAACTCGTCACGTTCCGCTTCGACCCCAACCTGCTGGCTCAGGCTAGGAAAGCCGCGAAGCAGGAAAACCGTACGCTTACGAACTTCGTAGAGACCGTCTTAAAAGCGGCCGTGGAGCGGGCGGAAGAACAAGCGATAGGCGCAACGTCGACTGACGATCCTAGACACGTGCATTAAGACCGGAGTTACCGATTGACTGAGCTTGAGGCCGCCAGGGCCCATGGGAAGCCGGCACTGGAAAAAGCGCCTACTGGGATCGAAGGTCTCGATGCCGTCACCGGCGGTGGCCTGCCCAAAGGCCGTCCGGCGCTTCTGTGCGGCTCGGCAGGATGCGGCAAGACCCTGATCGCCATGACGTCCCTTGTGAACGGAGCCGTCCAGTTCGGCGAGGCGGGCGTGTTGATGAGCTTCGAGGAACGCTCCGAGGACCTGGCGGCCAACGTCGCCTCTCTTGGCTATGACCTCGACGCTCTGATCGCCGGCCAAAAACTTGTCATCGACCACGTTCGCATCGAACCCTCCGAGATCGAGGTCAGCGGCGAGTTCGACTTGGAACCCTTGTTCGTGCGACTCGGCTACGCCATCGACCAGGTTGGCGCCAAACGTGTGGTGCTCGACACAATCGAAGCGCTGTTTTCCGGCTTCAAGGACCAAGCCGGCCTTCGCGCGGAACTTCGCCGGCTCTTCGGCTGGCTGAAGGATCGTGGCGTCACCGCCGTGATCACCGGCGAGCGAGGCGAAGGCCAGCTCACCCGCTACGGCATCGAAGAATACGTCTCCGACTGCGTAATCCTGTTGGACAACCGGGTCCACGATCAGGTCACGACCCGGCGCCTTCGGATCGTCAAATATAGGGGTTCCTCCCACGGGACTAACGAATACCCGTTCCTGATCGATGATCGTGGCGTTAGCGTCATGCCGATCACCTCGGCGGGCCTGCAACATAAGATATCGTCCGACATCGTGCCGACCGGCGTGGTGGACCTCGACGCCATGTTCTCGCAAGGCGGGTTCTACCGCGGATCCAGCGTCCTGCTTTCGGGGCTAGCAGGCACGGGGAAGTCGACCTTTAGCGCTTGCTTCGCCAACGCGGCATGCAATCGCGGCGAACGCTGCCTTTATTTCGCATTTGAGGAATCGCCCGACCAAATCGTGCGTAACATGCGCTCTGCTGGCATCGATCTGCAAAAGCACGTTGAAAGCGGCCTTCTTGTCTTCGAGTCGGCGAGACCGAGCCTCTACGGCCTCGAAATGCACCTGACACGGATGCATCGGGACATCGTCGAGTTCGGTCCGTCGGCGATCGTGGTCGATCCCATTTCGGCCTTCCGCGGCGTGCAGTCCGAGATCCACGGCACGCTTCTGAGATTGGCCGACGTCTGCAAAGAACGAGGCATCACGGCCTTCTTCACGAGCCTGTCCTTGGCGAGCGATCACGCTAGCGAGGCCGATCGCGGGGTGTCGTCCCTGATGGACACATGGATTTCGCTGATCGAAGTCGAGTCTAGCGGCGAACGCAACCGCGTGATGTCCGTGTTGAAGGCGCGCGGCATGAGCCACTCCAATCAAATGCGCGAATACCTCCTGACCGGATCAGGGATACAGCTCATCGCGCCGTATGTGGGGCCGGAGGGGGTGCTGACGGGAGCTGCTCGTCAGGCGCAGGAAGCCCGAGAGAAAAGCGAAGCGCTAGAGCGTAGATATTCAAACGATCGGCGAGCCCGTGAACTCGACCGCCGCCGTGCATCGCTGGAACGTCAGATCGCCGAGCTTAGGGCTGGCCTTGAAGCCGAAGAGAAAGAGTTCGAAATGCTGAACCGTCAAGAGGTCGACCATGGGAACGTTCTCATCGCCGACCGGGCAGCGATGGCGGTCAAACGCGGTGCGGCCGAATGAGCGACGTCGAAGTCACGTCCGACCCTGCAAAGCCTGGCCACTACAACCTCCGCCTCTACGTTGCAGGCCAAACGCCGAAGTCACTGGCTGCGATCTCGAACCTCAAATCGATCTGCGAGGAGCACCTGGCCGGCATGTACACGATTGAGGTCATCGACATCCTAACGAGTCCGCAGCTTGCCGCCGGCGACCAGATCCTCGCGGTGCCAACCCTGGTGCGGCGGCTGCCGCCGCCGATCAAACGCATCATCGGCAACCTGTCCGACACGGAGCGTGTGCTTGTGGGTCTGGACATCCGGCCGGGCGAGCCACCTGCCTCATGATCTGTTCTGAGCCCCCAATGCCAGAGCTCTATGTGCTGCGCCTGTTCGTCGCCGGTACCACGACACGTTCTCATAACGCGATCACCAACGTCCGTCGGATCTGCGACTACCATCTGGCGGGCCGTTTCGATCTCGAAGTAATCGACGTCTACACCCATCCGGAAGACACGCGCGAATTCCAGATCGTCGCTACCCCGACGCTCGTCAAGGTGGCGCCTCCGCCGCTACGCCGGATCGTCGGCGACCTTTCGAACCTTGACCGGGTCCTCGACGGACTGAGCCTCGGCTCATCCGGGGGGAACGCGAAGGCCTCTTCATGAGCGGGCGGGGAGACATTCTGGCGGCCTCAGAAGCCCGCATCCGGGAGCTCGAGGCCGCGTTGCAGGAGGCGAACGAGACCCTGGACGCCATTCGCAATGGCGACGTCGACGCGGTCATTGTGGGCGGGCCGCAGGGGCATGTCGTCTACACCCTCGAGAACGCCGACCGGCCCTATCGCGTGCTTGTCGAACAGATGCGCGAGGGCGCGGTCACAATGAACGGCCAGGGGACCGTCCTCTATTGCAACCAGAGCTTCGCGGAACTGGTCGGCCGCCGGTCGGAGGACATCATTGGTGATCCGATCGTCGACTACGTCGAGGAGACGGCCGATCTCGCCGCCATGCTGACCCAATCAGGTCCCGAGGGCGTGTCGGCGGAGATGTCCCTGCGTCTGGCCTCCGGTGGGGTCGCCCAAGCAAACCTGTCCGTCGTTAACATGGTGGTGGAGGCTGGCGAGGCGAGCATGCTCTGCATGATCGTCACCGACCTTCGGGCGAACTACGAGCGGGCGCGTGAGGTCGCCCAGGCCAATCTGCGGCTTGGGTCGGAAATCGTCGAGCGAATGCGTGTCGAGCAAAGCCTGGCGATCGCCTTGGACGCCGCTGACATGGGAAGCTGGGATCTCGACATCGCTGCCGACACGTCGGTCCGATCTCATCGTCATGACGCGATCTTCGGCTACGCGGAGCTGCGGACGTCCTGGGGCCTCGAGGACACGGCGAAGCACTTCCTGCCAGAGGACCGCCAAGCCTTCGTTGACGCGATAACTCTCGCGCAGACCACAGGCAGACTTGATGTCGAACGCCGAATCCTGCGGGCGAGCGATGGCGCGGTCCGTTGGGTCCAGGTGAAGGGCCGCACATTCTTCCGCGACGGCCATCCGGAACGGATCGTGGGCATCATAGTCGACAATACCGAGCGTCGGTTGTTGGACGAGGCCCTGCGTCAGGGCCAGAAGATGGAAGCCATCGGGCAATTGACCGGCGGCATCGCGCACGACTTTAACAACCTTCTCATGATCATCGGTGGCAGCCTGGAATCGTTGTCGCGGCGGGTGCAACTCGACGACAGGGTGCAGCGGCTTCTCGACGCCGCCCGGCTCGGCGTGGAACGCGGCGCCCGTCTGAACGAGCAGCTCCTCGCTTTCGCGCGGCGCCAGGACATGCGGCAGGACGCCGTCTGCGTCACGGATCTCCTGCCGACTTTCGAGACCTTGCTCGACCGCGCGATCGGCGAGGCGGTGAGGGTCTCAGTCCACCGGACGCCGAACCTGTGGTATTGCCAGACTGATCCGAACCAACTCGAGATCGCCATTTTGAACCTTGCGATCAACGCGCGCGACGCGATGAACGAGCGCGGCGAATTGGTGCTTTCGACCGGAAACGTCAAGATCACACATCAGCAAGCCGAGCCTCACGAAGCGGGTGCGGGCGACTACGTCAAGGTCTCGATTAGCGACAATGGTCCGGGCATGGCGCCGGAGATCGCGGCCAGGGTGTTCGAGCCCTTCTTCACGACCAAGGCCGTTGGCAAAGGCACGGGCCTAGGCCTAAGCCAGGTCTATGGCTTCGCGCGGCAGTCGGGTGGCTTCGTGGAGCTCGACAGCACGCCGGGGGCCGGAACGACTGTCTCGATCTTCCTGCCTCGGACCGAAGCGCCATTGACTTCCGCCGTCGCCGATACTTTTGAGCAGGCTTCGAAGTATACCGAGGGTCTGGCGCTGCTTGTAGAGGACGATACCGACGTCCGCGTCGCCACCCGCTCAATGCTGGAAGAGTTGGGGTACCGCGTTATTGAGGCAGAGTCCGCAGACACCGCGTTGGAGCTGATCGAAGGCGGGTGCCAAGCCGATTTCGTGTTCAGCGACGTCATCATGGGGATAGGCATGACAGGCATCGAGATGGCGCGCTCCCTAAAGAGCAGCCATCCGGAACTGCCGGTGCTCTTAACGTCTGGCTACACCGCTCAACGTCTGGTCCCAAAAGCGATGAACGACGACCTACCGCTGCTGCGCAAGCCGTACACGCTGACCCAGCTTGCCGAAGCGCTCGCAAAGCTGCGACCGACGAAATAGGGTCACAAACGAGCGTACTCAAAGTTGGACCTTCCACGCCAATCGTGGGGGGCTGGCCTGCCAATATCGTTTACGTGATCCGTTTTGCACGCAACCGTAACAGATCGTCCGCATTTCAGGGACGATGGTGCTCGTCGGGCGCCGATGCGGTTTAGCAGAAGTGAGATCATAATATGGACAGACGCTTATTTTTCGCAGCGCTTGGCGGCGGTCTGGTCTTCACGACCTCGGCACTTCGGGCGCAAGACGCCGTATTCGTCCGGCGTGGGCCGTCTTGCGCGGGTGGCATTTACGGTAGCGCATAGTGAG
>NZ_LMUU01000136.1:0-19716 GCF_009765775.1 Beijerinckia sp. L45
TGTATCTACGTGGCGCCGCAATACTGGTGCGAAAGGGGAACCCCGCCAGCATTCAGGGCATCGCCGACCTTCTGAAGTCGGGGCATCGCATCCTCGTCGTCGACGGGGCGGGACAGCAAGGGCTTTGGGAGGACGTTTCGGGGCGCCTTGGCGATGTCGCCAGCGTGCGTGCGTTTCGCGCCAATATCGCAGTTTTTGCCAAGAACAGCGGCGACGCCAAGAAAGTTTGGCAGAGCGATCTGACGATCGACGCGTGGCTGATCTGGACAATTTGGCAGACTGCCAATCCGGACCTGGCAGACCAAGTCGCGATCGAACCCGAGCGCCAGATTTTTCGCGACATGGGCGTTGCCATGACCAGACGCGGCGAGACGCATTCAGAAACGGCAGCTTTCGTCGCATTCCTGCGCTCTGACGAGGGTGCTTCGATCTTCAAGAAGTTCGGCTGGATCGCCCCCTGAACTACTACGCCTTGCATTACAACGGAGAACACCGATGCATTCATCACACGATGCTCATCCAAGCCGCCGTCGCGTCATCGGGCAAGCTGGCGCGATGGGAGCGCTCCTAGCCTCGACGCCGGCATGGGCACAGGCCGTCACGAAACTTGGCCTGCCGAGCGGGCCGAACGAGCGCGAATTGACGAAAGCCTTTCCCGAGAAGGGCGAGATGATCTTGCAACGGACGCGGCCACCGCTCCTCGAAACCCCCTTCGCAGTCTACGATAAGGGGGTGTTCACGCCAAACGATCAGTTCTTCGTGCGCTGGCACCTGGCGACCATTCCGGAATCGGTCGACGTCGCGACGTTCCGTCTGAGCGTCACCGGGCATGTCGAGAAGGAGCTGTCGCTGTCGCTGGCGGACATCCTCGGCCTGCCGCGGTTCGACATTGCGGCGGTGAACCAATGCTCGGGAAACTCCCGAGGCTATGTTGCGCCGCGCGTCCCCGGCGCCCAGTGGGGTCATGGCGCAATGGGCAACGCGAAATGGACCGGCGTGCGTCTACGTGATGTTCTCGACAAGGCTGGCATCAAAAGCGGCGCGGTCCAGGTTCAATTCAACGGACTGGACGAAGGCGTGCTGCCAGAGACTCCAGACTTTCTGAAATCGTTGGACATCGACCATGCCAGCGATGGCGAGGTCATGATCGCCTATCAGATGAACGGCGCTCAGCTCCCGATGTTGAACGGCTTTCCGCTCCGTCTCATCGTGCCCGGCTGGTACTCGACTTATTGGGTCAAGATGCTGAACGCGATCACCGTCCTCGACAAGCCTGACGACAACTACTGGATGAAGACCGCCTATCGCATTCCCGACACCCCGGGCGCTAACGTCAAGCCGGGTGAAAAGGGCTTCAAGACCGTTCCGATCAACCGGATGGTGCCACGGTCCTTCATCACCAACCTGACAGCCGGCGCGCGTTTGGCGAGCGGCAAGCCGAGCGTCGTGCGCGGCATCGCCTTCGGGGGGGACTGCGGCTTGGAGACGGTCGAGTTGTCCGCCGACGACGGCAAGACATGGATGCCGACCACGCTTGGCAAGGACGAAGGAAAGTACAGCTTTCGATCCTGGCAGGTATCGTTCACGCCCTCGTCGGGCGGGCGGCAGGTGCTGATGGTCCGCGCCAAAAACACGGCGGGCGTCATGCAACCCGACAAGCCGACCTGGAACGGCGGCGGCTTCATGCTGAACGTCATCGAGGCCACAACGATTGTCGTGGCCTAACGTCGTGCGAAAGGATTGCAGCATGCTCAGAGCAACCACAGCGGCGGCACTAGTCCTCCTATCGGGAGCTTCCCTCGCGACGGCCTCCGAACCGTCGGTTTCGGCGAATGGTGTCACCTTGAGGTCGGTAACCATCACGTATCCCACCAGCAGCCGGGACTTTCCCGGTCCGGGTGCCGACGCGATCAACGCCAACTGCGTCACATGTCATTCTGCCGGCATGGTGTTCGTGCAACCGCCTTTGTCGAAGCAAGCCTGGACCGACGAAGTCACGAAGATGCGCAAGGTCTATGGCGCGCCGGTCGCTGAGGCGGACGTCCCCGAGATCGTCGACTATCTGGCAGCGCTCAAGCCCGGCCAATAGCCGCAATGATCGATGCCGCGGAGGCGTCCAAGCTTGTACCCGCCACGTTGCGTCAACCGGGTGCGGTACGATTTTGGATCGCGGTCTTCCTCACGGGCATCGGGACCGGCATCGGCGCGGCGCTCCTGACGTTGCTGCTGCAGGCCGTGCAGCATGTGATGTGGCTTGGCCCCGGCGCGTCGCTTCTGGACGCCGCGCAGCATGCAAGCGCCCAGCGGCACATGCTGGTGCTGATCGGAGCCGGTCTACTCACCGGCGCCGGGCAGCTTGTTTTGGTTAGGCTTTCCAGTGGCAACGGCATCGACATCAGTGCCGCGATATGGTTCGAGGCCGGGCGCCTTCCGCCGCTGCGAACGCTCGGCAGCGCCGTTCTATCCGTCATCATCGTCGGCATGGGCGCGTCGCTGGGACGTGAAGGCGCGCCGAAGCAGGCCGGCGCCGTCATCGCCAATGCGTTGTCTGACCGCGGCGGTCTATCGGACGAGCAGCGCCAGCTTCTGGTGGCGTGCGGCGCAGGTGCCGGCATGGCGGCGGCCTACGGGGTGCCGCTCGGCGGCGCGCTTTTCGCCCTGGAAGTGCTGCGTGGCGTATTGGCGCTACGTCTCGTTCTTCCGGCGCTCGTGACTTCACTGGTCGCGACCGCCGTCTCCTGGATGGCTCTCCCGGATGCCCCAACCTATCTCATCCCAGCCTACGAAAGCTCGACCTCGATCATCGTGTGGGCGCTCTTTGCCGGCCCTGTCGCAGGAGTCGTGTCGGTTGGGTATGTCCGCGTCATCGCTTGGGCGGACCGCAACAAGCCGAGAGGCTGGAAACGGCTTGTCGCGCCTACGCTAGCTCTCGGCCTCGTGGGGTTTGCCTCGATCTGGTTTCCGCAAATCCTGGGCAACGGCAAGGACGTCTCGCAGCTCGCCTTCACGGGACACAGCGCGCCTTTGCTGATGCTCATCCTTTTGGTCCTGAAGCCTCTCGCGACCGTGTTGTGCCTCGGCAGCGGCGCGCCCGGTGGCCTCTTCACGCCGTCCCTGACACTCGGGGCCTTACTCGGTGGCGTGCTAGGGTCGGCATGGACGCTGCTATGGCCCGGCGAACCCGCCGGCCTCTTCGCGGTGATCGGTGCGGCAGCCGTCTTGGCGGCGACGACGCAGGGCCCGATTTCCACGGTCGTTCTGATGATGGAGCTGACCGGGCGCGACCGCTCATTCATCGTGCCGCTCCTGCTCGCCGTCGCGACCGCGACGCTGGTCTCGCGAACCGTCGAACCTCGGTCGATCTACGACGCACGCCTGACAGATGCGCAGGTGCTTGCCCGGATCCGTTCGCGGGAGCCCGCTTCCGAACCAACCAGAAATTAGATTCGATCTCGTGGCGCGCAGCCGCGTTGAGTTTTGAAACGGAGCGCGACGTGCTGAACATCTTCGAGTCAAAAGGCAACCTTATCGTCCATTCCAAGGAGCCCTACAACGCGGAGCCGCCCCTCGATCGACTACGGTCAGCCTTCATCACGGCACAGGCGGATTTTTATGTTCGCAGCCATGGCAATATTCCACAGCTTGATGCCGACGAGCATCGTTTGGTGGTCGATGGCCTTGTTGAGCGGTCGCTGAATCTATCGATGACCGAGCTGCGCACGTGTTTTCCGCACCGCACGGTGACGGCCGTGATGCAATGCGCCGGCAACCGGCGTGCCGATATGCTTCAGGTCGCAGAGGTCTCCGGCGATCCCTGGGCGCCGGGTGCGATCGGTAATGCAGAATGGACAGGCGTTGCGCTTTCCGACGTTCTGCAAGCTGCCGGCGCGACAGACAACGCGGACCTTCATGTGGCTTTCGCCTCATGCGACGAGATCGAGATGGAAGGTGAAGGGCGCTTTTTGTACGGCGCATCCATTCCAATGGCCAAGGCGGTGTCCCCCGAAGTCATCCTCGCTTTCGCAATGAACGGCGAGGACCTTGCGCCAGCGCATGGCTTTCCCCTCCGCGTCGTGGTGCCGGGATTTGCTGGGGTTCGCAGCCCGAAGTGGCTCTCCCGGATCACTGTCCAGGCACAGCCGTCCGACAATCACATGCAACAGCGCGACTACAAGATGCTTCCCTCGAATGTCACCGCTGACACCGTCGATTGGACGAAGGGCGTCACGATCAACGATATGCCGATCAACGCAGCGATCTGCGAGCCGTCCCCGCACGCCACTTTGAAGCCTGGACTGACGACCATTCGCGGCTATGCGGTCGCGACCGCGCGCGAGATCGTTCGCGTAGACATTTCCGGCGACGGCGGAAGGACCTGGAGCCTAGCCGAATTGGAAGGATCCTCACCATGGAGCTGGACGTTCTGGCACGCCTCGCTGGATCTATCGAAGGGCGAGCACGAATTGGTTGTTCGAGCCTGGGACTCTGCCGGCCAGACGCAACCAGCAGCTCCTGACGATACCTGGAATTTCAAAGGTTACCTCAGCGCTGCTTGGCATCGCGTAAGAGTATCCGTCGTCTAATTGGTCCATGTGAGTCTGACGCAATCGCGGCGAGACCGTCCGCTATCCCTATGGTTTGTCTCCAGACTTGCCGTTCAGCAAACGGCCAACTGCAGTCGTAAAACTCGAGAAGGTAGGGGAGCGACAGCTCTGCTCCAAACATCATTCAGGAAGGGCCGCCTTCACCTGCTCGGCAAGAGCGCCGGCGAGCTGATCACCGATCAGGTTTGTTGCGCGGCGAAGTGGATCTGCATCCAAGTGAGCGTACCGTGCGGTCGTCGCCGGCTGAGCATGCCCCAAAAGCTTGCCGACAATCGGAAGGCCGAGGCTCGCGCCGGCGCCGATCGACGCGAATGTGTGACGTAGATCGTGCAGCCTCACGCCTTCCAGACCAGCATGGCGCTGGACTGCTTGCCAAGGCTTCTTAAGGTCCGAGCGAGGCCGATCGGCGCCGGCTCCAGGGATCACGTATCGGCCAGAACGCGTCGACGCTCGTAGGAGAGCAACGACCAAGGTGCTCATCACAATGGTCTTGCGCCCCGTCTTGCTGTCCGGAAGAAGCATGAGGCCACGGTCTAGATCCACGTGACACCACTCCAGGTGCAAGATCTCCCGGAGCCGCGCACCGGTGAAAAGGAGAAGGCGAATGGCGAGCACGGCCTCGGTAGGCAACACGGTGCGTCGGTCGTCCGGCTTAGGGAGATGCTTGCTGGCAGGTTTTTCGGTGTCCATCTTCCACGGCAGTCCAGCCGACTCTGCCAAGCGCAACGTCTCGCCAAGACGGTTCAACTCGTCCGTCGTGAGATAGCGCTCTCGAGAGGACTCGCGGTAGCGCTCAATACCTTCGGTCGGATTTGTTCCTTTTGGTACCAGTCCGGCCTTCCTTGCGAAGCTGTACATGCTTGCAACAATCGCCAGCACGCGATTGGCAAGATAAGGACGATTTCGCATGGACAAATGAAGTTGCGCGATCTCGTTTCGAGCGATGCCATCTGCAGCTCTTTTTCCAAACCGCGGGACCACGTTCTTGTGAAGGATCGCAGCGTACCCAGTAGCTGTTCTCGCCTTCCTCTTCGCCTCAACATGTTCGTTGATAAACGTGTCGACAAGGTCGTTAAGGGTAATTGCTAGTGCAGGGTGGGCCGCCTGTAAGGCTGGGTCTTGGCCTGCGGCCACTGCCCCCAAAATGGCTTTGGCACGGGCACGCGCTTCTTCAGGTGTGACGGGACCATGTCGGCCCAAAACCACAAATCTCTTTGGTGCTCCTCGACCAATGCCGCGGGGCCGGTATCTAACAACGTACGTCTTCGTGCCGCTTTCCGCGACGCGGAGTGCGAAGCCCTTCAGTTCAGAGTCCCAAAGGAAGTACCGGCCTGGCTGCGGCGCCGCGCTGTCCACCGACCGTCTAGTTAATTTAGTGGAGAACGACGGCATCCTTTCAGGCCTCCTTGGGTGACCATATGGTGACCACCTTAAAAGGATCATACCAGACCTAAAGGGACAAGACCATAACAGAAAACTGTTATTTTAGAAAGGGTTAGGAGCTTAGAAGGACGTTGGGGGACATGCTGGGATAAGGAGTCCCACTAATTGTGGATCAAGAGGTCCCCCGTTCGAGCCGGGGTGGTGGTACCAGCTAAATCAATGACTTGTCGTCCGGCCCAACTATTGGCTCTCTTGCAGGGTAACAGTGAGGGTAACGGACAAGCAGTGTCCGCTTGCTGACTTGCGAGACGTCCGCTATCGGGCCGCTTGAAAGCCGCGCTGCAAACCTGGCTAGATCTGGGTCGAGAGTTCGAAACTCATAAACACGCTAGGTCATTGAGCCGCGACAATCGCTTCCTACCCGATCCAAAGACGAGCTCTATAGTCTGACAGTCAGGTGGCCCTTGCCCGCGATATCCTCTTTTCAGATTGGAACCCGGAGGCCGTCTGCGTGACGCCACCGGCGCCCGATAACGTTGTATTCGGAAGGCTGAAGGGCAGGTCGAAGCGTTTGCGCGATCGCCGCCGGCTATCCAAAAGATTTTCGACGAGACTTCCGAACTCTTCGCGAAAGCGCTCGGCGCCAAAATCGCGCGACCGCCGTACGATAGCTTCGCTGTCAAACTGCATAGTTTCGAATCGAACGAGCGCCTCGACGATCGATTCAACGGTCTGTTCTCGAAAGAACGTGCCCGATACCCCTTCGACGACTGTTTCCGTCGCCCCGCCGCGGCCGAAGGCCACCACAGGCCTTCCGCCTGCCATGGCTTCCACCGGCACCATGCCGAAGTCTTCCTCAGCCGCGAAAACGAGGGCCCGGCAGCGGGCATAATGGTGTCTGAGTTCGGAAAAGGGCTGCGGTCCGGGGAGCGTTATGCTTGGACCCGCCAGAGAGCGGAGCTTTTGGAGCATCTCGCCGCCACCTAAAACAAGCAATTTCCACCCAAGGCGGTTGAAGGCTTCAATCACCAGCTCCGTCCGCTTGTAACCGACGAGCTCGCCGACCATGAGATAGGTGTCACCGACTTCATTGGGCTTGACGGTTTCAAATGCTGTCGCATCAACTGGCGGATAGATCACGGTGCTGCTTCGCCCGTAGTAGGTTTCGATCCGTTCGCTCACACATTGCGAATTGGCGACAAAATGGTGGACGCGACCCGCTGAAATAACATCGCACGTCCTGATATAGTGAGAAAGCGGCGGCATCAAAAACCGCGTCAGCTTCGATGCGGCATCGCGGTAGTCGTGATACATGTTCCAAATATACCGCATCGGCGAGTGGCAATAACAGACGTGCAAAGCGGAGGCGGGGGGGATGATCCCTTTGCTTGGTCCGGCCTCGCTACTGATAATCAGATCGTAGCCACGCAGATCGAGCTGTTCCAATGCCATTGGCATCAACGGCAGATAAGATTTGTAGCGCTTTCGAGCGGCCGGAAGACGTGAAATAAAAGACGTTTTGACGTTTTTAGATCTGATCAGATCTGAGACTGCGCTTGGGTCATAGACATGCGTGAATATATCTGCCTGCGGATAAATTCTACAAAGTTCTTCGATCACTTTTTCGCCGCCACGCATGCCGACGAGCCAATAATGAATAATAGCGACGCGCATGCAGCACACCCTGGTGAATCCCGGAGGCAAAGTGATCTGCCAATTAGCTATACATACTGCCACCCTTCATGCAGTATTTATTTCGAAAATAATTGCGCATGATCCAGTTCTGCCGCCGAGCATGAATTAATTCTAATAAAAATATTGTCGAATACGCTTGTAGATGACATTAAGCTAGCGGAGTGGAGCGTAAAGTATTTGGACCTTCAAGTAGGGGAGCGCTTTCGATGCTTTGGAACCAGCTTAATACGATGAGCAGTGTTGTCGTGCCGGCGGCCACCTTCTGCGAAGAAGACAAGCAGCTGGATTTGAAGACACAGCAGACAGGCGACACCGCAAAACGCGGCTTAGACGTGTGCGTCGTCTTGGCCGCCCTTCTGCTGCTCAGCCCGCTCATCGTTTTCATGGCGTTGAGTCTCCTGGTTCTTCAAGGCAGGCCAATCTTTATAAAGCACCGGCGTGTTGGGCGGGGCGGCAAACCGTTTCTGTGCTTCAAATTTCGCACGATGGTCGTGAATGGCGACCAGGTGCTGGCACGACACATCGCGAAAAACGACGATGCCCGCGTTGAGTGGGAAATGACGCGGAAGATCAAGAACGATCCCCGGGTGACGCCTTTGGGTCAGGTCTTGCGAAAGACCAGCGTCGACGAGTTGCCGCAACTGTTCAATATCCTGCGAGGCGATATGAGTCTCGTTGGTCCGCGGCCCATCGTCCGTGATGAAGTTGTCCATTACGGCACGAGCATCGAGCACTATTATAAAGTGCGCCCAGGCTTGACAGGTATCTGGCAGATCAGCGGGCGCAGCGATCTCTCATACAAATCACGTGTTAGTATGGATGTCGAATACGTCGAAAACCGCAATCTCACACGTGACCTGATCATCATCGCAAAAACAATTCCTGCAGTATTGGCTGCGCGCGGTAGCTGTTGATAGCAGGTGAAGTAGCGAATTGTATTCGGACCGAGTGTATCCAAGCGGCTAACCTTGCAAGTGGGCGACCCAAAAGCCTGGGGAGGCATAGTGGTGTATCCGTTCATGAACTTCCGTACCGAACCTCTGTGGGATGACGATGTCGGGTCGGGATGCTGGAGTTCGTTACGGGCGGTGAGAGACTGGAGCGATATTGGCGAGGATATGCTCCGCATCTATCCACGGCTCTTGCCGCGCAGCGGGCTCATCCCAAAACCTGTTGCCGATCGCATCGCGGAATGCGTCGCCGTCCTGGCCTGGCGGCTCTGCGGAAGCGATTCCGCGTCCAGCCCGCTACGAGCGATCAGCCCCTATGCCGTCCAAGAGGTCGGGCGCGCTAAAACGGCGGCCTGGTTTCCGCTTCAGACTCGGGGCTGGCTGGGATTCCCGAAGCGGTCGGAGTTCTGGACAAGTCGTGACGAGGACTTGAACGCGTTGAACCTTCTGGATGCGCTTCTATGCTCGATCAAGACCGAGTCAGTCGGACCTTTCAGCGAAGCGACCGCCGCCGAATTCGCATTCCGGACCGGCATTCATCCGGCTTATATATGGCCGGAGGCCTTGCTATCAAACCAGCTTTTTACGGCGGTTGGCTGGCTGGGCTACGTCGCGCGCGGTCGGGGTGCGCGGATGTCCCACGATATGGCGGAATATCTGCTCGACGTCCTACACGCAGATCATTTTGGCGTCGTCTGGGTTCATGACGCCAATCTTGATTATTATCTGAATGGCGATGGGATCAAGGGACGCCTTCTATACTGCGCCCGCCGAAGGCTTCGCGGACGCTCCACAATCTTTCACGCGAATCCGGCAAACGAAATAGCTTATCGGCGTGGTGTCGACCCGCCCAGCGCACCGGCCGGACAGTCTCGGTCACCATGAGTAATCTAGAGTCCTTCATGACGTTTGTAACAAAACAATCGGTCGGAATGGGGCGCTTGCTTCCGGCTTTTGTACCCTTCGCTTTCAGGACAGCATCGTGATCGATCCCGGAGAAGACATGACGGCTACGGGTGACGGTCTCGTCGCGTCAGGCGGTGGGCTTGCGGCTTCTGAACGCGACGCGACGGCGAGGCGAGGCAAGCCATCGCCGGCGCTGCGCGTTGCCGTCGTGTTTGCGACGCGAGGCCGTGCCGAGATCCTGGCGACGACGGTCGCAATGTTGGCCAGACAGACGCGGCAGCCCGACGAGATCTTGATCTCCGCCGTTTCGGCCGAGGATCTAGGCCCGCTGCAATTCGACAGTGGCGTCCGATGCGTTCTCGGTGAGCCTGGGCTCCCGAGGCAGCGCAATGCGGCCATTCGCGAACTAGGGTCGCGTGCCGACATCATAGTTTTCTTCGATGACGACTTCTTCCCCCATCCAGATTGGATCCGGGCAGTCGAACGATACTTTCTTGCTCATCCGAGTGTTGCAGCGATTACCGGCCACGTCGTTGCCGACGGGATTCATGGGCCTGGCCTCACGGTGCAGCAGGCCCTGCGGATAATGGACGAGGGGCTCAAAGGAGGCGTCCCTCTCACGGTGGAGCGGTATAGCCCTTACGGCTGCAACATGGCATTCCGCTTCGAGGCGATAAAAGATCTCTATTTCGACGAGCGCCTTGTTCTTTATGGATGGCTCGAGGATCGCGACTTTGGCGGCGCGCTTTTAAAGCGCGGTGGCAAATCGATCAAGCTGGGCACGGCAATCGGCGTCCATCTTGGCGCGAAGGAAGGCCGCGTGTCCGGGCGACGGCTCGGCTATTCTCAGATCGTCAATCCCTTCTATCTTCATCGTAAAGGGACGATGACGACCTTCAGTCTCGTGCAGCACCTGTTTCGCAATGTGACGAGCAACGTGCTTCGGTCAATCGCGCCAGAACGCCACATTGACCGAACAGGCCGGCTTTACGGAAATGTGCGAGGGGTCCGGGATTTGCTTTCCGGGATAATGGCGCCTGAGCGAGCCGAGTTTTTATAAATGGAAACGAGGCAAGCCATGGAGCGATTGCAACATCTCGAGACCGCCAATGCCACTGGCGGCTCGATGTCGAGCCATCAAACGACTTCGCCCCATTTCGACATGCGCGCTCTGGCGGCTACCATCAGGCGGCATTCAATCAGCTTGATTGCCTGGATGTTGGCTTGCTGGTTTTTTGCCGGTGTCTACATCGCCATCACTCCCGCGGAATTCACCGCTGCGACCCAGATCATCTTCAAGCCTACGCTGAGGCAGAGAACAACGGCGGACAGCGACAACGCGCAAGCGACACTTGACTCGGCACAGGCCGATAGCCGTCTGCAGGTGATCAAGTCTGAGCGCCTGCTAAGGCTCGTTTTCGATACGCTGCATCTTGGTCCATCGCCATCGGACCAACCGCCGCCCAAACCGTTCTACCGCCGCATTCTTGCCCGTCTCTTGGGTAGGTCCGACCCGACTCCAAGCGAACGCTATACGGTCGCGTTTCTGGACTTCATGAATCGTGTCGCCGTGCGCCGGATAGGATTGTCATATGTTGTCGAAGCATCCTTCCGCTCGACGACGGCGCTGCAAGCGGCACACGTCGCAAACAGCATCACCGCCGCATATATTCGTGACAGTGTTCTTTCGGGGCAGCGCGACACGGAAATGCTCCAACGTCGGATTATCGACGTCAAAGACGAAAACTTGCAACTGCTCGACGCGATCAGAAACGGCGAAATTCCTGCGGTTGACTTTGCCGATGCTGATGCGCGCGTCATCAGCGCGGCCATTGTGCCTCTTACGAAGTCATACCCGCAATCGACATTGATCGTCGTCTTCGCGACGGCTCTCGGGCTGCTGACCGGGTTGTCCGCTAGTCTCGTCAGGCACAATACCGATCGCACGATCCGCACCCGTCGCGACGTCTTCAAGGTTCTTGGTCTCCGATGCTTGGCATCGATTCCCGGGCCGCCGCCTTCGCCCTTTTTCCGAAAGAGGCGAGAGGTGGCCGTGGGCAAGTCCTTTCGGCCTGAACAGCTTGCCGCCTTGAGCCCGGTGATTGCCGAGATCGCCGCGCCGAAGCTGCTCGGCGGGAACCGTGCCATTGGAATCGTATCTTTGTGCAGCGGTGAAGGGACGAGTTGGGTCGCGTATAATTTGTCGATCCTGCTCGGAAGCTACAGGGAGAACGTTGTGCTCGTCGATGCAAACGGTCCCCGACCCGCATTGAGTAAAATGCTTGCCGCCAATGAAAAGAGAGGCTTCGGTGACGCTGTCCTGCACAGCGATCCTATCAATTCTCTCTTGCATGTCAGCGTTGCCAAGGGTGTGCGTTTCGTGCCCTTCGGCGATGCCCAATCTGCTCATGCGGAGATCTATCCGGCCTGGAAGGTGAAGTTGATTGTCGACGAACTCAAGACCTTCGGCCACGTCCTGATCGACTTTCCTGCGATCACTGAAACATCCTCTCTCGGCATCGTCGGTCGGGAACTCGATGGCGTCATTTGCGTCGTGGAAGCGGGTCGTTGCGCGAGCGACGATGTCAACGATGCGATCCAAATCCTCAACCTGGCTGGCGTGCCCCTGATTGGCGTCATCTTGAACAAGACGGTCGCGCCGATGAAACGCGCGCGCGGCGCATTCGAATTGGACACGTCTAGTGACGACACACGGGGTGCCGCAGTCGGTTTCTCGGATGTTCCAAAGCCGGGCGACGCCTGTGCCGGTTTTCCAGTCCGCTAGACCTTTCGCTTTCGCGCGGTCCAAGCGCGGGGCGGACGTCAGCGCAGTAGCTGCCAGAAGGACCGCGCGATGTCGGTTGAGGTCATCGGGGTTATAACGTTGGTTGCTGGGTTCGCGAGCCTCAGGCTCGACCCGCGGGTCGGCTTTCGAATTCTTGTCGTTTCGATGTTGCTTGGATCGGCTGCCGCGTTCGTGGTTCCGGGATTAGGCACGATCCAGCCTGCCCATCTCATGCTGGGCTTCGTCCTGACCCTGGGGCTCGGCAACCCGGCGATTCGGGCCGGCTGGACCCGTTATGCGCGTTTTCCGGATTCGGGTTTCTGGCTTCTCTGTACCCTCGCTTACTGCATCTTCTCGGCCTATTTCCTCCCGCGATTTTTCGCGGGAAGCGTGGATGTCAACGCCGTCAGTTCCGCACAATACGTCACTGGCATGTTCCGCATTCCCTTGCTTCCATCGAGCGGAAATATCACCCAGAGTGTCTACTTCATCGGCGACGTAGTCTGCTTTTTCGTGTGCTGTTCTTTCGCCGACAGCGAAAAAGGGTTTCGATCGCTGACGGCATCGCTGATGGTTTACGCCATCGCCAATATCGGTTTCGCTTTGCTCGACATCGGATCTTCGCTCGTTGGTGCGTCGTTTTTATTGGATTTTATCAGAAATTCGACATACGTGATCTACACAGACTCTACCGTCGGCAATATGAAGCGTATTATTGGGTCATTTACTGAAGCATCGGCGTTTGCTAACGCGACGATCGCAATATTCTGCTTTTCGTTGCGGCTGTGGCTGGGAAATGTTCATGGCGGATGGGCACTTTTTTCCACTCTCGCCTCGTTCATATTGGTCGTCATGTCGACATCCAGCACCGGCTATGTCGCACTTCCGATATGTATTTTCATAATATATATGGGTTCGCTGATGCGCATAGGGGCTTTGCGCGCAGCCCAAGCCGATATTGTTTTCGTTATTTTCATACCGCTTGTTCTTATCATTGCTGTATCGGCGATATTATTAAGTCCGGATCTCTGCGATGCTGCGAAAGGCCTTCTCGATACCTTCATTTTCAATAAAGGTCAAAGCCAATCCGGCATTGATCGAGGCCGAATCAACGTGGAAGGTTTCCAGACCTTTATAGATACAAATGGATTGGGCGCCGGGGCTGGAAGCGTGAGGGCCTCCAGCTTCATAATCGCCTGCTTCGCCAATCTCGGCTTCATCGGGACTGCGCTTTTTGCCGGCTTCATCATTCTGATGCTTACCGCACCGCATTCGGGCGATGAAGAATTCATTTGCAGCGCCCGCGGCGCGGCGCGTTGTGCCTGCATCGGGCTTTTGATATCCGGCTCGATATCGGGCGCACTAATCGATCTTGGGCTCCCGTTCTTTGTCTTGGGAGCTCTTTCTAGCGCAGCTCCCACTGCATCCGCACGCGCACTCGTGTTGAACGAAAGATCTGCCAGCGTCGGGGCCTTGCGAGGGTCGACGGCATGAAGGTCTTTATTGCCGGCATGCTAGGGGCGCTCTGTACCGAGTGCATTACGCTAGGGTTTCTAACGTTGCCCGAACCCAATCGCCTCACGAAACGCCTTTTGGGTATTCCTTCCGAGTTGTCAGGCCCCCATCAATACGCCATCGAGCCTCACGAGGATGCATTGATCAGCGGTTCTATGGATTTCGCCTATTGCGCCTTAAGCCGGGTAGACCGCACGAAAGGTGGGTGCCTCCTGTCTCGACGCCGAGACGGCTGGCATGTCAACGCGACCGAGGTCGACCTCGGCGGCACGTGTGCTGTCACCTGTCTAAAATAGTCGAATGCCTCAGCGGTTCAATTCCTGCGGGGTCTCCTTGAGCCGCGGGAGGGACGCAACCTCGCCGGCCGCCAGATCGACCGTAGACGTATCGTATCGATGATGTTCGGACAGGATGACAGCCTCCGAACCTCATCCCTGTGGCTTCGTGACCATGCTGTATGCGCCGTCCACAGCCCGCCCGTGCCGTTCGAGAGTTCTAACGCCATGCTGGATCCAGCGCGCCAGGCCATTTCGTCCACATTTGATAGAACCTCAGCGTTTCCAACTTTAGGCTATGCCGCTATGGTTTCGAGGTGCCACGCGTCTACGATAGCCGTCGGCCGGCGTTATGCATTTGCTGAATAGTGAGAACGCTCGATCCGGAGGTCCGAATGTTATACTTAGGTATCGGCATCGTCGGCGTTGTTTCGGCGCTCTTCCTTCCGATCGGCGTTTTCATCGCGATGCTGGTCGTCTCGGCAAGCTTAGGCGTCGGTATAGCCCTGTTTTACGGCGGAAGCGTCGCCCACGCGTTGATCGACGGCATCTTGTGCCTGATCTGCGCCCAAATCGGTTATGGGGTCGGGCTCGTGTCAAGAGCCGAGGTCGCTCGGCGCTCCGTGGAATCCTCTAGACGAAAACGGGAGGCCGTGGAACCGCAGACCGCCGCGGACCCTAGCCTGCTAAAGCCGACCAATCAAAAATAGGCATCCTGTTCAATCTGAAGGACACGCTTGCGGATCGGCTGCGACCCCCAGAAAGGCGTTTCGACGAGCTGCTTGTACCGTTGCTGAAGCATATACTTCAGATAGCGTAATGGCTTGATGCCGCTGCGGAGGTTTTCCAGTTGCGGAAACTGCCTGATCAGCTTTGTGTAGGGCTCAAACCAGTTTCTGCCCCACGGCGCGAAAGGTCCGTCCCAGGGTCGCGGATTCGACATGAAATGGTAAACACGCGGTTCGATCAAGGTCTGAAACCCAGAGTTGAGAAAAAACGCTGGGAAATTCCACTTGTAAGACATCGTGAGGTAGTCGTCGCCGAAGGCGATGTTGAGCGGGTCTTGATCCGGAAATCTGAACCCGTGATTTCGATCGCCAGAGACGCTCAGAACACGAGAACTGGTTTCTGGCCAATCTTCCAGATTGAATCGAATGACGCCCGAATTGAAATATCGCCGAGCCGAGGCAGCGGGCAGCCCTATCGAATGCAGATAAGTCTCCTCATACTTCGTGTTCCGCTCTTGATATTCGATGGACATCGGATCTCGCGCTGCCAAAAAACGCCCCTTCGGAATCGAAACCTGCAGCAGCGGGTCAAGACTTCCGCAGACCTGCGTATCGCCGTCGAGGTACAGCACGGATTTGTAACGCCTCTCGAGAATCCGGTGAACGAAAAACCTTGCAAAGGAAATCGGAAGGCCGTCGAGGACGTCTGCGGAAACTGACATGAACCGGATGCCGTGGGCGTCGCATATTGCCCGATAGGCATCGGTCGTCGAATCACTCGGGCCGACGCATAATATGATGACGTCGCCCACGGCGTCTGTACAACTACGCCTGGCCTGCAAAGCACTTAGCAAAGTTGGAAAGAGGTAGCCGGCGTTGACAATGTAGCAACAGCACGCACTTACCACTTAAATGCTCCGATCACGGCAAAGAGAGAATATACAGTCGTTAAAACCATACCTACCAGTCCTCCAAACAAGACGCAAAATTAATTCCAATATAATTTACGAAATTAAGGTCTGCATGCTACAGCCGTAGAAGGGGTATGCGGCACAGGCTTTGCTCCAAGATCCGCCGCGTTCATTCCACGACCCGAAGGGCATAAATGCGTTTGAAGGCGAAAGAAATCGGTGGCTTGTCCCCAGTCGACGATAGGATCGCTCTGGGCTATCGCGCCACAGCGATCATCAGGCCGAGTCCGGATGCGCCGAGATGAGCGGGCGTTTCGTGAAGAATACACTGTACGGCAGCTTGACCGCGCTCAGCACGACATTGGGCGGATTTGTCGTCAACGTCATTGTGGCTCGGCTTCTAGGTGTATCGGAAACCGGGAGTTACACATTCGCGATATGGATCGTCGCGATCAGTTCGACCGTTACCGGCGCCGGCCTTCCTTTCACGCTCACGCGTTATCTTCCTGAAATTGCCGATCGGCCCGGTGCGACGTCGCCCCTGGGACTTGCGCGCTTCCTGCTTCCGCGAGCGTTCATGCTTAACGCTCTACCGTCGCTTTTGGCCGGCTCTTACGCCATATGGTTGGTATTAAATCCAATATCGGACGCGGCGACCGTCAAGAGCGCGGGGATCGAAGACCCGGTTTGCTGGCTGCTCATCGGATTATGTTGTTCTACGCAGGCTATCGCGGACTATGCAAAGGGTTATTTGCGTGGTGTCCATCACCTCGACCGGGTCGCCAGACTGAGCACGGGCGGCATCTGCATCCAGCTTTTTTGTATGGCGATTGGAACGGCGATGTTCGGCCTTCGCGGTAGTTTGGCCGGCTATTTTCTCGGTGGCGTGCTGCCTATCATTGCGCTACGCGATCTGCGCGGTATCGAGGGACATGCCAGTGCGGAACTTCGTCGTCGCATCTCGATCTATGCCCGCTACCGCTGGGCCTCCGAGATAGCGTCGGCTTTCGTTTTTTCTCGCGTCGAGATTTTCTTCCTTCAGTTGACGGCCGCCGCGCCGTCGGTCGGACTGTTCGCCGCCGCCTTAACGATTTCGAACCTTGCGGCTCAAGGACCCCTGATGTTGACCTGGGGGCTTCTGCCCCATTTGACGGAACAGTTCAGCCGGAACGACCTCGATAGTTTGAAGGCGACCTATGCCGCGGCAACGAGGCTTCTGGCGTTTCTGGTCTTTCCTTGTTGCTTTGGACTTGCGGCGATCCTCCCTGCGCTTCTGCCGGTCCTCTACGGTACGTCTTTTAGCGGAGCGGGCCCGGCTGCCGCTATCCTCGTATTGGGAGGATCGTTGACGGCAACATCCGCCATCGGCACTAATGTCATCTGGGCGATGGAGAGGAGCCATATCGATTTGTATTTCGGCCTCATCGGCGCGGCATTCTCTATCCTTGTCGGCTTTCCTCTTATCGCGCATTTCGGACTGCTTGGCGCCGCCGTTGCCCGCGTTGCAACGCAGGGGCTCGTTGTCGGGCTCGGTGTTTGGTATATTGCAAACCGCCTGGGCTTCTCTTTACCCTGGACCGGCCTAGCGCGGCTTGCCGTTTCGGCCGCTTTCTGCGCTCTGATCGCTCATAGCGTCCTTTCGGTTTTCCACGGCATACCGGGATTGATGCTGGCAATTGGGTCTGGCGCCGGAGCCTATATCTTGGCGGTCAGTATCACCGGCGCATTGGATGGCAGCGACGTCGAAAGAATGAGCAAGGCATTTCACCGCCTCCCGCGGCCGCTCGGTTCGATCGCGCGCCGCTTCGTAAGCTTTGCCTTTGGCTGAGGGCAGTTTCAGACCGATACGTGGTGGGAAAGATCGCTGACGTGATTGCCCGCGCGCGACCAGGCAAGAAGCCGAGCGGGGTTCTGGGTTTGGTCTCGCACGAGGCGTGGTTCACGGTCCTTAAATCGTGATCAGTGCCTCCGGGATAAGGATCAAGCAGATTCGGTGTTGAACGCCTACGGCAATGTCTGGACCCGCTTGCGGTTTTTGCGAATGTCATCCAGCCGTTCGAGGCCGACGTTTCCATCGTGCCAAGCACAGCATCTTCCTTGCTATCGAGATCAGTATTGATATTAAAAAAAAGAATAAAATTGGCTATCGTTAATATCAGGCATTTAATGCGATGAAGTCGATAATCTCCAAAGCCGACGTGGACGTTACTTGATCTTCGTCGTCCTCCGATCTTGCAAGACCTAACGAAAGCCTTGATGCGATCTCGGGGAGCTGAAGAATATGCGTATCCTGCATCTGGTAAACCATACCGGTCGCTTCAATGGCAATGTGCACGCAGCCGTGGATATCGCATGCGCGCAGGCGCAACTCGGTCACGATGTCGCCGTTTGCAGCGGCGGCGGCGATTTCGACGAAGTCTTCCGCCAAGCCAACGTGAGAGTTTTTACTTACGATAAACGTCGTAGCGTTTTTGCCTTGGTGAAAGCCATCATGCGCTTTTCGCGGCTTATGGGAAAATGGAAACCGGATGTCGTACATTGCCACATGGTGGCGTGTGCCGTCCTCGCCTATCCCGCTTGCAAGTGGCACAGGAAGCCGCTCGTCACGACCATTCATAATGCGTTCGAGCGTGCGGCAGTCCTCATGGGTATCGGTACCAGGGTCATTGCCGTCAGTGCGGCCGTCGGTAAGCAGATGCGCTCGCGGGGGATCTCGAGCAAACGACTGCGTGTCGTTCTTAACGGGACGATCGGGTCTCTACGGTATCCCGAGCGTTTTCCCCTACTGCCTGTCGTCCAGCATCCTGTTGTCCTTTACGTTGGCGGTCTGCACCCTCGCAAAGGTGTGGCCGATCTGCTGAAAGCGTTCGATATTTTGGACCAAGACGGGAGCGGCGCGCATCTCTATCTTGTCGGCGAGGGGCCTTGCGAAGCGGAGTATAAGGCTCAGGCTAGGGCAATGGACAGCGCGCCGCGCATTCATTTTTGTGG
Organism: Beijerinckia sp. L45; assembly: GCF_009765775.1. GTDB lineage: Bacteria > Pseudomonadota > Alphaproteobacteria > Rhizobiales > Beijerinckiaceae > RH-AL1. The sequence goes on from NZ_LMUU01000136.1 coordinate 18,744, forward strand.
CGCCAATCGTGATCCCCGCGGGTTTTTGCAAAACGCAGATATCTTTGTCCTGGCGTCGCATTCCGATCCTGCCCCGCTGGTCTTGTCCGAAGCGCGCGAGAATGGTTGTGCCATCATAGCGACGAATGTGGACGGCGTCCCCGAGCTATTGGAAAACGGCGACGCTGGGTTGTTGGTCGATGCTAAGTCTCCGGAGAAGCTAGCAGACGCGATGAAGTGGCTCATTTCGGACGTGACGAGGCTTGCGGAATGGCGGCAACGCAGCCAACTCAATATTGGCCATCTCTCGCTGCACCGCGTCGCCAGAGAAACCGTTGACGTCTATCGGGAGTGTCTCGGTTCCTATCACGTCGAGGTGAAGCCCGGCGCCCCATCCTTTTCGCTGCCGACAACCCATAATAGTCGTTCGCCATGGGATCGCGATTTGCACGTCCATAACTGTGCAGACGAGCCATGGCCGTGAGCGGCCCAACGAGCCGTTTTGGATCTGCACAAGAAGCACATCCTGCCGATCATGCGACCAGCGCTGGCGCAAGGCCGTCCCAACGCTCATGCACCCAGGAAGACGACGTCGTTACGGGGCTGCAGTGCTTCAATCCTCCGGCACCCCGCGGACCCCAGCCCGCAAACTTTTGAGGCGGCCCGTGATGAACATCGCGTGGAGTTTGATGAGCACGTTGAAGGGGGCCCTTTCATCGGCTTCGAAGCCCGAGGAGGGACGACTTCCTGCAACTTACAATTGGCAGGTGTTCACACGGGAGCCTTATAGCAAAGTGCCCGTTTCGATGGCCGACGGCTCGATCTCCGAATCACGCTATCTCGCCAAGCGAAGGATTAACGGCGTTCTGGAGTACAGGTGCGCGACCCGTGAGGAGCAGGTGAATGAAATCGTCGCTCAGCAACTCTTCGACCTCGTGGATCGATGGTCGCATATCCCGGAAAACGTGCGGCTCGGCGACGGCAGGCCAGAGCG
>NZ_LMUU01000136.1:19768-31130 GCF_009765775.1 Beijerinckia sp. L45
CTGCGGATGAAACTCGACGTGCCAAATGGATTCTTCTTTAACCGCGCTTGATTGGCTGTCGACGTATTCGGGTAGTTCCCTACGATCGTTGCGCCGGTCTCGTAGAACGCCGATTGCACAAGGACTCTGATGTGTCGCGACACCTGACTCGCCTGTGGAAATCGATAAGAACATCCGGGATGCTGAATGGCAGCGTCGCGTTCTATTACTACATTTATTATCGTATTTTCCAGCAAAAAAAACAAGCGCGTCGGAAGGTGCTGATTGGCAAGATTCGTCGTCCTGTTTGGATCAGGCCGGGGTTAAGTGACTGGATCGTCATGGAGCGAATTTTCATGGACGCGGAATACGATCCCGTTTCGCGTGATCACGACGATAAGATGAATAGCCTGCAACAAAAGATCATGGCGTCCGGCGGGGTGCCACTCGTCGTTGATTGCGGCGCAAATATCGGGCTGTCGTCAATATGGTTGGCTGAAAGGTTTCCGGATGCCCTTATCGTTTCGATAGAGCCCGAGGCGTCTAATTTTGAAATACTGGAGATGAACGCCAAAAACTTCCCAAACATTGTCCCGATTCACGCCGCGATTTCGAGCAAATCATCATTCGTCAGATTGTATAACAGTGGCGATGCGCCATGGGCGTGGCGAACCGAAGAATTGGATCACGGCGGTCTCGCGACCGTGACGATGCAGCAAATATGCAATCTTTATAAGGACCATACCCTGATGGTCGTCAAAATTGACATCGAGGGATTTGAGGTCAACGTCCTGAACGATAACGTAGCCTGGATCGACCGGCTTCCGTTGTTGATCTTCGAAATGCATGACTGGATGATTCCATGGTCGGGATCGGGCCATTCGTTTTTCTCGTCCTTGTCGAGAGACAAGCGGGATTATCTGATTCACGGCGAAAATGTTTTTGCGTATTCCCACCGGGCCTTGCAGCCGTTCTGACGCGTTCTCGTTCGTTGCGGCTGTCGTCGTAGCGGGCGTTATCGTAGCGAAGCCAGCGCGGATTGCAGGATGACGATGAGACACGACGGTCGGACGCTATGCATCCGATGGTCCGTCTTCCATCGTCGAGAATACTGGCGCGGATGAGAAACCCGCCGCTACCGCGAGGAGCTGCGTCGATACGGTAGAGAGAGGCAGAACGGTGGCGCGGGATACGGTGCGTTGATCCGCCACGCGGCCGGCAAACACCGCGGAGTGACCGGCCCCGCAGTTTTCGACTCGCACCATGACGTTAAAAACCGCCCCACGCTCTGGTCGATCAATGGCCGGTTCTTGACGCAGCGGGTGACCGGCCTTCAAAGGTACGCGCGGGAGATGACCAAAGCGATCGACGTGCGTCTCGCCGTCGGCGAAGCGTTGGCGCGGCGTGTTCGCTGGGACGTCGTGGTGCCGGCCGATTACGCGACAGTGCCGGTTTACCAGAAGCTGACGGTAAGGCGCAGCCGGGCGGCCATGGCCACGCTTGAGAGCAGTTGATATTGCCGGCGCTGTTTCGCTCAGCCTATCGTGCGATCTATCCGCTTCTTGCGCGGCGGGCAAACGCGGTGACTACGGTATCGCAATTCTCGCGTGCGATACTTGAGCGTTTTCATGTGGCGAGCCCTTCCCCTCGCGCCGCGTTCGTGATTGGCAACGGACACGAACATGCCCTCGGCTGGACCGCGGCCGCGTCGCGCTTCGACGCTATCGGCACAATCTGATCGGGCTCGCGCCGCAACTCGACGCGCTTGGCCTCGCTCTCGTCATTTCGGGTGGCTCGGCCTCTATATTCTCCGGACCCGCGCAGAGTAGGATCCAATGTCATCGAGTTCGGTTTTGTAACCGACGATGATCTCGCCGCTCTGTTTCGCCACGCGCTTTGCCTGGCCTTTCCTTCTCGTACGGAAGGATTCGGCATTCCGTCGCTGGAGGCGATGATGCATGGGTGCCCGATCATCACGGCGGATTGCGCCAGCATGCCAGAAGTTTGCGGCGATGCCGCGCTATACGCGCCGGCCGACGATTTCGCGCTTTGGCTCGACAGGATCGCCGCGCTCCATGCCAATCCAGACTTGGGGGGCGCCTCCGCGCCAAGGGAACGCAACGCTACCCCCGTTTCTCGTGGGCAGACGGTGCGCAAGCCTACCTCGACTTCGCGTTGTCGCTCGAGGGGCGCATGTCGCGCAACCGGACCATTCAGCCGTTGAAACGCTCGATGGCGTAGCAGAGAGCCCGTATCGAACCGGTCTCAAGACCTGCCGTGCGTAAACGCATAGATCGAATTATTCAAAACCAATTTAATTATGCATGGCCGAGGTGCATGTTATACCTTGCTATGGCTTGGTATTTTGCATCTATGCAGCTTAAAACCGCATGGAGACCAAACAAAGGGCGGCGCGACTTCGTTGACAAGAAAGACGCACGGTCATGTCATCGGTCTAGATTTGTTGCGGGTCGCCGCTGCGGTCCTTGTCGTGGTCTACCATTTTGGCTTTTGGAACTGGACGACAAGGCAACCGCTAGCCATCGCGTTTCCAGGGCAGGCGCCCTCCTGGGGCCGTTCTTTGCATTTCGGCTGGATCGGTGTCGAAATCTTCTTCGTCATCTCGGGTTACGTTATCGCGTTTTCGTCGGCCAATATCCCGTCGTCCGTCTTCGCCAGAAGCCGGGCGCTGCGTCTCGCGCCCACGAGTTGGATCGGTGCCACCATCGTGCTCGGCGTTTGGTTGACCGACGGCATGCATAAGGCCCCGGCTGTCCTCCTGGCGTATATTAAGACCCTGGCGTTCTGGCCGCTCGATGCGATCGATGGCGTCTGGTGGACACTCGGGATCGAGATCGATTTTTATCTCCTGGTCTATCTGCTAATCCGCTGGAACCGCATCGTCGCATTCGAAGCGATTATGGGTGGGATCGGCCTCGCGAGCGGCCTTTTCTGGATGCTCGCTCTCAGCCTTCAAATGGGACTCGCGGGCCAGACGGGCGCTCTCGGACTCCTTCGCACGCTCGTCTTGCGCGCCGAGGCGAACCGGGAACTCCAACTCTTGCTCGTTCAGCACGGGTGCTTTTTCGCGCTAGGAACCATGTTGTGCAAGATCGCACCTGCGGGCCTGACACGACGCCGCGCCCTGATGATGACGGGTCTTGTCGTTGCCTGCCTGCTCGAGATCCTCGGTCAGAACGGGATCATTTGTAGAGCCTCACAGAGCGATCTTTCAGTCTGGCCGGCCCTCATAGCCTGGGCCGTCGCCATGGGAATGTTTGGTCTTGCAATTGCCTTCAACGCGCATCTGCTTCGGATGGGCGACCGGGTCACCGGCCTTATCCGGTTTGCCGGACTGGCTACATATCCGCTCTACCTGGTGCATAACGCCGTCGGTATAGGGGCGTCGTTTGTCCTGGCGCCCCTCATAGGGCCCGCGGCGGTATCGGTCGGCCTCGTGATTGCCGTCCTGGCTGCCTTTGTCATCGCTGGCCAAGCCGAGCCCCGGCTCCGCGCCATCTTGCTGTCGTGGTGGCCGAAGCATGCTTCCGCCATACCGGCACCGACAGTGCTCGGTCATGGGAGCATAGGAGGCCGAAAGGAACGTTTGATATGACCCATCCCGCCCAATCGGCTTCATGGTTTGCTATCGGCGGTAGCATATGGACTTCTCATTACCTCCATAGGCTGGGTCTGCTGGCCGCCATCGGCGTTGGCGCGTGGGTCGCGCCCGTTCATGCCGATCCGCTTGATCTCTCGCGATACGTGCTCACATTCGAGGACACATTTCGGACCCTCGATGTCTCGGCCCACGGTCCAGGCACGCGCTGGATCGCTCACACGCCGTGGGGGGGCGACTTCGGCGACGCCCGCTTCGAAGATCCCGGCGCTAGCGGGCCATTCGCGGCGACGCCGGATGGACTGACGATCACGGCTCACAAGGATGCCGACGGAAAGTGGCACTCGGGGCTCTTATCCTCGCGCGATCGGGACGGACCGCAGGGCCAGGGTTTCGCTCAACGATACGGCTACTTCGAGATTCGAACGCGGTTGCCGACCGGCGCTGGCACCTGGCCGGCGTTCTGGTTGATCGGGGTCGACAAGTCGGTCTCGGCCTCCGAAATCGACGTGATCGAATATTACGGCAAGTTCTCAGATTGTTTTCATAGCGTCACGACCGTATGGCAGACGGGAAACGATCGGGCCCAGAACCATCTTACGATGGTGCCAAAAGGGTCTTTGACGGACAAGTTCAATACGTTCGGCGTGCTGATCGATCCACGGCTTACGCATTTCTACTTGAACCGCGAGGAAGTTTGGAACACGGCAACACCACCGGAATACAGACAGCCAATGTATATGCTTGTCGATTTGGCGCTGGGCGGCGGTTGGCCGATCGCTGACCTTCAATCTCCCACAGTGATGGCAATCGAATATATCAAGGTCTGGCGGGATCTAGCATTGCGCGACTGACCCATCGCTTGTCCCACACGATAAAAGGCTAACGCAGACATGACGAATCAACTCGTGACGAGCGTCAATGACGATCTTAAGATGCAGGCGATCGAATTGAGCCGCGTTATACCGGAGACTATGCGCGCCTATAATGGTTTGATGCGCGCGGCGTCGGCTGACGGCGTTTTGTCGGTCAAGATCAAGGAACTGATGGCAGTAGCGATCGGCATCGCCCGGCTGTGTGAAGGCTGTGTGGCTTATCACGTCGAGAACGCTCGAAAGTTTGGTGCGACGCGCGCCGAATTAGCGGAGGCCATCGCCGTAGCAATCGAGATGGGAGGGGGGCCGGCGGTTGTTTACGGCGGCAAGGCCTTAGCACAATTCGACGCGATAGCCTCGGAATAGTCAAAGCTGCTATTCGGCAACGCAGATCCGAAAAACGCAATTTGGCAGCCTGCGTGCAACGAACGGTCTAAGGCGATTGACGTGACCTTGGAGGACGGGTTTCGTCCTTTATATCGCACGCCTATCGAGGAGTGACGGGGTCGTAAAGCGTGTTCATGCGCTGGGCCGCGCCATCGCGATTCCAAATATCGGCAGCGAGACGTTCGACCTTTGGCATCAGGCTAGCGCGCGTCGCCAAGGAGGTAACGCTTTGCGGTCACGGAGTTTCTTGCCTACCTCGGATCTTTGCAAATCGAGCAAGCACGTTCACGCCGAACCGTCATTCTTTGTTCGTCGCCATCGAACGGCTAGACAGCAAGGCTTCGCCGCGATGCCGAAGGCGTTCCAAGCTGCTTTTGAACTCGGCATAGACATTCAGCAATGGATTTACATAACACCGCCACACGGAAGCATATTCACCTCGCTCATCTTCCGCCGTGCCGAGACCATGTTGAATGATTTCTCCCTTGGGAAGCTTATATCCGGTCCCGAACGCCCAATCCCAGATCGAAAGTCGTCCACCCAGGTTCTTGCCCCAATGCTGTCGCTTCATGCTGTGGTGAACTTGATGCATCTCGGGACTGATGAATATTCTGTCGAAAGCGCCGAAGCTGACTTGAAAGTGAGAATGCTGGAGCGAGCTTAGAAGCGCGATAGAAAAGAACAGCGTCACACCGCCCGTCATCGACAAAACGGTTTGTAGACTCACATCATAGAATATTCGAAATATCGCGACCGGGATCGACAATGCGGCGCCGATGAAAATCCCATCGATGAGATTTCCGACGGGGTGGAACCGGTAGGTCGTGAGCGGGGTCAAAAAGGTCGCGGAGTGATGTATTTTATGGAACTCCCACAACACGGGAATCCTGTGTTGGATATAGTGACTGCCGTATTCTCCGAAATCTGTAAATATGAAGAAGAGAATGCAGAACAGGCAATCGACGGCCAAGCTGGGAGACGGTTGCGGCGATATCTGAAAAAAGTCTCGCGCACCGCCGACGATTGCGCCGGATAGCGTGATCATGGCTACGGCCGAAACCACAGAAATCCAACCTTGCGTAAATTTTGCGAGAATATATATCGAAATATCAACCTTCGTAGAGGCGCTGATCCAGTGCCGCAGCGGAAACAGAAAACTTAATCCGTCCCTGAGGACTCCAGAACCGCCTTGTTTTTTGCGCGATCTCTCTATGATAAAGGTGGCGATCCCGACCGAAAGAAACGTCGCTCCCGATATCGTGGTGAAGAGATGCTTGGTGTTCAGCAGGTCTACGGCCTTGCGAAGCATGTCCTCGTTCATGATGACCATCGTTGATGTTCCTTGTTCGCACGAGAATCTTGTTCCGCTACAGCGTCGAACCCTGACGGTCGGAGCCAATCCAGGAACGGCAGACGTCCGACCACGGTGAGATTAGTGCAATTCCCTCACCCGCCTTGCCGGGTTTCCAGCATACAGACCGTCGCTTTCCGTTTTTTCCATCACGACGGCGTTAGCTGCGATCACGCATCCTCGCTCGATAGTGACGCCCGGAAGTATGGAGACGCCGGACCCGATCCAACAGCCGGCTTCGATCCGGACAGGCTTGCCCAAGACCTCGATCAGGCCGCGCTGCTCTGAGGGCCCGATGTCATGGGTCGCGGTAATGACACGAACGAATTGCCCGATGCGCACATTGTCGCCGATTTCCAGACGATCGTAGCCGTCGAAGTAAAAGCCGATGTTGATGAACACACCAGCGCCGATGTCAATTTTCTTCGAGCGGATCGAGGCGCCGGCCCAAATGCAAGAGCCATCGGCGATGTTGAAGCCAAGGCGCCGCATCAGCTTCATGCGGATCGAGGCCGGCAGCATTTCACTGCCGAGCACAGAGTTTAGCACTCTGAAAGCATAGTCCCCCATCAGCATTCACCTTTTAATACCCAGGAAGGCTACAGCGCAAAAAAACTGCCGCCACGAGCCGCAAGCAACAAATAAGGATCGTAAAAGCATCACGCGTCTAAAGTAAATATTTTATTGGGTTTTAATTTTTGGATTGCCCTAAGTGCTGTTATACGTGCCGTGACACAGAGTGCCGATACGCTACGATCAATAGTGCTTTGAGCATATTAAATCGGAGAATTAATTCCATGGGGCTCGCTCTCGTCGGTGGATCGCCTCTTGATTGTTTCGGCTACAACCAAACGGGAGATCGCCGGCATGGCCGTGAGCTTGATTGAAGCCATCTCCGACCGTCCGGCTACCGATGGCGGTTTGATTTCGACGGCAAGGATAGCCGCACAGCATGGATTTGACGCAGCGCTCCGATTCATCGAAGAGCCGAAGAATAGAGCTGAAGTCGAATGCGCCCTTCGAATTCGGGTGGTCGAGAACGCTCTCTACGACCTGTTTGGCCGCGGAAAGTTGCATGGCACGATCCATACATGTATCGGGCAAGAATTCTCGGGGGCGATCCTCGGAAAATATCTTCGGCAACATGATTATGTCACATCGAACCATCGGTGCCACGGACATTTCATAGGAGCTACCGGGAACTGGCGAGGGCTCGTCGACGAGTTGCTCGGAAACCAGCATGGTGTTTGCGCGGGAATCGGGAGTAGCCAGCATCTCTGGGCAGACAATTTCATGTCCAATGGGCAGCAGGGCGGTCTGCTGCCCGTGGCCGCCGGCATCGCTTTGGACCGAAAGACGCGCGTCGAAGGTGGTGTCGTCATCTCGTTCATCGGCGAAGGTACGCTCGGGGAAGGGATCGTCTATGAAACGCTCAACCTCGACGCGCTTTGGGACCTTCCGCACGTCATCGTCTGCGAAAATAATTTTTACAGCCAATCGACGGCACAAGCTTTCAGCGTTGCCGGAACGATCGCCGAACGCGCTGCAGGCTTCGGCGTGGCGTCTGCGAGTGCCAACACCTGGGACCTTCCTGCGTTCGATAGAACGCTCAAGACGGCGATCGACCGGGCGAGGAGCGATCGGCAGCCGACATTTCTGGTGCTCACGACATACAGATTGAATCCGCACTCCAAAGGGGACGACCAGCGCGATAGGAAAGAGGTCGAGTGGTTTGCCGCTCGTGATCCGGCAAAACTTGCGATCGACAGCTTTGCCCATTTTGCCGCCAAGTCTCGCGAGTTCGAAGAGGAGGTGGCGGACTATGTGGCCCTCGCCGCGGACAAGCCGCTGCTGTCGCCGACGCACTACTTCCCTGATCAACGCCCGCGATTCGAAGCGCGAGCACCAAGTGTCTGGACGGCCGTCGATTCACTCCCTGGTTCGGACCTCCGTCATGTTCAACAGTTGAACATCCACTATCGCGACCATCTGGAAACTGACCCGAACGCCTATTTCATTGGCGAAGACATCGCCGATCCGTATGGCGGCGCGTTCAAGGTCGCGAAAGGCCTGTCGACCGCATTTCCCACACGAGTTCGCACGACACCGATCAGCGAGGCGGCCATTGTCGGTATCGGTATCGGTTTGGCGACATGCGGCCATCGATCGTTCGTCGAAATCATGTTTGGCGATTTTATCACATATGCCTTCGACCAGATCATCAACAACGCGTCGAAATTCTTCCACATGTACAATCGGCGTGTCGATTGCCCCATTGTCATAAGGGCTGCGATGGGGGGGCGCCGCGGCTATGGCCCGACGCATTCTCAATCCTTGGAGCGCTTCCTGATCGGGATCGACAATTGCTGTACGCTTAGTCTCAACTCCCTTGCATCGCCGGACCTTCAACTGAAACGCGGTCTCGCTCTCCCGGGTCCGGTGGTCTTGCTCGAAAACAAGATCGACTATGCTGCGAAAACCTACGTAGCACCTTGTGGCGTCACAGTGGATGTCGACGACGCTGCGATCCCTACGCTGCGCGTCCGGTTTTCGAATGCCACACCCACTGTCACGCTCATTGCTTATGGCGGGATGGCCCGGTTTATTGCGGACCGCCTGATCGATATCTTCGAGGCGAGCGATGTCGTGTTCGACCTGATCGTTCCAATCTCTCTGTCGCCCTTAAACTTGGCGCCGATCATTGAATCGGTCAGTGCCACGGGACAACTCGTGACGATCGAGGAGGGGCCTGCCTTCGGTAGCGTCGGCGCGGAAATTGTCGCGCAACTTCAAGAGCGCGATATTGGCTTTAGAGCTCGCAGAGTTGGTGGGAAAGAGGCCCCCATCCCTTCGCCGCCGCACTTGGAAACGGCCGCTCTCCCAAGCATCCAGGATATCTGTGATGCTCTAATCGCGCTCGGAAAGGCTGATGCATGAGCGGCACGGACATCGTCCTCGAAAGGGAAACGGCCAACGACGAATCCGCCTTGATCGTAGCGATTCATATTTTGTCCGGATCGGCGGTCGAGGCCGACGCCCTGATCTTTGATATCGAAAATTCGAAAGCGACGCAGGAATTGCGGGCGCCGACTGCAGGCGTCGTCGTCCACGACTTGCAAGTCGGCGACGTCGTTAAGTTCGGCATACCCCTCGCCCGGATAATGCCGTCAAATGATCATGACGACCCCGACCATGTCGTGCATGCGCTGCCTGTTGCGGGTAGTCCATTGCGAGATAGTCCGATCGGCGAGAACGCGCAAATTCGCTTCGAAGATTCTGGCGCGAAAGTCACAGCGATCGACAAGGGCGCAGCCGTGCCCGCGCGCTTTTCGAAAGCTGCGACAGCCTTGATACACGAAATGAAGCTCTCGCCCGAGCAGTTCGAGACTGGTTTCGTTACCACCCGTGACGTTCTGGTCATCGGATCAGGCGGTCGGGCGGTGCTGCCGTTCGCCGAGGTACAATCGGCTACGCGACGCAAGGGCGCTCAAGCTTCTGCATCGACGAAAACGCTTCGACCGCCCGGCGGCGTGGCGGTCACTGGCAGGAAACGGGCCGAAATCAATGCCCTCGGCGAAGGCGCCGGCGCAACCCATCTCTCGGTCTTGGGCACGACACTCGGCGCCATATCAATGCGCCGACCCAAGGGCGATTTCCTGCAGGACCGAATCACCGACCTCGTGATTTACGAGGCGGCCCGCCTTATGAGGAAGTATCCAAATCTCAACGCGCACTACAGGGATGGGGAGATCTTCAGGTACGAAGCTGTCCATGCGGGAATGGCTATAGACCGTGGCGGCAACCTTGTCGTCTACGGCATTGAGCATGCCGATCGGTTGGACTTTCAGGATCTCGGCATCGGAATGTCTGATGCGGTAGCACGCTATATGAACGACGAACTCTCGGCTTGGGAGATGTCGCGGGCCACGTTCACCGTGACGGATCTGTCTGGTGGCGTGCTGGACTATGTGTTGCCATTGGTGCCTCGAGGACAAAGCTGCATCCTTGGTATCACACGTACCGAGCCGGCAAACTTTCGCTTGTTTGCCGGTTTCGATCACCGTGTGACCGAAGGCTTCGAAGTCTCCGCATTTCTGAATGAACTTGCGGGACGCGTACGAAGCTTTTCTGAACGCGAGGATGCCCTACCTGACGCGGGCTTATGCTGCGGCATCTGCGACCGATCGCTTGCCGAGGCGACGGTCAAAGGTCGCGACAAGGGTATGCTCAAAATCGTTGATTTTCGGGGCCGCGAGTCCCTCTGCTGCGCGAGTTGCTGGAATGGCTGGTGATACCAATCTGACGGATGTTCTTGACTACCTGTCGCGATTGCGCGGCGCGCCGATAGCGGCGGGTCAACTCCTGACCCTTCGCTCCGTAGAGCGGGCGGCGTTCGCGGCTTGGATCCGTAAGACGGGCCTTCAAACCAACGGCGATGTTCTTGCCTCCAGTGCTCCTTTCACGGTGGAGCAGATCTTGTCTGATGGCGAACGGTCGCATGAACGGGCGCCTGACATCGGCTTGCCCAAAACTTCTTCGAGTGCAACGCAACCATCAACGAGGGTCGGTGTCGACATCGAACTTGTGGACGCCCTGCCGCACGCCGGCGACTATCGCGATCATCCGTTTTACGAAGATAATTTTACGGCCAAGGAAATCGCTTATTGTCTCCGGCAAGCGGATGTGAGGGCGTCGTTTTGCGGCACCTGGGCAGCAAAGGAAGCGATCCTGAAATCCGGCATCATCCAACTAACGGGCACGAACCTACGCGCAATCGAGATCTCACGTGATCCAAGCGGCCGCCCTGTTCATCCCGAATGTTCGATTTCGATAAGCCATACGCCGTCAACCGCAGTGGCCGTGTGTCTGGCTTGAAACATCATCGGTTGGTCAACACCGTCAGGAATAAAGGGGCGCAATCGCGGCGTTCATCCTGCATAACGTGCCGCCATATCGTGAACGCCTGCTGCACCTGCGCCGCAAGATCGTCGTCGCGCTCTTATCCGGGTGGGGCCGATCGTCACCTGCCTCAGTCCCTGCTCAGCTCTGCGAAGGCCGGTTGCGGGATGACCGCCGGCATCGCGGACACGCCGGCTCACTGCCTGTTGTAGACGTCCTCGATGCGGATGATGTCGTCTTCGCCGAGGTAGG
>NZ_LMUU01000137.1 GCF_009765775.1 Beijerinckia sp. L45
CCCATGGCTTGTTTGCCCATGGCAGACTGGTATGTATTACGAGGCGACTGCAAGGCCATTAGCCACCATTCCGGTGAGTATCAACGTATCTTACCTGATTATGATCAGGGAATGGAATGATACTAGCACAGATACCGAGTATCATGCTTGGGTGGATTTCACAGTGCGTCCATGTATGGGCACTAATCCCGGCTTTCAATCGCGCAGCCGGATCGAATTCTCCATCGTTTACATTAGGGTCAACGCCACTCTGCTGTAGACGAG
>NZ_LMUU01000138.1 GCF_009765775.1 Beijerinckia sp. L45
GATGCGGAGGAGGAGGAAACCGTGATGATCTCGATGACACCCGAAGATCTAGAAAACTCCCGCCTACAGCAGAGTGGGGTAGATCCACACGCGAGTGACGCCGATTTCGACCCCGCAGCTCGACTCAAGGCAGGCATCAACGCTCACACCTGGACGCACTGCGAAATTCATCCAAGCATGATCCTGGGCATATGTGCGAGTATTATACCTTTCCCCGATCATAACCAAGTGAGTGATTCGCTTAGTTGCGCAAAAAATCCGGCTGATAGCTTTGCCAGTCCCCTCGTAATACCTACCAGTCAGCCATGGGCAAACAAGCCATGGG
>NZ_LMUU01000139.1:0-36417 GCF_009765775.1 Beijerinckia sp. L45
CAGGCCCGACGGGTCGACCAGCACGCCGGACCCGAGCGACTTAGCCGTCGCACCGCCCGGCCGCGCCGTGCTGCCGTCGCCAAAAAAGTGGCGAAACACCGGATCGGCAAACAACGGGTTTTGGGGCTGCGCATCGGTGCGCGACGCATAGACGTTGACGACGGCCGGGGTCGCCTTGCGCACGACGGGCGCAAAGGAAAGGATTTCGTCCGCCTTCGTTGCGGGCAGCTGCCGCACCGGCTCCGCCACGGAGGAAAGGGCGCCACCGAGAACGCAGATCGCCGCGAGGCTCAAGAGGCGTATCGATCCAGCATTCGGCATCATTCGGCGTGGCTCCAGGACAAAGCGTTGCGCCCGTAGTCGCATGCGAAATGCGGCAACGGCAAGGAAGCCTGACGGAAGACAGCACGCAAACGGCCCGAAACGCGAAAACCCGGCCAGGACTCGCGTCCGGCCGGGTTTGAAATGGGAGCAGCCGTTAGCGGATCAGGCTGCGTCTTCGTTGCCCTGGACCGGACCGCTGTCCTTGCCGCGCGCAGTAACGTCGCGGTCGACGAACTCGATCACGGCCATCGGCGCGTTGTCGCCGTAGCGGAAACCGGCCTTGAGAACGCGGGTGTAGCCACCGTGGCGCTCCTTGTAGCGCGGGCCGAGCACATCGAACAGCTTGCGGACGAGGACGACGTCCTTGATCTGCGCGATCGCCTGACGACGGGCATGCAGGTCGCCGGCCTTGCCGAGCGTCACGAGCTTCTCGACGACAGGACGCAGGTCCTTCGCCTTGGGAAGGGTGGTGATGATCTGCTCATGCTTGATGAGCGCCTGGCACATGTTGGCGAACATCGCCTTGCGGTGTTCGTGGGTGCGGTTGAAGCGGCGCTTTGCGCGACCGTGATTCATTGTGGCTCTCCGATTTTTGCGGCCGCCGTGCCAAGGTACGGCCGATGATTATATTATGGTCTTAATCCTCCTCCCGTCGGGAGGAGGATGGATTGGCCTAATAGTGCTCTTCGAACCGCTTGGCGAGTTCGTCGATGTTCTCCGGTGGCCAGCCGGTGACTTCCATGCCGAGGTGCAGGCCCATCTGCGCCAGCACTTCCTTGATCTCGTTCAACGACTTGCGGCCGAAGTTCGGGGTCCGGAGCATCTCGGCCTCGGTCTTCTGGATGAGGTCGCCGATATAGACGATGTTGTCGTTCTTCAGGCAGTTCGCCGACCGCACCGAAAGCTCGAGCTCGTCGACCTTCTTGAGCAGCGCCGGGTTGAAGGCCAGCTCCGGGATCGCCGGGGTGGTCTCTTCGCGACGGGGCTCTTCGAAGTTCACGAAGACATTCAGCTGATCCTGAAGGATGCGCGCCGAGAAGGCGATCGCGTCTTCCGGCGTCAGCGCGCCGTTGGTCTCGACCTGGATGGTCAGCTTGTCATAATCGAGGATCTGACCTTCGCGGGTGTTCTCGACGCGGTAGCTGACCTTGCGGACCGGCGAATATAGGCTGTCGATCGGGATGAGGCCGATCGGCGAGTCTTCCGAGCGGTTGCGATCGGCAGCGACGTAGCCCTTGCCGGTGTTGACCGTGAACTCCATCCGGATCTCCGCGCCCTCGTCGAGCGTGCAGAGCGTCAGAAGCGGGTTGAGGATGGTGACATCGCCGACGGTGGTGATGTCGCCGGCCGTGACCTTGCCCGGACCGGTCTTCTTCAAGACCATCCGCTTCGGGCCGTCGCCCTGCATCTTGACGGCGATGTCCTTGATGTTGAGGACGAGGTCGGTGACGTCTTCCCGCACGCCGGGGATCGACGAAAACTCATGCAGCACGCCGTCGATGTGAACGGCGGTGATCGCGGCGCCCTGGAGCGACGAGAGGAGAATGCGACGCAGGGCGTTGCCGAGCGTCAAGCCGAAGCCGCGCTCGAGAGGCTCCGCCACAACGGTCGCAAAACGCTTGGCGTCATCGCCCGAAGCCACTTCGAGCTTGTTCGGCTTGATCAGTTCTTGCCAGTTCTTCTGGATCACGGGACGCACCTTTCAGTGATGCAGACGAAACGGCCGGATACCGCCCCGTCAAAAGTGAAAAGCCGCAACGAAGACGTCGCGACCAAGAGCGTGTTCCGGAAAGCCGAAGCTCTTCCGATCAGAACACGCCCTGCCGTCATCAAAGAGGTTAGACGCGCCGACGCTTGCGCGGGCGGCAGCCGTTGTGCGGGATCGGCGTGACGTCGCGGATCGAAGTCACGGTGAAACCCGAGGCCTGCAGCGCGCGAAGCGCCGACTCACGACCCGAACCGGGGCCCGACACTTCGACCTCAAGCGTGCGCATGCCATGCTCCGACGCTTTGCGCGCCGCATCTTCAGCCGCCATCTGCGCCGCGTAGGGGGTCGACTTACGCGAGCCCTTGAAGCCCATCGTGCCGGCGGACGACCAGGAAATCGTGTTGCCCTGTGCGTCGGAAATCGTGATCATCGTGTTGTTGAACGTCGAGGAGACGTGAGCGACGCCCGACACGATGTTCTTGCGCTCGCGGCGGCGGACGCGGGTTGTCTCTTTAGCCATAAAAATGTCCTTCTGGCGCGCCCGTCATTCCAGGCGCTCGGGTTATGTTGCTTGATCCCCGCGACACGCGCGGGGATGCCTCTGCTAAAGCAGATTACTTCTTCTTGCCGGCGATCGGCTTGGCCTTGCCCTTGCGGGTACGGGCGTTGGTATGCGTGCGCTGACCTCGGACCGGAAGGCCACGACGATGACGCAGGCCGCGGTAGCAGCCAAGGTCCATCAGGCGCTTGATGTTGATCGAAACTTCGCGGCGCAGATCGCCTTCGACCATATAGTCGCGGTCGATCGTCTCGCGGATCTGCAGGACCTCCGCATCGGTCAGCTGCGACACGCGACGATCGGCGGGGATCGCAACCTTTTCGCAGATTTCCTCGGCCTTCTTGGCGCCGATACCGTGAATATACTGAAGCGCGATGAGAACGCGCTTGTTCGTCGGAATGTTGACGCCGGCAATACGAGCCATAGTTACCCTCTCCATATGGGAGGCTCTCGGACGAGAGCCCATAACGTTCGCGTCCGGTGGAGCCCGGCCCATGCGAACAAACCCGCCAAAACGAACAACGACAGCCCCGAGGGAGCTGCCGCTGGCAAATCATAGGCGAAGTATGATCTGCTAAAGTCTTGATCCCAGCCCGTCAAGGCCTAGAGGCAAGAAAAGACTCGGCTTAGGCCGCGATCTTCTCTTTGAGGAATGCATCGATGGAAGCCGATACCTCTTCGATATTGGCCATGCCGTCGACCACATGCAACTGTCCAGCATCGGCATAGAAGGCCGAAACCGGCGCCGTCATCTCGCGATACGCTTCCATGCGCGAATGGAAAGCTTCGGCATTGTCGTCGGACCGCACGGGATGGCCGGCGGCGATCGTCTGCTGCACCCGTTTTTCCATCCGCGCCAGAAGCGCGGTCTCGTCGACGCGCAGCTCGATCACGGCGTCGATGTCCATGTGCTTCTTGTGCAGAATCGTATTGAGCGCCGTCGCCTGGGCGACCGTGCGCGGGAACCCGTCGAGGATAAACCCCTTGGCGCAGTCCGGCTGTTCGACCCGGTCGGCAATCAGACCGACGACGATCTCATCCGAGACCAGTTTGCCGTCGCTCATGATGGCCTGGGCCTGCAGGCCCATCGGCGTCTGTGCCTTCACCGCGGCGCGCAGCATGTCACCCGTCGACAGCTGCGGGATGTCGAAGCGCTGCATCAGACGCGCGGACTGCGTGCCCTTCCCGGCGCCTGGTGGCCCAAGCAGTATCAACCTCATCGACGTCTTCCCCGAAGCTTGGCTTTCTTGACCAGCCCTTCATACTGATGGGCCTGAAGGTGCCCGTGGACTTGCGCCACGGTATCCATGGTCACGCTGACGACGATCAGCAGCGATGTGCCGCCAAAGTAGAACGGCAGCGCCGCATACGAAATCAGTATTTCGGGGAGCAGACAGATGATCGCGAGATAGCCAGCGCCGAGCACGGTGATTCGCATGAGGATCTTGTCGATGTACTGCGATGTCCGTTCACCAGGCCGGATCCCAGGAATGAAGCCGCCATGCTTCTTCAGGTTGTCCGCCGTCTCCGTCGGATTGAAGACGATGGCGGTGTAGAAGAAGGCGAAGAACACGATCAACCCGACATAGGCGAGCATGTAGAGCGGCCGCCCATGGGCGAAGTAGGTCGTGATCGTCCCGAGAACGCCACCGCCGCCATTCGACGAAAAGTTGGCGATCGTCGTCGGCAGCAAGAGCAGCGACGAGGCGAAGATCGGCGGGATGACGCCGGCCGTATTGAGCTTCAGCGGCAGGAAAGACGTCTGGCCTTCGTAGACGCGGTTGCCCTGCTGGCGCTTGGGATAGGTGATCAGCAGGCGGCGCTGGGCGCGCTCCATAAACACGATGAAGGCGATGACCGCCACCGACATGACCATAACCACCAGGATGATGCCGGTGGAAATCGCGCCCTGACGGCCGAGTTCGAGCGTGTTGGCGATCGCCGACGGGAAGGCCGCGATGATGCCGGCGAAGATGATCAGGGAGGAGCCGTTGCCGATACCGCGCGAGGTGATCTGCTCGCCAAGCCACATCAGGAACATCGTGCCGCCCATGAGGGTCAGCACGGTCGAGATGCGGAAGAACAGGCCAGGCTCCAGTACGACATGCGCCTGACCTTCCAGCCCGACCGAGATGCCGTAGGCCTGGAACGCCGCGAGAATGACGGTGAGATAGCGCGTGTACTGGTTGATGACCTTGCGGCCGGACTCGCCCTCTTTCTTGAGGGATTCGAGCGACGGGATGACCGATGTCATCAGCTGGATGATAATGGATGCCGAGATGTACGGCATGATGTTCAGGGCGAAGATGGCCATGCGTTGCACGGCGCCGCCGGAAAACATGTTGAAGAGCTCGAGAACGCCCTGCTTGTGTCCGGTAAAGTTGGCCTGAAACGCCGCGGGGTCGATGCCCGGCAGCGGAATATAGGTCCCAAGCCGATAAACGATGAGCGCACCCAGGGTGAACCAGATGCGCTTTTTCAGTTCGTCGGCCTTGGAGAAGGCACCCCAATTGACGTTTGCCGCGAGTTGTTCTGCCGCCGAGGCCATGGACTGCTCCGTAAGACCGATCAACGCGCCGCAGACATCCGCTGGTCAGGCGGCGGCGCAATGTCCTTGGGACACCGCGCCCTCCACATAGGGGTCCGCTCTCTATTTGTCAGCCTTGCGGCGGAGAGCCGTTAGGCCTCCGCTGCAGCGTCCTTCTTGGGCTTGGGAGCAACCAGCACCTTGATGCTGCCGCCAGCCTTCTCGATCGCCGCAACGGCGCTCTTCGAGGCCGAAGCAACTTCGAAGCTGAGCTTCGAGGTCAGGTCGCCAACACCGAGGATCTTGACGCCATCGCGCGGCTTCGAGCAAACGCCCGCAGCGACGAGAAGGTCGATCGTGACCACCGCGTCAGCTGCCAGCTTGCCGGCTTCGACAGCCTGCTGAATGCGACCGAGGTTGACCTCGTTGTAGTCCGTCGAGAAGGGGTTCCAGAACCCGCGCTTCGGCAGACGACGATGCAGCGGCATCTGACCGCCTTCAAAACCCTTGATCGCAACGCCGGACCGGGCCTTCTGACCCTTGACGCCGCGACCACCGGTCTTGCCCTTGCCGGAGCCGATGCCCCGGCCGACACGCATGCGGTTCTTGGAAGAGCCGACGTTGTCATGAATTTCGTTGAGCTTCACGACGGCCTCCCCTCTTCCGTAACCACGCGAACGAGATGCGCCACTTTCGCGATCATGCCGCGAACCGAAGGCGTATCTTCGAGCGACGAGATGCGCCCGATCTTGTTGAGCTTGAGGCCGATCAAGGTCGCGCGCTGATCTTTCGGGCGACCGATCGGGCTGTGGGTCTGAAGGACCGTTACTGTGCCGTGCTTCTCAGCCATGGTGATCTCTCCCCGGCTCAAGCTTCGGCAACCACCGCTTCAGCATCACCGCCCTGACGGCGGGACTGAAGGGTGGAAACCTTGAGGTTGCGGCGGGCCGCGACCGAACGGGGCGAGTCTTCGTGCGCCAAGGCGTCGAAGGTGGCGCGGATCATGTTGTAGGGGTTCGAAGAGCCCTGCGACTTCGCGACGACGTCGTGCATGCCGAGAGTCTCGAAGATGGCGCGCATCGGGCCACCGGCGATGATGCCGGTACCGGCAGGCGCCGCCCGCAGGATGACCTTGCCGGCGCCGTGGCGGCCGTGAACGTCATGATGCAGGGTGCGGCCTTCGCGCAGCGGCACGCGGATCAGGCCACGCTTGGCGGCTTCCGTCGCCTTGCGGATGGCTTCCGGCACTTCGCGCGCCTTGCCATGACCGAAACCGACACGACCCTTCTGGTCGCCGACGACGACGAGAGCAGCGAAGCCGAAACGACGACCGCCCTTGACCACTTTCGCGACGCGGTTGATGTGGACCAAACGGTCTACGAACTCGCTGTCTTGCTCGTCTCTACTGTGACGATCGCGTCCACCGCGACCGCCTTCACGTTCACCAGCCATTATTCTTTTCCGTCACTTACGCGGCAGGCTCGAGGCCAACACCGCTCGCTTCGTTTTTTGATGTTCAGTCCGACCCAGGCCGCAAAGCCGCCTGGACGGGATTAGAACGTGAGACCGCCTTCGCGGGCGCTCTCGGCGAGCGCCTTGACACGCCCGTGGTACATGTAAGCGCCGCGGTCGAACACGACTTCCTTGACGCCGGCAGCCGACGCGCGCTCGGCGATCAGCTTGCCGACAGCCGTCGCGGCTTCAACCGTCGCGCCCGTCTTCAGGCTGTCGCGGCTGACCTTCTCGAGCGAAGAGGCGGACGCGAGAGTCGTGCCCGCAGCGTCGTCGATGATCTGACAATAGATCTGCTTCGACGAGCGGAACACCGACAACCGCGGCTTACCATAGGCACGAGCCTTAAGCGACCGGCGAACACGAGCCTTGCGGCGCGCTGTTGCTCCATTATCCTTTGGCATAGCTTCGCCTTACTTCTTCTTGCCTTCCTTGCGGAAGATGAATTCGTCCGAATAGCGGACACCCTTGCCCTTGTAGGGCTCCGGCGGACGCAGCGCTCTGATCTCGGAGGCCACTTGGCCGACCTTGCGCTTGTCGATGCCGGTGATGATGATTTCGATCGGACGCGGGGTCACGATCGTAATGCCGTCCGGAATGGGGAACGGCACATCGTGGCTGTAGCCGAGCGAGAGCTGCAGGACTTTTCCCTGCACCGACGCCTTATAGCCGACGCCCGTGATGTCGAGCTTCCGCTCGAAACCGGCGGAGACGCCGAGAACAAGATTGCTCACCATGGCGCGGGACATGCCCCACATGGCTTGCGCGCGCTTGCTGTCCGAACGGGGTGAAACTTTCACCTCGTCGTTAGCAAAGCTGACATCGACTTCATCGGGAACCACGAAGAACAACTCGCCCTTCGCGCCTTTGACGCTGACGTTCTGGCCGTCGACCTTTGCGGTGACGCCCTTTGGCAGGGCGACGGGCTTCTTTCCGACGCGTGACATGATTCTAATCCTTCAATCAGCGGGGTCAGAAGACCTTGCAGAGCACTTCGCCGCCGACATTGGCTTCGCGCGCGGCATGATCGGCCATGACGCCCTTCGGCGTCGAGACGATGGTGATGCCGAGACCGTTAGCGACGCGCGGCAGGGCGTCGACAGCGGCATAGACGCGACGACCGGGCTTCGACACGCGCGAGATCTCGCGAATGACGGGCAGTCCGTCGTAATACTTGAGCTCGATTTCGAACTCGGTCCGTCCATTGCCAAATTCCGTGGTCGAATAACCCCGGATATAGCCTTCGGACTCGAGAACATCGAGGACATGGGCGCGCAGGCGCGACCCAGGAGTCTGGACTTTGCCCTTGCGGCGCATTCCAGCGTTACGGATACGCGTGAGCATATCGCCGAGCGGATCGTTCATCGACATGGCGTGCTCCTACCAGCTCGACTTGACGAGGCCGGGGATCAGGCCCTTGGAGCCGAGCTCCCGGAGCGCGATACGCGACATCTTCATCTTGCGTGTGAACGCACGGGGACGACCACTCACTTCGCAGCGGTTGCGGACGCGATTTGCAGCGGAATTCCGCGGCAGTTCGGACAGCTTCAACCGCGCCTCGAAGCGCTCTTCCATCGAAAGAGACTCGTTGATGGTGATCGCCTTCAGCTTCGAACGACGACCAGCGAATTGCTTCACCAGGCGCATCTTCCGTTTATTGTTCTCAATCGCGCTTTTCTTCGCCATCGATATTTAACCCTCTGGTTACCGCGTCTGAGCCCTAAAGGCTCACTGCCGGAACGGGAAGTTGAATGCACGCAGAAGAGCGCGCGCCTCGTTATCCGATTTCGCCGATGTACAGACGATGATGTCCATACCGAGCATGCTATCGACCTTGTCGTAGTTGATCTCGGGGAAAATCAGATGTTCCTTGATGCCCATGGCGTAGTTGCCATTGCCATCAAAGCTCTTGGGGTTCAGACCGCGGAAATCGCGAATGCGCGGCAGCGCGATCGTGACCAGGCGATCCAGGAATTCATACATGCGAACCTTGCGAAGGGTGACCTTCGCGCCGATCGGCATGTTCTCGCGCACCTTGAAGGTCGAAATAGCATTCCGAGCCTTGGTGATGACCGGACGCTGCCCGGCGATCATCGCCAGATCGGCAGCTGCCAGCGTCACCTTCTTGGTGTCGTTGACGGCCTCGCCGACGCCCATGTTCAAAACGATCTTCTCGATCACAGGAACCTCGAACGGGTTCTTGTAGCCGAACTCCTCGATCATCTGGGCGCGCACGACGTCCATGTAATGCTGTTTGAGGCGCGGCGAATAATCGGCGGGCGCGTTCAGGTCTTCGGCAGACGCCGTCTTGTAGGACGGTGCGCCGCGGCTCGCCTTGGCTTCCGCCGAGCTCACCTTCGCAACTTTCGCGGAATCCTTCGCGGTGTTGCTGGAGGCGCCCTTAGCGCCGCCTTTAGCGGACTTTGGGTCAGCCATCGATCACTTCTCCGGAACTTTTCGCAAAACGAACCTTGCGGCCGTCTTCGAGGAACTTGAAACCAACGCGCGAGGCCTTGCCGCCTGCGGGATCGGCGATCGCGAGGTTCGACAGATGGATCGTCGATTCCTTCGAGATGATGCCGCCCTCTTGCTGGGCCGTCTGGCGCGTGTGGCGCTTGACCATGTTCACGCCGCGAACGATCGCTCGCTCGTCTTTCGGCATGACCTGGAGCACTTCCCCGGAGCGACCCTTGTCGCGTCCGGCGAGAATGACGACGGTGTCGCCCTTTTTAATCTTTGCGGCCATTACAGCACCTCCGGCGCAAGCGAGATGATCTTCATGTGGTTGCGGGCGCGCAACTCGCGCGGCACCGGCCCGAAGATGCGGGTCCCGATCGGCTCGGACTGGTTGTTGATGAGCACGGCGGCATTGCTGTCGAAGCGGATCACGGACCCGTCAGCGCGTTTGATATCCTTGGCCGTACGCACAACGACCGCCTTCATCACGTCGCCCTTCTTCACGCGACCGCGTGGGATGGCTTCCTTGATGGAGACGACGATGATGTCGCCGACGCCGGCATAACGACGCTTCGAACCACCCAGCACCTTGATGCACATAACGCGACGTGCGCCGGAATTATCCGCGACGTCGAGGTTCGACTGCACCTGTATCATGGCTTTAGAGCCTTTCCTGTCAGATCGGTTTCCTTCGCGGCTCGGGGCCGCTCCGGACTACGCCTGTTGGAGACTTACGTCTCCGTGGCTTTGTTTTTGGTCGTCCCAGACCTGGTTCTCAGGCCTGTCGTCTAACGCGAATTCCCGGGAAGCTCTGGGAGCTTTCCGGATGGATACGCGCCGTAGTCTTGAAGAGAACCGCCTTCTTATCAGCTAAACAGATTCTGCCTAGCAAAAAGATGCGTTATCCCTGCGCTTGTGCGGGACGCCCGATGACAATCCAGCGCTTGAGGCGCGAAATCGGCTTTGTCTCTTCGATGGCGACATGATCGCCAACCTTGAAGTCCTTGGACTCGTCATGCGCATGGTAGTTCTTGGAACGACGCACCGTCTTCTTGAGAAGCGGATGCGTGAACCGGCGCTCGACCTTCACGACGAGGGTCTTTTCCTGCTTGTCACTGACGACGACGCCCTGGAGAATTCGCTTCGGCATAGTTCAGATCCTACTTCTGCGCCGCATCGCGCTTGGTAGCGGCGAGCGTCTTGATGCGGGCGATATCGCGGCGGACGACGCGCACGCGCGCCGTGTTCTGCAGCTGGCCGGTCGCACGCTGAAAGCGCAGGTTGAACTGCTCCTTCTTCATGTTGAGCACTTCCTGCTCGAGCTGGTCTGCCGTCATAACCTTGAGGTCGGACAGGCGGGTCTTGGATTTCATCAGACTGTCCTCCCTATTCTGCGATGCGTTCGATGAAGCGCGTCTTGATCGGCAGCTTGGCGGCCGCCAGCGTCAGCGCTTCCTTGGCGAGACCGACGGGCACGCCGTCGAGCTCGAACATGATGCGGCCGGGCGCAACGCGGCAGGCCCAAAGCTCGGGCGCGCCCTTGCCTTTACCCATTCGCACTTCGGTCGGCTTCTTCGAGACGGGAACGTCCGGAAAAATGCGGATCCACACGCGACCGGCACGCTTCATGTGACGGGTCATGGCGCGACGGGCGGCCTCGATCTGGCGCGCAGTGATGCGCTCCGGCTCCATGGCCTTGAGGCCGAACTGGCCGAAGTTCAGCTCGAAACCACCCTTGGCCGCGCCGTGAATGCGGCCTTTGAAGGCTTTCCTGAACCGTGTCTTTTTGGGTTGAAGCATAGCTTAGCTCTTAAACCTAATCAAAATGGGGACGGTCAGGCCGCGTCGCGGTCACGACGTTGACGGCGCTCGTTGCCACCACCACCGGAATGATCCTGCTGCTCGGCCTTGCGGTCCTGCGCCATCGGATCGTGCTCGAGGATCTCGCCCTTGAACACCCAGACCTTGATGCCGCACGTGCCATAGGCCGTGTGCGCGGTAGCGGTGCCGTAATCGACGTCGGCGCGCAGCGTATGCAGCGGCACGCGACCTTCACGATACCATTCCAGACGCGCGATTTCCGCACCGCCGAGACGACCGGAGCAGTTGATCCGGATGCCTTCGGCGCCGAGACGCATGGCGGACTGGACGGCCCGCTTCATGGCGCGACGGAAGGCAACGCGACGCTCGAGCTGCTGGGCGATGGAATCGGCCACCAACACTGCGTCGATTTCCGGCTTGCGGACTTCAACGATGTTGATGACGACTTCCGACGACGTCATGCTGGCAACGAGCTTGCGGATCTTGTCGATATCCGCACCCTTCTTGCCGATCACGACGCCCGGGCGAGCCGAGTGGATCGTGACGCGGCACTTCTTGTGCGGGCGCTCGATGATGATCTTCGAAATCGCCGCCTGCTTCAGCGTCTTCATAAGAGCGGCGCGGATCGCGATGTCCTCGTGAAGCAGCTTGCCGTACTCGTTCTTGCCGGCAAACCAGCGCGAGTCCCAGGTACGGTTGATGCCGAGCCGGAGACCGATCGGATTGACTTTCTGTCCCATCGTGAACCCCTTAAGCTGCGACAGTCGGCGCGGCAACTTCGCGCACGACGATCGTCAGGTTGGCGAACGGCTTCTCGATCCGTCCGGCGCGACCACGGGCCCGCGGGCTGAAGCGCTTCATGACGAGCGCCTTACCGACGTGAGCCTCTGCGACGACGAGTTCGTCGACGTCGAGGTCATGGTTATTCTCGGCGTTGGCGATGGCGCTCTCGAGAGTCTTCTTGACCTCGTGGGCGATACGCTTGCGCGAAAACTGGAGATCGGCGAGCGCGGTCTCGACCTTCTTGCCACGAATCAACTGCGCCAGAAGATTGAGCTTCTGCGGGCTGACACGGAGCATGCGGCAGACGGCCTTCGCCTCGTTGTCTTTGAGAGCGCGTGAGCTCTTCGGCTTGGCCATATCAGCCTCTCTTGGCTTTTTTATCGGCCGCATGGCCGGGGAACGTACGGGTCGGCGAGAATTCGCCGAGCTTGTGGCCGATCATGTCGTCGGTGATGTTCACGGGGATATGCTTGTGCCCGTTGTAAACACCGAAGGTCAGGCCGACGAATTGCGGCAGGATGGTCGAGCGCCGGCTCCAGGTCTTGATGACCTCCGAGCGGGTGCTGCTTCGAGCGGTTTCCGCCTTCTTCAGCATGAAGCCGTCGACGAACGGACCTTTCCAGATCGAACGCGCCATTGGGTTTAGCCCTTCTTCTTACTTTTGTGACGCGAGGTCACAATAAATTTGGTCGTGGACTTGTTGGTCCGGGTCTTCTTGCCCTTGGTCGGCTTACCCCAGGGGGTAACGGGATGGCGACCACCGGACGTCCGACCTTCACCACCACCATGCGGATGATCGACCGGGTTCATGGTCACGCCGCGGTTATGCGGACGACGACCCAACCAGCGGCTGCGACCGGCCTTGCCGATCGACGCGTTCATGTGGTCGGGGTTGGAAACCGCGCCCACCGTGCCGAAGCACTGGCCGTGGATCAAACGCTGTTCACCCGAATTGAGCCGGATGATGACGTAACCCTGATCACGACCGACGACCTGAGCATAGGTCCCGGCCGAGCGGACCATGGCCGCGCCCTTGCCGATCTTCATCTCAATGTTGTGGACGATCGTGCCGACCGGCATGTTCGCCAACGCCATCGCGTTGCCCGGCTTCACGTCGACCTGGTTGCCGGCGATGACTTCGTCACCGACCGACAGACGCTGCGGCGCGATGATGTAGTTCTGCACGCCGTCGGTGTATTTGATCAACGCGATGAAGGAGGTGCGGTTCGGATCATATTCGATCCGCTCCACTTTCGCAGGCATGTCGAGCTTGCGACGCTTGAAGTCGATGATGCGGTAGGTCTGCTTGTGCCCACCGCCACGGAACCGCACCGTGATGCGACCCGTGTTGTTACGACCGCCGGCCTCGGACTTACCCTCGGTCAGGATCTTGAGCGGCTTGCCCTTGTAGAGCTCGCTGCGATCGACGAGCACGAGCTGACGAAGGCTCGGCGTTGTCGGATTGAATGTCTTCAATGCCATGACTAAAAATCCAAAACTCGGCTCAGAGGCCGGTCGTGATGTCGATGCGATCGCCATCCGCGAGAGTGACGACGGCCTTCTTCAGATCCGACTGCTGGCCGCGCACGCCTTTGAAGACCTTGCGCTTGCCCTTGCGGATCAACGTGTTGACCGCCTCGACCTTGACGTCGAAGAGACGCTCGACCGCGGCCTTGATCTCCGTCTTCGTGGCATCCTTGCGGACCTTGAACACGACCTTGTTCAGCTCGGAGGCGATCGTCGCCTTCTCGGTGATCACGGGCGCGACGATGACGTCGTAGTGGCGGGCCTCGATGGTGGCTTTCGCAGAACTCATTTGAACCGCGCCTCCAGCGCTTCGAGAGCAGCCCGCGTGAGCACGAGCTTGTCGCGACGCAGAATGTCGTAAACGTTGATGCCCTGGATCGGCAGCACGTCGATCATCGGGATGTTGCGCGCGGCCAGCGAGAAATTGGCCTCGCATTCGGCGCCGTCGATGATCAGCGCATTGCGCAGGCCCATCTTGGCGAAACGGTCGAGCAGCACCTTGGTCTTCGGCTCGGCGACCGAGGCGTCGGACCAGACGATGATCTCACCGTCACGGGCCTTGGCCGAGAGCGCATGCCGCAAGGCCAGCGCACGGACCTTCTTCGGCATGTCGTGAGCGTGGTCGCGCGAGACCGGACCGTGGGCCTTACCACCGCCGCGGAACTGCGGAGCGCGCGCCGAGCCATGACGAGCGCCGCCAGACCCCTTCTGCTTGCCGAGTTTCTTGCCGGTGCGCCAGATGTCGGCGCGACCGAGAGATTGATGCGTCCCAGCGCGACGCTTGGCCAGCTGGTAGCGGATCATACGAGCGATAAGATCCTGACGCGGCACCAGGCCGAAGATCGCATCGTCGAGATCGATCGAGCCGTCGGCAACGCCGTCGACAGAAGTGATGTCAAGTTTCATGATCAGGCCTCCGCGCCGGTTTCGGCCGGAGCTTCCGAAGAAGCCGAACCCTTGTGATCAACGCTATCGTTCGCGATCCGGAACTTGCCCGGCTGCGGAACATCGGTCGGCAGAGCCTTCTTGATCGCGTCGCGAATGAAGATCCAGCCGCCCTTCGAACCAGGCACAGCGCCTTCGACCAGGATCAGGCCGCGCTCGACGTCGGTCTGGACGACCTTAAGGTTGAGCGTCGTGATCCGATCGCTACCCATGTGGCCAGCCATCTTCTTGTTCTTGAAGGTCTTGCCCGGGTCCTGACGACCACCGGTCGAACCGTGCGAACGATGCGAGAGCGAGACACCGTGGGTGGCGCGAAGACCACCGAAGTTCCAGCGCTTCATCGGGCCGGCGAAGCCCTTACCGATGCTGGTTCCGGTCACGTCGACGAACTGTCCGATGAGGAAGTGATCGGCGGTGATCTCGGCGCCGACAGGCAGAAGCCCGTCTTCTTCGACGCGGAATTCGGCGATCTTCATCTTCGGCTCGACCTTGGCGATGGCGAAACGCCCGCGCTCGGCTTTCGAGACATTCTTGACCTTCACATGACCGACGCCGAGCTGAACGGCCGTATAGCCGTTCGCTTCCATCGTCCGATGAGCGATGACCTGACAGCCGTCCATCTTCAGGACGGTAACCGGTACATGCTCGCCGGTGTCCGTAAACACCCGCGTCATGCCCAGCTTCTGTGCGATAACACCTGACCGCATAATCTTAAGTCCTCCGGAGGCGCTCACAGGTTCCGAACCCGGGCGTAGCTCCGCACCAAAAAAACTAGAGCTTGATCTCGACGTCCACACCGGCCGCAAGATCGAGCTTCATCAAAGCATCGACCGTTTGGGGAGTCGGGTCGACGATGTCGAGGACGCGCTTATGCGTCCTAATTTCGAACTGCTCGCGCGACTTCTTGTCGACGTGCGGCGAGCGGTTCACCGTGAACTTCTCGATCTTCGTCGGCAGCGGGATCGGGCCGCGCACTTGCGCCCCGGTCCGCTTTGCCGTCGAAACGATCTCTTTCGTCGAACTGTCGAGCACACGGTGATCGAAAGCCTTGAGACGAATCCGAATATTCTGGCCGTTCATCAAACCAATTCCTTATCGACCAGCTTAGCCCCGAATAGGGTTTCGGGACCAATCCCGTGCCGGTGTCGTCGTATTACTCAGTGATGGAAGCAACGACGCCTGCGCCGACGGTCCGGCCACCTTCGCGGATAGCGAAGCGAAGCTTCTCTTCCATTGCGATCGGCACGATCAGCTCGACGTCCATGGTGACGTTGTCGCCGGGCATGACCATCTCGACACCCTCAGGAAGGGTGCAGACACCCGTCACATCGGTGGTACGGAAGTAGAACTGCGGGCGGTAGTTGGTGAAGAACGGGGTATGACGGCCGCCCTCGTCCTTGGTGAGGATATACGCCTCAGCCTTGAACTTGGTGTGCGGCTTGACCGTGCCGGGCTTGCAGAGAACCTGGCCACGCTCGACGTCTTCACGCTTGGTGCCGCGAAGCAGCGCGCCGATGTTGTCGCCGGCCTGGCCCTGATCGAGCAGCTTGCGGAACATTTCGACACCGGTGACGGTCGTCTTGACGGTCGGCTTCAGACCGACGATCTCGATTTCCTCACCGACCTTGACGATGCCGCGCTCGACGCGACCGGTCACGACCGTACCACGACCGGAGATCGAGAACACGTCTTCGACCGGCATCAGGAACGGCAGGTCGAGGGGACGCGCCGGCTGCGGGATGTAGGCGTCGACGGTCTCCATGAGCGCGAGAACCGCGTCATGACCGATCTCAGGCTGCTTGTTCTCGAGCGCGCAAAGGGCCGAACCCTTGGTGATCGGAATGTCGTCGCCGGGAAAGTCGTACTTGGAAAGCAGTTCGCGAACTTCGAGCTCAACGAGCTCAAGCAGCTCGGCGTCGTCGACCATGTCGACCTTGTTCATGAACACGACCAGAGCCGGCACGCCGACCTGACGGGCGAGCAGGATGTGCTCGCGGGTCTGGGGCATCGGACCATCGGCCGCGGACACGACCAGGATCGCACCGTCCATCTGCGCCGCGCCGGTGATCATGTTCTTCACATAATCGGCGTGGCCGGGGCAATCGACGTGAGCGTAATGGCGGTTCTTGGTCTCGTACTCGACGTGGGCGGTCGAGATCGTGATGCCACGAGCCTTCTCTTCCGGAGCCTTATCGATCTGATCGTACGCCGTATAGGTCGCACCACCGGACTCGGCGAGCACCTTCGTGATGGCGGCCGTCAGAGACGTCTTGCCATGATCGACGTGACCGATCGTGCCGATATTGCAGTGCGGCTTATTCCGCGAGAACTTTTCTTTTCCCATCGTAGGGCTCCTTTAGGAAACGTGCTGGATCAGGTGGGGACGAAATGGTGATCAGGCGTACTTGGCCTGGACCTTGGCCGCCTCGCTCGCCGGCACTTGTTCGTAATGGTCGAATTGCATCGTGTAGTTGGCGCGGCCCTGAGAGAAGGACCGCAGTTGGTTGACGTAACCGAACATGTTGGCGAGCGGCACCATGGCGTTGATCACCACGGCGTTCCCACGCATGTCCTGGCCCTGCACCTGGCCACGTCGTCCGAGCAGATCGCCCATGACGGAGCCGGTGTAGTCTTCCGGGGTCGTCACTTCGACCTTCATGACCGGCTCGAGAAGAACCGAGCCACCCTCGCGGAGCGCTTCACGGAAAGCGGCGCGCGACGCGATTTCGAAGGCGAGGACCGAGGAGTCGACGTCGTGGTAGGCGCCGTCGACCAGCGTTGCCTTGACATCGACGACAGGGAAGCCGGCGAGAACGCCTGCGCCCATGACGCTGTTGATGCCCTTTTCAACGCCCGGAATGAATTCCTTGGGAACCGCACCACCGACGATGCTGGAAGTGAAGGAAGAACCCGCACCCGGCTCGCCCGGCTCGAAGATGATCTTGACGCGGGCGAACTGGCCCGTACCACCTGTCTGCTTCTTGTGGGTGTAGTCCTTCTCGACCCGCTTGGTCAGCTTTTCGCGATAAGCGACCTGCGGGGCGCCGATATTCGCGTCGACCTTATAGGTGCGGCGCAGAATGTCGACCTTGATGTCGAGATGAAGTTCGCCCATGCCCTTGAGGATGGTCTGGCCGGATTCCTGGTCGGTCGACACACGGAAGGACGGATCCTCCGCGGCCAGCTTCGCAAGAGCGACGCCGAGCTTCTCCTGGTCGGCCTTGGACTTCGGCTCGATCGCGATCTCGATGACCGGCTCGGGGAATTCCATCCGCTCCAGAATGACCGGCTTCTGCAGGTCGCAGAGCGTGTCACCGGTTCGGGTATCCTTCAGGCCAGCCAGCGCGACGATGTCGCCCGAGAAAGCCTCCTTGATATCGACGCGGTCGTTGGCATGCATCAGCAACATGCGGCCGATACGCTCTTTCTTGTCCTTGGTCGAATTCATCACGGTCGTGCCGGATTCGATCTTGCCCGAGTAGACGCGAGCGAAAGTGATCGTGCCGACGAAAGGATCGTCCATGATTTTGAAGGCGAGCATCGAGAACGGCTGGTCGTCGCCGGGCTCGCGGGTCATCTCTTCGCCGCTGTCCGGGTTGATACCCTTGATGGCTTCACGATCGAGCGGCGACGGCAGGTATTCGACGACGGCGTCGAGCAGCGGCTGAACGCCCTTGTTCTTGAATGCGGACCCACACAGCACCGGAATGAAGGTGATGTGACGCACGGCCTTGCGGATCAGGCGATGCAGCGTCTTCTCGTCGGGCTCTTCGCCGTCGAGATAGGCCGTCATCACGTCGTCGTCGAGTTCGACGGCCGCTTCGAGCAGCATGTGACGATATTCTTTCGACCGCTCCAGAAGATCTGCCGGAATCTCTTCGTCATGGTACTTCGCGCCCAGCGCTTCGTCTTCCCAAACGACGGCCTTCATGCGCACCAGATCGATGATGCCCTTGAAATCGGACTCGGAACCGATCGGCAGCTGGATGCAGACGGCGCGGCCGCCCACCTTGGTCTTGATCTCGTCGACGCAGCGATAGAAATCGGCGCCGATCTTGTCCATCTTGTTGACGAACACGATACGCGGCACGCCGTACTTGTCGGCCTGACGCCAGACTGTCTCGGTCTGCGGTTCGACGCCCTGATTGCCGTCGAGCACGCAAACGGCGCCGTCGAGCACGCGGAGCGAACGCTCCACCTCGATGGTGAAATCCACGTGGCCTGGGGTGTCGATGATGTTCAGGCGCTTGCCGTTCCAGGCCGTGGTCGTCGCAGCGGAGGTGATCGTGATGCCACGCTCCTGCTCCTGCTCCATCCAGTCCATGGTGGCGGCGCCGTCGTGCACTTCGCCGATTTTGTGCGACTTGCCGGAATAGAACAGAATGCGCTCCGTCGTCGTCGTCTTACCGGCGTCGATGTGGGCCATAATGCCGAAGTTGCGGTAGTCTTCGATCGGGTGGCTGCGGGCCATGGTGTCAGATCCTTAGAAGCGCGTCAGCGCCGCTTTGTGGAAGTCGGTTACCAGCGGTAATGCGAGAAGGCGCGGTTGGCTTCCGCCATCCGGTGCGTGTCTTCACGCTTCTTGACGGCATTGCCACGGTTGTTCGCGGCGTCCATGAGCTCGGCGGAAAGCCGGTCGACCATGGTCTTGTCGTTGCGGCCGCGAGCGGCGGTGATGATCCAGCGAATGGCGAGCGCCTGGCGACGCTCGAGGCGAACCTCCACCGGAACCTGGTAGGTGGCGCCGCCGACGCGGCGCGACCGGACTTCGATCGCCGGCGCTACGTTTTCCAACGCCTGCTTGAAGATCGGAAGCGGCTCGTTGCGCGAACGGCTCTCGATCGCGTCGAAGGCCCCGTAGACGATCGCTTCGGCGGTCGACTTCTTGCCGTCGTACATGATCGAGTTCATGAACTTGGTGAGGATCACGTCCCCGTACTTGGCGTCCGGGATGATATCCCGCTTCTCGGCACTATGGCGGCGCGACATGTCGCTCGTCCTATTTCTTAAAATCGAATGGAGAGGCCGAAACGAATTCCGGCCAGGGCCTTGTCATTGACGTCCGGCTTGGTTCGGACGCCGCCTTCTTACTTCGGACGCTTGGCGCCGTACTTGGACCGGCGCTGCTTGCGGTTCTTGACACCCTGGGTATCGAGAACGCCGCGCAGGATGTGGTAGCGCACGCCGGGAAGATCCTTGACGCGGCCGCCGCGGATCATGACCACGGAATGCTCTTGCAGGTTATGACCTTCGCCGGGGATGTACCCGATGACTTCGAAGCCATTGGTCAGACGCACCTTGGCGACCTTACGAAGCGCCGAGTTCGGCTTCTTCGGGGTCGTCGTATAGACACGCGTGCAGACGCCACGCTTCTGCGGGCAGGCCTCGAGATGACGGGCCTTTTCGCGGTAGGTGCTCGCCACGCGTGGCTTGCGGATCAACTGGCTAATCGTCGGCATATGTTTTCCGTCGGCCCTGTCTTGGCACCGGCGCCTCTTTCGAGGCGTTCGATGCCGTAATTGATTCGATACGTCCAAACGCAAACGGTCAGCACCATCCGCCCTCAAGGGCTTCGGTACTGACAAAGAGCAGAGGACCTCAGGCCGGAGCCGGAGTTCGTGCAATCGAGAGACAGACGGCACGCCGCCTGTCAAAATGACTTCTCAGTCGCTGAAACCGGGAGCGTTTAGACCACATATGTTCAGGACGCGTCGTCCGGAAGTGAAGGTCTACTGCCTCTCGAAAGTAGGCGGACCATATGGGCGAGTCGGCGGAGCGTCAAGCGTGATGTTTATTCGCGGCTCAGGATTTATACAGAAACCGAGTCACGGCCTACGCGAGCCGGCACCGCATTGCTCTGCGTCGCATAACGAAGCCTGCGCTTTTGCTCGCTCCCGATCCCATCAGGAAACAATGTTCAAGGACATGCCCTGTTTAAGGACATGCCTTAATCGACCATACATCGTGAATCGGTGAGACCACTTTCCCGGTTTAACATTCCAGCGTTTATTGCAGACATCGGGGTCTTATGCATCCCGCTCATGCATCGGCGAAGTCTTCCATGACCGGATTGAGCACGGCCGGTGTCACTGCGATCTCGACCCGAGTCGGCATTCGCACCGAGGCCGCTGCCGGCTTCGCGGTATGGCAAGCCAGCCTCACGCGTGCCGCGGGAGCCGCTCCGGGCTTCGTCAACATCGAGATCGCGCCGGCGTTTCTCGGTTCGAGCGACTGGCAGATCGTCCAGCGTTTCCAATCCGCGGACCTGCTGATCCTCTGGCGCGCATCGCCCACGCGCGCCAAGCTGTTTGCTGATCTTGCGGCGCTCCAGACCCCGGCCCTTGCAGCCCTCCAGGACGAAGCGGCCCCTGATGTCCACGCCCTCTATTGCGTCACGGAAGTTATTACGACCGTCGTCGCGCCAGGCAAGGAAGAGATCTATCGAACCTGGACGGAATCGGTCCAGGCGGCACAGGCGACGTTCCCCGGCTACATGGGCACGCTCGTCCAGGCGCCCTTGTCGGCCGACATTCCTTACTGGACGACGCTTGTTCGCTTCGCCACGACCGGCGAACTGGATGCTTGGCTCGGGTCGGCACAACGCAAGGCGATCATCGATTCCGCCGCGCCGGATGTTTCGACCTGGAAGAGCCAGCGCATCAACGGCGCTTTCGAAGGGTGGTTTGCTTCAAACAGCGGGTCCACAACGGCACCGGCGGCATGGAAACAGACAGCCCTCGTCCTGCTCGTCCTCTTCCCCGTGGTGATGCTTGAGATCAAGTTTCTAAGCCCCTACCTCGCCGGGCTCCATGTCACCATCGCCACCTTCATCGGCAACGCCATCAGCGTGTCGCTGGTGTCCTGGCCGCTGATGAATGTCGCAGTCGCGGGGCTGGGGTGGTGGCTTCGCCCTGCCCCGGCCCGGCGTCTCGCCATCGAGACGGCGGGCGCCTGTGTGGTGCTCGCGCTCTACGCCTCGGAGATTCTTGGTTTTAGCCTGCTGTTCTGAGCCTGGCTGGAAAGAGGCGGCCTCGAAGGATCGAGGCTGCGTTTGTGGGAAGGACATGAGCATGACGGACGACGACAAGGCATTCATGACGCGCGCGATCTATCTGTCGGAAAAGACCTCCCTGATCGACAGTGCCGGCGGCGTCTTCGGGACGGTGATCGTTCAGGATGGGAAGATCCTGGCAGAAGGCGCAAACCGCGTCGTCGCCGAAAACGACCCGACCTGGCACGGCGAAATCGAAGCCATCCGCAACGCCTGCAAAAAGGAAGGCAGTTTTAAGCTGCGCAACGCCACTCTCTACACCAGCGCCGAACCCTGCCCGATGTGCATGGCGGCGGCCTACTGGGCCGGCATCGAGAAGATCTACTACGCCTCGACCAACGGCGACGCTCTGGAATACGGCGATTTCGACGACAGCCTGATTTACCGGGAACTGAAGAAACCGGTCAGCGACCGCTCGATCTCGTGCACCCAGATCATGCGCGACGAAGCCGTGGCGGTCTGGAAGCAGTACAAGGTGAAGGCGGACCGGGTTCCCTACTGAACAGCCCGCTTCATTTCATAGCCCTGGCTAGCCGGGCGCAAACACCAAAAAGGGCCCGTGTTTCCACGGGCCCTTTGTTCGTCCAACGCTCTAAAGCGCTGCGCTTTACTCTGCCGCAGGCAGCGCGGTGAGGCGCTTCGGCTGATAGTTGGCGGCAGCGTTCTCGTTCTGCGCCAAAATCATCTCGTCGCGGATCGCGGCAATCTTGCGGAGCTTGGCCATGGCGGCGCCGGTTCCGGCCGGAATGAGACGACCGACGATGACGTTTTCCTTCAGGCCCTCGAGCGTATCCGCCTTGCCGTTGACCGCCGCTTCCGTGAGGACGCGAGTGGTTTCCTGAAAGGAAGCCGCCGAGATGAAAGACCGCGTCTGCAGCGAAGCCTTGGTGATGCCGAGCAGGACAGGGGTGCCGACGGCGATCTTGCCGTTGGTTTCCTTGACCTTGTTGTTGGCGGCTTCGAGGTCGTACTGGTCGACCTGTTCGCCCGACAGGAACTCGGTATCGCCGGGATCGGTGATATCGACCTTCTGCAGCATCTGACGGACAATCACCTCGATGTGCTTGTCGTTGATGGCCACGCCCTGGAGCCGATAGACTTCCTGGATTTCGTTGACGAGGTAAGCGGCAAGCTCCTCCACGCCCTTGATCGCCAGAATGTCGTGCGGCGCCGGATTGCCGTCGACGATGTAATCGCCCTTTTCCACGACGTCGCCGTCCTGGAGATGGATGTGCTTGCCCTTCGGGATCATGTACTCGATCGACTCCGCCCCTTCTTCGTGCGGGATGATCGCAAGACGCGTCTTGTTCTTGTAATCCTTGCCGAATTGCACGATGCCCGAGGCTTCCGCGATGATCGCATGGTCCTTCGGACGGCGCGCTTCGAAGAGCTCCGCGACACGCGGCAGACCGCCGGTGATGTCGCGGGTTTTTGCCGAATCCATCGAGATACGCGCGATGATATCGCCCGCCTTGACCGTCTGGCCGGGATCGACGCCGATGATCGAGTCGACGGGCAGGATGTAGCGGGCTTCGCCGCCGCGCGACACCTTGCCGATCTTGCCGTCCGCGCCCTTGACGACCATCGCCGGCTTCAGCGTGGCTGAGCGCTGGTTGAGGCGGTAGTCCATCACGAGACGCTTGGCGATGCCGGTCGCCTCGTCGATAGCTTCCGACATGGACGATCCGTCGACGAGATCCTCGTAGCCGATGACGCCGTCGATTTCGGTCATGATCGGGCGGGTGTAGGGGTCCCACTCGGCCAGACGCTGGCCGCGCTTCACCTGGTCGCCCTCTTCCACCTTCACGCGTGCGCCATACTGGACGCGATGGACCGCGCGCTCGACGCCGTCCGACCCCTCGATCGCGATCGCGACGTTTCGCGCCATGACCATCAGGTCGCCTTCGCCGTTGCGGGCGAGATGGCGATTGCGGATCCGCACCGTGCCGTCGAAGTTCGACTCGATGAAGGAGCTGTCGGCGATCTGCGCCGCGCCGCCGATGTGGAAGGTACGCATGGTCAACTGCGTACCCGGCTCCCCGATCGACTGCGCCGCGATGACGCCGACGGCCTCGCCCATGTTGACGGGCGTGCCGCGGGCCAGATCGCGACCGTAGCACTTGCCGCAGACGCCGTTCTTGGCCTCGCAGGTCAGCACCGAGCGGATCTTCACTTCCTGGATGCCGGCCGCATTGATGCGGTCCATATGCCATTCTTCGATCATGATGCCGGCCGGCACGATGATCGTGCCGTCGAGCTCCTTGAGGTCTTCGGTCGTGGTGCGGCCGAGGATACGCGTGGCGAGCGAGGCGACGACCGTGCCGGCGTCCATGATCGCGCGCATCTTGATGCCGTTGTCCGACCCGCAGTCGACGATCGTGATGATCGAATCCTGCGCGACATCGACGAGGCGGCGCGTCAGATAGCCGGAGTTGGCGGTCTTCAGAGCCGTATCGGCGAGACCCTTACGGGCGCCATGGGTCGAGTTGAAGTATTCGAGGACGGTCAGACCTTCCTTGAAGTTCGAGATGATCGGCGTCTCGATGATCTCGCCCGACGGCTTGGCCATCAGACCGCGCATGGCGGCAAGCTGCTTCATCTGCGTGGGCGAGCCACGCGCTCCCGAATGCGCCATCATGTAGATGGAGTTGATCGGCTTATCGCGACCGTGCTCGTCCTTATGCACGGCCGAGATGCGGATCATCATCTCTTCGGCGAGCTTGTCCGAGCACTTGGCCCACGCGTCGACGACCTTGTTGTACTTCTCGCCCTGGGTGATCAGGCCGTCGTTGTACTGCTGCTCGTATTCCTTCGCGAGCGCCGAGGTGTCGGCGATGATCTTGGGCTTGGTCTCCGGCACGAGCATGTCGTCCTTGCCGAAGGAGATGCCGGCCTTGAACGCCTCGCGGAAGCCGAGCGCCATGATCCGGTCGCAGAAGATCACCGTCTCCTTTTGACCGCACTGGCGGTAGACGATGTCGATCATCCCCGAGATCTCTTTCTTCGTCATCAACTTGTTGGCGACGTCGAAGGGGATCTTGCGGTGCTCGGGCAGCAACTGCCCGAGGATCATGCGGCCAGGCGTCGTGTCGAAGATCTTGGCGACGCGCTCGCCGTTCTCGTCATAGGTCCACAGACGGCCCTTGATCTTGGTGTGCAGGGTCACCGTCTTGGCGGCCAAGGCATGTTCGACCTCGCCCATGTCCGAGAAGATGCCGGACAGCGGCGCCTTGGTCTTCGGATCCTCGAAGTACTGGCCCGGCTCGCCGTCACGGACGAGCGAGACGTAGTACAGGCCAAGCACGATATCCTGGCTCGGCACGATGATCGGCAGACCATTGGCCGGGTGCAGGATGTTGTTCGTCGACATCATCAGCACGCGGGCTTCGAGCTGGGCTTCCAACGACAGCGGCACGTGGACGGCCATCTGATCGCCGTCGAAGTCGGCGTTGAAGGCCGCGCAGACAAGCGGATGCAGCTGGATCGCCTTGCCTTCGATCAGCTTCGGCTCGAAAGCCTGGATGCCGAGACGATGCAGGGTCGGGGCGCGGTTCAGCATGATCGGGTGTTCGCGGATGACCTCGTCGAGGATATCCCAAACCTCCGGCTTCTCCTTCTCGACCAGCTTCTTCGCCTGTTTGACGGTCGCGGAAAGGCCCTTCGCGTCGAGACGCGAATAGATGAACGGCTTGAACAGCTCGAGCGCCATCTTCTTCGGCAGGCCGCACTGGTGCAGCTTCAGGTCGGGACCGACGACGATGACGGACCGGCCGGAGTAATCGACGCGCTTGCCGAGAAGGTTCTGACGGAAACGACCCTGCTTGCCCTTGAGCATGTCGGCGAGCGACTTCAGCGGACGCTTGTTCGCACCGGTGATGACGCGACCGCGGCGACCGTTGTCGAACAGCGCGTCAACCGCCTCCTGAAGCATGCGCTTCTCGTTGCGGATGATGATGTCCGGCGCGCGCAGGTCGATCAGCCGCTTCAGGCGGTTGTTGCGGTTGATGACGCGACGGTAGAGGTCGTTGAGATCGGACGTGGCGAAGCGGCCGCCGTCCAGCGGGACGAGCGGGCGGAGATCCGGGGGGATCACCGGCACTTCGGTCAAAATCATCCACTCGGGCTTGTTGCCCGAATGCATGAAGGCCTCGATGATCTTCAGGCGCTTGGCGAGCTTCTTGGGCTTCAGCTCGGTCGTCGACTCGGCGATCTCGACCTTGAGACGCTCGGCGATGCCGGAAAGATCCATGTTGCGCAGGATCTCACGGATCGCCTCGGCGCCGATCAGCGCGGTGAAGGAATCCTGGCCATATTCGTCCTGCGCGCGAAGATAGTCTTCCTCGTTCAGAAGCTGGCGGTCCTTCATCGGCGTCAGGCCGGGGTCGAGCACGATGTAGGATTCGAAGTAGAGAATCCGCTCGAGGTCCTTCAGCGTCATGTCGAGCAGGAGCCCGATGCGCGACGGCAGCGACTTCAGGAACCAGATGTGTGCGACGGGCGCCGCGAGCGAGATGTGGCCCATGCGCTCGCGCCGGACGCGCGACAGCGTGACTTCGACGCCGCACTTTTCGCAGATGACGCCCTTGTATTTCATCCGCTTGTACTTGCCGCACAAGCACTCGTAGTCCTTGATCGGCCCGAAGATGCGGGCGCAGAACAGGCCGTCGCGCTCGGGCTTGAAGGTCCGGTAGTTGATCGTCTCGGGCTTCTTGATCTCGCCGAACGACCAGGACAGAATCTTCTCAGGGCTCGCAATGGAGATCTGGATCTGGTCGAACGCCTGAGGCTGGACGACCGGATTGAAGAGATTCATGACCTCTTGATTCATGGTGTTCTCCTTATGCGCAGTCATCGGCTTGGGCGCGCACGACGGACCGCTAGGATTTCAAACTTGTAGACACGCAAACGAGCGAGGCGCGGTTGGCGCGCCTCGCTTTAGGTTTGAACTTGGTTATTCGGCCGCTTCGGCGGTCGGCAGCGCGTCCGGATCGATCTTCGGACGCGAGGTCAGTTCGACGTTCAGGCCGAGCGAGCGCATTTCCTTGACGAGCACGTTGAAGCTCTCAGGGATACCGGACTCGAACGTATCGTCGCCGCGCACGATGGACTCGTAGACCTTGGTGCGGCCGGCGACGTCGTCGGACTTCACCGTCAACATCTCCTGCAACGTGTAGGCTGCGCCGTAGGCTTCAAGGGCCCACACCTCCATCTCACCGAAGCGCTGGCCACCGAACTGCGCCTTACCACCGAGCGGCTGCTGGGTGACCAAGCTGTAGGGACCGATCGACCGGGCGTGGATCTTGTCGTCCACGAGATGGTGAAGCTTCAGCATATAGATGTAGCCGACCGTCACCTTACGATCGAACTGCTCACCCGAGCGGCCATCGTAGAGCACCGACTGACCCGAGGCATCGAGACCCGCCTGCTCCAGCATCGTGACGATGTCCGGCTCATGCGCGCCATCGAAGACCGGCGTCGCGATCGGAATGCCGCGGCGCAGGTTCTCGCCGACTTCGACGACGGTCTCGTCGTCAAGGCCTTCCAGTTGCTCGTTGGAGCCGTAGATCTCCTTGAGCTTGGCCCGCAGCGGCGCCGTATCCTGGTTGCGCATGTAGGCGTTGACCGTCTCGGCGACCTGCTTACCGAGGCCGGCGCAGGCCCAGCCGAGATGCGTCTCGAGGATCTGACCAACGTTCATGCGCGAGGGCACGCCGAGCGGGTTGAGCACGATGTCGACCGGCGTACCGTCCGCGAGGAACGGCATGTCTTCCTGCGGCACGATCTTCGAGACAACGCCCTTGTTGCCGTGACGACCGGCCATCTTGTCGCCGGGCTGGATCTTGCGCTTCACCGCGACGAAGACCTTGACCATCTTCATCACGCCGGGCGGCAGTTCGTCGCCGCGCTGCAGCTTTTCGACCTTGTCGAGGAAGCGGCTTTCGAGACCCTTCTTCGACTCGTCGTACTGCTTCCGCATCGCTTCGAGTTCGGCCATCACGGCATCGTCGTCGAGCGCGAACGTCCACCACTGGGAGCGCGGATATTCTTCCACGATCTCCTTGGAGAGGACGGTGTCGCGCTTGAACCCCTTCGGGCCGGCGATCGCCTTCTGGCCCGACAGGATGTCGACGAGGCGCGTGTAGACGTTGCGGTCGAGGATCGCGAGTTCGTCGTCACGATCCTTGGCGAGCCGCTCGATCTCTTCGCGCTCGATCGCCTGGGCGCGTTCGTCCTTGTCGACGCCATGACGGTTGAACACGCGCACTTCCACGATCGTACCCTGCACACCTGGCGGCACGCGGAGCGAGGTATCGCGGACGTCGGAGGCCTTTTCGCCAAAGATGGCGCGCAGAAGCTTCTCTTCCGGCGTCATCGGGCTTTCGCCCTTTGGCGTGATCTTGCCGCACAGAATGTCGCCAGCCTGCACTTCGGCGCCGATGTAGACGATGCCGGCTTCGTCGAGGTTTTTGAGCGCCTCTTCCGACACGTTCGGAATGTCGCGGGTGATTTCTTCCGGGCCGAGCTTGGTGTCGCGGGCCATCACCTCGAACTCATCGATGTGGATCGACGTGAACACGTCGTCCTTCACGATGCGCTCGTTGAGCAGGATGGAATCCTCGAAGTTGTAGCCGTTCCACGGCATGAACGCGACGAGCACGTTGCGGCCGAGCGCGAGATCGCCGAGGTCGGTCGACGGACCGTCCGCCAGAATCTCGCCCTTGCGGACGAAGTCGCCGACGCGAACGAGCGGCTTCTGGTTGACGCAGGTCGACTGGTTCGAACGCTGGAACTTCATCAGACGGTAGATGTCGACGCCCGGACGACCCGCCGTGTTGTCTTCCGTGGCGCGCACGACGATACGGGTCGCGTCGACCTGGTCGACGTAACCGGTCCGCCGCGCCGCGATGGCGGCGCCGGAGTCGCGTGCGACGATGGCTTCCATGCCGGTGCCCACAAGCGGAGCATCGGCCTTCACCAGCGGCACGGCCTGGCGCTGCATGTTCGAGCCCATGAGGGCGCGGTTCGCGTCATCGTTCTCGAGGAACGGGATGAGCGCGGCAGCAACCGAGACGAGCTGCTTCGGCGACACGTCCATGAAGTCGACGCGGTCGCGCGGCACCATCATGACGTCACCCGAGTGACGGCAGACCACGAGGTCTTCCGTCAGGGTGTTGCCCTTGTCCATCGGCGCGTCGGCCTGCGCGACGTAGTATTTGCTCTCTTCCATCGCCGACAGATAGTTCACCTCGT
The DNA here is from genome assembly GCF_009765775.1 of Beijerinckia sp. L45. GTDB lineage: Bacteria > Pseudomonadota > Alphaproteobacteria > Rhizobiales > Beijerinckiaceae > RH-AL1. The sequence continues at coordinate 28,466 of NZ_LMUU01000139.1, forward strand.
CGGTGACGTGGCCGTCCTTGACGCGACGGTACGGGCTCTCGATGAAGCCGTACTTGTTGACGCGGGCGAAGGTCGCGAGCGAGTTGATCAGACCGATGTTCGGGCCTTCCGGCGTCTCGATCGGGCAGATGCGGCCGTAGTGAGTCGGATGCACGTCGCGCACTTCGAAGCCGGCGCGCTCGCGGGTCAGACCACCAGGACCGAGCGCCGAGAGGCGGCGCTTGTGGGTGATTTCCGACAGCGGGTTGGTCTGATCCATGAACTGCGACAGCTGCGACGAGCCGAAGAACTCGCGCACGGCAGCGGCCGCCGGCTTGGCGTTGATCAGATCCTGCGGCATGACCGTGTCGATATCGACCGAGGACATGCGCTCCTTGATGGCGCGCTCCATGCGGAGCAGACCCAGACGATACTGGTTCTCCATGAGCTCGCCGACCGAGCGGACGCGCCGGTTGCCGAGATGATCGATGTCATCGATCTCGCCACGGCCGTCGCGCAGGTCCACGAGAGCGCGGACAACGGCAAGGATATCCTCCTTGCGCAGCGCACGCTGGGTGTCCGGCGCATCGAGGTCCATGCGCATGTTCATCTTGACGCGGCCGACCGCGGAGAGGTCGTAGCGCTCGGGATCGAAGAACAGCGAGTGGAACATGTTCTCGGCCGTCTCGAGCGTCGGCGGCTCGCCGGGACGCATGACGCGATAGATGTCGAACAGCGCCTCTTCGCGCGAGTGGTTCTTGTCGACCGCCAGCGTGTTGCGGATGTAGGGGCCGATGTTGATGTGATCGATGTCGAGAAGCGGCAGCTCCTCGAAACCAGCCTCGATCAGCGCCTGGAGCGACTTCGCCGTGATCTCTTCGCCCGCCTCAGCGAAGATTTCGCCGGTCTGCGGGTTGTAGATGTCATTGGCGATGTACTGGCCGTAGAGATCGTCGTCGGCCGCGCGCAAGAACTTGACGCCCCGCTCCTGGAGCTGGCGAGCGGTGCGGACGGTGAGCTTCTTGCCGGTCTCGAGGACCACGTCGCCGGTCTCGGCATCGATCAGGTCGGTCGAGGTTTTCATGCCCTTCATGCGCTCGGGGTTGAATGGATAGCGCCAGCCATCCTTCTCCCGCTCGAACGAGATGGTCTTGTAGAAGGTCGAGAGAATCTCCTCGCCGTCCATGCCGAGCGCATAGAGCAACGACGTCCCCGGGATCTTCCGGCGGCGATCGATACGGGCGTAGACGATGTCCTTGGCGTCGAACTCGATGTCGAGCCACGAGCCGCGATAGGGAATGATGCGGGCGGCGAACAGCAGCTTGCCCGACGAGTGGCTCTTGCCCTTGTCGTGATCGAAGAAGACGCCCGGCGAGCGGTGCATTTGCGAGACGATCACGCGCTCGGTGCCGTTGACGATAAAGGTACCGTTCATCGTCATGAACGGCATATCGCCCATATAGACGTCCTGCTCCTTGATGTCCTTGACCGACCGGGCGCCGGTGTCGGGATCCACATCGAACACGATGAGGCGCAGCGTCACCTTCAATGGCGCAGCAAACGTCATGCCGCGCTGGCGGCACTCGTCGACGTCATACTTCGGCTGTTCGAACTCGTATTTGACGAACTCGAGAAGCGCGGTATTGGAGAAATCGGAGATCGGGAAGACGGATTTGAAGACCGACTGCAGGCCCTCGTCCAGGCGGCCGCCCTCGGGGACGTCGACGATCAGGAACTGGTCGTAAGAGGCCTTCTGGACCTCGATGAGGTTCGGCATCTCGGCGACTTCGCGGATATGGCCGAAGACCTTGCGAACACGCTTGCGGCCACTGAAAGTCTGCGCGTTATGATGGGCCATGTCGCTCCTCGCACTGTTTGATAGGGGCGATCCCAGCCGGGGTCTGACCCTGGGGACCTGCCGCGCATCCCGTCGGATGCCCTAAACTGACGCGTTAGTTTCCGAGACGGTCGAACCCAGCGGGTCGAGATCCCAGCGCAGCCCACATGGCCGCAAACGCAAAAGCCGAAAGGCCGTTAGGCCTTCCGGGACGAACCGACAGGCTTGGACGAATGCCCAAGCCTGTCCGAATTGTTGGAAGATGACCCGGGCAAGCCCGGCTCTGACTACTTGAGTTCCACCTTCGCGCCAGCCTTCTCGAGCTGGGCCTTGATCTTCTCGGCGTCGTCCTTGGTCGCGCCTTCCTTGACGGCCTTCGGAGCGCCTTCGACGAGGTCCTTGGCTTCCTTCAGGCCGAGGCCCGTGATCGCGCGGACTTCCTTAATCACTTCGATCTTCTTGTCGCCGATAGCGGTCAGCATGACCGTGAACTCGGTCTGCTCTTCGACGGCAGCGGCCGGGCCGGCGGCGGGACCGGCGGCGACGGCGACAGCCGCAGCGGCGGAAACGCCCCACTTCTCTTCGAGCAGCTTCGCGAGTTCAGCGGCTTCGAGAACGGTCAAGGCGGAGAGGTCGTCGACGATCTTTTCGAGGTTTGCCATGATGTTGATCCTTTAATGGGTCGATGATTTGGTTCGATTGAAGCCGGGTGAGGCTTCGGAGTCTTGTGAGGCTCAGGCCGCTTCCTTGTCTTTTTCCGCGTAGGCGGCAAAGACGCGCGCAAGCTTGGCAGCCGGCGCGGTTGAAAGCTGGGCGATCTTGGTCGCAGGCGCCACGAGGAGACCCACGAGCTTGGCCCGCAGTTCGTCGAGCGACGGCATGGTCGCAAGCGACTTGACCGAGTCAGGAGTAAGCGCGGTTTGACCCATCGCGCCGCCGAGGATGACGAGCTTGTCGAATTCCTTGGCGAAGGCGACCGCAACCTTGGGTGCGGCAACCGGATCGTCCGAGTAGGCGATCAGGGTCGGGCCGGTCATGAGACCGGTGATGGACGCGCTCGACGTCCCTTCTAGAGCGATTTTCACAAGACGATTTTTAGCGACCTGTACCTTGGCTCCAGCATCGCGCATCCGCTTACGCAGATTTTGCATCTGGGCCACTGTCAGGCCGGAATAGTGAGCCACGACCACAACGGACGTCGTCGTAAAGACGTCGTTCAATGCGGTGACAGCTACCTTTTTTTCCGCTCTGTCCACAGTGCTTCTCCTGGAGATCATTCTCCTGGAGCGGGCTTCAGAACCCGCCGGTTGCAGAAACCGCCCTGATCGGGGATGATCCTAAGATCGACCCGTTTCGAAGCGGCGCGGCGCCTGTCCCCGGAACGGCATGGCGCCGGACCGGACAGAAGGATCGAACCAAAATCGACGAGCACGAAGCAAAGCCCCGCGCTCTAAAATCCGGCTTTCCCCGTCTATGCTGGCCTCTGTCGATCGTCCGGTGGAACCGGATGGCCTTCAGAAAATTAAGCGAACGCAGACCGAAGGATGCGAACGCGCCGGCAGTCTAGGACAGGACGTGGCCGGTTAAGACGCAGAGCGAACCCCGCATCTTTCCGGCCAATCCAACTTCAACAGCCAAGCGCCCCACGCACTGATCTCGTAATCGAGGTCGATGCGAGGAACGGAATGACAGTGAAGTATCTCATGTGAGCTTTCTTGGGTGGCGCATGCGCCGACCCGAGCTGTCTACCTAACCTCTCGGCAAAGAATTGCCAAGAGGTTATTTTCAGTTTGTCAAGATCAGCCTTGCGAACCTGTGGACACGGTCGAGGTATCGACCTTCACACCGGGACCCATCGTCGAGGAGATCGCGACGCGCTGAAGGTACGTGCCCTTGGCGCCCTGCGGTTTGGCCTTCGACACCGCATCCACGAACGCCATGATGTTGGCGACGAGCTGTTCGTCGGTGAACGACGACTTGCCGACGCTGCCCTGGATGATCCCGGCCTTCTCGACGCGGAACTCGACGGCGCCGCCCTTGGACGCCTTGACCGCGGAGGTCACGTCCATGGTCACGGTGCCGACCTTCGGGTTCGGCATCATGCCGCGCGGGCCGAGCACCTTACCGAGGCGACCGACGAGCGGCATCATGTCCGGGGTCGCGATGCATCGATCGAAGTCGATCGTGCCGCCCTGAACGATGGCGACGAGTTCTTCGGCGCCGACGACATCGGCGCCGGCGGCGCGGGCTTCGTCAGCCTTGCCGCCACGGGCGAAAACGGCGACGCGCAGGACGCGGCCGGTGCCGTTCGGCAGGTTAACCACGCCGCGGACCATCTGGTCGGCATGCTTGGGGTCGACGCCGAGGTTCATCGCGATTTCGACGGTCTCGTCGAACTTCGCGCTGGCGCGTTCCTTGACCAGCTTGACGGCCTGATCGACGGGATAGAGCTTGATGCGATCGATACCCTCGCGGGCTTTGACGACGCGCTTTCCAACATGTGCCATGATTAACCCACCACCTCGAGGCCCATCGAACGGGCGGAACCTTCAATCATCGCGGACGCCGCTTCGATGCTGGCGCAGTTGAGATCGGGCATCTTCTTGGTGGCGATCTCGTTGATCTGAGCGCGCGTGACCTTGCCGACGAAGCCGCCCTTGCTGGGGGTCTTCGAGCCCGACTTAATGCCCGACGCCTGCTTCAGATAGAAGGAGACCGGCGGCTGCTTCATCTCGAAGGTGAAGGAGCGATCCTGGAACGCGGTGATGACCACCGGGATCGGCGTGCCCTTCTCCATCTGCTGGGTCTTCGCGTTGAAGGCCTTGCAGAATTCCATGATATTGAGGCCGCGCTGACCGAGCGCGGGACCGATCGGCGGCGACGGATTGGCGGAGCCCGCCGGCACCTGCAGTTTGATGTAACCCGTTATCTTCTTCGCCATTTTTCTCTCCTTTATCGTGGTGCGACGATGGCTCGTCTCCCACGAGGGTTGCCTTCTCCATCAAACGGAGAAGGGTTCGAATGAAGCGACGCGGATATGTGCCCGGTGCTTCAACCTGAAGCGAGACCTTGCGGCGCCGCCCTCGTCTAGCCTCGCTGAAGCGAAGGCCACCCTCTCCCGCAAGCGGGAGAGAAAATCCGTGGTCGTTAGACGATCTTTTCGACCTGCGTGTATTCCAGTTCGACCGGCGTGGCGCGGCCGAAGATCGACACGGCAACCTTGACGCGCGAACGGCTCTCGTCGACTTCCTCGACAATGCCGTTGAACGAGGCAAACGGGCCATCGGCGACACGCACGGACTCGCCGATCTCGAACGAAATGGACGCCTTCGGGCGCTCGACACCATCGGCCACCTGGCCCTTGATGCGGTCGGCTTCGGCATCCGAGATCGGCACAGGACGCTTGTCGGCGCCCAAAAATCCCGTGACCTTCGGGGTGTTCTTGATGAGATGATAGATATCATCTGAAAGATCGCACTTCACCAGTACATAGCCTGGAAAGAACTTGCGCTCGGCGTTGATCTTGCGGCCCTTGCGGATCTCGACGACCTGCTCCGTCGGCACCAAAATCTCGTCGAACTTATCCTCGAGCTTGCGCTGGACGGCTTGCTCGCGAATCGAGGCGGCGACCTTCTTCTCGAAGTTGGAATGGGCGTGGACGATGTACCAACGCTTGTTCATGGAAGCGGTCATATCCTGTCTCAATGGCCGAGGCTGAGGACGAAGGTGATCAGGATGTGAATGCCCTGGTCAGCGGCGAAGAGAAACAGACTGGCGAAGACGCACATGACGATCACGAGCGCGGTCGTGATCAGGGTCTCGCGCCGGTTCGGCCACGTGACCTTGTTGGCTTCCTGCCGAACTTCCTGCAAAAACTGAAACGGATTGGCCATAGGCTCGAATCATGTGCTGGGACGCACGCCGCGGACGAATCATGAGACGCAGCGGTCTCGAGACAATCACGCAAACGCAAAAAGTCGTGGCGCGGAACCGGTTGGTCCGCGCCACAAACCTTGCTCTTAAAGAGAGTCCCATAGAGTGGCAAGCAAGAAATGCTGTAGCCGCCATACGGACGATGATGCGCCCCGCCTACGCATAGGCGTTGACGATCGCCGTAAGCATCACGGCTATGGCTTTTTCACCGCGGCCGCTGGCCAGAGCCGCGAGCTCGGCGATCAGCTCGAACAGATAGGCCCGGTCTTCGGCCTCATGCGGCGATGATATCTGTTGCGCGTCGACGGTCATCAGAGTCCGCGTCATGGCTTTGTCAACCAACCGATCTGCTATCGAGAGTCGCACCGCCCGGCAGTATAACAACCCAAGGTTGATAATTGCAATCGACATGTTCCGCTCATGCCGCTACGGCATAGCTTTTGCCAAGCCTCTCACGCGGCGAAGCTTAGCGGTGCCATGTTTTAAGTGGCATCGCCGCTGTTCGCAGTCCGGATTTTGATTTGCGGCAAGGACGGGGAAGCAGCTCATGACAGTGATCGATCCGACAAACCACCAGGCGGTCGACGCGCCTGCGGAGTCGACGACCGGCCCAACCGTCGGCGTCAACCGTCGCGGCTTCATCAAGGCGGGCGCGGCCACAGCGGGCGCGGCGATCGGTTCCGGAGCGATCACCGGCTTCCCGACGATCTGGGCCCAAGAGATCAAGGACATCGAGCTGCGCCACGTCGGCGTGTCCTACTCGGTGGTCAAGGCGATCGGCGACCAAGCCTCGAAAGACCTCGGCTTCAAGGTCACGATGCAGAACCTCGATACGTCCGCCGCCATCAACCGGTTCATCACGCAGCCGAACACGGTCGACATCGCCGACCTCGAGGGATGGCAAGCCAAGCTCGCGGCGCGTCGCGGCGTGATCCAGGGCATCGAAGCCAAGAAGATCAAGGAATTCGACAACTTCCTGCCGATCTTCACCAAGGGCGAGTTCGAGGGTCACAAGGTCTCGCGCCAGGGCATCTCGCCTTTCGAAGCGCTGTACCTGCCCTCCGCTGACTCCAAGGAACTGCACGACGGCGTCAGCGACTGGCTGACCAACGTGCCGCAGGTCTACAACGCGGATTCGATGGGCTACCGCCCCGATCTCGTCGGCCACACCGTCACCGCCTGGAAGGACCTGATCGACCCGAAGTTCAAGGGCAAGGCCGCCATCCTCGACGTGCCCGCGATCGGCATCATGGACGCCGCGCTGTGCTTCGAGAGCGCCGGGCTGATCAAGTACGGCAACAAGGGTAACATGACGAAGCAAGAGATCGACTTCACCTGCGACAAGCTGATCGAGTTGAAGAAGGCGGGCCAGTTCCGCGCCACCTGGACCACCTTCGACCAGTCGGTGCAGCTGATGGCGGCCGGCGAAGTCGTGATCCAGTCGATGTGGTCGCCGGCGGTTGCCGCGGTCCGCGTCAAGCAGATCCCCTGCACCTATGCGGCGGTCAACATCAAGGACGGCAAGGAAGGCTATCGCGGTTGGTGCAACGGCATGGGCCTGATGAAGCACCTTACCGGCAAGAAGCTCGAAGCCGCCTACGAATACATGAACTGGTACATGTCGGGCTGGCAGGGCGCGTTCGTCAGCCGCTACGGCTATTACAGCCCCGTCCCGTCGACCGCGAAAAAGTTCATGACGCCGGCGGAATACGCCTTTTGGTACGAAGGCAAGCCTGCCCCCGAGGCGATCACCGATCCCTACGGCGTCCCGATGGAGAAGGTCGGCACGGTGCGCGACGGCGGCTCCTTCACCGAGCGCGTGACCAACATCTCGTGCTGGAACACGCTGATGGACGAGGCCGCCTACATGAACAAGCGCTGGAACGACTTTAAGGTCGCTTGAGCCGATTGTCCCGTCGGTCCAGCATCTTATGGGCTGGACCGACGCGCCGTTGCATGTGTCGAATTTTCCGGGACGGTCCGAATGCGCTTCCGCCGAGCCGTCGTCAGCTGGCTCTACATATCCCCGCTCGTTCTCGTCCTGATTCCGTTTTTCGTGCTGCCGATCATGGTCGTGCTGGTGGCGAGCGTGTTCGAGACGGATGGGTTCGGCGGCCTGATCCCGACCTTCACGCTCTCGAACTATGCCAGCGTACTCACCTCCGGGCTGACGCTGAACCTCTATCTCGCCACCTTGAAATTC
>NZ_LMUU01000139.1:36516-86819 GCF_009765775.1 Beijerinckia sp. L45
CTCTGCACGGTGCCGTTCTGGACCTCGAACATCATCCGGATGATCTCGTGGATCCCCCTGCTCGGCAAGGAAGGCCTGATCAATTCCGCCCTGCTCGGCCTCGGCGTCATCCACGAGCCGCTCGGTTTCCTGCTCTACTCGAGCTTCGCCGTCGTCGTCGCTTACGTGCATCAGCTGACCATCTTCATGGTCGTGCCGATCTTCAATTCCATGGCGCGGATCGACAAACGCGTGGTCGAGGCGGCGATCGACGCCGGCGCCAGCCGCTTCGACATCATGCGGCTGGTCATCGTGCCGCTGTCGAAGAGCGGCGTGGCGCTCGGCTCGATCTTCGTCGTCTCCATCGTCATGGGCGACTTCTTCGTCACCAAGGTGATGTCCGGCGGCGGCTCCGCCTCGGTCGTCGGCGCCTTCTACGAAGACATTTCCGTGCTGCAGTACCCCACCGCGGCGGCGAGCGCGGTGATCCTGACCGTGGTGCTCATGGCGGCCGTGGCGCTGATTTTGCGGACCGTCGATATCCGCAAGGAGATCACGCGATGACTGGCGCCCCTGTCAACGAGCTTCCGGCAGAACCGCGGGCACTCCGCCGCGCCATCGCACCACGGCGCGGCGGGCGGCCCTGGACCTTCTATGTTCTCGCCACCCTCTTCACGCTCTACGTCGTGGCGCTCTACGGCCCGATGATCTGCATCTACATCTTGTCGTTCCAGGACGTGCGGGGGGGCCTCGTCTTTCCGATGAAGGGCCTGTCGATGCACTGGTTCGTCGATCTCTTCACCCAGGTGCGGACCGGCGACGTCAAGGGCGCCTTCGATCGGTCGATCAAGCTCGCCATCGTGGTGACGATCGTGACGGTCGTGGTGTCCTTCATGGCGGCGATGGCGTTCCGCCGCCGCTTTCCCGGCGACAATACCGTGTTCACCCTCATGATCGGCAGCCTGGTGGCGCCGGGCCTGGTGCTCGGAATCGGCGTCGGCCTGCTGTTCAACGCGCTCGGCATCGACACGTCCTGGTATGGCTCAGCGCTCGGCGCTCAGCTGTCCTGGACCCTGCCCTTCGGCGTGCTGGTGATGTTCGCGGTGATGTCGCGGTTCAATTCCGCCTGGGAAGAGGCCGCGCACGACCTCGGCGCCTCCGCCTGGCAGACGATCCGGCTGGTGATCATCCCGGTGCTGGCGCCGGGATTGGTCGCCGTGGCGCTGTTTGGCTTCACCCTGTCCTATGACGAATTCGCCCGCACCCTGCAGACGGCCGGGCCGCAAAACACGCTGCCGCTCGAGATCTGGAGCATGACGATGAACGTCACCTCGCCGTCGCTCTACGCGCTCGGCACGGTCACGACGATCGTCTCCTTCCTGATCATCGGCGCGAGCCTCGGCACCATCGTGCTGATGCAAAGACGACGCGGCAATCGCGTCGGCTCACACTGACGGAGATGGTGGCGATGACGGTGCAACGCGGCGACATCGAGCTCGCCGGTCTCTGCAAGAGCTACGACGGACTGACCAACGTCGTGCAGGGCGTGAATCTCAAAATCCCGAACGGCGCCTATTGCTGCTTTCTCGGGCCGTCGGGCTGCGGCAAGACCACCATTCTGCGGATGATCGCCGGCCACGAGGATCCAACGGACGGCGAGATCCTGATCGGCGGCGGCAACGTCGTCGGCCTGCCGCCGGTCGCGCGCGGCACCGCGATGATGTTTCAGTCCTACGCCCTGTTTCCGCATCTCACCGTGCGCGACAACATCGCCTTCGCGCTGCGGGTGCGCGGCCTCTCCAAGACCGACCGCTACCGCCAGACCGATGCGATGATCGAGAAGGTGCGGCTGACCGAGCTCGCCAATCGCCTGCCCGCAAACCTCTCCGGTGGCCAGCAGCAGCGCGTGGCGTTGGCGCGTGCCGCGATCACCGAGCCGCGGGTTCTGCTGCTCGACGAGCCGCTTTCCGCCCTGGACGAGCAGCTGCGGGTGCAGATGCGCACGGAATTGCGCCGCATGCAGCGCGACCTCGGCATCACCTTCGTCCACGTCACCCATTCGCAGCTGGAGGCCATCGCGCTCGCCGACCTCGTGGTGGTGATGGAGAAGGGGGAGATCAAGCAGGCCGGCCCCGCACGCGAAGTCTACGCCAGCCCCAGGGATCGCTATGTCGCGGAATTTCTAGGCGGCCAGAATGTATTTTCCGGCGCCGTCGCGGCGGTCGACGACGAGCATGCGACCTTCACAGCGCCGGAACTGCGCGCCGTTTCGGTGCCGATCGGCACCGGGCACGTTAGTCGGGGCGACCGGATCGATATCGCGGTGCGCCGCGACGACATCGATCTGGTGCGCCCCGGCAAGGACCTGTCCGCAGCGACGTCCTCGATCGCCAGCCGCGTGCTCGCCGTCGAATACCAGGGCAATTTCGTGAAAGTCTTGCTCGACGCGATCGGGACGGACGAATTCGTCGCCTACGTGCCCGAACGCATTTTCTTCAAAGATCCCTACACGATCGGCGACGTCGTCATGGCGTCCTGGCCGACCGATCATGCCCGCCTGCTCCGCTGAGAGCCGACGATTTCGAAACCGCACATCCGTGCATCAAGGGGAGGTCAAGCAATGGTTGATTACGAGATTTTCGAGCTGGGCGATATCGTCCTGCAGTCCGGCCAGACTCTGCGGGCCGCGAAGATGGCATACAAGACCTACGGCACGCTCAGTGCGGCCAAGGACAACGTCATCGTCTATCCCTGCTGGTACTCGGGGACGCATGTCGAGAACGAGTGGCTGATCGGCCCGGGCCTGGCGCTCGACCCGGAAAAGTACTTCATCATCATCCCGAACATGTTCGGCAACGGCCTGTCGACCTCGGCGAGCAACACGCCCGCTCCCTACAACGGCTCGCGCTTCCCCAAGATCACCGCCTACGACAACGTCGCGCAACAGCACCGGCTGGTGACCGAAAAGTTTGGCATCACGACGATCAAGCTCGTCACCGGCTGGTCGATGGGCGCGCTGCAGACCTATCACTGGGGCGCGATGTATCCGGACATGGTCGAGCGCATCCTGCCGTTCCAGGGTTCGGCGAAATGTTCGCGGCACAACTTCGTCTTCCTCGAAGGCGTGCGCTCCGCGCTGATGTGCGACGCGGCCTTCATGGACGGTTTCTACACCGAGCAGCCGCAGAAGGGCCTGCGCGCGGCAGCCCGCGTCTACGCCGGCTGGGGCTTGTCGCAGGAATTCTATCGCATCGAGGCCGACATCCAGAAGATGGGCTACGCCTCGCTCGAGGATTTTCTCGTCGGATTCTGGGAAGGCTGGCTGCTCTCCAAGGATGCCAACAATCTCCTCACCATGCTGTGGACATGGCAGAACGGCGACATTTCCAACAATCCGCTCTACGGCGGCGACTACAAGAAGGCGCTGGCCGGCATCAAGGCCAAGGCCGTCGTCATGCCGGCCTCCACCGACCTCTATTTCCCGCCGGCCGACAATGCGATCGAGGTCGAGCACATGCCGAACGCGAAGCTGCACGTGGTCGACACCTATTGGGGCCACTTCGCCGGCGGTCCGGGCACCAGCCCCGACGACATCAAGATCCTCGACATCGCGCTGAAGGAATTGCTCGCGAGCTGAACCAAGTCGACGATCGGCGAGGCGCGATCGCGCCTCGCTTCACCTACTGCCGAAGCTTTTCCACGTCGCGTGCCGCGAGCGCCGGAGCCGCATTGCCCCAGCTGTTGCGGATATAGGTGAGGACATCCGCGACCTGATCGTCGGACAGGCGCCAGCCGAGCGAAGGCATGGCCGCTCCGGTCGGCGAGGCATCCGTCGCCCCGGAGCGGCCGCCCTGCAGCACCATGATGATCGGCCAGGCGGCGTTCTTCTGCTGCACCACGTCGCTCTTCGCGAGTTTTGGAAACAGGTTCGGGACACCCTCCCCCGTCGCGCGATGGCAGGCCATGCAGGTGTCGGTGTAGATCGCTAGGCCCGCAACCATGCGCGGATCGTCGGCGGCGATCGGTGCCGTCTTGGTAGTCTCCGCATTGGCGGCGCCGCCTTGAGCGAGCGCGACGACGGCAAGGCCCAGCGCAGCAACGGTCTGGCGGATCGATACGCTCATACCGTCACCAGCGGGCCGGGATTTTTGAGGTAAGTCGTCTTGATCGCATTCAGCGCCCAGTAGGTCAGCGCACCGACGGTGCCGGTCGGATTGTAGCCGGCGTTCTGCGGAAAGGCCGAGGCCCCCATGACGAATACGTTGGAGACGTCCCAGCTCTGCAGATACTTGTTGAGCGCGCTGGTCTTGGGATCGCTGCCCATCACCGCCCCGCCGGTATTGTGGGTGGTTTGATACGGCACCACCGACCAGGGTTCGGTGATGGTGTTGAGCACGGTCTGTTTGGCACCCATCGTCTTGGCGATATCGACGCAATGCTCGGCCATCCAGCGCGCCATCTTCCGCTCGTTGTCCTGAAAATCGAACGTCATCCGCAACAGAGGCCGCCCGAGCGGGTCCTTGTAAGTCGGGTCGAGGTCGAGATAGCAGTCGCGATAGCTCATCACGCTGCCGGCGGCGTTGACGGTCGTCACCTTCTGATAGGTGTCGGCGGTAGCGCGCTTCCAGGCGGCGCCCCAGGTCGGCGTGCCCGGCGGCACCGGGCGATAGCTGATCGGCCGGCCGTTCGTATGGGCCGAGGTGATCGAAGCGCCGCCGACGAAGCCGAGGCCGCCATGATCGAAGTTGTCGCCATTGTAGTCGTCGGCGGTGACGCCGAGCGAACCCGAGGCGGCAAAGGGATTGAAGCGCGCGCTTTCGAAGAACGCCGTCGACCCAGAACTCGACTGGTAGGCGTAATTGCGCCCGACGACACCTTCGTTGCGATCACGGTCGTAGGGCTTGCCGATCCCCGACAGCAGCATGAGGCGGACGTTGAACAGCGCATAGGCGCAGAGCAAAACGAGATCGCCCGGCTGTTCGAATTCGACACCATCCTTGTCGACATAGGTGACGCCTGTCGCATGCTTGCCGTCGGCGGAGAGGTTGACCTTGGTGACCTCGCATTCGGTGCGGGCCTCGAACGTTTTCTCGCGCATCAGCGCCGGCAGCACGCAGGTTTGCGGGCTCGACTTGGCATAGTTGGCGCAGCCGAAGCGCTCGCAGAAGCCGCAATAGGTGCAGGGCGCGAGCGAGCAGCCATAAGTGTTGGTATAGGCTGTCGACAGATTGGCGGAGGGCCGCGGAAACGGATGCAGCCCATGCTCCCGCGCGGCCTTGGCAAAGAGATCCTGGGCGTAGCCCTGCTTCAGCGGCGGCGTGGGATAGCCGCGTTGACGCGCGCCTTCGAACGGATTGCCCTCTTCTTGAATCTTGCCACGAAGATTGCCGGCGACGCCGGAGATCCCGCAGAGGTATTCGAACGCATCGTAATGCGGCTCGAGCTCGTCATAAGTCACGCCCCAGTCCTGGATCTGATGACCCTGCGGTAGCGCGGCGGCGCCGTAGCGCGCGGTCAGATGACTGTTGATGACGAAGTCGTTCGGCAGGAAACGCCAGGTCTGGCCGTTCCAATGCATGCCGGAGCCGCCGACGCCGCTGCCCGGCAAAAAGCTGCCCCAACTGCGGATCGGCAACGCCGTCTGCGCTGGCGTGTTGCGCATCGTCAGGGTTTCCTGCGCCGGCTTCACCAGGGTCTCCTGGCGCGCGGAGTAACGCAGCTCGTCGGCGGCGGTGCCGATGTTGAAGTCGGTCGCGGTGTCGCGCCACGGGCCGCGCTCGATCGCGACGACGTCAAGACCCTGGCGCGCCAGTTCGAGCGCGAGGATCGAGCCGGTCCAGCCGAGCCCGACGATGACGACGCCTTTGCGGGGGAGGATTGTCGTCATTTGCCGGGCTTCGTCCATTCGGCGCGGCCCTGGATCGAGACCGGCGGGCGCGTGTAGGGCTGGTTCGGATTGGCAATGACGTCGCGATAATCGTAACGCGTGCCGGGAAAGCCGACGAGCTTCCAGCCGGCCATCTCGTGGTTGCCGCCATAGACGGGATCGGCGAAATAGCCTTCCATCGCGTTGGTGTGGACGGCTGCGAAGAGCATCTTGGCGCTGAAGCCGGGAAGTTTGACGTCCCCCTTCTGCAGGCCTTTCAGCAGCGTGTCCTGCTCGGCGGCGCTGAGCGCCTCGAAAGCGCGGCCGTCGAACGTCGCCTTGCAGTAAGTCGCGAGCGCGGCGAGCCCGTTGCGATACTGCTCGCGCGGCGTCAACGGGCTCTGCGCACCCTGCGAGGGCAGCGTATGCTCGGGAAACGGCCCCTTGGTGTAGCGCGTCTCGTTGGTTCCGTAGGAGCCGGCAAGCTGGCGGTCGATGAAGACGGTGCAGCCGGCATCCTTGCCACCGAGGCCCAGCTCGTCCGACGGAATCAGACGATCGACGATGGCGTCGATCGTCGCGGCCTCGTCCGGGGTGAGGAATTGCAGCGGGCCGGGCACGACGGGTGCCGGCGGATGCGCATCGTTCGGCTCCCATGGCATCTCGCCCGAGATGGTTCGGCCGAGCGCCGGCGTCGCCAGCGCGGCAACCGCGGAGGCCGCTAAAACCTCGCGTCGCGTTTTGTAGACCATGCCTCAATCCCCCGCGTCGCCTGTGTTACGGGCGGCGTTTCGCTGATGCAATGGGCCTGTGAAGGGCCGAAGGGGCTAGGCGACGATCGGAGTCCGCAGCTCGCTCAAGCCCTCGATTTTCGCCACCATCACGTCGCCGGGGTTCACCTTGCCGACGCCCTTCGGCGTGCCCGTGTAGATGAGATCGCCGGCAGCGAGGCCGAACGCGGTCGACAGATGGGCGATGATCTCAGCGGTGTTCCAGATCATGTCCTTCAGGTTGCCCTCGGTCACCACTTTGTTGTTGACGGTAAGGACGATCGTGCCGGCGCTGATGTGGCCGCTGGCGCTGACCGGCGTGATCGCCGAGCACGGCGCGGACTGTTCGAACGACTTGCCGGATTCCCAGGGCTGGCGCTTTTCCTGCGCGGCGTTCTGCAGGTCGCGGCGGGTCATGTCCAAGCCCACGGCATAGCCGTAGACGTGATCGAGCGCATGCTCGACGGGGATGTTCATGCCGCCCGACTTCATCGCCAGGACCAGCTCGATCTCATGCTCATAGTCGTGCGTCAGCGACGGGAAGGTCACGGGCTCGCCGCTCTGCACGATCATGTCGCGCGCCTTCTGGAAGAACAGCGGCGGCTGACTGCGGTCGTGGTTGAGCTCTTCGACATGGGCCAGGTAGTTGCGGCCGATACAATAGATGCGGCGCACCTGGAATTTTGCATCCGAGCCGACGATCGGCAGCGTCGGCACCGGCAAAGCCGGCAGCGCGAGCCGCGGCGCGGCACCTGTCTCAGCCGCTACGGCGGCGAGCGGCATCGATGCGACGCCGGCGAGACCGGCAGTAGCAGTGAGGAAACGGCGACGATTCTGCATGATTTTGATCCTTGTTGCGGCCTCGATCAGGGTCGAGGCCGCGTCGATCGATCTCAGACTGGGGCGTAGGTGAACGCGACGGAACCGACGCCGTCGCAGGTGCCGTGGAGCGCATCGCCGGGCTTTACCGAACTCACCCCAGCCGGCGTGCCGGTCATGATGAGGTCGCCGGGTGCGAGCGCGACGAAGCGCGAGAGATAGGCGATGCTCTCCGGCACCGACCAGATCATCTGGGAAAGGTCACCGGTCTGGCGCACGGCGCCGTTTACGGTGATCTCGATTTTGCCTTTGGCAGGGTGGCCGATTTTCGAGGCCGGAGCAATCGGCCCGATCGGGCAGGATTGATCGAAGCCTTTCGAAAGGTCCCACGGCCGACCCAACTTCTTCGCTACCGCCTGGATGTCGCGGCGCGTCATGTCCACGCCGATGGCGTAACCATAAACGTGGTTCAGCGCGTCTTCGGCCGCGATATCCTTGCCACCGGTGCCGATCGCCACCACCAGCTCGATCTCGTGGTGCAGGTCCTGCGTCTCGGTCGGGAACGGCAGAACGTCGAGCGTCGTCACCGCATCTGCGGGCTTCGAAAAGAAGAATGGTGGCTCGCGATCGGGATCATGGCCCATCTCGCGGGCATGGTCGGCGTAGTTGCGCCCGATGCACCAGATCCGACGGACGGGGAATGCCGCCTCTTCGCCATCGACCGGGACGGACGCCTGCGGCGGCGGATCGATGACGTAACGCATGAGGTCCCCTCGGGATCATAACCAATACGAAGTTGGCTACGTTGCGAGGGATACCGCGTCAACCGATCCGGCACCCACGACGGCGCTGCTCGGCACGAACCGCTTCACGCTTGGTTGAAGACAGGCCGGTCAGGCCCGGCCGGCCTGCGTCGACAGCCGGCCGAGATCAATCCCCATCGTACGGATCGCCCGCTCGTATTTCGACTCGAGCGCCGTATCGAAGATCAGCGAGGGCTCGGCCGGCACGTTGAGCCATCCGTTGTGCTGCATCTCGACTTCGAGTTGGCCTGCCGACCAGCCGGCATAACCGAGCGCGAGCACGGCGCGATCCGGCCCGGAGCCCTTGGCGATGGCACGCAGGATGTCGACTGTGGCCGTCAACGAAATGCCCTGGTCGATCGGCAGCGTCGAATTGTCGATGAAGAAATCGTTGGAATGCAGGACGAAGCCCCTGCCCGTCTCGACCGGACCGCCCTTCAGCACCTGCATCGCGCCGGCCTTGTTGGGCAGGCGGATCACGTCATCCCGCGCGATGACGTCGAGTTGCACGAGAAGGTCGGGAAAGTTCACCTTGCTCGCGGGCTGGTTGATGATGATCCCCATCGCCCCGTCCTCGGAATGGGCGCAAAGGTAGATCACTGAGCGGGCAAAGCGGGTGTCCTCCATGCCGGGCATGGCGACCAGCATCTGACCGTCCAGGAAACCGCAGTGACCGGGGAAGCCACCTGATGAACGCGACGCGTCGATCTTTGTCTGTCTCATGCCTGCGGCCTCTTGATATCGCGATGGATCGTATCGTTCTTGAAGTCCTGTCCTGAGCGCGCTTCACCAGGGATTATTGGTGCCCAATGAATGCTAAGCAAAATTCTATCCATAAGATTTCCGTCGTTGGGCGGGGCATCGGGCTTTGCCTCGTCCTGTGTGCTTTCTGCACCAGCGTCGAGCCTGGATCAGCGCAGGATATACCCAAGAGTTCCGGCAGCGACGTGGCGAGCGTAAGGCTAATCGCGGCAGGTGCCATGGCCGATGGCCGCTATCGGACCGGCGTCGTCATCGCGATGGCGTCCGGTTCGCATACATACTGGAAGCAGCCCGGCGATGCCGGCGTGCCGCCAGTGTTTGCCTTCAATGATTCGACCAACGTCGCCAAGGCCGAGGTGCTGTTTCCCGCCCCGGCCCGCATTACCGAAGACGGTCTCGACGCGTTCGGTTATACCGACCGCGTGGTGTTTCCGGTGCTGGTGACGCCGGCAAATCCCAAAATGCCCTCGAGCCTGCATGTCGATCTGAGCTACGCCGTCTGCAACAAGATTTGTATGCCCGGCCATAGCACCGCAGACTTGGCGTTGCCGGCCAAGGCCGACGTGACCGATGTGGTCGACGCCGCGTTTGCGATGGTGCCGACACCGCTGTCGCCGCGCGAACACAAAGACTTGACCGTGACGCCGGTCGCAGGCGCGAAAAAACCGACCTGGACGCTGGCGTGGACCGGCAAAGCCCCGATCTCCGATGTCTTTGCCGACGCGCCGGAAGGTTATGCCTTCGACACCAAGGCGGGCACCAGGCCCGGGACATGGACGCTGGTCGCAAGCCAGCTTGCGTTGGTGACGACAAGCAGCATCGTACCGGTCACGCTCACCCTGGCAGGACGGCCGCAAAGTTTCGTCGCAACCCGATCCCTCGATGTCGCGGCCAAGCCGTGAGTCATGAAAATTGTTGGACTTTTCCCCTAAAACTGGCTCCAACACCGGCATCGAAACCGAGGATGAACGATGACGATCAAAGTTGGTGACACGCTTCCCGAGGCGACCTTCTTCGTGATGACGGAAGACGGCCCGGCACCGCGCAAGAGCGATGCGATCTTCGCCAACCGCAAGGTCGTCCTCGTCGGCGTCCCCGGCGCGTTTACGCCGACCTGCAGCATGAACCACCTGCCGGGCTTTCTCGACAAGGAAACCGAGATCAAGGCCAAGGGCGTCGACGAAATCCTCGTCACCGCCGTCAACGACGTCTTCGTGATGGGCGCCTGGGACAAGAGCACCGGCGGCCAGGGCAAGGTGACCTTCCTTGCCGACGGCAGCGCCAAATTCGCCGAAGCGACGGGCCTCACCGTCGACCTTGGCGAGCGCGGCCTCGGCACACGCTCGATCCGCTATTCGATGATCGTCGACAACGGTGTCGTCACCACCCTCAATGTCGACGCCAACCCCGGCAAGGCCGAAGCCTCGAGCGCCGAGACGCTGCTGACGCAGCTCTGACGCTGTCTGCAACAATGTCATCCCGGGGCGCACCGCAGAGTGCGAACCCGGGATGACAGCCCGGAACAGCAGAAACCCTATCGCCGTTTGAACGGCGCCATGCCGGTGTTGGCCAGCACGTCGGCCCGTTCGTTCATCGGGTCGCCGGCGTGGCCCTTGACCCAGTGCCAGACGATCTCGTGGCGTTTCGCCGCCTCGTCGAGGCGCTGCCATAGCTCGACGTTCTTCACCGGCTTCTTGTCCGCCGTTTTCCAGCCGTTGCGCTTCCAGCCGGCGAGCCAGCCCATGATGCCGCCGCGCACGTAGCTCGAGTCGGTATAGACGTCGACCGCGCACGGCCGCGTCAACGATTCCAGCGCCGAGATCGCGGCCATCAGCTCCATGCGATTGTTGGTCGTCGCGGCATCGCCGCCGCTGACCTCCTTGACCACCTCGCCGAATTTCAGGATGGCACCCCAGCCGCCGGGGCCGGGATTGCCGGAGCAGGCGCCGTCGGTCCAGATCGCAACGCGCTCGCTCATGCACTCACCCCCAGCTCGCCCGGGCTCTCGACACGCTGGTGGAAGCGCAGTTTTTGCACGTATTCGGCCGGATCCTTGGGACGGACCAGGGCGCCCGGCGGTACGTTGAGCCAGTCGACCAGCCGCGTCAGGGCAAAGCGCAACGCCGCGCCGCGGGCAAGGACCGGCAGCGCCGCGATCTCGGTTTCGCTCAGCGGCCGCCGCGCGCGGTAGGCGTCGATGAGGCCGCGCCCCTTGGTGATGTTGTAAGACCCATCCGACTCGAAACACCACGCGTTCAAGCAGATTACAATATCATAGACGTAAGCATCTGAGCACGCGAAGTAAAAATCGATCAGGCCCGATACGTCATCGCCAAGGAACAGGACGTTGTCCGGGAACAGGTCGGCGTGGATGATGCCGCTCGGCAGATCGCGCGGCCAGTTCGCGTGCAGGAACGCCAACTCGGCTTCGATGAAGGCGCAGAGGCCAGGCGCGACACCGTCGGCGCGCGCGCGCGCGGCCTCGAACAATGGCGACCAGCCCCCAAGCGACAGCGTGTTGGGCCGCGAGAGCGCGAAGCCTTCGCCGAAGACATGGAAGTCGGCGAGCGCGGCGCCTGTGGCCGCGCAATGGCGCTGCGCCGGGCGGCGCACGGACAAGCCCTCGAGAAAGGTCACGATCGCGGCCGGGCGACCCGCGAGCACGCCAAGCGCGGTACCGGCGCATGTCGTCACCGGCTGGGGGCACGACAGCCCGCGGGCGGAGAGATGTTCCATCAGGCCGAGGAAGAACGGCAGGTCGCCTTCGGCAACGCGCTTTTCATAAAGCGTGAGAATGAACGAGCCGGCTTCGGTCTTGAGCAAAAAGTTCGAGTTCTCGACACCTTCGGCGATCCCCTTCAGGGACAGCACGCGGCCGAGATCATAGGGGGCAAGAAAGGCGACGAGATCCTCGTCGGAAACTTCAGTGTAGACGGCCAAGGCGTATTCCGGATCTGTAGCGCAGACAGAGCAATGTCCGCGATCTGCCCCTCTCCCCCTTGCGGGGAGAGGTTGGGAGTGGGGGTCGTGGTGTTCTTCACCGACGGAGCAGGCGGGCGGACCCCCATCCCTAACCCTTCCCCGCAAGGGGGAAGGGGATCAGACGCTGGCTTCGCGGTTCAATGCTCGTGAAAGCATGTTTGCGCCGCAAAGCCGAGCCGGCATTCGTCGCAAATGCTCTAGACGCGTTCGTCCGCACTGACCACCCGCGTTTCCGGCGCGGCGGCGCGCTTGGCGGCTTCCGCCATCGCGGCCAGCGCCGCCTGCCCGTCCGGCTGGATGACGCCGCAGGACATGATGAGCTTGGCCGCGTCCTCGGGCGTGATCGGCAGTTCGATCACCTCGCTGGCCGGGACATAGAAGTAGAACCCCGTGGTCGGGTTGGGCACGCAGGGCAGAAACACCGAGATCCGCTCTTCGCCATCGGCCGGCAGATAGGCCTCGATCACGCTCGATGGCGGCGCCGAGATGAAGACGATCGACCAGGAGCCCTTGTGCGGGAACTCGACCAGCCCGACGGTGCGAAACGACGTGCCGGACTGCGAGAACAGGGTCTCAAAAATCTGCTTGAGCCCCTTGTAGATCGAGCGGATCACTGGCGTGCGGTCAAGAATCGTCTCGCCGAGCGAGATCAGCGTCCGTCCGGCGAGATTCGCAGCGAGAAAGCCGAGCAACGTCAACGCCAGGAAGGCGAAGATCACGCCGAAGCCCGGCAGCGGGATCGGCAGGTAATTATCCGGCCAGAATTTGACTGGCACCAGTTTGCGCACCGTGTTGTCGACGGAATCGACGAACCACCAGACGAGATAAGCGGTCAGCATCAGCGGGCCGGCCACGACGACGCCGGTCAGGAACCAGTTGCGGATTCGCGCGCCGACGCTCAGCCGCGGCCGAGGCGCGGCTGCCGGGCTTTTCAGTGGCGGCTGCGGGCGCGCGGGGACCGGTTCGGAAGTGCTGCTCATGGTCATCCCCGCCGCACGATCTTCGGGCTGCGTCATCACGCGCCGCAAGACGATTGCTGAGGTCTTTTAGCAGGTGCACAAAACGCCGCGCGGTAAATTTTAAGCGCGGACCGAGCCAAATGTTCAAGCCACCTCGTCCGCATCGCCTGCGATTTCAGCGGCCCAGGCCCGCTTCGTCGCCTCGCAGAAGTCGGCAAACCGGCCTTCGGCGATGGCCGCGCGGATGTCGCGCATGAGGTCCTGATAATAGCCGATGTTGATCGCGGTCAGCAGCATCATCCCCAGGATCTCGCCGGACCGGACGAGATGATGCAGGTAAGCCCGCGAATAGATCCGCGCCGCCTCGCACGACGCCCGCGGATCGATCGGCGCGGGATCATCCTGATGGCGGGCGTTGCGCAGGTTGAGTTTTCCATGGCGCGTATAGGCCAGCCCATGGCGACCAGCCCGCGTCGGCATCACGCAATCGAACATGTCGATGCCGCGCGCGACGCTCTCCAAAATATCGTCCGGCGTGCCGACGCCCATGAGGTACCGCGGCGCAGCTACCGGGAGAAACGGCACGGTGGCTTCGATCGTCTCGAGCATTGCCGCCTGCGGCTCGCCGACGGCGAGGCCGCCGATCGCGTAGCCGTCGAAGCCCATCGCGGTCAGCGCCTCGGCACTGGTGCGGCGCAGCATCGGCGTGGTCCCGCCCTGGACGATGCCGAACAAAGCATGGTTCGGCTGCGTGCCGAACGCGGCCTTCGACCGTGCGGCCCAGCGTAGCGACAGCTGCATCGCGCGTTCCACCTCGGCGTCGGTGGCCGGCAGGCGGATGCATTCGTCGAACTGCATCTGGATGTCCGAGCCGAGCAGGCCCTGGATCTCGATGGAGCGCTCCGGCGTCAGCGTGTGCTTGGAGCCGTCGATGTGGGACTGGAAGGTGACGCCGTTCTCGTTGAGCTTGCGCAGCTTGGCGAGCGACATGACCTGGAAGCCGCCGGAATCGGTCAGGATCGGATGAGGCCACTGCATAAAATGGTGAAGGCCACCGAGTGAGGCGATGCGCTCGGCGCCCGGCCGCAGCATCAGGTGGTAGACGTTGCCGAGCACGATGTCGGCCCCGAGCGTGCGTACCTCCTGCGGATGCATCGCCTTCACCGTCGCCGCGGTGCCGACCGGCATGAAGGCCGGCGTGCGGATCTCGCCATGCGACGTGGTGATGGTTCCGGTGCGGCTCGAGCCGTCTGTCCCGGCGATCGTGAAGCCGAAAGCCTTCATGCCTGGCGGCTCAGCAGGCAGGCATCGCCGTAACTGTAGAAGCGGTAGCCGGTGGCGACGGCGTGGGCATAGGCGCGTTGCATCGTATCGAGTCCGGAGAAGGCGGCGACCAGCATGAACAGGGTCGACCGCGGCAAGTGAAAATTGGTGAGCAGGCAGTCGACCGTCCGAAAGCGATAGCCTGGCGTGATGAAGATCGCGGTATCGCCGGAGAAGGGTTTTACCACGCCGTCTTCGCCGGTGGCGGTCTCGAGCAGGCGCAGGCTTGTCGTGCCGGCGGCGATGATCCGGCCGCCGGCACGCTTGGCGGCGTTCAGTCGCTCGGCCGCCGCGGCGTCGAGCGAGCCCCACTCCGCGTGCATGCGGTGGTTCTCGGTCTCGTCCACTTTTACCGGCAGGAAAGTGCCGGCGCCGACATGCAGGGTCAGCCGCACGATGGTAACGCCCCTTGATTCGATCGCGGCGATAAGGGCGGGCGTGAAATGCAGGCTTGCTGTTGGGGCGGCAACCGCACCGGGCCGGCTGGCGAAAATGGTCTGGTAGTCCGCGCTGTCCTTGGCGTCGACCGCGCGCTTGCCTGCGATGTAAGGCGGCAGCGGCAGCGAGCCGAAACGCTCCAGTGCACGATCGAGCGCCGCGCCGGCTTGGGAAAACCGCAGCAGGCCCTCGCCATCGTCGCCGCGCTTGACGAGTTCGGCATCGAGCGGATCCTCGGCTGTCCCGAACTGGATGCTTTCACCGGCGACCAGCTTTTTCGCCGGGCGCAGAAACGCGCGCCAGAGCTCCGCACCCTCGCGCTTGTGCAGCATCGCCTCGATCCGCGCCGCGATTCCGTTGCGGGTGCGGGTGCCGTTCAAGCGGGCGGGAATGACGCGGGTATCGTTGACGACGAGCACGTCGTCGGGGCGAAAAAGGCCCGGGAGGTCGCGCAAGTGCTTGTCGGCGAGGTCGGACCCAGGATGGACGACGAGAAGACGCGCCGCCTCTCGCGGCTCGATCGGCCGCAGGGCGATGTGCTCCGGCGGCAGATCGAAATCGAAGAGGTCGACGCGCATGGGACTCGTTCTATGACGGTAGCTTTCCCGTGCCAGCGGGACAACGTGGCCCTTGCGTCAGCAAGGGTCGGATGAGGGCGATGCGGTATTCGCTCGCGACCAAGACGGCAACTCGAGCCCGGCGCCCTCATCCGTGACGGCTTCGCCGCGACACCGTCTCCCGCAAGCGGGAGAAGGGAGAAGGCTCAGCTCAGCGTTGCGGA
This sequence comes from Beijerinckia sp. L45, assembly GCF_009765775.1. Classification (GTDB taxonomy): domain Bacteria; phylum Pseudomonadota; class Alphaproteobacteria; order Rhizobiales; family Beijerinckiaceae; genus RH-AL1. Next base: position 51,999 of record NZ_LMUU01000139.1, read on the forward strand.
GACGATCTTGTCGGGATCGCGGACGGGCTCGCCGCGCTTGATCGCATCGACGTTCTCCATCCCGGAGACCACTTTGCCCCACACCGTGTACTGCTTGTCGAGGAAGCTCGCATCATCGAACACGATGAAGAACTGCGAGTTCGCTGAATCCGGGCTCTGGGCACGGGCCATCGAGCAGGTGCCGCGCACGTGCTTCTCGGCGTTGAACTCCTGCTTCAGGTTCGGATATTTCGAGCCGCCGGTGCCGGTGCCGTTGGGGCAGCCGGTCTGGGCCATAAAACCGTCGATGACGCGGTGGAAGACGATGCCGTCATAGAACTTCTCTTCGACGAGCTTCTTGATGTGGGCGACATGGTTCGGCGCCAGATCCGGCCGCATCTCGATCACCACGGGGCCTTTGCTCGTCTCGAGCGTCAAAGTATTTCCGGCCTCGGCCATGGGTAGTCTCCTAAATTAAAGCGCCGCCCGAAGCGCCTTGCGCGGGGCGACGAAGCGAATGAGGAACGTGCGGCCCGCAATAGCGGCTCCGAGTGCGGGCGTAAACCGCAAGGGGCTGCAGGCCTGAAGTGCCGCGAAGATCGAATTGGCGACCGCGGCCTCGCCATCGGCACCGCCGACCGCCTTCACATAGGTCATGCGAGGCTTGCCGAACAGGGATCCATCGGCACGAAAGCTGAGGCGAAGCGTGACCTCGTCGCCTTCCGCAGGGGGATGCCAGCATGCGGCGATCCGCGCCCCAATCTCGCCGGGCAGGTTCAGCGCCGGCGCGGCTTCGGCAGGCAAAGACAGGCAGAGCGCAACCCCGAAGATCGAGGCGCGCCCTGCCCGCATTTTACTTGGCGTCCTTGGCCATCTTCATCGTGACGATCTTGTCCGGGTTGGTCACGCTGCCGTTGTCAGACTGCGAGCCCTTCTTGATCTTGTCGACGACATCCATGCCCGACACGACCTGGCCGACGACGGTGTACTGGTTGTTGAGGAACGACGACTCGGCGAAGCAGATGAAGAACTGCGAATTGGCCGAATCGGGGCTCGACGAGCGCGCCATGCCGACGGTGCCGCGGGTGAACGGCGCGCTGGAGAATTCGGCCTTCAGGTCGGGGAGCTTGGAGCCGCCACCGCCGGTACCGGTCGGGTCGCCGGTCTGGGCCATGAAGCCGCCGATCACGCGATGGAAGACGATGCCGTCGTAAAACTTCTGTTTTGTCAGCGTCTCGATCTGCTTGACGTGGTTCGGCGCGAGATCCGGTCGCAGCTGGATGACGATCTTGCCGTCCTTGGTGGTCATGACGACCTGGTTTGCGACATCGGCGGCGGGCGCGGCAGCCAGAGGCGCGGCGATCGCGCCGGCGAGAAGGGTGCAGGCGAAGGCGCCGACGAGGGCGCGACGGTCGAAGATCATGCTGTTCCGATTCCTGTTGAGGCGGTCTTGGCTAAGGAGCGTGGCTTAACGGTCTTTGGCAAACTTGTCGCGCAGCGCGGCTGCGACCGGCGCGGGCACGAAAGGCGAGACATCGCCTCCCATTTGCGCGATCTGCCTGACTAATGTCGCGGTAATGTGACGAACAGACGGTGGCGCCGGCAGGAAAATGGTCTGAATGGCAGGGGCCATGACGGCGTTCATGCCCGACATCTCCATCTCGTAGTCGAGATCGGTGCCGTCGCGCAGGCCGCGCACGATGATGCTGGCGCCATTGGTTCGCGCCGCCTCGATGGCGAGGCCCTCGAAGGTCACGACATGCAGCGCGCAGGTGGTGCCCTCCAGCGCCGTGGCGCAGCTCGTGACGATGAGCATCTGCCGCTCCTCGACGGAAAACATCGGCGTCTTGCCGGGATGGACACCGATGGCGACGACCAGCGTGTCGCAGAGCCGCGCCGCGGCGGCGAGCAGCGCGACGTGGCCATTGGTGACGGGATCGAAGGAGCCGGTGTAGAGGGCGGTGCGGGACATCGGGGACGCCGTGAAGGGAGCAACGGAACGCGATTGACGCTATAATGCGAAAAATCGCAACTTGAACCGATCGGGAGACGTCGCGATGGGTGCCAATGCTCTGTCAGTGGATACAGCGGACTTCAGCGCGCGTTCCGCCGAGTTGCTTGGGCAGATCCGGTCTCGGACGATCGATCAGCTTTTGATTACCGAGCACGGCCGCGTGGTCGCCGTGATGACGGTACCGGAGCAATCGGATCGCACCTTCAACCTGCACAAGATCTTGCGCGGGACGATCACGGCGCCCCCGGCTTCGATCCGACCGCGCCGGCTTACCAGTCTTTAAGGCCTGCGCACAAATTTGAGCCATAGGTTCTAAACGCGCGTTTTCCACAGCGTTCTGCATCGCAGGTGCAACACCTAAACCGAAAAACACTAGCATCGGCCAGCTTTGGCTGATTTCACTTGATCCAGAATAAACCGCCCTTTAACTGCTTATATGCACGATGCCCGCGCTATATCCAACTTTCTTATCGAACGCGCGTCAGCAACGCGCAGGCCGATTACTGTTATGACGCTATTAAAGGTGCTATACTTTGCGCATGCATGGCATCTTGTGAAATTCGGCACGCCCTTGGTTGCTCAACCTTTTGAAGCTTGGAGACATGGTCCGGTTAACAGGCTCGTATACGACCAACTAAAACATTTAAAATCAAAATGCATAGACATAAAGCTGACGTCTTTCGACCCAAACGCAAGCAGCTTTGTCGAAACGCCATTCAATTTTGATGCCGATACTATGGAATTTCTCCAGAATATATTTGACTATTACTCGCAGTTTCACGCATTCAAATTATCAGATTTGACTCACGAAACTGACTCGCCCTGGGAAAAGATCTGGCGAAAAGCCGAAACGGAAGCAGTCCCAGGTATGATTATCCCTGATGAGATGATAAAGATCTGGTTTGCAAAAAGCAGCAGACGGCAATCTCTTCATATTAAGGGACAAAGTCATTGATTATGCTTCCCACACCATCCGTACCAGATCTTGCCAGGGTTGAAGGATCAACACCTGAGGAAGCAGCCGAGTGGTTTATCAGCTTCTTCGATTCGCCTAGTGTCCCTTGGAATTATCATCGAAGCACACGAATTACAAAGGTAGCCTATCAGGGGATACATAGACCTGAGCTGCTTCTCGCCGGATGCGCGGCGGAAAAGAATCCGATCGGAAAAAAAGCGAACGAAGATGTTGTTTCTTTAGCCGCTCCGCATGCGTTTGGCCGGTCTACACAGGTCTTTGATCTTACGCCTCGAAAATTTAACTTTGGCCAATCCAGGACATCAGGTTTTCGGATACCTTTCTTTTTTACAGAAAACAAAGTTGTGAAGCTTTTTTATCTACAACCTCGAAAGAGTTTCGCACTTACACTCAGCCAAATTGCAATGGTAGCCACCATTCATAAGAGATTTATTCTTGACCAGGAGTTTTTCGGACTAACCACAGATCTTGAATATATTGATCTGAGCGCCAGCGCTGATGGGAAACGCAAAGTTCGAAGGTTTACGCTATCCGATTTAGATCTATGGTCAGAGACTGAATTGACCAAACGGCTTTCGATGCTTTCAGCTGCGCTCGACCTTGCACAATCCAGCGGGCGGATACAGTCTCGAACGCGGAAGCCGGCTAAAGCCCTTGATATGCCGCTGTTCGACTAGCGGAAAACTGCTCAGCATTTTTGAAGATGCGCACGAAGCCGCGCTTCCAGCCCGGCAGAGACTTCGGCTGCAGGAATGGCGATCGATGGATCAGCCTCGTATTCATCGAAACTCTTCACAACATCGGTCTCGAGCCATGCCTCGCGCGCCGAGGACACGAAGGCCCTCTTGGATGACATCGTTTCGGACGCATATTCGCCGGATGTTACCATGGCCTTGAGGCGCGCGACGACGTCTTCGGGGAGGTTCACGTTGATAGCTCGGCTCGGCATGAGACGCTCTTCGAATTGACCGCACGCTTTGGCAGCGACAGATAATACCGCCGCGCCATGTCAGGTATCAAAGGACGAGACTGAAAAGCCTCAGCCCTCCCCGCCCTCACCCGCCGGCGCGCCGTCCTCGCCCTCGGGCGCTTCACCGTCGGCGTCGGTCTCGTTTTCGTCGGCCGGGATACGTTCGACCGAGACGACCTCTTCCTTGCCGCCCATCTTGAACACGGTGACGCCCTGCGTCCCGCGACCGGCGACGCGGATGCCGTCGACCGGCACGCGGATCAACTGACCGCCGTTGGTGACCAGCATCAGGCCGTCGCCATCCTCCACCGGGAAGGATGCGACAAGCTGGCCGTTGCGCGCGTTGACCGCCATCGCGACGATGCCTTTGCCGCCGCGCCCGGTGATCCGGTACTCGAACGACGAGGTGCGCTTGCCGAAGCCCTTCGTGGAAATGGTGAGGATGACCTGCTCGGCCAGCGACATCTCGACGTAGCGTTCCTGCGACAGGCTCGAGGCCTGAACGTCGTCGGCCTCGGCACCCTCGGCCGCCGCGTCCTCGATGACGCTTTCGCTCGTCGAATCGGCGACAGTTTCGCCCGCGATCGCCCGACGCATCTTCAGGTAGGCAAGCCGCTCGCCGGCATCAGCCTCCATGTGGCGGAGGATCGAAAGCGCGATGACGCGATCGCCCTCGCCCAGCGAAATGCCGCGGACGCCCATCGAGTCGCGGCCCTTGAAGACGCGGACGTCGGTCACGGGGAAACGGATGCACTGGCCCTTCTGCGTGGTCAGCAGCGTGTCGTCGTTCTCGCGGCAGATCTGGACATCGACGATGTCCTCGCCGGGATCGAGCTTCATCGCAATCTTGCCGGCTCGGTTGACCTGGGCGAAATCGGACAGCTTGTTACGCCGCACCGTGCCGCGCGTCGTCGCGAACATCACGTCGTAGTCCGCCCACTCCGTCTCGTCCTCGGGCAATGGCATGATGGTCGTAATACGCTCGCCCTGCTCCAGCGGCAGCATGTTGATCAGCGCTTTGCCGCGGGCCTGCGGTGCGGCGAGCGGCAGGCGCCACACCTTCTCCTTGTAGACCTGACCATGCGACGAGAAGAACAGCATCGGCGTGTGCGTCGAGGCGACGAACAGTCGGGCAACGAAATCCTCGTCGCGGGTCTGCATGCCGGAGCGACCCTTGCCGCCGCGGCGCTGCGCCCGGTACGTCGAGAGCGGCACACGTTTGACGTAGCCCCCGTGCGACACGGTGACGACCATGTCTTCGCGCTGGATCAGGTCTTCGTCTTCGACGCCGTCGACGCCGTCCAAGATCTGAGTCCGGCGCGGCGTGGCGTAGGCAGTCTTCACCGCCAGCATCTCATCCTTGATGATGCCGAACAGTCTTTCGCGCGAGCGCAAAATGTCGAGGTAGTCGGCGATCTCGACGGCGAGCTTGTTGAGGGCTTCGGCGATTTCGTCGCGCCCGAGCGCGGTCAGGCGGGCGAGGCGCAGGTCGAGAATGCCGCGCGCCTGGGTCTCGGACAGGCGATAAAGCCCGTCCTCGCCGAGCGAATGACGCGGATCGGCGATCAGCAGGATCAGCGGCGCCATGTCCTTGGCCGGCCAGGCGCGGACCATCAGGGCTTCGCGAGCGGTCGCGGCGTCGGGCGAGGTGCGGATGAGGTGGATCACCTCGTCGATGTTGGCCACGGCGATGGCGAGACCAACCTGCAGATGCGCCGCGTCACGCGCCTTGTTCAGGCGGAATTTCGTGCGCCGGGTAACGACCTCCTCGCGGAAGTCGACGAAAGCCACCAAAAAATCGCGAAGGTTCAGCAGCTCCGGCCGACCGCCATTCAGGGCGATCATGTTGCAGCCGAAACTCGACTGCATGGCGGTGAAGCGCCACAGCTGGTTCAGCACGACGTCGGAGACGGCATCGCGCTTCAGTTCGATGACAATGCGCATGCCGTCGCGATCGGACTCGTCGCGGAGGTCGGAGATGCCTTCGAGCCGCTTGTCGCGGACAAGTTCCGCCATCTTCTCGATCAGGGTTGCCTTGTTGACCTGATACGGGATCTCCGTGACGATCAGCGCTTCGCGATCCTTGCGCAGGATCTCGACCTCGGCCTTGGCACGCACCACCACCGAGCCGCGCCCCGTAGTGTAGGCCGAGCGAATGCCGGAGCGGCCCAAGATGCTGCCGCCGGTCGGGAAGTCCGGCCCGGGGACGATCTCCATCATCTGCTCGATCGTCAGCTCGGGATCGTCGATCAGCGCGATGGTGGCGTCGATGATCTCGCCGAGGTTGTGCGGCGGAATGTTGGTGGCCATGCCGACGGCGATGCCGCCGGCGCCGTTAACCAGGACGTTGGGGAAGCGCGCCGGCAAAACGACCGGCTCGCGCTCCTTGCCGTCGTAGTTCGGCTGGAAGTCGACGGTGTCGGAATCGATGTCCTCGATCAGCGCCAAAGCTGGCTTCGCCAGGCGCGATTCGGTGTAGCGCATCGCCGCGGCGGGATCGCCGTCGACGGAGCCGAAGTTGCCCTGGCCGTCGATCAGCGGCAGGCGCAGCGAGAACGGCTGGGCCATCCGGACGAGCGCTTCGTAGATCGAAGAATCGCCGTGGGGGTGATACTTACCCATGACGTCGCCGACGATGCGGGCGGACTTGACGTAGGGGCGGTCGGGCAGATGGTTCTGCTCCTGCATCGAATGCAGGATACGCCGGTGCACGGGCTTGAGTCCGTCGCGTACGTCGGGCAGCGCGCGGCTGACGATCACGCTCATCGCGTAATCGAGATAGCTCCGCTGCATTTCATCGGAAATCGAGACGGGACGGACGTCGAAACCGGGGGCTCTCGGTTCGTCAGGTTTATCAGCCAAAAGTTTTTATCCGGACGTGCTGTGAATTCGCGGCCCACTCTATAGGGCGGCGCAGCGAAACTCCAGGTTTGCGACCGCAATACGGAGGGAAAACAGGCTGCAGATCCCTCTTTTCGGCGCTTAACTCACAAGACTTGCGAGAGGAACCGCCGGGTCCGCTCATCGCGCGCTGCGGTAAAGAATTCTTGCGGCGGCCCGTGTTCGACGATCACACCCTTGTCAGTGAAGTAGATGTGGTCGGCGACTTCCCGCGCGAATCCCATTTCGTGAGTCACGAGAAGGCAGGTCATGCCCTCGTCGGCGAGTTCGTGGATCGTGACGAGCACTTCTTTCACCGTCTCCGGATCGAGCGCCGCCGTCACCTCGTCGAACAACATCACCTCGGGGCGCATCGCAAGCGAGCGGGCGATGGCCACACGCTGCTGTTGTCCGCCGGACAGTTCGCCGGGATAGGTGTCCTCCTTACCCGCAAGTTGGACCTTAGCGAGCAGGGCCCGCGCCCGCGCCTCGACCTCGATGCGATCCTGCTTGAGAACGTGCAGGGGCGCCATCATCACGTTCTGCAGCGCGGTGCGGTGCGGGAAGAGATTGTATTGCTGGAACACCATCCCGACCTTGCGACGGAGCGCCAGCTTGTCGAGGCGGGGGTCGCCAACCTCGATGTCCGCCACCCGGATCGTGCCCGACGTGACCGGCAGCAGCGCGTTGATGCAGCGGATTAGGGTTGACTTGCCCGATCCCGACGGACCGATGATACAGACCACCTCGCCTTTGGCTACATCGAAGCTGATGCCGTTGAGCACGGGCACCGCTCCAAAGGTCTTTCTCACGTCGATCAGCTGGACGATCGGGGCGGCCAGCTTCGGCGCGACGACGGAATCACCGGACATTGAAACGTCGCTCCAGGCGCGCGGTCATGTAGTCGATGGGGTAACAGTAGAGAAAGAAGCAGAGCAGCGCGAAACCATAGAGCGGCGCGAACAAGTCGGTGCGTCCGCCTTCGGCCGCATGGACCTGAGCGGTGATGGTCAGCATCTCCGACACGCCGACGATGGATGCCTGCACCGTCGCCATGGTGATCAGCGCGTAGAGATTCATCCAGGACGGCAGCATCCGCTTAAAACACTGCGGCAGGATGACGAGCCACACGGTCTGGCGACGCGACAGCGCGAGCGACTCTGCGGCCTCCCATTGGGTCGACGGGATAGAGGCGACGGCGCCGCGCAGGATCTCGGCGACATTGGCCATCACCGGCAGGGCAAAGCCGATCACCGCCTTCACCCAGTCCGGCAGCGGGATCGTCACGCCCATTACAGTGATGCGGAACGGGATGAGAAACATCGCGAAAAACAGCAGGACGAGCCAGGGCGCGTTGCGGAAGAACTGCATCACGCTCCACGCCGCGCGTCGCGCAAGCACCTGCTCGGAAATGAGCAGCAGGCCAAGACCGAAGCCGGCGAGCGTGCCGAGCGCCATAGCGAGAAGCGAGATCAGGATGTTGAAGGCGAAGCCGCCGAGTAGCAGCGGCGCCCATTTGATGACGATCTCCAGGGCGGACGCCGGCGTCGGCGGGCCAAGCGCATGCGCGGAGCCGGCGTAGACGATCAAGATCGCACATAAGACGGGTGGGACGCTCCTGCTGAGCCTCGGCATGGGCGTGGGCGCCTGGGGGGCCAGCAGGACAGGCAGAACTCCGCCTCGACCCCATTGCGGGTCATGAGAGTGAGCTGTCATCGATGATAGCCGGGAATGCGCATCTGTCGCTCCCACTGGTGCATCAACCCGGCGAAAACGCCGACGAGGACCATGTAGGTCGCCAGAAGCAGCAGCATCATCTCGAGCACGTTCTGCGATTCCGACCAGATCTGCTTGGCAGCGTAAAGAGTCTCGGGCACTGCGATGGCGTAGGCGAGCGTCGTCGTCTTGAGCAGGTTGATCAGGTTGTTGTTGAGCGCGGGCAGGCAGACCCGAACGGCCAGCGGCAGCACGATGTGCCTGTAAGCGCCGAGCCGGGTGTAGCCGAGCGCCTCGGCGGCTTCGAGGGTGGTGCGCGGCACGGCTTCGATGCCGGAGCGAAAGATCTCGACATTGAACGCACCGGCAAACAGCGAAAGCGAAATCACCGCCCAGGCGACGTTGCCGAGCAACGGCTCACGCGTGCCATAGCTGGTCTCGATACCGGGGATGACGGCGCCGACGCCGAAATAGAAGAAGAAGATCTGCACCAACGGCGGCGTGTTGCGGAACACCACCACGAAGGCCTGGACCGACTGCCGCACCAGCGCCGAACCGGACCCTTGAGCAGCCGCCCCGGCGGCGCCGATGACGACGCTCGCGACGATCGACGCGACGCTGAGGAACAGGGTCATGCCGATTCCGGCGGCGTAGCGCTGGAAATCATAGGCATCGTAGAAGATCGTGAGGTTGATGCCCGTCGTTTCGTAGAGCGTTCGAAACCAGTCGGCGACGGCGTTCATGCCGACCCCTGCCGTGATTTTGATCTCCAAAACGGTGTCACGTTACTTGGCGTCGCCGGCTTGCTGGTGCATTCCTAGCGTGTAGGCCGTGGGCGTGATGCCCCACTTTTTCTCCTCGTCGACCACGAGGCCCGACTTGGCCCAATCCTTCGTCGCGTCGACGACGACCTGCGCCAGAGCATCGTTGCCCTTGGCGACCGCCATGATCCACGGCGTTTCGAGGATGCCCTTCAGCGGCATCGCGAAGTCCGTCTTCCATTCGTCGTCGAGCATGCGGCCCTGCAGAAAGGTTTGGTCGTAGAGATAGCCGACGCAGTTGCCCTGCTTCATCGCAAACAAGGCTTTTTCCGAGCCATCGAAGGCCAGTGGCTCGGCCCCGTAGGTCTGCGCGATCGTCTTATTGTACCAGGCGCCGGCGGTGGCGCAGACCGGCTTGCCCTTGAGCTCCGCCCAATCCTTGATCCCGGATTTCTTGGACAGCAGTACGTTGACGAAGTCGGCATAGTACGGCGGATCGATCGCCTGGATGACACGCCGGCGCTCGGGCTTATCGGAGATGGTCGCGATCAGCAGGTCGACCTTGCCTTGCTGCAGAAACTCGATGCGGTTCGAAGAGACGACCGGGACGAGCTCGAGCTTGACGCCCAAACGCTTGGCGATGTCGGCAGCAAGATCCGGCTCGATGCCGACAAGCGCGCCCTGCGGATCGCGGTAGCTGAACGGGCGGTAATCGGGCTTTACGCCGACGATGAGCGTGCCGCGGGCCTTGATCGCATCCGGACCGTCGGCCGCCGCCGCGGGCACGCTGATGGAGGAAACAGCGGCCAGAACCAGGCCGACGCCGCGCATTCTCATAAATTTTGCTCCCAATACTCAGAGCGGAGCACGCGAAAAGCGCGCCACAGAGCGGGCACAGACTTTGAAAATCGCATGACCGAGATACGAGATGTCCGCTGCCATCGCGCTAAGAGATCCGATGGCTCAAACTTCTACGACTGGTCTACCGCCTGGTCCCGAGTGAAGGGCGGCGTCGCTGGAAAGATGCCGATATCGAGACCGGTCTCGGACGCGGCAAGCTTGCGGGCGTCGGCGTAGGCTTTCAGGAAGATTGTATCCGCCTTGGCTTTAAGGCTGGGGTTCTCCTCCATGTGCTGCGCGATCTCGATCCGTTGATTGAGGATCGTCGTCGTCCAGCTCCGGCTCGATTTCTCCGGTTGATAGATCTGTTTCAGGAGATGTTGAAGCAGAACCCTGTAACGCGAGCGAAGCTCGGAGACTTCCTTGCGCCCCAAGGTCTCGATCTCCTCCAGGATATTCGCCAGATCCGCCTCGTCGAGACGACCGGCCTTCAAAAGCCCGGCCTGCTCCTGCGTCCACGCATAAAAGTCCGCCTCGTAGAGCGCCGAAGCGGTATTCCGGACCGAAGGCTTTACCGCAGCGTCGACCATTGGCGAAATCCGAAGGGCGCGGCCGCCCTTGTGGCTAGAACGGGATGTCGTCGTCGATGATCTCGTTCATCCGGCCGCCGCCGGCGGTGGCGGGACGACGATCGGGGGTCTTCTGCATCGGCGAGGAGCGGCCGAAGCTGGAGCCGCCGCTCTCGCCCATCTCGTCGCTGTCACCGCGCCCACCGCCCTTGCTGTCGAGGAGTGTAAGCTCGCCGCGGAAACGGGTCAGCACGACTTCCGTCGCCTTGCGGGCGTTGCCGTCACGATCGGTAAACTCGCGCGTCTGCAGCTGGCCTTCGAGGTAAACTTTTGAGCCCTTCTTGCAGTACTGCTCCGCGATCTTCGAAAGATTCTCGTTGAAGATCACGATGTTGTGCCACTCGGTGCGGTCCTTGCGCTCGCCGGTCGCCTTGTCGCGCCAGGATTCCGTCGTGGCGATCGAGAAGCTGCACACGGGATCGCCGGAATTGGTGCGCCGCACCTCGGGGTCACGCCCGAGATTGCCGATCAGGATAACCTTGTTGACGCTACCCGCCATGACACGCTCCTCACGAAACTCAAGGTCGCAACGAACGCGAAATGGGGCCGCCCTGTCAACGCGCGGATCGCGGTTCGCACAACATTCGCGCCGTCGCTTCAGGTACGGCGCCCGACCAATGTTCTATCTTCGTTCTAGCAAAAGCGCGGCTTTCTGCCAAGCCTGAAAGTCACTTTGGGCAGGGGGTCGGCTGGTTATCCAGTCCCTCGGTGTCATGGGTGAACGTGATCGCCGCCTTGGGGCCGGACCAGGCGAGTTTGACGACGTAGATGCTGTCGAAATCCTTGCCGTGCCATTTCGGCACGGAGTCCTCGTCGCCGCCATGCGCCGTCATCATCTCTTTGACGAGGACGTCGATGAGCTTGTGCTCCCAGGCCACGACGACGGTCGCCTCGTGATAGGCCGGCTGCTCCAGCACGTCCTTGAGCTTGTCGATCTCGAGAAAGCCGAGATCGGCGTTGACCGGCAGCCCGAACCTGACCGCGCTGGGTTCGATCGTCGCCAGCGGCCGAACGTAGTCGTAGGGTTTTCCGCCGTCGTCCTTCTGCTTGGACGGGTTCGGGGCGAAGAGGGCGGCCGGTTTGCCGAACTTGGCTTCGAGAACGGCTGGCAGTGCGAGCGCCCGGTTGAGCCCCTGGCAGTCGAGCTGGCCAAGGCCGGCGTCAGGCTTTTCGCCGTGGCGGACGAAGACGATGGTTTCATGACCGGTCGTCTGGGCCGAAGCCGGCGCGGCGGCCAAGGCACCGAGAGCGAGCAGCCCGGCCTGCTTGAGCATGATCATCATCCCGTGGTCACCGCCGTCGCGACGTCGGACGTGTCGACCTGGTTGTTCAGCGCGGCGCTCAGCTGGTCGCGGTCGAGTTCGCCTTCCCACGCGGAGACGACGATGCAAGCGACGCCATTGCCGACGAGGTTGGTCAGCGCACGGCACTCGCTCATGAACTTGTCGACGCCCAGGATGATCGCCATGCCCGGCACCAGCGCCGGGCTGATCGCGCCGAGTGTCGCGGCCAGCGTGATGAACCCGGCGCCGGTGACGCCGGTCGCGCCCTTGGAAGTCAGCATCGCGACGCCCAGAATCGTGAGCTGCTGGCCGAGGTTCAGTTCCACGCCCAGCGCCTGGGCGATGAACAAGGTCGCGAGCGTCATATAAATATTGGTGCCGTCGAGATTGAAGGAATAGCCGGTGGGCACCACCAGGCCGACGACGGGCTTTGAACACCCGAGCCGCTCCATCTTTTCCATCAACTGCGGCAGCACGCTCTCGGACGAACTCGTGCCCAGCACGACCAGAAGCTCGGCCTTGATGTAGTTGACAAACTTGAAGATGCTGAAGCCGGCGATCTTGCCCACGATGCCGAGGACCACGATCACGAAGATCAGCGCCGTCGCATAGAAGGTCAGGACCAGGCCGAGCAGGTTGCCGAGCGAGCCCGGGCCGTATTTGCCGACGGTATAAGCCATGGCACCGAAGGCGCCGATGGGCGCGACCTTCATGACGATGGCGATGACGCCGAACACGGCCTTGGCAACGTCGTCGATGAAGGTGATGACCGGCTTGCCGCGTTCGCCGAGCGCCATCAGGGCGAAGCCGAAGAGAATCGCGAAGAGCAGGACCTGCAGCACGTTGCCGTTGGCGAAGGCACCGATGACGCTGTCGGGAATGATGCCGAGCAGAAACTCCGTGGTGTTGTGGGCGCCGGCCTCCTTGGCGAATTTGGCGACCGCCTCGGCGTTGCCATGGTTGCCGAAGCCGCTACCGGGACGCACGACGTTGCCGATGATCATGCCGATGACCAGCGCGAAGGTCGAGATGATCTCGAAGTAGAGCAGCGCCTTGAAGGCCACGCGCCCGACCTTCCGCGCATCCGAGATATGGGCGATGCCGGAAACGACGGTGCAGAAGATGATGGGTGTAATCACCATCTTGATGAGGCGGACGAAACCGTCGCCCAGCGCCTTCATCCAATCGGCGGTGGCGTATTGCGGCAGTAGCAGACCGACGATGACGCCGAGCACGATGCCGATGAGCACCTGGACGTAAAGGACCTTGTAAAAAGGCTTCCTCGTCGTTTCTGCAGCCCCGGCGCGAGGCGTATGGTCCGAGATCGCGGTCATCGTTGTCCCTGGAGTTTCCGAAATGCCTAAAGCCTTGGGGTCTTGTGCAAGAAACCCTTTTTTCTCACAAGAGCGACTTCCAGCGGGAGCGTCAACATTGCCCATGTTTAAACATGGCGCGGAAGGCTTCGGCCTCTTAGGTTAGGGGCGCTTTCACGACGACTATGCCGAACGACCGAGTCATCGAACCCGAGACATCATTCCCTTGCCCGAAACAAAGAAGCCGAAGGCCAAATCCGCGTCCGCCGCCGCGCCAGCCAAGCTTAAGTTGTCGCCCGTTCCGGCCCGCGCCGCCGAGGCGCCGGCGTTCGATGGGCGGACGATTTCGGTCCGCGGCGCGCGCGAGCACAACCTCAAGAACGTCGACCTGACGATTCCGCGGGATAAGCTCGTCGTCTTCACCGGCCTCTCCGGCTCGGGCAAGTCGTCGCTGGCTTTCGACACGATCTATGCCGAAGGCCAGCGCCGCTACGTCGAGTCACTCTCCGCCTATGCCCGGCAATTCCTGGAGATGATGCAGAAGCCCGACGTCGACCAGATCGGCGGGCTGTCGCCGGCCATTTCTATCGAACAGAAGACGACGTCAAAAAATCCGCGATCGACGGTCGGCACCGTCACCGAGATCTACGACTACATGCGGCTGCTCTTCGCCCGCGTCGGCATCCCCTACTCGCCCGCGACCGGCCTGCCGATCGAGAGCCAGACGGTCAGCGAGATGGTGGATCGCATCATCGCTCTGCCCGAGCGCACCCGGCTGTTCCTCATCGCCCCGGTCGTCCGCGGCCGCAAGGGCGAGTACCGCAAAGAAATCGCGGATTTTCAAAAACGCGGGTTCCAGCGCCTCAAGGTCGACGGCGAATTCTACGAGATCGCCGACGCGCCAGTGCTCGACAAGAAGCTGAAGCACGACATCGACGTGGTGGTCGATCGCATCGCCGTGCGCGAAGACATACGCGCCCGTCTCTCCGAGAGTTTCGAGACGGCGCTGGATCTGGCGGACGGGATCACCATCGCCGAATACGCCGATCAGAAGGACGAGAAGGGCGAGGCCAAGCGCATCGTCTTCTCCTCGAAGTTTGCCTGCCCGGTCTCCGGCTTCACCATCGCCGAGATCGAGCCGCGGCTGTTCTCCTTCAACAACCCGTTCGGCGCCTGCCCGGACTGCGGCGGCCTCGGGTTCGAGCAGACCATAGATGCCGAGCTGATCGTCCCGGATCCGAAGCTCAGCCTGCGCAAGGGCGCCATCGCGCCGTGGTCGAAGTCGTCGTCGCCGTACTATCTGCAGACGCTCGAGGCGCTCGGCCGACATTTCAAGTTCCGCCTCGACACGGCCTTCGAGAAACTGCCGCTCGAAATCCAGCAGATGCTGTTCTACGGCTCCGGCCGCACCAGCGTGCGCTTCTCTTACGAGGATGGCGCGCGGGCCTACGACGTCAACAAGCCGTTCGAGGGCGTGATCAGCAACCTGGAGCGGCGGTTCAAGGAAACCGAGAGCGAATGGGCGCGCGAGGAAATCGGCCGCTTCATGAGCGCCACGCCCTGCGAGGCCTGCGGCGGCACGAGGCTTCGTCCGGAAGCCCGTGCGGTCAAAATCGACGGGCTACACATCGGCAAGGTCAGCGACATGTCGGTGCGCCAGGCTCATGGCTGGTTCGAGGCGCTGCACGACAAGCTGGACCCGAAGCGCCAGGAGATCGCCAAGCGGATCCTCAAGGAGATCCGCGACCGGCTGTCCTTCCTCATCGACGTCGGCCTCGACTATCTCACTCTGGCGCGCGGCGCCGGCACGTTGTCGGGCGGCGAGAGCCAGCGCATCCGGCTGGCGTCGCAGATCGGCTCCGGCCTCACCGGCGTGCTCTACGTGCTGGACGAGCCGTCGATCGGCCTGCACCAGCGTGATAACGCGCGCCTCCTCGACACGCTGCGGCGGCTGCGCGACCTCGGCAATTCCGTTATCGTCGTTGAGCACGACGAGGACGCGATCATGACGGCGGACTACGTCGTCGATGTCGGCCCGGGCGCCGGCATCCATGGCGGCGAGATCGTGTCGCAGGGCACCGCGGCGCAGATCATGGCTGACCCGAAGTCGCTCACTGGCAAATATCTGACGGGAGAGCTGCAGGTCGGCGTGCCGCGCAAGCGGCGCAAGGCCGACCCCGAGCGGATGCTCAAAATCGTCGGCGCGCGCGGCAATAATCTTAAGGATGTCACCGTCGATCTGCCGCTCGGCCTGTTCACCAGCGTCACCGGCGTGTCGGGCGGTGGCAAGTCGACCCTGATCATCGACACGCTCTACAAGGCGACAGCCCGTCGGCTCAACGGCGCCTTCGAACATCCGGCGCCGCACGACCGCCTCGACGGGCTGGAGCATATCGACAAGGTCATCGACATCGACCAGTCCCCGATCGGGCGGACACCGCGCTCGAACCCGGCGACCTACACCGGCGCCTTCACGCCGATCCGTGAGTGGTTCGCCGCTTTACCCGAAGCCAAGGCGCGCGGCTATCAGCCGGGCCGCTTCTCCTTCAACGTCAAGGGCGGCCGCTGCGAGGCGTGCCAGGGCGACGGCGTCATCAAGATCGAGATGCACTTTCTGCCCGACGTCTACGTCACCTGCGACGTCTGCAAAGGCAAACGCTACGACCGTGAGACGCTCGAGGTGAAGTACCGCGACAGGTCGATCGCCGACGTGCTCGACATGACTGTCGAAGAAGCGGCGATCCTGTTCAAGGCTGTGCCGTCGATCCGCGACAAGATGGACACGCTCGCCCGCGTCGGCCTCGGCTATGTGAAGGTTGGCCAGCAGGCCAACACGCTCTCCGGTGGCGAGGCGCAGCGCGTCAAGCTCGCCAAGGAACTGGCGCGCCGCTCCACCGGGCGCACGCTCTATATCTTGGACGAACCGACGACCGGCCTGCACTTCCACGACGTCGCCAAGCTGCTGGAGGTGCTGCAGCAGTTGGTGGACCAGGGTAATTCCGTGGTCGTCATCGAGCACAACCTGGAAGTCATCAAGACGGCCGACTGGGTCATCGACCTAGGCCCCGAGGGTGGTGACGGCGGCGGCGAGATCGTGGCCGAAGGGCCGCCCGAGGCGATCGCCAAGGTGGCGCGCAGTCACACAGGGCATTTCCTGAAGGAACTGCTGGGACGACGGCCGCACAAGCAGCGCGAAGCGGCGGAATAGCGCCACGGCAGCGTCGTCGATCGGTGCTGGACGGCGTATGATCGTCCAGATTAACGACTCCACAGCGCTGCCTGGTCATGCCTTTTTAGGTGGCACCAAGCCGCGAGCGCGACGCAAAGTATGGCGAATAGCGCATGCGCGAGCGGCAGCGCTCATTCTGAACAAGGCAGCAAAAGACACATGTCTGGCGTGAACGCTGCGTCGCACAATAATCGCTTTGCATTGCGTGCCAGAATATCAATGGCGCGAAATTGAATTGCGATCGCGGCACTAGTAAAAGCTTGAATATTATGAATGTAAACGCCTTTATCACTCGACAGAATGGTTTGCGCTCACTCGAATAGTACAACGAGAGAGGCCTTTGGAGGTGTTGCGTATCGGCAACGAGATTCCGCGAAGCATTCGCACGACCGTAAATCTTCTAGCTTTCGAGCCGTTCTAAAACCAAGATGGTGCATCAGAATCGGTCATAAAATGGCGATTGTGAGCTTTTGGTGGGCTGTCCAATGCAGCCACTACGAAGTTTGCCTTCGACCTGGACCGCTGAAGCAAGTTATCGGGGGAATGTACTCATGAACAAAAAACTCATAGCGACCGTTGGGGCGGCCGCTTTCGCGCTGACCATGTCGGCCAGCGTGTCGCATGCAACCATGATCGCCCAGCCCGGCGAGACGATGGGTGTGGCGCTCGGTGCGCCGCTTCCGGAAGGCGTCTTTGCCGTCGATCTCGAAGATTACGGCCGTCGAGACAGCGCTGGTGGCCCCGGCAACTTCAGAGACCTTGGCGTCAACGTTCCGCTGATCGCGTGGTCGACCCCGTGGACCCTGATGGATTCGCGGATCGAGGTCCTTTACGCGGCGCCGTTCACCCATCTCGACTCGTCGTCGGCGGGTGGCCTGAACCGTCTCGACTACTACAGCCAGTTGCTGGCGGTTAATATCGCCCACGACTTCGGCAACGGCTTCTTCGCCGGCTTGTTGCTGGGCATTCGTTCGCCCGACAGCTTCTTGCACGTCGACTACGTCGCGGCCGACATTCGTCCGTCGTTCGGCTATACCGCCAACGGCTACAACTTCGTCGCCACCTTCTACTACAACGGCGCCTTCGGTTCGAAGACCGGCAACACCGGTCTCGACAACGGCCGTTCCGACGCCGTCGCCGTCGATCTGACCGCGACGAAAAAATTCGACAAGCTGGAACTCGGCTTCGTCGGCAACGCTTCGACCGATGTCAACGATCGTTCGGACAACCTCTATGCCAACGGCGTCAACATCCGCGAAGGCCATGTCGCACTTGGTGGCTTGATCGGCTACGACTTCGGTCGCTTCACGGTCCAGGGCATGGTGACCCGCGACGTCGCAGCCCGCGGCAAGGCGATCGCCCTCAACGGCTCGACCTCCGAGAAGGAGACCCGTGGCTGGCTCCGCATCATCGTGCCGCTGTGGGTTGCCCCCAAGGCAGCGCCCGCGGTCGTCGCCCGCTACTGATTGCTTTCAGCCCACGCTGGATCCATCGAACACCCGCCGGTTTCCGGCGGGTGTTTTCGTTCGTCGGGTTGCCGGCGAGTCGCGCGCCCTTTAGATTGAGCTATGACAAATCCTTCTCAACCGGCCGCCGTCCACGTCATCGGCGGCGGACTCGCCGGCACTGAGGCCTCGTGGCAGATCGCCCAGGCCGGCGTTCGCGTCGTCCTGCACGAGATGCGGCCGCACCGGAAAACCGAGGCCCACCGTGGCGACGGCCTCGCCGAGCTCGTCTGTTCGAATTCGCTGCGCTCCGACGATGCCGAGACCAACGCCGTCGGCGTGCTTCATCGCGAGATGCGGCGGATGGCCTCGCTGATCATGGCGGCCGCCGACATCAACCAGGTTCCGGCGGGCGGCGCCTTGGCGGTCGACCGCGAGGCGTTTTCCGCCGAGATCACCGCACGCCTCGAAGCGCACCCGCTCGTCACCATCGAACGCGGCGAAGTGTCGGGCCTGCCACCCGAAGCCTGGGACAGCGTCGTCGTGGCAACCGGGCCGCTCACCGCACCGGCCCTGGCGGAGGCCATCCGCGGTCTGACCGGTGAAAGCGACCTCGCCTTCTTCGACGCCATCGCGCCGGTGATCCATCGCGACTCCATCGACATGTCGAAGGCCTGGTTCCAGTCGCGTTACGACAAGTGCGGCCCGGGCGGCACCGGGGCCGACTACATCAACTGTCCGCTGTCGCGCGAGCGATACGACGCGTTCGTCGATGCCCTGCTCGCCGCCGACTGCGTGACCTCGGTGCATGAAGCGAGCACGCCTTATTTCAACGGCTGCCTGCCGATCGAAGTGATGGCATCGCGCGGGCGCGAGACGCTGCGCTTTGGCCCAATGAAGCCCATCGGGCTGACCAACGCCCACGATCCTTTGAACAAGCCTTATGGGGTGATTCAGCTGCGCCAGGACAATGCGCTGGGCACGCTCTACAACATGGTCGGCTTTCAGACGAAGATGAAGCACGCGGCGCAGGTCGCCGTTTTCCAGACCATTCCCGGGCTGGAGAATGCCAGCTTCGCCCGGCTCGGCGGCATGCACCGCAACACCTTCCTCAATTCGCCGCGCGTGCTCGACGAGCAGTTTCGGCTACGGGCTTTGCCGCGGTTGCGCTTCGCCGGCCAGATCACCGGCTGCGAAGGCTACGTCGAGAGCGCGGCCATCGGGCTGATCATCGGTCGTCTTGCAGCCGCTGAGCGCCTGAGCCAGCCCTTCACCATGCCGCCGATGACCACGGCGATCGGCGCGCTGATCAACCACATCACCGGCGGTCACCTCGAGAGCATCGACGCCGGCCCGTCGTCCTTCCAACCGATGAACGTCAATTTTGGGCTGTTCCCGCCGCCGACGGAAAAACTGGTCAACGAATCCGGCAAGCGCATGCGCGGGCCGGAAAAGGCGGCGTTCCGCAAACGTGCGCTGAGCCGTCGGGCGCAGATCGATCTCGATGCCTGGCTCGGCGACCAGCCCGCGATGGCGGCGGAATGATCAGGGCGTCGGGAACAGCGCGTCCGTCTTGCCGGTGATTCGATAGGCCAACAGGCCGGCCCACTCGTGCAGGGCCGTATCGAGCTTTTCCAGCGATTCGATCGCGTTGAAGGAGGGCTTCCAGTCCCGACCGTCGCCGAAGGACCGATAGTCCACGGGATAGGCGGTGACCGGAAAATCGGCCTGGCGAAAGATGCTGACCGAACGCGGCATGTGCCAGGCCGAGGTAACGAGAAGCCATTGCTCGCCCGGCTTCGGCTTGACCAATTCGCGGGTGAACACCGCGTTTTCGAACGTGTTGCGCGACTTGCTCTCGAAACTCATCCGCGCCTCAGGAATGCCGAGGCTGAGCCACAGACGGTGCGCGCCTTCGGCCTCGTCACGGCCGACTTGGCGGACGTCGGCGGAGCCGCCGGTAAAGACCAGCCGCGCGGAAGGATAGCGCAGGGCCAGAGCGACGCCGGCGGTCATCCGGGTCGCGGCCGCGTTCATGCTGATCTCGCCGCGCGCGAGGCTGAGTTCCTCGTTCATCGCGCCGCCGAGAACGATGATGCCGGTGGGAGCGGCCATGCTCGCGGGCGGATTGGGAAAGCGGTCCTCCAGGGTGCGCAGCAAAAGCTGGCTCGCTGGCGAGAAGCAGCCGAGCACGAAAATCACCGTCGCGGTCGCCAGGATCGCCCGGCCCGTCCGGACCCAGCCGGCCCACCACAGAAGAAGCCCGGCGAGCATCGCCAGCGCGATGAAATTGACCGGCTGAAACACCAGACCCAGCAGCTTGGAGAGAATGAAGAACACGGCGTGACATCGTTCAAGGAGGGCCAGGAAGCAGCGCAGGCATCACGCCAGCGAAAAGCTGAAGGGACGCTTACGACTCCGCGTCGGACTCATCATCTTGATCGGCCGCAGGCAGCGCATAGACGCCGCCGAGCCAGCGATGCAGGTCGACATCCGCACATCGCGTCGAGCAGAATGGCTTTACCGCCTCGACGGCCGGCTTGCCGCAGATCGGACAAGGCCGGAGCTTCGGCGCCGCTTTTGTATCCTCGGTCATCGCGTTATTCGATGGTCTGCAACGAGGGCGACGCCTCGTGCCAGGCGCCATGCGGACGCACGCCTTCGCCGCCAAGCAGCACCATGGTTTCGTAGAGCGGCAGGCCGACGACGCAGGAATAGGAGCCGATCAGCTTGATCACGAAGGCCCCGGCCCGGCCCTGGATCGCGTAGCCGCCGGCCTTGCCGCGCCATTCCTCGCAGGCCAGGTAGGCCTGCATCTCGGCGCCCGAGAGACGCTTGAAACGGACGCGGGATTCGACGATTCTGCGCCGCGTCGCACCCTTCGGTGTGATCAGGCAGAGCCCCGTATGGACGCGATGCGCCCGCCCCGAGAGCATGCGCAGACATTGATCGGCCTCGTCGGCCAGTTCGCATTTCGGCAAGATGCGCCGGCCGACGCTGACCACCGTATCGGCGGCAATGAGATAGGCGCCGGCAAGTTCGGGCCGCCCCCGCATGACCTTCGCTGCCGCGACGGCCTTTTCGTCGGCGAGGCGCACCGCGAGCGAGCGCGGCGACTCGCCTTTGTGCGGCATCTCGTCGATGTCGGCGGGCAGCAGGGCATCCGGCTCGAATCCGATCTGCTGCAGGAGCGCCAAGCGTCGCGGCGATGCCGAGGCGAGGACAAGCTTGAAACGCTCCGGGGCACCGGTCATGGCATACGGCTCGGGCTACTTGAAGCGATAGGTGATACGGCCCTTGGTCAGATCGTAGGGCGTCATTTCGACCAGCACTTTGTCGCCCGTGAGAACGCGGATGCGGTTCTTGCGCATCTTGCCGGCGGTATGGGCAATGATTTCGTGGTCGTTTTCCAGCTTGACGCGGAACGTGGCATTCGGGAGCAATTCCGCGACGACACCGGGGAATTCAAGCAATTCTTCTTTCGACATTTGTGTCCTTGTGAGGCCGGTTTGAAAGCCGGTCGGTTCAAGCCGCCTCTGCCGGCGAACCTGCCTTCGAGATCGTCTATGAGCATGCGAGAAAGGCCCGGAAAACGTGCGCCACGTTTGCCAGACCGAACATCAAGGCTGGGACCCTAATCCCTGCGAGCGGATTTGTGAACTCCGCTGCGGCGTAGGAGCGGCGGAATTGCTTCGCCACCCCGCCGAAAGATCAGGATTGCGGCGCCACCGGGCGCAGGCCCGGCGCGGTGGGGTCCGACTCGGCGACAACGGCGCGGCGTTCGTCGGCGCGCTCATAGGCGCGAAAGCGTCGGATCGCCCAGGGAATCGTTGCGAGATAGCCGAGCGACAGCACGACCATCACCTCCATCGGGAAGGTGGCCAGCAGCAGCAGCAGCGCCGCGACGCCGAACAGCACCACGATGACGTATTCGCGCGGAATCCGGCCGAGCTTCTTGCCGGAAAAATGCGGGATGCGGCTGGCCATCAGGAAAGCCACGAGAATGACGTAGCCGATTTCGAGTGGAACCGGCACCTTGATGCCGGACACCCCTCCGACCTGGGACAGGTGCAGGTAGAGCGGGAGCAGTCCGACGATGGCGCCGGCCGGGGCCGGCATGCCGGTAAAGAAGTGACCGTGCCACGCCGGCTTGTCGGGATCGTCCAGCATCACGTTGAAGCGCGCCAGGCGCAACGCGGCGGCAATGGCGAAGATCAACGCCGCAAACCAGCCGAAGCTCTTGATCTCCTGCAAGCTCGAAAAATACAGGATCATCGCCGGCGCCACGCCGAAATCGACGAAGTCCGCCAGGGAGTCGAGTTCAGCGCCGAAACGCGACGTGCCGCGGATCGCCCGGGCGAGGCGGCCATCGAGCCCATCGAGGATCGCCGCGATGACGATCGCCACGACGGCGATCTCGAACTTGCCCTCGACGGCGAAGCGGATCGACGTCAGCCCCATCGACAGGGCGGCGAGCGTCACGAGATTGGGCAGTACCAGGCGGATGGGAACGGCACGGAAGCGGCGACGGCGCGCGGTCATGCTCGCTATCGGGACGGCAGGCGCCTCATCGGACGCCGCGACCTCGTGAAGGGGAAATGGGCTCATGGCGCGCGACCATAGGGGGTGCGCCGCAGGGGAACAAGAGGCGGCGTCCGGCGCACCGCCCGCTTCCTCTGCGATGCGAAGAGGGGCGCCCCGGACCGCGCATGGCCGCTTGCACCTGACACGAATCGCCGATCCGACGGCGACATTTTCGCGTCACCTTGCGTCACGCGTCACGCCTTTAAGCCTTGCCGGGATCGCGGCGCACGATGTCACAATGCGTGCCGCGCCGCACTGGATCAAGACCCGGCGCCCGGCCCGATCTTCGCAACGGCACGTCTGCGCGTCTAAGATGCGTCCGATGGGCCACCGCCCAGCTCAGATCCGTCCGCGCTCGATCTCTGCAAATATGCCGGCCAGCCGCATGTTCCCGCCGGCAACGGCCGCCAGAGCGGCCAGTTCGGCGAGGGCGCAAGCAAGAGTTACAGCGCCGACGCGCAGAGTTCAGGCTTCGCATGGGAAGCGACATCGAGGTTTATCTGAACATCATCGATTTGATGTTCAGATGTCGATCGTCATCCCCCTCACGCCCCGCGAAACACCCGCGCCGGGCCGCTGATCGCGAAATCGGCCAGCACCGTCTCGCCGGCGATCGCCTTGGTGCCGAGGCCGACCAGAGGCCGGGCGCCGATGGGAAAGTAGACGTCGACGCGTGAGCCAAAGCGGATCAGGCCGAAGCGGACGCCCGCCCCCAACGTCTCGTTGACCTTGGTGAAGCAGACGATGCGCCGGGCGATGAGGCCGGCGATCTGCACCACGCCGAAGCGGCCGCGCGCGGTCTCGATGATGAGGGAGTTGCGCTCGTTGTCCTCGCTTGCCTTGTCGAGGTCGGCGTTGACGAAGAGGCCCGGCTTGTAGGCGATCTTGGCGATGCGACCGGCAACCGGCATGCGATTCACGTGGCAGTCGAACACCGACATGAAGACGGAAATGCGCTGCATCGGCTCGCCGCCGAGGCCGAGCTCCGGCGGCGGGATGTAGAAGCCGACGGAGGATACGATGCCGTCGGCCGGCGACACCACGATGTCCTCGCCGATCGGCGTCTGGCGCACCGGATCGCGGAAGAAATAGATGCACCAGCAGGTCAGGATCGCCCCGATCCAGCCGAGCGGCTCCCACAACCAGGCGAGGCCGATCGTCACCGCCGCGAAGATGGCGATGAAGACATAGCCTTCCGGATGGACCGGCGAGATCTGCCGGCGGATGGAATCGATCATGGACATGGAGCGGTGCTTTCGTGGGTCAGCCTGCTTCTCCCGCAAGCGGGAGACGGAGTCCAGGCTGCCGAATTACCCGGAGACGGAGACCTTATCGCGCTCGGCGATGCGGTCGTCATCGACATCACCGTCCAGCTTCGGCGCGCCGTCGGCGGCAAGCGCGCGGCGCAGCGTCTCCTCCGCCTCGTCGACCTGGTGCTGGCGGTCCCACATCGCGGCATAGACCGCCTTGCGATCGAGGAGGCTTTCGTGCGTGCCACGCTCGACGATGACGCCGGCATCGAGCACCAGAATCTCGTCGGCGTCGACAATGGTGGAGAGGCGATGGGCGATGACCAAGGTGGTTCGCCCCCGCGCGACGCTCTCCAGCGACGACTGGATCTCACGCTCGGTCAGCGAATCGAGCGCGGATGTCGCCTCGTCCAAAATCAGGATCGGCGGCGCTTTCAAAATCGTACGGGCGATGGCGACGCGCTGCTTCTCGCCGCCGGACAGCTTGAGGCCGCGCTCGCCGACCTGGGCCTCGAAACCGCCCGGCGCCAGTTCGATGAAACGATCGATCTGGGCCAGCCGCGCCGCCTCGCGCACTTCGGCGTCGCTGGCATCCCAGCGGCCGTAGCGGATGTTGTAGGCGATGCTGTCGTTGAACAGCACGGTATCCTGCGGCACCATCCCGATGTTTTGCCGGAGCGAGGCCTGGGTGACGGCGTTGATGTCCTGCCCGTCGATGGTGATCCGACCCGACGCCGGTTCGTAGAAGCGGAACATCAGGCGGGAGATGGTCGACTTGCCGGCGCCCGAGGGGCCAACGATCGCTACCGTCTTGCCCGGCGGCACCTCGAAGGACACACCTTTCAAAATCTCGCGCTCGCGCTCGTAGCGAAACACGACGTTCTCGAAGCGGACATGCCCTTCGCTGACGCGGAGCACGGGGGCGTCCGGCTTGTCCTTGATCTCGGCGTTCTGCCCGAGCACGTCGAACATCATCTCGATGTCGATCGTCGCCTGCTTCACCTCGCGGTAGACCATGCCCATGAAGTTGAGCGGCTGGTAGAGCTGGATCATCATCGCGTTGACGAGCACGAAGTCGCCGACGCTGTGGGTGCCGTTGCGGATGCCCATGATGCTCATCATCATCACCGCCGTCAGCCCGACGGTGAAGATCACCGCCTGCCCCGCGTTGAGCAGGGTCAGCGACGTGTAGGTCTTGATGCTCATCGCCTCGTAGCGCGCCATCGAGCGGTCGTAGCGCTGCGCCTCGCGCGCCTCGGCGCCGAAATATTTGACCGTCTCGTAATTCAGCAGGCTGTCGATCGCCTTGGTATTGGCGTCGGTGTCGCTCTCGTTCATCGAGCGGCGGATCGACATCCGCCAGTTCGTCGCGACGAAGGTGTAGGCGAGATAGACCAGGATCATCCCCAGCACGACGGCAACATAGGTAATGTCGAACTGGAAGAACAACACCACCAGGATCAGCACGAACTCGACCGCCGTCGGCACGGCGGTCAGCATGATGACGCGGACGATCGTTTCGATGGCGTTGCGGCCGCGCTCCAGCACGCGGGTCAGGCCGCCGGTCTTGCGCTCCAGGTGGAAGCGCAGCGACAGCTGGTGCAGATGGACGAACACCTCCTGCGCCAGGCGGCGCACGGCGTTCATCGCCACGGCCGCGAACAGCGCGTCGCGCGCCTGCGTCGCCAGGCTCATTAACACCCTTAACAGGCCATAGAGCACGGTGAGGGTCAGCGGCCCCAGCAGCAGGCCGAACAAGGCGTGGGTGCCATGGCCCTGCTGGGCGCCGGTCACGGCGTCGGTCGCCCACTTGAAGGCATACGGCACAGCAACGGTGATGAGCTTGCCGACCAGCATGAGGCCGAAGGCGCCGTAGATCCGTATGCGGAGGTCGGCGCGGGTCGAGGGCCAGACGTAGGGCAGCAGCTTGCGCATCATGTCGCCGAAGCGCGGGTTTACCGCAGGCTTAAGCGCGCGATCGAAAGGGGACGGTGACAAGGAAGCCATTCAAACCGAACATGAGATTGCGGAAGGCCCAGCCGCCGAACGGTCAGAGCGTGACGACACAGCGAGGCTCTGCCGCACCCGATATAGGGCGGCTCTGTTGCTTTCGCATCATTCGAATCTGCGGCGATCAGTCGTTCTGCGGCGGAAGCACGAAAACCTGGCCCGGATAAATCAGGCTGGGGTTGCGGATCTGCGTCACGTTGGCGGCATAGATCCGGGTGTAGCGCCGGCCCTGCCCGAGACGCACACGGCTGATGTCCCACAGATTGTCGCCGCTGTGCACCATGGCGGTGCTTACCTCGTCGATGACGGCGTCGGTCACCGAGGACGTCTTCACCTCAACCGGCCCAGGCGTCGCGAGAGATGCGACCGTCGCCGGCTTCGGGGCGCTGTTGGCCTCGGCCATCGCAACCGGCACGTCGAACGGGACCTCGACCCTGGCCGCGACCTGGGCCCCGGCAGCGGCGTCGGCACGCACGACATAATGGCCGCCGGTCAGGCCTTTCTTGATCTTGACCGACCAGTTGCCGTCGCCGCCTGCGGTGACTTCGGCGAGATGGCTGTTGTTGAGATAGACGTGAAGCTTGGTACCGGGCGCGGCAGCACCCGATGCAAAAAAGCCGTTGCCGTTTTCCAGCTCGACCGAGCGGACCGCCAAGCCGGCCTCCTTCGCGAAGGCCGTCTGCGGCTTGAAGGGCTGCGCATCCGACGTGGCCGCGGCGAGGGCTCGCTGCACCGCGCCTTCGGGACCATTCTTGCTCGCGGGCGTCAGGCCCGGCATCGCGATCGGCGGCGGCGACATCAGCTTCGTTGCGCGGCCCGGCTCGGCCATCGCAACGACGACTTGGCCTTTGCCCTTCACAGGGACCGAGACGGCGACGCTCTGTGTCGATTCGGACGGCGCGGCACCCTGCTGGCGCAGGCTCAGGGCATAGTCGCCCGGCCTCAGCGTCGGTGGCAGCATGACGAAATGGCCGTTGGCGTCGGTCGGCGCCTGCGCGATAACCTTGCCGGCATCCATGAGTTCGACCGAGGAATTGGGCGCCCCCTGCCCGGCCAGAACGCTCTCGCCGGTCGGCTCGACACGGACGACGTCGAAATGCGGGACATCGGCCGGCGGTGCCGCGGCTTTGGTCTTAGCCGCATCCGCCGTGCGTGCCGTCGCTTCGATGCTGGACGGCGTGACCGGAGGGGTGGCCGGGGACGGCGCGACAAGGGCGGCGATCGTCGAGTCCGCGGTCCGATGCGCCCGCAACCCGTAGGCGCCGAGCACGATCGCGACGCCGACGATCACGAAGCCCGTGACGATGGCCCACCTTTTGGATGGTGTGAGCACGCTAAAAGTCCCCCAGCCGGGTCGAGTTCTTCCGGCCGGTCATATTTCCACATCTCTTGCAGCTTACCAAGAGCTTGCAGCATAGAGCTAAAGAACGATTTGGCCGCTATACACGAAAGGCACGCGATGTTTGATTCTGATACCGGGGTTCAATCGTTGGAGAAGCCACAAGCAACGCCGTTCAAGAACATCTGCGTCTATTGCGGCTCCGCCGGCGGCACGGATCCGCTGTTTCTTGCGGCGGCCAAGGCGTTCGGCGCGCAGATGGCGGCAGAAGGAATCGGCCTCGTCTATGGCGGTGGCGGTCGCGGCATGATGGGCGCGACGGCGCGCGCGGTGATCGAGGCCGGCGGCCATGTCACCGGCATCATCCCGGATTTCCTCACCGACAACGACGCGATGCTGGTCGAAGCCCAGGAACTCAACGTCGTTCCGGACATGCACACCCGCAAGCGGCTGATGTTCGAACAGTCCGACGCCTTCGTGGCCCTGCCCGGCGGCATCGGGACCCTGGAGGAGCTGGTGGAGCAGCTGACCTGGCTGCAGCTCGAGCGCCACACCAAGCCCGTGCTGATCGCCGATATCGGCGGCTTCTGGCGCCCGCTGCTCGCGCTGTTCGAGCACATGCGCGAGATGGGGTTCATTCCGCCGACCCTGGAGGTCCGCTATCTCGTCGCCGAGACGTGGGAGGATATTTTGCCGATGCTGACCGCGGCGGCCGAGCGCAACGCGGCGCTGGGGTTGAAGAAAGAGACGGTCGACAGCCGGCTGTAACCGTCATTCCGGAGCGCGCCGGAGGCGTGAGCCCGGAACCGATGCGCTTACATACGTGACGACGGAAAGACCGCCGCACACCGGTTCCGGGTGCGGCTCCGCCGCCCCGGAATGACGTTCTACAGCGCCTTCTCCATCCGCGTGTTGCCGAGCCAGTAATCCCCGATCTCGACGGTCTGGCGATGCAGCGACATAAACCCCTTGGCGTCGAAGAACGGCTTGGCATTGTCGCTGGCCTCGACCGTCAGCTGCTTGGCGCCGCGTCCCGTCGCAAGCCGTTCGACCGCGTCGTAGAGCATCGAGCCGACGCCCTGCCGCGCCACCGCCGGATGCACGTAGAGCATGGCGATGGCGCCCGGCCCTTCCAGCGCGATGAAGCCGACGGGCGAGCCGCCGATCGTCGCGACGAGCGTCAGCGATGCTTCGAGACGCTCAAGAAAGCTCGGCTCGTCGGCGGCCGAAGCCCAGGCGTTGCGCTGTCCCTCGTCGTAATCCTCCTCGGCAAGCACATCGATGCTCTCCTGGAAGATCGCGGCGAGCAACGGCCCGTCGTCAGGCAGCATCGGGCGCAGCGCCGCCTCGGGAAACGCGGTGGCATTCATCGTTTGCTCTCCCAGCTCACCGAGCCGTCCCTGTTGTCTTTGACCGCGATGCCCAGCGCGCCGAGTTCGTCGCGGATCCGATCGGATTCCGCCCAGTTTTTCGCCGCGCGAGCCGCCTTGCGGCGCGCCAAAAGCTGTTCGAGTTCCGGCGACATCACCGGCTCGTCGCAGGGTTTTCCGGCGCAGGACAGGCCGAGCAGCGCAAGCGACCCTTTTAGGGCCGCAGGATCACTCGTGCGCAAGGCATAGAGTTCGGCCAGGGCCCGCGGCGTGTTGAGGTCATCGGCAAGCGCCTCGATAAACGCGGCACTGGGGGGCGCCGCTTCGACGCCGGCAGCGGCCTTGGCGAAATCGTCGAGCGTGCGCTCCGCCTCGTCCAGCGCACGCACCGTGAAATCGATCGGCTGGCGGTAGTGCGTGCGCAGCATTGCGAGCCGCAGCGCGTCGCCCGACCAGGCGTGGTCACCGAACGACTTCGTCGCCCAGAGGTCGTGAATAGTGATGAAGTTTCCGACACTTTTGGACATCTTCTCACCCTCGACCTGAAGATGCCCGTTGTGCATCCAGACCTGCGCCATCAGGTCGTGGCCGAAGGCGCAGCAGCTTTGCGCGACCTCGTTCTCGTGGTGCGGGAACAGCAGATCGATGCCGCCGCCGTGGATGTCGAAGGTCTCGCCGAGGTGCTTCCAGCTCATCGCCGAGCATTCGAGATGCCAGCCAGGCCGACCGCGGCCCCACGGGCTATCCCAGCCCGGTTCATTCGGCGCCGCAGGCTTCCACAGCACGAAGTCGGTGGGATTGCGCTTGTAGGGCGCCACCTCGATGCGCGCGCCGGCGATCATCTCGTCGGTCGAGCGGTTCGACAACCTGCCGTAGGTCGGCATCGACGGCACGTCGAACAGCACATGGCCTTCGGCGGCATAGGCGTGCCCCCGCGCGATAAGGCGCTCCATGATCGCGATCATCGGCGCGATATGCTCAGTGGCCCGCGGTTCGATCGTCGGCGTGAGGCATCCGAGCGCTGTCGTGTCCTCGTGGAAGAACACGGTCATCTCGTCGGTCAGCACCTTGATCGGGATGCCTCGCTCGGCGGCGCGCGCGTTGATCTTGTCGTCGACGTCGGTGATGTTGCGGACGTAGGTGACGTGCTCGGCGCCAAACGTGTGGCGCAGCACACGGAACAGCACGTCGAAAACGATGAGCATGCGGCCGTTGCCGATGTGCAGCCGATCATAGACGGTCGGACCGCAGGCATAGAGGCGCACGTTGGCCGGATCGAACGGCGTAAAATCCTCTTTCCGGCGTGTCAGCGTATTGTAGAGCCGCAGCGTCATCGCACCCTGTTCCAACCCAGATTCAAGCCGCCGGCACGGCGGCGAACGCTGCGCACCATCGGGGGGCGACGCCGCATGTCAAGCACGGCACGCCGAAAGCGAGGCCGAACAGCCTTAACCACATCTTAAACGAAACGCGTGCAGACTGGGGTGTCGCGGTGAATCGTCCGAGTTTTCAGCATGCCTGCCATTTTCCCAGAGTACCGTAAGCTCGTACAGGTCGCCCTCACGATTGCCGCAGCGCTCCTCGTTCTCGCGGCTATGCATTTTCCCGCACGCGCAGAAACCGACCGGCATATGATCGTCATCCCCGCCTCGGACGGCTACGGGTTCGACGATTGCCTCAGCGGCAACAAGGCCTGCGGCAAGGTCATCGCCGACGCCTGGTGCGAAGCCCACGGCATGGCGGTCGCCCAATCCTACGGACGCGCCGACGACGTCACCGCCTCCGCCGTCGGCGTGGCGACTCCAAAGCTCGATCCCGGCTCCTTCATCGTGACCTGTTCCGAAACGGTTAAGCCTTAGACTCCAACCGGCGGAACATTCCGTCTCTTCAAGCGATTGCGTCTGCACAACCTGGAGACGGACCATGAAGACGATTTTCGCAAGCATCATCCTGACGGCAGCAGCGTTCTCTTTCGCCGGGACCGCTGACGCGGCCGGTTGCATCAAGGGCGCGATCGTCGGCGGCGTTGCTGGTCACCTGGCCGGCCACGGCAAGATGGGCGCGGCTGCTGGCTGCGCCGTCGGCCACCACAACGCTTCGAAGAAGCAGCAGGCCGCCGATCAGGGTCAGCCCAAGTAAGCTGCCAAACGATTTCGATGAATCATGCCGGTGCAGGCGACTGCATCGGCATTTTTGTATCCGTCTCCGGCTCAACCCTTCGAAAAGTCGCCGCACCGCTGCACGTCCGTCGCGGTGCCCCAAGCCTGGACCGGCACGGTCGACGTCGAGTTCTTCGGCGAACCCTCGATCAGCTTGTCGGTATAGACCATGTAGACGAGCACGTTGCGCTTGGCGTCGCAGCCGCGCACGATCTGCATGTGCTTGAAGAAGAACGACCGGCGCTCGCTGAACACGGTGTCACCCTGGGCGAACTTGTCCTTGAACTTGATCGCGCCATATTGCCGGCAGGCCAGCGAGACGTCGGACGTCTGCTCGGCAAGGCCGAGCGCGCCGGACAGCCCTCCCTTTTCCGGGACCGTGTAGTAGCAGGCGACGCCGTCGACCAGCGGATCATCGATCGCATAGGTCGCGAGTTTGTCGCTCGGCGTCAGCAATCGGAATTTCGTCGATTCGCGGAAAATCAGGTCCGGCCCGCTGTCGGCGGCTGAGGCGACGCCTGCCGAACCCATCAGCAACAGAGCGATCGGGGCTGCGGCCTTGCGAATAGACGTCATTAATGGCTCCTCGTTGTGCCCAGCGGCGGTCCCAATATGGCGTCGGCCCACCTGTTGCAAAAGAGGCATGCGACGGCTCTAATCGCGGACGCGTGATGGGAAGCCTTGTTTGCACCACGAAGCGATGATCATTCGCCGACACTTAACCGCGTTCGCCAGATTGCCGGCGGGGGCTGATTCGATGCTTTGCGAATGGCGCACGCCAAATCGCCTGCAGCGCTGAGGATTGAATGCGCCTTCTCTCCACCGTCCGAGGTTTTGCGCGGCTTGAATGCGCGGCCGGCATCGCGCTCGCGCTGCTTCTTTCGGCGGTCGACCCCATGGCGGCGCACGCGCAGGCCATCGATTGCAACCGGCTGCAGCAGCAGATCGCGGCCGGCGGCGGTGGCGACAATCGGGCGGCAGGTGCCGCGCGCAAGCAGAGCGCGGAACTCGCCCGCACCTCGGCCTATGCCCATCAGCTCGGCTGTGACCGCCAGCAGTTTCTCTTTTTCGGCGGCGCGCAGGCGCCACAGTGCGGCGGGCTGAATGCGCGGATCGCGCAAATGCAGGCCAACCTCGGCCAACTCCAGGCGGCGGGCGGCGGCGGCAATCGCGGCGACCTGATCGCACGGTTCAATGCCTATTGCCGCGGTGGCCAGCAAAGTGCGGCGCTTCAGCAGCCGCCAAGACAGCGCGGCTTTTTCGAATCGCTGTTCGGCGGCGGCGAAGAGCAGCGGCCGGCACAGCCTCCCGCGGATATGGCGCCGGCGCCGGGTGACGGCGCCGACGACGGCAACGATGTCGATGCGCACGGCGGCTCCCAGGCCGTCTGCGTCCGCACCTGCGACGGCGGCTTCTTCCCGATGAACATGTCGTCGCACCACGACCAGGATACGCTCAACGAATTGTGCACGGCGCTCTGCCCCGGCACCCAGGCGGCCGTCTACACGCGCAATCCCAACAGCGAGATCAAGACCGCCGTCAGCCTCGACGGGACGCCCTACATGGACCTGCCGAACGCCCTGAAATTCCAGAAGAGTTTCGACTCGGCGTGCACCTGCCAGCCGGTCGGAAAGACCTGGGCCGAGGCGCTTGCGGGCGCGGAAACCGCGCTCGGCAGTCTGCGCAAGGGCGACATCATGGTGACGCCGGAGAAGGCCGCCGAAATGTCACGACCAAAAATGGACACCAAGACGCGCGCGGCCCTGATCGCCGCACCGCCGGCTGCCGTGCCAGCGCAGACCACGGCCACCGACGCCAAACCTGTCGATCAGGGCACGGACGTGACGGGCCCCGACGGCGTTACGCGGCACGTCCGGACAGTCGGGCCGAAGCTCTAGCCCGTCCGATCAACGGTAGCAGCGCGGCGAGTTCGGGTCCTGTTTCGGAGCCGGTCAGCGCCAGGCGCAGCGGGTGGAACAGGGCCTTGCCTTTGCGCGCCGTCTTGGCCTTGATCGCCGCGGTCCATACGGCCCAGACCCCAAAATCCCACGGCTCCTGCGGCAGCAATATTTCGGCCTCGGCCAAAAAGTCCGGATCTTCGGTCACGGGCGGAACTGGTCCCTCGATGACCCGCCA
This sequence comes from Beijerinckia sp. L45, assembly GCF_009765775.1. Lineage (GTDB taxonomy): Bacteria > Pseudomonadota > Alphaproteobacteria > Rhizobiales > Beijerinckiaceae > RH-AL1. The sequence continues at coordinate 84,882 of NZ_LMUU01000139.1, forward strand.
CCACTTGATCACGTCACCAAAGGTCTCGAGATTGCCGCGCACCGCGAGCCAGAACGGCTCGGCCATGGCGCCGGCGATGCGGACGGCCGCCAGGCGGCCTTCGACGGCCACGAACGGCAGACCGTGCAGCGTCCGCGCCGACAAGACCGCCAGTTCGGCAGGATCGAAGCGTGCGGGATTGCGCGAGATGTGGGAAAAATCGAAGATCGCCGCGAGCGCGTCGAGGCTCTCGACCGGGTGCACGGCATCCGACGAACCGGTGAGCACCGCAAGCGCGGCGACCGCCAACGGCTCGATCCCGACGTCGCGCAACCCGCCGAGCGACAGCGCGCCGGAGCGCTTGGACAGCCCCTCCCCGGTTGCGGTCGTCAGCAGGTTATGGTGTCCGAAGATAGGGATCGTGCCGCCCAGGATCGCGAACAGCTGGGCCTGCACCGCCGTATTGGTGACGTGATCCTCGCCGCGGATCACGTGCGTGACGCCGAGGTCGATGTCGTCGACGACCGACGGCAGCGTGTAGAGATAGGTGCCGTCCTCGCGGATCAGCACCGGATCGGACAGCGAGCTGCAATCGATGCGGCTCTCGCCCCGCACCAAGTCGGTCCAGGTGACGATCCCGGTCTCGAGCTTGAACCGCCAGTGCGGGCGCCGGCCCTCGGCCTCCAGTTTTGCACGGTCTTCTGCCGTCAGAGCCAACGCCGCGCGGTCGTAGACCGGCGGCAGGCTCCGCGCTTGTTGGCGCTTGCGGCGGCGATCAAGCTCGTCCGCCGTCTCGTAAGCCGGGTAGAGCCGGCCCATCGCCTTGAGACGTTCGGTCGCTTCGGCATACAAAGCGAAACGCTCGGACTGCCGTACGGTGACATCCGGCTCGACGCCGAGCCAGCGCAGGTCGACGCCGATCGCCTCGACGTATTCCTGGCGCGAGCGCTCGGCGTCGGTATCGTCGAACCGTAATATAAAGCGGCCGGCCGTCTTACGGGCGAACAGCGCATTGAGCAACGCGGTGCGCGCGTTGCCGATATGGATGCGCCCCGTCGGCGACGGGGCGAAACGGACGACGGTCATCACTCGGCGGCGCGAACGGCTGGCAGCCCGCGTCCGATGCGTTCCTTCTTCAGCAACTCGGCGACCATGAAGGCCACCTCGATCGCCTGCTCCGCGTTGAGGCGGGGGTCGCAGTAGGTATGATACCTGTCATGCAAATCGAGGTCGGTGATCGCCCGCGCGCCGCCGGTGCATTCGGTGACGTTCTTGCCGGTCATCTCGAGATGCACGCCGCCGGCATAGGTGCCTTCGGCGTTATGGACGTCGAAGAAGCTGCGAATCTCGCTCATGATCCGCTCGAACGGCCGGGTCTTGTAGCCGCTCGAGGCCTTGATCGTGTTGCCGTGCATCGGATCGCACGACCACACCGGGAGACGCCCTTCGCGCTTCACCGCGCGCAACAGCCCCGGCAGGTGGTCGCCGACCTTGTCGAAACCGAAGCGGCAGATCAGCGTCAGCCGGCCCGGCTCGTTTTCGGGATCGAGCACCTCCATCAGCTGGAGCAGCTCGTCCGGCTTGATGGACGGGCCGCACTTCAGGCCGATCGGGTTTTTCACGCCGCGGGCATATTCGACATGCGCGTGGTCGAGCTGGCGGGTGCGATCGCCGATCCAGATCATGTGCCCGGAGGTCGCGTAGAAATCGCCCGTCGTCGAATCGACGCGGGTCATCGCCTGCTCGAAGCCGAGCAGCAGCGCTTCGTGCGAGGTCCAGAACTCGGTCTGGCGCAGCTCGTGATGCGTCTCCGGGTCAAGCCCGATCGCGCGCATGAAGCCGATGGTCTCGGAGATGCGGTCGGCGAGTTCCTGATAACGCGCGGACTGCGGGCTGTCGGCGACGAAGCCGAGCATCCAGCGGTGGGCGTTTTCCAGGTTGGCGTAGCCGCCGGTCGCG
>NZ_LMUU01000139.1:86944-90511 GCF_009765775.1 Beijerinckia sp. L45
GATGCCGTTGACGATGTCGCCGCGATAACTCGGCAGCTCGACGTCGCCGATGCGCTCCATCGGCGCCGAACGCGGCTTGGCGAACTGCCCGGCGACGCGCCCGACCTTGATGATCGGCGAGGCCGCAGCGAAGGTCGTGACGACCGCCATCTGCAAAAACACACGGAAGAAATCGCGGATGTTGTCGGCGGCGTGCTCGGCGAAGGCCTCGGCGCAATCGCCGCCCTGCAGCAGGAAGGCTTCGCCGGCCGCAACCTTGCCCAGCATCTTCTTCAGCTTGCGGGCTTCGCCGGCGAACACCAGCGGCGGGAAGCTGGCGAGCTGGCGCTCGACATCGGCAAGGGCGGCGGCATCGGGATAATCCGGCACCTGCTGTACGGGCAAACCCCTCCAGCTCGACGGTGACCAGGCAGCGCTAGACATAACATTCTCCTGCAAGCCCGCGCGTCTTCGCGCCTCGGGCTGACGTAAACCGCTGTCCTATAGCAATGTAGGGCTGCGATGCGACCCCGAATTTGGCGGGCCGATGGTCCTATAGATGGGGGCTCGGCGCTTCGCTGCCAGCCGACGCGTCGTGGGCGCCCCCGCGGAACAGGATCAGCGTGGCCGCCAGGCTCACACCCGCCGCCGCCGTCATCCAGAGCCCGGGCGCGGCCTTGTCGCTGGTGATCTCGATGAGCCAGGTCGAAACCGCTGGCGTAAACCCGCCAAACAGCGCGGTGGCGAGGCTGTAGGCAAGCGAGAAGCCGGTTGTGCGGACGTCGACCGGCATGATCTCGGTCAAGGCGACGATCAAGGCGCCGTTGTAGCTGGCGTAGAGGAACGACAGCCACAGCAGCGCGGCCAGCATCTTGCCGAAGGTCGGGCCGGCGACCAGCCAGACCAGCACGGGATAGGAGGTCAGCAGCGCGAGGATGGTGAAGGTGAGCAGCAGGGGCCGGCGTCCGATGCGGTCCGACAATGCACCCATCAGCGGCAGCCAGATGAAGTTGGACGCGCCAATGCAAAAGGTCACGGCGAGGCTCGACGTCGCCGACAGGCGCAACACGCTCTTGCCGAAAGTCGGGGTGTAGACGGTGACGAGATAGAACGACACCGTCGTCATCATCACCAGCATGCCGCCGAGCACGACGAGCCGCCAGTTGGTCGCCATCGACGCCAAAATGGTGCGCGCATCGGGGCGATGCTTGCGGGCCAGAAACACTTCGGTTTCTTCCAGCGAGCGGCGCAGGGTGAATATGACGGGTATAATCAGACAGCCGACGAAGAACGGGATGCGCCAGCCGAAGGCGAGGATCTGCTCCGGCGTCAGCAGGCTCGACAGGGCGAAGCCCAGCGCCGCCGCCACCATGATCGCCACCTGCTGGCTCGCCGACTGCCAGCTGGCGTAAAAGCCCTTTTGGCCGGGAGGCGCCATCTCGGTCAGGTAGACCGAGACGCCGCCGAGCTCGACGCCGGCGGAAAAGCCCTGCGCCAGGCGTCCCAGCAGCACCAGCGCCGGCGCGGCATAGGCGAGCCATGGTACATAAGCGTGGATGGTGGCGTAGGACGGCGTCAGCGCTATCAAGAGCGTGCCGAGCGCCATGATCGCCAGCGTCACCACCAGCCCGGTCCGCCGCCCGACGCGATCGACATAGGCGCCGAGCACCAAGGCCCCGAGCGGCCGCATGAGAAATCCCGCGCCGAAGGTGGCGAAGACCAGCATCAGCCGTGCGAACTCGTCGCTGTTGGGGAAGAAAGCCGCGCCGATGGCGGAGGCGAAGAACCCGAACAGGAAGAAGTCGAACATCTCCAGGAAATTGCCGGATGTCACGCGTATGACGGTCATCATATTTGAGCGCGGCTTGACGCTCGCAGTCGGCGGATCGGCGGTCATCACCCTACTCGCCGACGCCGTCGGCCATGCCCGGCACCATGGGATCGGGCTCGATGCGTTCGTGACGCATGCGCCGCACACGCATCGTCACCAGTTCCTCGGCGGCCGTCGGATGCACCGCCATCGTCTCGTCGAAGTCGGCTTTGGTGCCGCCCATCTTGATGACGATCCCGAGGATCTGCGCCATCTCGCCGGCGCTTTCGCCGAGGATATGGACGCCCAGCACCTTGTCGCTGTCGGCGTCGACGACGATTTTCATGATCGTCAGCTCCTTGCGGCCGGAGAGGGCGGCCTTCATCGGCTTGAACGTCGCGGCAAAGATATCGACGCGGGACGCGATGGTGCGCGCCTCGTCCTCGCTCATGCCGACGGTGCCGATCTCCGGCGTGGTGAAGACGGCGGTAGCGATCTTGGAGTAATCGACGCGCACCTTCTTCGAGCCGAACACCGTGTCCGCGAAGGCATGGCCTTCGCGGATCGCCACGGGCGTGAGGTTGACCCGGTCCGTGACGTCGCCGACAGCATAGATCGACGGCACGTTGGTGCACGACCAGTCGTCGACGACGATCTCGCCCTTCGGGCCCAGTTTGACGCCCGCCTTTTCGAGCCCGAGACCGCGGGTGTGCGGGTCACGCCCCGTCGCAACCAGCACCTGGTCAACCACGATCGGATCGCACCCGCTCATCGTCACGCGCAGGCCGTCAGCATCTTTCTCGATGCCGGTCGGCAAGCAGCCGAAGCGCAGGTCGACGCCGGCTTCCAGGAGCGCGTCGCGCAGGCCGACCCGCATGTCCTCGTCGAAGCCGCGCAACACGTTGTCGCTGCGGACGGCGAGCGTCACGGCACTGCCAATACGGGCGAACACGGAGGCGAACTCCACCGCGATATAGCCGCCGCCGACGATCAGCATGCGCTTGGGAAATTCGGGCAGATCGAAGATCTCGTTGGAGGTGATCGCCAGTTCTTTGCCCGGCACATCAGGGTGCAGGGCCGGCGTGCCGCCGGTCGCCACCAAAATCGTTTTGGCGGTCACTGTGCGGCCATCGCTTAGCAGGATGGTGTTTGCATCCTGCAGCGTCGCCCGCGCGGCCAGGATCTCGACGCCGGACTTGTGGAGATTGGTCGTATAGATCGCCGAAAGCCTAGTGATCTCCTTTTCCTTGGCGGCGACGAAATGCGGCCAGTCGAAGCTTGGCTGCGGCACGGTCCAGCCGAAGCCTGCAGCCTCGGCGAATTCGTCGACGAAGCGGCTGGCATAGACCATCAGCTTCTTGGGGACGCAGCCGCGGATCACGCAGGTGCCACCGACCCGAAACTCTTCCGCGATCATGACCTTGGCGCCGTGACCGGCCGCAATCCGGGCCGCGCGCGTGCCGCCGGACCCAGCCCCGATCACAAACAGGTCGACGTCGTAGGCCATGGCGGTCGTTCTTTCGTTCGGGGACTTAGTGGCGATGGGAGCGGCTTGGCGGAGGATGAGGCCGACGACTAGAGGTCGTGGCCCTTCTTCTTCATCTCCTCTCGCACGCGCGTCATCATATTGACCGAGATTTTCTGCTGCCAGGCCTGCATGCCGGCAACCAGCTGGTTGAGGAAGAACGGCTGCGCGTTGACGTATTTGTTGCCGGCGTCGCTTTTGAAAAACGCGAGAATGGCGCGGATATCCTGCTCCGAGAGCAGGTGGGCATAGA
>NZ_LMUU01000012.1 GCF_009765775.1 Beijerinckia sp. L45
TGGGCGTCCGCCGCCGAGGCTTCGCCGCGCGAGAACATCTCCTCCTCGTAGGCGACGAGCGCGATTTCGACTTGATCGCGATGCGCGACGATGGCCTTGGCGAGCTCGGCGCCATCGAACATCGCCAGGTTCGCACCCTCGCCACCCGGCGGTGCGAGATGGGCGGCATCACCGAGGAGCGTGACGCCGGGTTTTCGATCCCACCGGTGTCCAACCGGAAGCGCGTGGATCATGCGCAGCGCCGGTGGCGAATCGCTGTCGGCGATCAACGCGGTCAGCTCCGGGGCCCATCCGTCGAACTCGGCTGCGATGCGAGCGGTGGCGGAAGCGGTGTTTCCGAAGTCGATGTCGGCGAACCACTCGCCGGGGCGCTTCAGCTCGGCATAGGTGTGGAGAACGCCACCCGACTCGCGGTGCGTGAAGATCGCCCTGCACGGAGACGGGGCGTACATGGCACCTCTTCCGACAGCCTTCGCCGCCACGGCGTGCCTCTCGTCGACGTCGTACAGATAGGTCTCGACGAACGCCGTGCCGACATATTCCGGCTCCGCGTCCGAAAGCAGCGGACGGATCTTCGACCACGCGCCGTCGGCCCCAACGAGAAGGTCCGTCGTCACCGTCGAGCCGTCGGCGAACGTCAGCTCGTGCCGGCCTGCGCCCGACGCGGTGGCCTGGACGAGCTTCTTTCTCCAATTGATCGCATGAGGCGGCAGGGAGGCGATGAGGATGCGCCGCAGGTCACCTCGAAGCACCTCTGGACGTCGCCCCGTCCCGGGGCTCTCGAACAACGGGACCCCGTGCTGGTCGAGAACGCGCATGGCCTCGCCGCCTTCGTGGATGATCGCTCGAAACTCGTCCATCAGACCGGCGGCTTCGAGGGCTCGCTGGCCGTCATGCTCGTGGATGTCGAGCTGACCGCCTTGCCTTCGAGCCTCCGCCGAAACATCCCCCTCGAAGATCGTCGAGGGGATGCCGTGCAGGTGGAGGACGCGGGCGAGCACAAGGCCGCCAAGTCCCGCGCCGACGATGGCTATCGGTATCATGAGGTGCTCCCAACCGTTTCTGGAACAACGTTCCACGAAAAGGCTATTGGAACGTTGTTCCAGTCGTGTCAAGGTGGCCTCCATGGGAGCAAAGATCCAACGCACCGACCGACGGTCCGACGCGCTATCGAAGAAGCGGATCGTCGGGGTGGCGATCGAGATCCTCGACGACGCCGGCGAAAGCGCGTTGACCTTCCGCGCGCTTGCAGGCCGCATGGCGACGGGCAGCGGCGCGATCTACTGGCACGTTAGCGACAAGGATGAGCTGCTCGCCGCGGCCGCCGAGGAGGTCGTCACCCCCTTCATGATCAAGATCGGGGGCGGTAGGCCGCGCGAAGCGATCCGGCTCATAGCGCTTGGTCTTTTCGACGCGATCGACGCCCATCCATGGGTCGGGACCCAACTGTCCCGCGGGCCCGGACAGCCCGCGATGCTCCGGATCTTCGAGGGCATCGGAGGCCGGCTTCTGGCGCTAGGCGTTCCCGAACGCGCACTGTTCGATTCCTGGTCCGCGCTCGTGAACTACATCGTCGGCGTCGCCGTCCAGAATGCCGCCAATGCCCGCAGCCATGCCCGCGGGACGGACCGCACGGCGCTTCTCGCGACCGTCGCGACGCAGTGGTCGCAACTCGACCCTTGCGAATACCCGTTCCTGCGTCAGGTGGCGGCGCAACTGCGCGAGCATGACGACCGTGAGCAGTTCCTTGCCGGCATCGACCTCATCCTGGCCGGCATCGGAACCGTCGGGTGACCGGCTGCGACACCGTACGCATCGGGTCGGGGTTGGGGAGATCCGCGGAGGGCACCTCCGCGTACTCCAGGGAAACCGACGTGCATGGTGGGCTCAGCGATCTGCGCCTTCCGGATCGAAGGCTATCCGGACCCAATCAGACCGCTTCATCCAATCCCTCCAGGCTGCCGCTCGACTTGTCGGCGAAAGCGCCGAACAACGGATCCCACTCTTGGATCGTCAGGGATACGATGAGGCCTTCGATGGCGAAGGGATCGCGCGCGACAAGCATTTCCGCGTCATTGCGCATTTCCGCGACGAAGATGAGGAAGCCTGTGCGCAGCGGAGTTCCCTTTAGCGGCCCCGAAGCGCGCAGAGCGCCACTCTCAACATGCGCCTTCAGTTAGCGGAAATGGGCGCCGACGTGTCGACCCCAACCATCGCCGTCAGGATAGGTCATGGTGACGATGAAGAACGGCATGGTCAGGATCCTCCGGCCGCGATGCGGACGACGACCTTGCCGACGTGTTCGCCGCTGGCCAGGTGCTGGAACGCCGCCGCCGCGTCCTCGAACGGGTAGACGGCGTCGATCACGGGCCTGATCCCGCTCTCACCAATTGCCCTGACCGCTTCGACAAGGTTGCCTCGGTCACCGACCGAGATGGAGCGCAGGCGGGCATAGGTGCCCTGGATGTCGAAGTAGTCGATGTTCGCAGGCTCGCTGCCCAGAAATCCGACCAGCACGACCTCGCCGTCGACCGCCACGGCCTTCAGCGATTGCCCGATCGTAGAGGATCCGCCGACCTCGACGATCCGCTCGACGCCTCGTCCTCCGGTCAGCTCACGCACCGCGTCTCCCCAGTCGGGCAGCTCGCGGTAGTTCAGGACCTCGTCGGCGCCCAGCGCCACCAGCCTCTCGGCCTTGTCGGCACTCGAGGTCGTCGCGATTACGCGGGCGCCCACCGCCTTGGCGAGCTGTACCGCGAAGATCGACACGCCCCCGGTTCCGAGCGTCAGCACCGTCTGACCCGCGCGGATCGGAGTTCCTCCGGCCAGCGCACACCAGGCGGTCGCCGCGGCGCACGGGAGCGTCGACCCCTCCTCCCAGCTCAGCCCGTCGGGCAGCGGCACGACCGCCTCCTGCGACACGACCTTGTATTCCGACAGCCAGCCGTCCTGTGCTGACCCGTAGCTGTCGGCCGCGAAGGATCGTGGACGCTCGCCACCGAACCAGCGGGGATGGAAGGCGCCGATGACGCGGTCGCCCGGCCTGAACTGTGTCACGCCTTCCCCGACTTCCATCACTTCGGCCGCTGCGTCGCTCGTCGGGATGAGCCCAGGTTTCGCGGGGGAGGGATAGCGTCCAAGCGGCATCGCGATGTCGCGGTAGTTCAGCGACACAGCCTGGATGCGCAGCAGGATCTCGCCGCGCTGCGGCTCGGCAACCGGCTCCTCATGCTGGTGGAGGTCGTCAAGGCCGGTCAGGGCGTCAAATCGATAGGTGCGCATCGCAGGTCTCCAAATCAGATCGATCAAGATCTTGCGTCCAAAGCGCATGCGGATAAATGAAGGAAGATCTTGGATACCTGAAACCCAGAGTTTCTAATCGATGGACCGGCTGCATAGCATGGCCGTCTTCGTGAAGGCGGCCGACCTTGGATCCTTTACCGCCGCTGCGGCGGCCCTCGATCTGTCGCCGCAGATGGTCGGCAGGCATGTCGGATTCCTGGAGGAGCGGCTCGGCGTCGAGCTGATCAGACGCACGACGCGACGTCAGAGCCTGACGTCCATCGGACAGGCCTTCTACGAGCGTTGCCGCACGATCCTCGCCGAGACGGACGCAGCTGAATCATTGGCTCAGGATCTCGGCACGACCCATCGCAGACATCTGCGCGTCGGCGCACCGGTGAGCTTCGGCGCATGCTGCCTCGCACCCATCGTCTCCAGCTATCTCGAGGCCCAACCGGCCGTATCGATCGATCTCGTCCTGAGCGATCGGTTCGTCGACATCGTGGACGAAGGCTACGACGTCGTGGTCCGCCTCGGCGATCTCGAGGATTCCTCGTTCCTTTCACGCACCCTTGCGCCGCACCGGCTCGTCGCCTGCGCGTCGCCGGGCTACCTCGCCAAGAGAGGCGCACCTGCGACGCCACACGATCTGGCGGATCACGACTGCCTCGGATTCATTTATTCGACGGGATTGCCGTTCGCCGACTGGATCTTCACGCGCGACGACGAGACCCAAACCGTACGCGTCCGAAGTCGTTTCCAATCCAACGACTCGCGCGTGCTGCGCACGGCCGCGCTCGCGGGTGGCGGCATCTTCCTTCAGGCAGAGAGCGTCCTTCGTGACGATCTCGCATCCGGCGCCCTAGTCCCCGTCCTCGAGGATTTCGACGCTCCCGTCCGAGCGATGCACCTGCTCTTTTCGGCCAACCGGCGCCAGACGCCGACACTGCGCAGCTTCGTCGATCTGGTCGTTGAAGTATTCGGCTGACCCGACCGAACAGACAGGCGCCCGGTTCCGCGCCGATGGTGACGCCCCGCCATGGCGAAGCAGTCCGAGCGAGGCCTTGGAGTTCTAGGAAGACCTCGGACCGGGCTCTAGAAGCGCCGCCGTCGGTTCGTCGAAGGACAAGCAGGTCACCTCGCACGAAGGCGCGTGGGATCGTGATCGCCTGCTTCGCCGACCGCCAAATCCTCCGCCGCCGAGCAGCTGAACTGACGAGGTCTCGGGATCAGGGCGACGCGCGTGCGCAGGTTCAGGGATAAAGGATCCCGTCGTTACGTGGCGGGATGATGATCGCTATGAGAGCAGCAGCGCCCGAGCATCGCTGCGGATCTCCGCGACCGTCTGCCGGATCAGCCAGTGCACGTAGCCCAGCTTTCCGATCACCGGTGCCGTCAGGACGAACGGATAGGCGTCGTCCTTTCCCATCGCCCCGTTCAAGGAGTTAAGCATCGTTGTGAGCGGCATCCAGTTGTTGACGAGCGTGTCGATGTTCTCCGCCTCGTAGGGGTCCACGGGGTCGTCGACCCAGGACGCGCGGAAGCGGTCTTTCGGCGGTGCGATGCGGAGCTGGTACGCGTAGGCCGTATCGAGGGTCGCCACCATGTGGAGGTAATGCGCCCAGGTCTCGGCGAAATCCTCCCAGGGGTGCATCGTCGCATAGGGGCTGACGTAGGCCTTCTGCCAGCCGGCCGGCGCCCCTTGAAGATAATGGCGACCGACAGCGGCCTGATAATCGATCCTGTCGTTTCCGAAGACCGCGCGGCACTCGGCCAGCCTTCCGGTATCGCGCACGAGCCTGTCCCAGAAATAGTGCGCGGACTCGTGGCGGAAGTGTCCGAGGACCGTGCGATAGGGTTCTCCGAGAAGGCTACGGCGCTGTTCACGCTCGACGTCGTCGGCTTCTTTCGTCGCGATGGTGATGAGACCGTTCGCGTGGCCTGTCATGACAGGCGGTGTTCCGTTGACCCCATCCTCAAGGAACTGGAAGCCCAGCGTTGCGACGCCCGCGCGCTCGATGACATCGATGAGCCCGAGCCGATGGAGCGAGGCGAAGAGCTTGTGCTTGGCCGACTCGATCTTGCGCCATGACGCAAGGCCTGCGGCCGTGTCGGTGGATGGCACGACGCGGTTGTGACGACACGAGGTGCATCGTCCTTCCTGGCTGGCGGCGTCCACCATCCAATTGCAGACGCCGAAGCGACTGTTGGAGCAACAGCGGAGCGTCAGGCCGGGCACCGCGAACGACGTCCATTCGCCGGATCCCTGGCGGCCCGGTTCAAGCACGACGAGCGAATCCGTCTCCGCCCAGTAGCCCAGTTCGCTGCGGCAACGGATGCAATGCGTGTTCTCGAAGAACAGCGGGAGCGAACAGTACTGACAAGAGTAGAGGCGCATTCGACGTCGGCCCTGTGAGGTGGGCGAAGTCGAGCGCCAGCCATGAGTTCCGCCAT
>NZ_LMUU01000140.1:0-2035 GCF_009765775.1 Beijerinckia sp. L45
CTCGAGCAGATCGCCTCTGCCGCCGAAGAGGCTGCCGGCGCCTCACAGGAATCGCAAAGCGCCATCGACAGCCTCGGCGCGATCTTCGCCAAGGCCCGCGAACAGGCCGACCTGTCGCGCCGCAAGACGGATGCGCTGCAAACCATGCTGATCGAGGTGGGCGCGCAGATCGACGCCTCCGTGGCCTCGGTCCGCGGCAATGCGGCGCGCCAGCTGCTATCCGTCGACGTAGTGTCGACGCTGGAGAGCCACGCGACCAACGTCGGCGACATCACCCGCATCGTCGGCGACATTTCCGATCAGACCAACCTGCTGGCGTTGAATGCGGCCATCGAGGCGGCCCGCGCCGGCGAGCACGGCCGCGCGTTTGCCGTGGTCGCCGACGAAGTTCGCGCCTTCGCCGAAGTGTCCGAGCGCAGCGCGCGCGAAGTCCAGGATCTCGCCGAGGCCATCGGCGTCGAAGTGCGCGCCATCGCCGCCAGGATCAAGACCGCCGCCGAGTCCGCTGAAGCCGAAGCGCGCAACGGCCGCGCCGTCATTGCAACGCTGGATACCGTCCGCGGCGAGTTCGGCGCGATGGCCGAGGGCACGCAGGCAATCCTGATCGCCGCGGTCGAAGCCGAAAGCGGCGCCCGCGAGGCGCAGCGCGGCGCGGAACAGGTCGCAACCGCTGCCGAGCAGCAATCGTCGGCAGCAGCGCAGGCGCAACGCGCTGTGCAGCAACAGAGCGTCGCACTGGACCAGAGCCATCGCACGGCCCAGGCCCTGGCGATCATGGCGGAAGATCTGCAAAGCGGCACCGCCACGGGCGCCAGCGCCCAGCAGATGGCCGCCGCGGCGGAAGAGCTCTCCGCCACCGTGCAGGAACTGTCCGGCGCGGCCGGCCAGATCCTCGCCGCCATCGACCAGATCAGTCGAGGAGCGCAGGCTCAGGCGGCCGCGACGCAGCAATCCACCACCGCCATGGCTCAGATCGAGAAGGCCGCCGCCTCGACCCGCGGCGCCGCCGCGCACGCCGTCGAGCGGATGCAGACGATCGCTCCGCTGCTCGGCGAGGGACGCCAGGCCGTGGTCAAGCTGAGCGGCAGCATCGAGGGCGCGCTCAACGAGATCCGGGCCGTCACCGTCCTTATCGGCTCACTGGAAATGTCGAGCCGCCGCATCGAAAAGATCGTCGACGGCATCGCGCTGGTGGCGGTGCAGACCAACATGCTCGCGGTGAGCGGGTCGGTCGAGGCGGCGCGCGCCGGCGAGTTCGGGCGTGGCTTCGCCGTGGTTTCCACCGACATCCGCAATCTGGCGCGCGATTCCGCGTCTAACGCCGACCGGATGAAGGACGTCGTGCGGCAGATCCAGGATCAGATCGCCGCGGTCCGTCGCGACCTCGAGCAGATCGCCGCCGCCTCGCAGCCGGAGATCGGCAAGAACCAGGGCATCATCGAACGGCTCGGCACCGTCGCCACCGACATGGTGGCGCTGCGCGACGGCTCCGCGGAAATCCTGACCGGCTCGGACTCGATCCTCGCCTCGGTACGCGAGGTTTTGACCGGCACGCTGCAGATCGCTTCGGCCGCCGAGGAGACCAGCGCCGCCGCGACCGAAGCCGCCACGGCGTCCCGCCAGCAGGCGCGCGGCGCCGAGGACCTTGCAGCGGCCATCGAAGAGATCGCCAGCCTCGCCGACGAACTCCAGATCGCCGAGGCCTGAGCGAAATGGCCCGTGCGCCAAAGGCCGCCCGAGCGCCGCAGGCCGAGATGCCGGCCTCAAGCGAAGCGACAACCTGGGGCGGCGAAAGCCTTGTCTTTAAGGTGGCGGGCGAGCGGCTTGCGCTGGCCGCCAGCGACGTCGCCGAAATTATTCGGCCGCGCGCCGTCACCCGCGTGCCGCACGGCCCGGCAAGCCTCATCGGCGTCACCAACCTGCGCGGCACGGTGCTTCCCATCATCTCCCTGGCCGGCCTGCTCGGCCACGCGACCACCGCGCCGTCGCCGGCATCGCGAATCGTGGTGATGGCCACGGGCGCCGCCGTCGGCCT
>NZ_LMUU01000140.1:2105-3728 GCF_009765775.1 Beijerinckia sp. L45
GACCCTGACCCGTGCCGCCGGCGAACGCCGCATCGACCTCGAGGCTTTGCTCGCGCGCGACTTCGCCGCGCTGCCGCGCCGCCGCACCGGCGAACGACCGGTCGCCATACCGACCGCGGCACCGGAGAAACTCGATCAGGACGAACTTGCGCTCATCGGCTTCACGGTCGCGGGACAGGATTACGCCCTGCCCCTCGACAAGGTGGCCGAAGTCATCCCCATGCCCGCCGCCATTGCCGAAGTGCCGGATACCGACGCTGCGATGATGGGCGTCATATCGTTCCGCGGGACCCTTTTGCCGCTGGTTTCGCTACGCGTGCTGCTGGGTCTCCCGACCCAGGGGTTCGAACGCGACAAGGCGCGGATCGTCGTCACGCGCGCCGGGCCGGCGTTGATCGGGCTGGTCGCGGATCATATGACTGCCATCATACGGGTCGCGGAAGACGCGCTCGACCCGGTGCCGCTCGTCTTGACGCGCGGCCAGAGCGAAGCGCGGATCGAAGCCATCTGTCGGCTCGACGGCGGCGCGCGCCTGATCGCCGTTCTTTCGCCGGCCAAGCTTTTCGACGAGACGACGGCAGCGCGCATCTTCGCCGGCGTTCAACACGGGACGACCACGATGGCTGCCGACACCGATCACGCCATGAGCGAGCAATTCGTCGTGTTCCAACTCGCCGACGAGCATTACGGCCTGCCGATCGCCAGCGTCGACGAAGTGGTGCGATGCCCCGACAGCCTGACGCGCGTCCCGCGCGCGCCAGCTTTCATTGAGGGCGTGATGAACCTGCGCGGCAGAATCGTGCCGATCATCGACCAGCGTCAGCGGTTCGCCGCGTCCGGCGAGGCGACGCGCGGCCGCCGGGTCGTCGTCGTCACCATCGACGGGGTGCGCGCCGGTTTCGTCGTCGACGCAGTCTCGGAAGTGCTCACCATCGCGGCGAGCGAACTCGTCGCGGCGCCGGATATGACCGCGGACGGCAGCCGCCTCTTCGACCGGATCGCGACCATCGCGCGCGACGGCCGCCTGATCCTCGTCATCGATCCCAGAGCGATGCTCGATCGCGCCGAGCGCGACGTCCTAGCCGCGCTCGGCGCCGGGATGGCGAGCGAAGCAGCGGTCACCGCGTGATCAAACTCCTTGTCGTCGACGATTCGGCGTTGATGCGCCGCTTGATCGGCACTGTGTTTGCCGCGCAGAACGACTTCGATGTCGCCTTCGCGCGGGACGGCGCCGAGGCCCTGGAGCAGCTCCACAGCTTCGGACCGGACGTCATCACGCTCGACGTGCAGATGCCGAAGATGGACGGGCTCGCCTGCCTCGATCGCATCATGATCGAGCGCCCCTGCCCGGTCGTGATGGTGTCGTCGCTGACCGAAGCCGGTGCGGACATCACGCTGGAAGCCATGCAGCTTGGCGCGGTGGATTTCGTCGCCAAGCCGGAAGGCGCGGTCTCCTTGGCGATGGATGAGCTCGCGCCGGTGCTCGTCGAAAAGGTGCGCGCCGCCGCGAACGCGCGCCTGCGCCGCAGCCTCCGTCTGACCGAGCGCGTCCGGCGCCTAACAAACGGCGCAGCGCCGGCGTCGAGCGAGCCGGCGGCATCCGCACATATCCCGGCCGCAAAA
>NZ_LMUU01000140.1:3774-39985 GCF_009765775.1 Beijerinckia sp. L45
CCGCCGCGGCCGACATGATCGTCGTGGTCGGCTGCTCGACCGGTGGGCCGCCGGCGCTGGACCTGCTGCTGTCTCCTCTGCCCGCCGATTTTCCCTGGCCGATCCTCGTGGCCCAGCACATGCCGGCGTCGTTCACCGGCCCGCTGGCGCGCCGGCTCGATAGGCTCTGCGCAGTGACGGTCGTCGAGGTGACGCGGCCGATGGCGATCCTGCCCGGCCACGTCTATATCGGCAAAGGCGATGCCGACATGATCGTCAGCCTGCGTCCGGAGGGCCCCGTCGTCATGGCAACGCCGTCGCTGCCGGAATTCCGCTGGCATCCGAGCGTCGATCGCCTGGTGACCACGGCCCTGCAGCACCTCGGCGCCGAGCGCCTGATCGGGGTGCTGATGACCGGCATGGGCAACGACGGCGCGGTGACCATGACCCGCCTCAGGAAAGAGGGGGGCCGCACCATCGCCGAGGCCGAAGAGACGGCGATCGTCTGGGGCATGCCGGGCGAACTGGTGAAGGCCGGCGGAGCGCAGGTCGTGACCCCTGTCGACGCGATCGCCGACCGCCTGCTGGCGTGGGCCTCGTGAACGGGTCGAATGCGGCCGAATCGCCGCTTAGCCCCGAGGATCTGCAGCGCTTCTGCGACTTCCTCTACCGACAAACCGGCATGTCCTACGGCGAGGCCAAGCGCTACTTCATCGAACGCCGCATCATCGACCGCATGGCGGTGGTCGGGACCGCGTCCTTCGCCGCCTACATGACGCTGCTGCGTGTCGGCGGCCCGGAGACGGAACAGCTGATCAACAGCTTCACCGTCAACGAAACCTACTTTTATCGCGAGGATCGCCAGCTCGTCTGTCTCAGCCGCGCCCTGCTGCCGGAGGTCATCGCGCGCAAGGCGCCGGGCGACCTCGTCCGCATCTGGTCGGTCCCCTGCGCGACCGGCGAAGAGCCTTATTCCATCGCGATCTGGCTGCTGGAAAACTGGCCGCTGGTCGATGCCTACAACATCGAGATCGTCGGATCCGACATCGATACCCGCGTTCTCGCGGACGCCCACGTCGGCGACTACGGCGTCCGGGCGCTGGCGCGCCTGCCGGCCGATGTCGCCGACCGCTACTTTACCCCCGCACACGACAGCGTCCGCCAGATCATCCAGGATCTGCGCGAGTCGGTAAAGTTCACCTATGTCAATCTCGTGGACCGCGCGGCGATGGCGGCGCAAGGCTGTTTCGACATCATCTTCTGCCGTAACGTCCTGATCTATTTCGACGAGGCGTCGCGTCTCGACGCCTCGAAAAACCTTTATGATGCGCTGAATCCCAAAGGCTTCATCTGCCTCGGCCATACCGAGTCGATGACCCGGATCTCCAGCCGTTTCACTGTCCGTCGCTTCGACGACGCCGTCGTCTACCAGCGCCCGGAGGGGTGATGGATGAGCTGCTCGAACAATTCCTGATCGAAGGGCGCGAACTCACACAGCAGGCGAGCGACGACCTGCTGGCGTTGGAACGCGACCCGTCCGATGCCGCCCGCATCGACAGTGTTTTTCGCGCGGTTCACACGTTGAAGGGATCCGTCGGCCTGTTCCATTTCGCCGCGATGGGCGCGGTTCTTCACGTCGCGGAAGATCTGCTGGGGCAAGTGCGTAACGGTCATTTCGTTGCCGACCGACCGGTGATCGATGCCCTTCTCGACTGCATCAGTTGCAGCGAGACGTGGATCGAGGCAATCGCCGCCGCCGGGAGTTTGCCGCAAGGCGCGGACGAGGACAGTCGCCGTCTCCAGTCCGCCTTGAAGGCGACGATGGCGCGGGACGTCGCTGTCGCCCACGCACCGGCGACGACCGAAGACCCGTCCTGGCTGCCGCCGTTTCTCGATCGCGCCGCCGACGCCGTCACGGTGACACGCGCCGCGAACCATGCCCTCGTCGCTTTGCGCTACACGCCGAGCAGCGATTGCTTCTTCCTCGGCGACGATCCGATGGCGCTGGCGCGCGCCATTCCGGGACTGGTCGCGTTCGGCTTGAGCGCCCGCGACGCCTGGGACGCACCGACGCTCGATCCCTATGCCTGCAACCTGATCATCGAAGCGCTGAGCACTGCGCCGGTCGACGACATCCGTGCCGTTTTTCGCTTCGTCGCCGACCAGGTCGTCGTGATCGAGGTTGCGCCCGGCAACGTCGCAGCGACGTCCATCGAGCAGCCGCAAGGGTCCGGCGAAATCGCCACGCGCACCCTCCGCGTCGAAGCCGGACGCATCGACGCGCTGGTGGACATCGTCGGCGAGTTGATCGTCGCGAAGAACGCCTTGGCCCACCTCGCCGCCCAGGTCGCGGAAAAGGATGCCACGCTCGGGCGGGCGCTCGACGCCAGTCAGGCGGACATCGCCCGGCTCGTCGGCGATATGCATCGCGACGTCATGCGCGTCCGCATGGTGCCATTGGCCCAGACATTCCGCCGCTTTCCCCGTCTCGTTCGCGAGATCGCCGGAAAGCTCGGCAAGACTGTGAATTTCGAGACCGTGGGCGACGATGTCGAGGCCGACAAGGGGATCGTCGACGGCCTGTTCGAGCCGTTGCTGCATGTGCTGCGCAACGCCGTCGACCACGGGATCGAGGACGCGGCGACCCGGCTCGCACAACGCAAGCCCGCAAGCGGCACGATAAGCCTCGAGGCGCGGCGCGACAATGGTCAGATCGTCGTCACGGTGACCGACGACGGCGCCGGAATCGATCCGGCTCGGCTCCGGGCTATCGCCAAGACGCGCGGCCTGATGAGCAACGCGGCACTGGCCGCGCTCGACGACACCGCCGCGCTGGACCTGATTTTCGCCCCCGGCTTTACCACCGCAGCCGCAATTACCGACATTTCCGGGCGCGGCGTCGGCATGGATGCGGTCCGCTCAAAGGTCGTGGCACTCGGCGGCCGCGTCACCATCGCGAGCACGCTGGGCAGCGGCTCGACCATTCGTCTCAGCCTGCCGCAGGCGGCGACCGTCTCGACCGTCATGACGGTCCGCGTCGGCACCGACCGGTTTGGCATCCCGATGGAGACGATCGCCGAGACGGCACGCGTCGCGACCGACCGGATCATCCCGATCCGCAGCGGCGAAGCCTTCGTCCTGCGCGATGCCACGATTCCGCTGGTCAGTCTGGCCTCGCTGCTGAACGTCGCGGGCGCGCCTCGCGCGACCGATGTCAAACTTCTGATCGTCGCCTCGGGCGATCAGCGCATCGGCATAGAGGTCGATGGCTTTGCCGAGCGGATCGATGTCCTGCTCCGCCCGATGACGGGATTGCTGTCAGGCATGACCGGCGTGCTCGGCACGGCGCTGCTTGGGGATGGCCGTGTGATGATGATCCTCGATCTGCCGGAGCTGCTGGGATGAGCGTGAGGCTGGAGGGCGATCGGGTCCGGCTCGACGGGCCCTGCCGCGTCGAGGACGCCGAGCCTCTCTTGATGCTGTTGCGCGCGGACCCCCGCCGCGCCGTCGACCTGACCGGGGCCGGCCCGCTGCATGCGGCCATCGTCCAGGTGCTGCTAGCGCTTCGGCCGCCGATAACTGGCCAACCCGGTGACCCATTCCTTCGCACGTGGTTGATCCCGCTGCTGACTTTGGCGTGAGTCCGCTAGACAATCGCTTGAGGGTAGCGCACTCACAGCGGACGTGTTCGATCCCGCCCAATCCCACGCATCGCCAAGGTCCAGAGACCAAGCTCAACTCAGATTATTCGGAGCATTTTCATGACGACCACAGTTTTGATCGTCGACGACAGCAAGCTGGCCCGCATCGTGGCCGGCAAGACGATCACCGCCTTGCAGCCGGATTGGCAGCGCGTCGAGGCCTCCAGCGCCGACGAAGCCTTGACGCTGGTCGCCGAGCGCCGGATCGACGTGGTCCTTCTGGACTTCAACATGCCGGGCAAGAACGGGCTTGAGCTGGCCGGCGAGTTGCGCGTGCTGCATCCGACGCTGCCGATCGCCCTGATCACCGCCAACGTGCAGGACGAGATCATCGCCCGGGCGCGGGCCCTCAACGCGACGTTCGTCAGCAAGCCGCTGACCGAAGAGGGGCTTCGCGGCTTTCTGTCGGGCGCGGCGCTCAGGCTCCGAGCCGAGGCCAAGTGACCCCTTCGGATATCGCTCTCAGCGATCTGGAGCGCGACGCCCTTACTGAACTCGTCAATATCGGCGTCAGCCGAGCCGCCGTCGCGCTGCGCAAGATGGTCGGCGAGCAGGTTATGCTATCGGTTCCATCCGTCGAAGTGATCACCCACAAGGCCGCGGCAGCGGTGATCGGGGAGCGCGAAAGCACCGATCTCGTCGCTGTGCGCCAGGATTTTTCCGGCGCCTTCTCCGGACGTGCGCTGCTGATCTTTCCGCAGACGAACAGTTTTGAACTGGTCCGCGCCGTTCTGGGGCCGGACGCGTCGGACGACGAGGTCGCAGCGATGGAAACCGAGGCGCTGGCCGAAACCGGTAACGTCATCCTCAACGGCTGTCTCGCGACGATGGCGAACATGCTGCAGCAGTCGCTTACCATGTCGCTGCCGGAGGTCACGCGCGGCGACGGCAAGCAATTGCTCGAGCCGCCCGACGCGATCGACGGTGCCGGTCTCGTGCTGTTCCTCTACATAAATTTTTCCGTGCGCGACCGCGACATCCGCGGCTACATCGCGATGTTGATGGACGTTCCGTCCCTGATTGCGCTCAAAATACTGGTCGGAGAGTTCATCGCCCGCGTCATGGATGACGACATGGGCCAAGGCGGCTGAACTTCCATGCGCGCAAATGACTTCTCTCAACGACCATGAGTGACACAGCCCCGACTGCCCCCCTGGAGGCACGCATCAACGCCCCAGCGTCCGATCGGCTCGACGCCGTGAAGGAGCGCTTGCGGACCACCCTCTCCGCTTCTGGCGCGGCAGCGGCGTGGGACTGGGACATCGCGACCGGATCCATCGTCGGGGACGCGCATTTCGCGGCGCTCTACGGGCTGACGCCGGAGCAGGCCGCAGCCGGCATCGGGCCAAAAACCTTCTTTTCGATCATCCATCCCGACGACGCGACGCGGATCCGCCTCGCGGTTGGGGGCATGCTGCGCGGCGCCGAGCTGTTTTCCAAGGAATATCGGCTTCTTGCGCCCGACGCGTCCATGCGCTGGGTTCATGCCAGGGGTCGATGTCACTTCGATGCCCAGGACCAGCCGACGCATTTCGACGGCGTCCTCGTCGACATTACCGAGCAGAAGCGTGTCGAAGAACAGCTGCGGATCGCGCAGACCGCCGGCGGCATCGGAACGTTCGAATACATCGACGGCTTCGCCACCGCCGCCGTCTCGGCGCAATTCTGCGCGCTACTCGGCCTGCATCCGGCCAACGATCTGCCGCTGCGCACGATCAATGCCGTCGTCGATCCGCGCGACCCGCTGATCATCGACATTGCTGTGCGGCCCGAAGCCGGCGTCGCTATTCAGGCCGAGTTCCGCATTACCCGCCCGGACACCGGCGAAACCCGCTGGGTCAAGCGCTGCGGCGAATATCTTCGGGACGCGGTCTCGTCGGGCCTGCGGTTCGTCGGCGTCATCTATGACGTGACCGAAGCGAAACGGACCGAGGAACGGCTGCGCACCTTCAACGAGACGCTCGAAAGCCGCGTCGAGGAGCGGACCCGCGAGCGCGACCGGGTCTGGCGCACCAGCCAGGATCTGTTTGTGCTCTGCGGATTCGACGGTTTCTATCGCAGCGCCAATCCGGCGTGGCAGGAGTCCCTGGGTTACGCGCCCGACGAACTTCTCGGCATGCGGATCGACGCCATCATCTGCCCCGAGGACATCCCGTTCGCCACGGAGCAATATTCCCAGCTGTCACAGGGTCTGGTGATCCGCGACGTCGACCTACGGCTGCGCGCCAAGGACGGCGCCTATCGGTGGTTCAGCTGGACGTGCATTCCCGAAGGCGACGAATTTTATGCCGCCGGCCGCGACATCACCGACCGCAAGCTGTTGGAAGACCAGCTCCGCCAGTCGCAGAAGATGGAAGCGGTCGGCCAGCTCACCGGCGGCTTGGCCCACGACTTCAACAACCTGCTGACGGGGATTACCGGCAGCCTCGACATGCTAAGCACCCGGCTCGCCCAGGGCCGCTACACCGATCTCGACCGCTACATCGGCGCCGCGCAGGGCGCCTCGACACGCGCGGCGGCGCTGACGCATCGGTTGCTGGCCTTCTCGCGGCGGCAGACGCTGAACCCGAAGACGACGGACATCAACCGCCTGATCGCCAGCATGGAGGACCTGATTCGCCGATCGGTCGGCCCGGCGGTCGACGTCACCATTGTCGAGACGGCCGGCCTCTGGACGACGCTGGTCGACCCCAACCAGCTCGAAAATGCCTTGCTCAATCTGTGCATCAACGCCCGCGACGCGATGCCCGACGGCGGCCGGCTGACGATCGAGACGGCCAACACCTGGATGGACGAGCGGACCGCGGCCGAACGCGACATCCCGCCCGGCGCCTATGTGTCGCTCTGCGTCGCCGATACCGGCACCGGCATGGCGCCTGACGTCATCAAACGCGCCTTCGACCCCTTCTTCACCACCAAGCCGCTCGGCCAGGGCACCGGGCTCGGCCTGTCCATGATCTACGGCTTCGCCCGCCAATCCGGCGGTCAGGTGCATATCGATTCACGGGTTAATTGCGGTACCAAGATGTGTATCGACCTGCCGCGCCATCTCGGCGAGACGGACGAGTCCACGACGCCCGCATCCCGCATCGCGATGCAGCGCGCCGAACAGGGTGAGACGGTTCTGGTCGTTGACGACGAACCGACGGTCCGCATGCTCATCACCGAGGTGCTGGAGGATCTGGGCTATATCGCGATCGAGGCCCCGGACGGCAGCGCCGGCCTGAAGGTGCTGGAGTCGAGCACGCGCCTCGACTTGCTGATCACCGACGTCGGCCTGCCCGGCGGGATGAACGGCCGCCAGGTCGCCGATGCCGGACGTGCGCTGCGGCCCGGCCTGAAAGTGCTGTTCATCACCGGCTACGCGGAGACCGCCGTCATAGGCAGCGGCCAGTTGGAGACCGGCCTCGAAGTGATGACCAAACCTTTCACCATGGAGGCCCTGACGACGAAGATCAGCGGCATGATCGGCAAGGCCTGAGCCCCGTTCGCATTTGATTCGCAAACCAGGGCTTGCAATTTGGCGGCGAAGGCCTCATCTTGGTTTTGGACGGGAGCGGAAGCCACGGATGTACTGGCTCCGATGACCTTTTTAGGCCCCGTACCTCTCTGACCCCCGTCGATCCCTTGAGTGCCTCGGAACCAGCTGGTCCCTTGAGGTCGTCAAATCCAGATCGGCGGCGGTCGGTAAGAGGCCTTTTCCAGCTTTGACGTCATTTGCGGAACCGCTGGCGGCGGATTCTGCTTGTCGCTGAAGACGCTGGAGGCCTCGCGATGGAACCCATGAAACCGATGAAGCCTATGGCGCCCATGAAGCCCATGGCCCCGATGGCGTCAGGCGAAGCCTGGTGGCCGAAAGATCTCGGCGAGCCGGCAAGCAGCGGTTCCCAGGACGACCTCCGCTACGCCTTTTTCCCCGCGAAAAAGCGCCTTCTCGTCGAACGCGGCGGCACGCGCAAGACCTACGACAGCGGCGACCATCAGATCAGCGGCGTCTCGCAGCAGAACGGCACTGCAGCGTCTCCCACCTTCACCAGCCAGCAGGGCACCGTCGACCTGGAACACCTAACCGTTCTCGACTGACTTTCACCCATCCGCCACCCATCCCGGCTGCAAGGCATGGCGGCCGGCCACAGGCTCGCCGGTTCACGGCATCCTGATGACATGGGATCGCCGCGTCGCTTACAACGGCCTGCGACAGAGGATGGCCGAACGCAATGACGATCCAGAGACCGGACGCGCCGGACAGCGTGTCCCGCGACCACGGCCCTGCCGACGGCAACACACTCGAGCCTCCGGCTTCCGCGCTCGATGCGCTTGTCCTCGCCGGCAACGCTCACTACAAGCAGCGACATTACGGCGATGCCATCGACGCCTACCGAGCCGCGCTGCAGGGCGACCCTCGGCACTGGTCGGCGCGCCTCAACCTCGCGCTCGCGCTGCGTTCGACCGAACAATACGATGAATGCTTTGCCGTTCTGTCGAGCCTGTCGGCAGAACAGCCGCACAGCGTCTTCGTCCTCAACGAACTCGGCAAAGCGCATTTCATGCTGCAGCAATTCACGCTCGCGCTGGACTGCTTCGAACGGGCCAACGCGATCGACCCCAAGAATGCGGACAGCCTGTACTGGATCGGCGGCATCAAACACGCGATGGGCGATCTCGTCGCGGCCGAACGCGACTACGCGCGGGCCGCCACGGTGCAGCGCTTGATCCGCCGACCGGCGAGGCAAGAACCGCCGACCTTTTCGGCGTTGATGCTATGCGCGCCCGTAATGGCCAACACGCCGATCATCTACCTCACCGACCGCCCGGCCTACGAAGCCCATATCCTGCTGTTGTTTGCCGACACGCGCTACGACATCGAAGAGCTTCGACGCAGCGGACACATCGTCATCAATCTCGTCTCCGACGCGGATCGCGGCCAGAGCCTGCTGCCGGTCGCGGCCGAACTCGTCGATGCGCTTGGTTTGCCGACAATCAATCATCCGCGACAGGTCGAGCAAACGACGCGCGATGCCATTGCCCTTTTGCTGGCCGGGCTGCCCGACGTCCGCGTGCCGCAAACCCTTCGCCACAGGAGCTCGGACGCGCACGCGGACATCGCGCCGTGCATGGCGTTTCCGCTGCTGGTGCGGCCGGTCGGCACGCATGGCGGCGACGATTTCGAAAAGATCGGCGATCGTGAGGCCCTCGAGGCGTTCATCGCGCTTCGCCCGGCCACCGATCACTACATCATCGAGTACCTGGACTACGTCTCGCCCGACGGCTTCTTCCGAAAGTACCGCTTCATCTTCGTCGGCGATCGCGTGATGCCGTACCATCTCGCCATCGGCGAATCCTGGAAGGTGCACCACGCGGCCACCGGCATGATCGACGTGGACTGGATGAAGCAGGAAGAGCACGCATTCCTGCAAGATCCGACCCATGTGTTCGAGAAACGCCATTACGCGGCGCTTCGCGCCATCCGGGACCGCGTCGGCCTCGACTTTTTCGGCATCGACTGCGGTCTCGATCGGGCCGGGAACCTCATCGTGTTCGAGGTCAACACGTCGATGCTGGTGCATCAGAACAATGCGGACTTTCCCTACAAGATTCCGTTCGTCGAAGCGATCAAGACGGCGTTCGATGCGATGCTGCATGACCGGGCCGCGGGAGCGTGAAAGCGCAGGCAGGTTCGCCTCACGCTTCAGCCGCGACGCCACGCGAACCACGTGCCTGCCGGAAACAGACCAGCGCGGCCGCCCTTCGGACGAAAGCCTAGCCTTCTTTTCCGCGGCGGACCGCGTAGGATTCTCCGCGGCCGGACGCGCGCCAGGCACCAACGGGAGGACACATGGGACATATTGCGGAAGCCCGCACGGGCGCCGTGCTCGCCGTCACCATCGCCCGCCCCGACAAGAAGAACGCCCTGACCAATGCGATGTATGGCGAGCTCGCCGACACGCTCGAGCGGGCTCGGCATGACCCTAGCGTTCGCTGCGTCCTGATCACCGCGGCCGGCGACACGTTTACCGCGGGCAATGATCTCGGCGACTTCGCCGCGATCGCCGCAGGCGCCCTTGATCGGGCGGACATGCAGGTGCATCGCTTCCTCGCGGCGCTCTCGACCTTCGAAAAGCCCATCGTGGCGGCCGTACCGGGGCTTGCCGTCGGCATCGGCACGACGATGCTGCTGCATTGCGACCTTGTCGTCCTTTCGGAGACGGCAACGCTTTCCGTGCCCTTCGTCGATCTCGCACTGGTGCCCGAAGCCGCCTCCAGTCTGCTGCTTCAGGCCCGCATCGGCTATGTCCAGGCCTTCGCCATGTTCGCGCTCGGCGAGCGCATCGACGCCCACACCGCGATGAGCTGGGGGCTCGCCAACCGCGTCGTCCCGCCCGACGAGCTCATGAGCCAAGCGATGGCCGCCGCGACCATGCTCGCGGACAAGCCGCCTGGCGCCCTGGCGCAGACCAAGCGCTTGATGCGTGACGCCGAAGCGATTGCAGGGCGCATGAAGGCGGAAATGGTGGCGTTCGAGGACCGGCTGAAAAGTCCCGAGGCGCGGGAGGCGTTTGCCGCATTCGCGGAGCGGCGAAAGCCTGATTTCAGCGGGTTTTAACCGTCCCAAAAATTCAGCCAAGCTCCTCCCGCAGCAAACTGCGCCGGACGGCCGTGCGCCACCCCTTAATCATCGCCGCCCGCGGCGCGGCCGCCATGCGCGGCCGAAACAGGCGCTCGCAGCGCCATGTCGCGGCCAGGCTCGCCGTGTCCGGCCACAGCCCCGTGGCGAGGCCAGCGAGAAACGCCGCGCCCAGGGCCGTGGTCTCGAGACAATGCGGGCGCTCGACGTCGACCTGCAGCATGTCGGCGAGAAATTGGCAGAACCAATCGTTGGCGGCCATGCCGCCATCGACGCGCACGGTTTTGGTGTTACCCGCGCCGTCGCTCGCCATCGCCTGCGCCAGATCCAAGGTTTGGTAGGCTACGGATTCCAGAGCGGCGCGCGCGAGATGCGCAGCGGTGGCGCTGAAGGTCAGGCCACAAATCAAACCGCGAGCGTCCGGGTCCCAGTGCGGCGCCCCGAGGCCAACGAAACCCGGCACCATATAGACGCCGTTGTTGTCGGCAACCGCGGTTGCCATGTCGTGCGTCTGCGAGGCATCGGTGATGACGCCGACGCCGTCGCGCAGCCATTTTACCGCCGCGCCTGCAACGAAGATCGCGCCTTCCAGGGCATAGATCGGCTTGCCATCCAGGCGATAGGCCGTGGTGGTCAGCATGCGATTGTTGGAAAGCACGGGCGTCTCGCCGGTGTTCAGCAGCATGAAGCAGCCGGTGCCGTAGGTTGCCTTGGCAAGTCCCGCCGCAAAACAGGTCTGCCCGATCATCGCCGCCTGCTGGTCGCCGGCCATGCCGGCGATCGGGATGGATCGGCCAAACAGATTTTTGTCCGTCTCGCCGAAGACAAAACTATTGTCGCACACCCCTGGCAGGATGGCGGCGGGGATGTGGAAGAGCCGCAGCAAGTCGTCGTCCCAGCGCTGCCGATGGATGTCGAACAGCAAGGTGCGCGAGGCGTTGGTGGCGTCCGTCAGGTGTACCCGCCCGCCGGTCAGCCGATACAACAGGAACGTGTCGATGGTGCCGAACGCGAGCTCGCCCCGCTCCGCCCGGGCGCGGACGCCCGGCAGTTCGTCGAGCAGCCAGCCCAGTTTGGTTGCGGAGAAATAGGGGTCGAGAAGCAGGCCGGTGCGGGCGCGGACGAGCGCTTCGGCCCCGGCCGCCTTCAGCGCGGCGCAGACCTTGGCGGTCCGCCTGTCCTGCCAGACGATGGCATTATAAACGGCTTGCCCGCTGGCGCGGTCCCACAGCACCACGGTCTCGCGCTGGTTGGCGATGCCGATCGCCTCGATCGTCCGGTCGCCGCCCGCGCCGGCCATCGCCTCGCGCATCGTGGCGAGCGTATCGCGCCAGATGTCCTCGGGGTCGTGCTCGACCCAGCCATCCCGCGGGTAATGTTGCGGGAATTCCCGTTGTGCGATTGCGATCGGGATGGCAGCGGCGTCGAAGACCATGCTGCGCGTCGATGTCGTGCCCTGGTCGATCGCCAGAA
This sequence comes from Beijerinckia sp. L45, assembly GCF_009765775.1. Classification (GTDB taxonomy): domain Bacteria; phylum Pseudomonadota; class Alphaproteobacteria; order Rhizobiales; family Beijerinckiaceae; genus RH-AL1. Next base: position 15,553 of record NZ_LMUU01000140.1, read on the forward strand.
TCCGCCGCGGCCCGCTCATGCACGCCCTAGGCGTTCGGCGCACTTGGAGGGCCATGCCGCGCTGGAAGACTGAACCTTGGCCACGACGCTTCCGCTCCCGAGCAACGCTTGTAGCACCTAACCGCGCTTTTCGACGATGATGCACCGAAGAGGCGGCCCAGATCCAGGCGAAGATTCGCGGATCGACAGGGCGGTCTTGCCGGAACTTCCCGAGGCCGGCGCGAAGTCTTCCCTATATGCGGGTCGGCGCAAGATCATGCTTTACGGCCAAACCAATGCCGCGTTAGCTAAGGCTGTTACATGGTCTTCGTCGCTCCCCAAAGCGGCGGGGCGCAGGCCGGCGTCAAAGGCAACCTCGACATCTCGGTCGCCCGGCGCAAGCTCGGCGGCCTTTTTTTTCATGGGCCTTGGACCGTCGCCCGCTGTGCCGCCTTCGCGCGGTCCCAATCAAAGTCTATCACCTGGGCGTCCGAATCGCTGCCGGATCGAACACGGTCGGGCATGCGGACGAATTTGGGGGAGGCGGCATATCCTTGCACCCGCCCCTCGCCTAAAATGCCAAGGCAGGCCGCGATCTTTCGCCGGATGCCTGAACTGACGATGGACCGCGAACGAAGGCATATCCGTGACCGACCCAAAGACCGACACTCCCTACGACGACGATATCCTCTACCCCTCGGCGATCCCTTTCATCCTGGTTCATATCGCCTGCTTTGCCGCAATCTGGACGGGCGTCAGCGCGACGGCGCTGTGGATCTGTCTGGCGTTGTATGTCATCCGGATTTTCGCGATCGGCGCCGCGTATCATCGCTATTTTTCGCACCGATCCTTCGCTACCAGCCGGGTGTTCCAGTTCATCCTCGCCTGCCTCGCGCAGAGCACGACGCAGAAGAGCGTGCTGTGGTGGGCTGCCAAGCACCGGCACCATCATCTTCACTCCGACACCGAGAACGATGTCCATTCGCCGCGCCAGCGCGGCTTTCTCTACGCCCATGTCGGTTGGATCTTCGCCAAGCGCCACGACGAGACGAACCTTGCCAAGGTCGCCGATTTCACCCGCTACCCCGAGCTTCTCTGGCTGCATCGCTTCGAACTCGCTCCTGCCGTCGTCATGGGCTTTGTCGCCTTCCTGATCGGCGGCTGGTCCGGGCTCGTGGTCGGCTTCCTGTGGAGCACCGTGCTGCTCTACCACGCCACCTTCTGCATCAACTCGCTGGCCCATGTCATCGGGCGCAAGCGCTACGTGACCGGCGACGATTCCCGCAACAACTGGCTGCTCGCCTTGTTCACCTTCGGCGAGGGCTGGCACAACAATCATCATGCCTTTCAGAGCAGCGTCCGTCAGGGATTCCGCTGGTGGGAGATCGATCCGACCTTCTACATCCTGGTGGTCCTCTCCTGGTGCGGGGTGGTCTGGGACATGAAGAGCCCGCCGGAAGCCGTGCTGCGCAACGAGCAGCGCCTTGGCACCAAGATGATCGAGCGCTCGGCGGCGCAGCTCGCCGCGACCTTCCACATCGCCGCGATCCGCGAATTCTTCGCCCAGGCACCGGAAGCGATGACGCATGGCGTCGCTTACCAGCGCTCGGCCGAAATGATCGGCAGGCTGCACATGCCCGCGATGCCGACCCTGCCGACGCGTGACGAAATCCGGCAGCGCGCCAAGGCGATGTTCGCCAAGACCGTATCGCTGGAAGACATTGTCGACCACGCGCATCGGATGATCCTGGACGCGGCGGGCGGCTACCGCGGGACAGAAGTCCCGGCGTGAGCTTTTTCGCGGACCTGAAGGCGAAGGCCGCGCCGGAATGGCGGGCCTACACGCACCATCGCTTCACGGCGGCGATGGCGGACGGGACGCTGCCGGAGGCTGCGTTCCGGCACTACCTCGTCCAGGATTACCTGTTCCTCATCGAGTTCGCCCGCGCCTATGCGCTGGCGATCTACAAGGCGCCGCGGCTCGCCGACATGCGCGATGCCGCCGAAGCGGTGCACGCCATTCTCGACGTCGAGATGGGTCTTCACGTCAAGCTCTGCGCGGCCTGGGGCCTGTCGGAAGATGACCTCGAGCGGGCGACGCCGGCCGCCGAAATGCTCGCCTACACCCGCTATGTCCTGGATGCGGGCATGCGCGGCGACCTGCTGACGCTGAAGGTGGCGCTGTCGCCCTGCGTCATCGGCTATGCCGAGATAGCGGCGCGGCTGATCGCGGAGCCGGGTGCGGCCGATTCCGGCAATCCCTATCGGGTTTGGATCGAGGATTATGCCGGCGCCGCCTATCGCGAGGTCGCCGACAAGGCTGTGACGCAGCTGGACGATCTCGCGACGCGCTACGCCACGCCGGCGCGCGAGACCGAGTTGCTGGCCGTATTTCGGGAAGCAACTCGGCTCGAGGCGGATTTTTGGGAGATGGGTTGGCGGGTGCGGTAGGCGGCCGCCAAGCGACCATCAAATATGAAAAGTCGTCGCTTTGGAGAGTGTCATTGCGAGCCGAAGGCGAAGCAACCCATCGGCCGCTGCACTAAGGGACGGCTGTCTTGCTGCCCCTGGGTTGCTTCGCTTCGATCGCAATGACGGTATCAGCGCATTTGATCCTTAGATCCGCGCGTCCTCAAACGCCTTCACCCACATCGCACAATGGCCGGAGCGCACGATGTCGCCGATCGAGAACTCGATCACCGGCACCGGCAGATTGCGTGTGCGGATCAGGTTGAGCACAGCGGAAAGCCCGCTCGCTTCGTCCAGATCGCATTGCCCGACGTCGCCGTTGACGACGACCTTGCAGTCCTCGCCGACGCGCGTGAGGAAGGTCTTAATCTCGGCCGGCGTGGTGTTCTGCGCTTCGTCGAGCAGCACGAAGGCGTTCTTCCACGAACGCCCGCGCATCACTTCGAACGGCACCATCTCGATGTCGCCGTTGCGTAGCGCGATGTCGTAAGCCGCGGTGCCGATGCGGTCCTTGATCGCATCGACGATCGGCGCCGCCCAGGGGGCGAACTTGTCCTCCATCGTGCCGGGGAAGAAGCCGAGCGAGCGTCCGCATGGGACGTTGGGTCGGGTGAGGATAATTTTTCCGATGTGACGCTGGCGGTACATGTCGGCGGCTTCTGTGGCCGCGATCCAGGTCTTGCCGGTCCCCGCAGGGCCCAACACCACCACCTGCGGGCTCGTGCGAAGAGCGTCGAGGTAGTCGGCCTGTGTCGGGTTGAGCGCTTTGATGGGCGGAACGAAACGTTCCTTCTGAAATTTCGACTGTCCGAAGTCGATGATGTCGGCCGTTGCGACGTTGCGACGTCTTTGTTTATCGAAGCGCTTACTCAAGAGCAGACTCCTTCAGGTGGGGCCAACGCAAGATGTTGCAGAACGCGGGATGCGGTCTGGTCGTCGTCTTCAAGTCACTCCCAGGCAGATCGGCAGGCTGTGGATCGCTCCACATGAGTAAAGTCGCGCCTGCTTCGTCGATTCGTCAACTCCACTTGGCAGCGACTTGAACGGTCCGTGATTCTTGTGACATTTGAGCAAATACGAACCGGCTGTCTGGCGAACGCCTTGGGATGCCGGGGTTTCATGCCTTTAAACTTCGGCGTCGTGACAGATTGGGTACGGACGCGTCGCGATCGCATGTTCTCGAAGCGGGTTCCGGCACAGTGTTTTCAACACAATTCGACCCAGGCCTGCTGTCGCCCTCGCATGCCAATGGATGGAGACACACAGAGCCGGTCCCGCTCTCGCCGGACCGGGACAACGTCCTCAACGCACTAACAATTGTTGAAAGTCGATTGAATACAACGCGTTAATCGTTGCTTAGGCGGCCAATGCCTATGCTGCGCCGCGTTCGGATGGACGCTTTGGCGAGCCTGATGCTGCCAGGACGAAACGAAGTGAGGTTTGCGTGCCGACGAACTCGACCTCGCGGCGCAGCGGCGCTTCATCCTTCGTCTCGGCTCCTTGCGGCCTGGTCTGCCGATGAGCGCGGCCCAAACGACGGCACGCCAGCCGACGGTCCTCGATTTGGCCGACCACGCAAAGGTTTCCCGGCAACGCGACGCGGTCTTCCGCGCGACCCTTACGCAGGTCGCTCCCGCCGTCTCGCGGCTGAATGCCCTTGCGACCCGTTTTGGCGCCTTGGCGGAAACGCTCGATACCGGCGACATGTTCGCGGCCAGCTGGAACCTCGGGCTGGTCGCCCAGGACATCCGCGTGATCGGCACGGGTCTGGCGGCCGAGAGCGCCTGCCTGCAGGGTCTCATCACGCAAAATCTCGTGCTGTCGCAGCGGATCGACCACGTCGCCGACGATGTCCGTCTCCTGGTGGCGATGGTCTCCAACGCCAAGGTGGAGATGGCCTCGATCGACGCGCCGGGCGAAAGCCTCGAAGGGTTCGGGCAGGCTTTGGAAAGTCTCGCGACCAAAGCCAAGAATACGTTGCAGCAGTATCAGGCCACGCATGCGATGCTGCTCGGCGAGCTGCGGAAGACCGCGAAGGCACATGATGCTTTCGAGCGCGCCCATCGGAGCAAGCTCGAAACGGCCTCGTGCGATATCGATGCAAGCGTGGCGACGTTTCGCTCGCGTCATAAGATCATCGCGGGTGCGGCCGCGAATGTAGCGAGCGCCGCGCGCGCAATCGGTGCAAAGCTCTCGGAACACCTGAACACACGGGCTCACAGCGGCGCTGGTGGATCCGACGATTTTGCGGCGCATCTGGCGCGGCTTGCATCCAGGGTCGGAGAGCTCGCCGATCCCAGGAATCCGCTGGTGGTGTCGCGCGGCGAAGTGGCCGCCTCGTTCCTCGGCGAGCTCGCTCCGAAGCTGAAAACAGCGGAAGCCCTGATCCAGGCGTGCCGACAGTCCCGCGTCGCGATCGACGCGACCGCCGTTTCCATCGTGTCGACCTTCGAAACTCTCGAAGCTCTCGCAGCGCAGGTGGCAGCCATGGTGATCGACATGACGATCATCGGCACCAACGCGATCGTCAAATCGTATCGCTTGGGGCAGCGCGGCGCCGGACTCAGCATCATCGCGCAGCACCTGCGCAGCCACGCGCTCAAGGTCGCCGAAGGGATCACCGTGCTGACGCCCGCGATGGCAAATGCGCGGAGCGCCGCCAGGGATTTTACCGCCGCGCTCGAAGGTCAGGATGCCGAGCGGATGGCGGCGCTGGCCGAGCGCACCGGCGAGGTCGTGGCCTCGTTCGCCCGTGTCGGCACACAGACGACCCAGGCGATGCAGCAGCTCGAGAGCGAAGCGGTCGGCATTGCCGATGTATTGCGGCGGGCGATCGCGAGGCTCAACACTTAACGGGCCACGTCCAGGCGTCAGCCGCCCCGAAGCTCAATATGTGCACCACTGCTTCGGTGGTATCCGCCCCCGACACCACGGCTCCAAATTGCCGTGAAAGGATTGCCGCGTCTCTCTAATAAGATACAGTGCGTGTATCATTAAAGGAGGCGCTTATGCCTGCAATAGCACGCAAAGAGCCTGTTGGAGCGACGCAAAAATCGGCAGCGGTCTTGAAAAAGCGCGGTGCCCTTCCGAAGGCTGCGTCAAGTCTTGGCAAGGCTGCAGCCAGAGACGTTGCACCTGCCAAAGGAAAGCGACCGGTCGCGAACACCGATCGAACGATACCCAAGAGAGTCGCGACCGCCGCACCGACGGCAAGCCGCAAGGCAGCCCCTACCGAAAACGCCTCAATGCTCCATGTTCGGGTCGCCGACCGCCTGAAGCAGGAGGCCACGAAAGTTCTGGAACAGATCGGGTTGACGCCGTCCGAGGCCGTGCGGCTTTTTCTGCATCGCATCGTCGTCGACCAGCGCTTACCACTCGATCTCTGCGTCCCGAACGCTCAGACGCAAGCGGCCATCCTCGAAGCGCGCGCCCTCTCCGCCAAGCCTCGCCGGTTCAAGGCGGCGGACGATATGTTCAAGTCCCTTGAAAAAACCAGCTAGCGCGAAGCGGACGTCGCTGCCGCGAGAATGCGAATACACGTCGACATTCCGGAAAGATTGAGACCGGCTGATCAGGTCCGGCCGATTCGACATGCCGCGGCTCAAGGAACTCATGCTGCTCCTGATCGCGAACAACGGTCCGCTTGATGCCGTGTGGAAGGACCATGAGCTTAAGGGGCAATGGCAGGACTGCCGGGACAGCCACGTCCACGGCGACTTTCTGCTTCTTTACAGGATTGATAGCAGCAAGGTGATTTTTGTCAGCGCAGGCACGCACGCGGACCTTTTCGATTAGACACGCAACGCCGGACGATCTCGGAACATGCGTCGGGTCCGCCTCAGAGATACGGCATCATCAGCCGCACCGCGGCGTCGCGGAGCCGCACCGGCAGGCTGCGGGCGGCGATCGCATCGATCGTCAGGCGTTCGCCCCGGTGCGCCGTCACGAAGGTGCGCAACGCCTCGGCCAGCGGACGATCGTAGACTTCCATGCACAGTTCGAAGTTCAACCGAAAACTGCGCATGTCCCAGTTGGCGCTGCCGATGAGGCTCCACTCGTCGTCGATCACCATCACCTTGGAGTGGCGGAACGGCGAGGGTCCGAGCCAGACGTGGACGCCGTCGCGCATCATCGGACCGATGGCGGCCCGGGTCGCCCAGTCGACGAGACGATGGTTGCTCTTGTTGGGAATGACGACGTCGACGGCAATCCCGCGCACCGCTGCCATCGCCAGAGCGAGCAGCAGGTGATCGTCCGGCAAGAAATACGGCGTCATGACGTGGATGCTTTTGCGCGCGCAGGCGATCGCCTGGAGCGCCGCAAACTCCATCTTTTCGACGTCGCGGTCCGGCCCCGACGTCACTACGCGGGCGGTGGCGTCGCCGGCCGGCGCGATCGTCGGAAACCAGATCTCGCCCTGCAGATCCTCGCCCATGACGAAGGACCAGTCGCTGGCGAAGGCGCTCATCAACTGGGCGACCGACGGCCCCTCGACGCGGAAATGCGTATCCTGCACGGGCTCCTTAGGCTTCAGCGCCAGCACGTTCTCGTCGGCGATATTCATCCCGCCGGTGAAACCGATGCGGCCGTCGACGACGAGAATCTTTTTGTGCGAGCGCAGGTTCAAAAGCGGCATCCGCCACGGCAGCGGCGAGTGCATGAAACGCCCGGCCGAGATGCCCGCGCGGCGCAGCTTGTGGTAGGCCGACGACATCACCCAGCCGCCGCCCACGCCGTCGATGATCACACAGACGGCGACCCCGCGGGCTTTTGCGGCCGTCAAGGCGTCGATGAAGCGCGTGCCGCTCTCGTCCGTGCGAAAGATATAGCTGGAGAGCGCGACGCTGACCTTAGCCTCAGCAATCGCGGCGAGCATCGCCGGGTAGGCTTCGTCGCCGTTCTGGTAGATCGCGAACCCGTTGCCGGTCCGGGTGGAGCGCCCGGTGATCCGGCCCAGCGCGCTTTCGAGCGGCGCGAGGTGGTCGGTAACGCGCGATGCCGCGATATCGCCGGGTTTCGCGCGGCCCGTCCGCTGCACCTTGAGGCGATGCGCACGGCGCCGGACCCGGTTGATGCCGAGCACGAAATAGAAGAAGCCGCCGAAGAACGGCGACAGCCACGCGAGGCCGATCCACCCGAGCGCCGACCCGACCTCCCGCTTATGCAGCAGGGCATGAATCGTCACCCACGTGGCGATCACAAGGTGGAGGGGCAGCGCAACGAGTGCCCACGCGTGCCAAAAGAGTCCGAAAACCTGGGTCAACCGTTCGCCCCCGTATCTGCGGCAGCGTTAACAGGATGCTTGTGCCACGTGTAGGGGCCTGGCACTTTTTGCTGGCGGGATCGTTGGCCCTCTGAACATCGGGACCGAGCGAGGCCAAACGTGCACATCTTCGATCCCGGGACGATCGGCCATCTGCTGTCGAGCTACGGCTATGCCGCGATCTTCATCCTGGTGATGCTGGAAAGCTCGGGAATCCCCCTTCCCGGCGAGACCATCCTGATCACCGCGTCGATCTACGCCAGCACCACTCACGGGCTCGACATCAGGGCGATCGTCGGATGCGCCGCGGCCGGTGCCATCTTGGGTGACAACATCGGGTTCTGGGTCGGCCGCGAATTCGGGCAGCGGCTGCTAACGCGCTGGGGGCCGGGCGTCGGGCTCGACGAACGCAAGCAGAAGCTTGGCCAATACCTCTTCGTGAAGTACGGCGGCGCAATCGTCTTCTTCGGCCGCTTCGTTGCGGTGCTGCGCGCCTTCGCGGCCCTGCTGGCCGGCGTCAACCGCCTCGCGCCCTGGCGTTTCCTGGTGTTTAACGCCGCCGGCGGAATTTTGTGGGCCAGCATTTTCGGCTTTGGCGGCTACCTGCTGGGCGAAGGCATCCACCGGATCGCGGGCCCCGTGGGATGGGCCGCGCTGGCCATCGCTTTGGTCGGGGCGATCCTGCTCTGGCGCTTCTTCAAGAAGCACGAGGAGCGGCTTCTCGCCGAGGCCGAGACCGCTATGGACCGCCAACCGGCGACTGCAAAGCCGATTTGAACGCGATCAGCCATACGAGCCGCCGGGACGACATCAGAGCATTTCCCACAAAAGTTGCAGACTTTTGTGATCGAAAAAATGCTCTAACTTTGTGAAAAGAGAGCGATTTCTGATCGCTTTGATGATCCCACCAAAGCGGAAAGCGCTCTAGTGGCCGTTGAAAAACCGCGGGTCGAACTCGCTTGTCTTCTTGCTCGCCAAAACGGTGAGTTTGTCGGCAACGACCTGGGCGAGAAGGACCTGGGCGCCGGTCACGGCGGTGAAAAGAAGGAGGCCTTCGATGATCATGACATTCTCCTGCATTTGGAACGGCATCCAAATCCGAGGGAACGGGGACTTCGACGCCTGATGGCGCGCTGAAATCGCTCAGCCACACCGCTTCCGATGGATTGGATATCGGCATGGCGAGGCCTCCGCGAAACCACCTTTGCCGCATGCCAGGAATGCTTTGCGCACGCTTCGTGCTTCGTCCTCTAGAGCGCTTTCCGCTTTGGTGGGATCACCAAAGCGATCAGAAATCGCTCTCTTTTCAAAAAGTTAGAGCATTTTCTCGATCACAAAAGTCTGCAACTTTTGTGGAAAAAGGCTCTAGCGCCGACCGATCGAGGCCAAGGCGACCAGGCTGGTGAGCGCTGCGATGGCCAGATAGACGCCGACGTAGGGCAAGCCGCCGCGATCGGCCAAGGCCTGCGCCAGGATCGGCGCGATGCCGCCGCCCAAAATGCCACCGACATTAAAGGCAAGCGAGGCGCCGGTGTAACGCACCCGCGCGGGAAACAGGCCTGGCAGCCAGGCGCCCAAAGGGCCGTAGACGAAGCCCATAATCAGCAGGCACAGCGAGAGGTAGAGCCCGATCACCAGCAGCGAGCCGCTGCCCAGCATCGGCGCCAGTCCCAAGCCCGCGACGATCGTCAGGGCGCAGCCCACCATCAGCACGCGGCGCGGATTGGTGCGGTCCGACCAAATGCCCGCGGTGACGATGCCGACCGCAAGAAACAGGATCGCCCCAAGCTGCAGCGCGAGGAATGTCCGGCGATCGTAGTGCAGCGTGCCGGTGCCGTAGCCCAGGGCGAAGGCCGTCGCGAGGTAGAACAGCGCGAAGCAGGCGACGACCGCGAACGTGCCGCAGATCGTCTCGCGCGGGTAGTCGCGCAGCACTTCGACGACCGGCACGGCAGCCGGCGGCGCCTCGGCCAGCGCCGCCTTGAAGGCCGGCGTCTCGGTGATCTTGAGGCGAACCCAGAGGCCGACTGCCACGAGGATCGCGCTGAAGAGAAACGGCACACGCCAGCCCCAGCTCAGAAACTCCGCCGGCGTGAGCAGCATGCCGAGCACGAGAAACAGGCCGTTGGCCGCTATGAAACCGACCGGGGCGCCGAGCTGCGGGGCCATGCCGTAGCGCGCGCGATAGCCCGGCGGCGCGTTCTCGACTGCGAGCAGCGCCGCGCCGCCCCACTCGCCGCCGAGGCCGAAGCCCTGGCCGAAGCGGAGGATGCAGAGCAGCAGCGGGGCCGCCCAGCCGACGCTTGCATAGGTCGGCAGCAGGCCGATCAGCACCGTCGAGGCGCCCATCAAGAGCAGCGACGCCACCAGGGTCGACTTGCGCCCGATGCGATCGCCGAAATGGCCGAAGACCAACGCGCCGATGGGGCGCGCCACGAAAGCAATGCCGAAACTCGCATAGGCGGCCAGCAGCTGTGTCGAGGCCGACGCCGCGGAAAAGAACAGCGGCCCGAAGACCAGCGACGCCGCCGTCGCATAGACGTAGAAATCGTAGAATTCGACGGCAGTGCCGACGAGGCTGGCGGCGAGAATGCGCCGGGCCGACGCGCCGGCAAGCTTGGGTGTGATTACCGTAGTATCCATGATGGTCGCGGCAATGCCGTCCTTGGGCGGGAACGTCAAGGCTTTATCGGCAGATGCAGGGGGAAGGCCGCCTCCCGCGCTTGCTTCGCTTGCAGGGACGGATGGCTAGCGCCGGACCGGGCGGCTGACGAATTTGGAGCCGGCAAGCGAGAATCGCCATGCCGTTTCGACGCCCCGGATGATGCCGATGCGGCGGTCGGCGACGACCGCGGCCGGCACCGTGCGCGGCACGACGGCGAACGGCGGTGCGTCCAGCGCCATGCCGTCGTGGGCTCCGGTGATGCCGAGGGCCCGGCACACCCGGCCGGGGCCCGCGCACAGCAGACGGTCATCACGGATGCCGCGATGCGCGCGCATGGTCTCGAGGCCCGCTGTCGGCTCGAGTGCCCGGATCAGCACCGCGGATCCCGGCAGGCAGACGATGTTGACGCACCAGTGCAGGCCATAGGAGCGGTAGACGTAGGCGCGGCCTGGCGGCCCGAACATGCTGGCGTTGCGCCGCGTCGGGCCGGCAAAACTATGCGACGCGGGATCAGCCTGGTCATAGGCCTCGGTCTCGACGATCAGGCCGCCGACGCCATCGACCAGCAGTGTGCAGCCGATAAGGTCGGCCGCGACCATGTCGGGCGTGCGAGCGAAGAAGCTCTCACTCACCTCAGTGCGCCAATCGCTCCAGCAGGTCGCGCACGTGGACCTGGTCGGCCTTGTAGTTGCCGGTCAACGTGTACATCACCAGATTCACGCCGCCGCGCAGCGCCATCTCGTGCTGGCGCGGATCGCCCGGCACCAGCGGATAGAGCGCCTCACCATATTCGTCGCCGGCCCAGCCGCTGGCGAGATCGTTGCCGGTGACGATGATCGGCGACACGCCGTCGCCGGAGCGCGCCGGACGGTTCGCGGTATCGCCGATCGCCGGCGGCAGCGCCTCGATCCACGTCTGGCCGGAAGCATAACGCCCGACGAAGGCGTCGAGCAGATAGAACGTCTTGGTGACGACATGGCTCGGCGGCACCGGCTCGAGTTCGGGCACGTCGACGTCGGCGAGAAGCTGGCGCAACCATGCGGTTTCCGCGGTCGGCGGACCGCTCGATCGGGTCGACAGCGCATCGCGCGTGTCGAAGACGATGGTGCCGCCCTGGCGCATGAACGCCGCGATCTTCGCCGTCGCCGCGGGCGAAGGCTGCGGCACGCCGGCGACGACTGGCCAATACAGAAGGGGATAAAAGGCGAGGTCGTCTTTCGCCGGATCGATGCCGACAGGCTCGCCGGCGTTGAGCGACGTGCGATTGGTCAGGGTCGCCGACAGCGTCGACAGGCCCTGCTTGCTGATCTCGTCGACCCTGGCGTCGCCGCTGACGACATAGGCCAGCCGCGTCTGCAGCGCCGACGCCATGTCGCGCGGCGAGATCTCGGTAGCCGGCGATGCCGCATGAGCCGGCGTCGGCGCGGGCACAAGCGCGAACCCGGCGAGCATCAGAGCCAGCGCCGCCGGCACGGCGCGACGCGGCAGGCGCGGCAGTTTGCCGGCCAACCACAACGACGCGAGACTATCCAGCACGAAGAGCAGGAAGGCCGTGCCGATCAGCCAGGGCCGCAGGTCGACCGGCTCGGCCGCTTGCAGCGGCGCCGTCCGGAAGCGCAAACCCGCAAATGTCGCAGCCGGAATCCTGTCGTTCGGCGCCAAAGCATTCACCGCGAGCAGCGATTCCGCCGCGCCATAAAATCCGGACGGGTGATCGATGCTCGACACGCCGGCGAAGGTGGTCGGCACCGGTTTCGCGGTCGGCGGCGGCGGCCCCAGCGTGCCGAAGCCGTCGAGGCTGCGGCTCGGGGCCACCGTCTCGACCTTGCTCGCGACCGGCGCGGGCGCGGCGTCCGCCGTTATATCGGTCCGCGCGTCGCCGGACATCGCTACGATCTTGCGCAGCATGTCGACGAACAGGCCGGAGATCGGCAGGTTCGACCAGGTCGTGTCGGCCGTAACGTGAAACAAAACCACCCTGCCCTTGCCCCTGATATCCGCGGTCACCAGCGGCGTCCCATCGGACAGCTGCGCCCAGGTCTTGCCCGGCAGGCCGGTGTCGGGCTCGGCGAGAACCTGTCGCGAAATCGTGACCTCGTTCGGCACCTTCAGGCCGACGAAGGGGCTCGGCGGCTCGAAGGCGGCCAGCTTTTTCGGCGTCTCCCAGGACAGCGAGCCGCCGAGCACGCGGCCGCCGCGGCGCAGCCTCACCGGCACGAGGTCGTCCGCCGCAGCCGAGAGCCGCGTGCCGGCGAAGCGCACCAGCATGCCACCGCCATCGACGAATTGCGAAAGCCGGTCGCGCATCGCGCCGCTGATCGTGCCGATGTCGGCAAGGATCAGCACCGATACGTGTTCGTCGAGCAGCGCGCCGATCGGATCGACCGCGCCGGGCTTGGCCTCATGCACATCGGCAAAGGGGCTGAGCGCCTTGACCAGATAATAATTCGGCGCCAGCAGCGGCTGTGCGGTATCCGCCGTCTCGCCGCTGACGATGCCGACGCGACGGCGCTTCCAGCGCGCGTCCAGCAACGACACGGTCCCGGCGGAATGGCCGCCGACGATTTCCAGCCGGGCGATGTCGTTGCGCAGTTCGATGGGCAGATCGAAGCGCGCCTTGGTCTCGTTCTCCGTGCCGAAGGTAAAGGGCGCCTGGCCAATCGTCAGGCCTTTGAGGTCGAGCGCGCGGACGAAGCCTTGGCCGAGCCCCCCATTGGCAGAGCGCAGCACGCGGACGTCGAGGGCGCCGCTGTCGTTTTGCGGACCGGTCAGCGCGACGCTCGGCGCGCCGTCGGCGACGAGCGTGGTGTCGACAGGCAAGGCAGAAAGCCCGTCCGCAAAAGAGCGGGCGTTGCCGCGTTCCAGACCGTCGGCGATCCAGACGGTCGATGTTTTGGGGTGTGCCGCCACGAAACGCTCGATCGCCGGAAGCTCGGCAAGCCGGTCCGGCGTGTAGGGCACGGGCTTCAACGCCCGCAGGCGTTCCAGGGCCTTCGGAGCGTCGACGGGCACGACGTCTTTGCCGGCGTCCGACATCGCCGCCACCGCGACGACCTGCGAATTCTGGCGCGCGGCCTCGATACGCTGCGCGGCCGCGATCACGCGCCGATCCCAGCTCGGCGCCGCCGGCCAGCCATCGTCCATCACCAGAAGCAGCGGCCCGGCGCCAGCGCCACCGACGCTCAATGGATTCCAGATGGGGCCGGCCATCGCCAAAATGATCGCGCACGCGATCACCAGCCGCAGCACCAGCAGCCACCACGGCGTGTTGGCCGGCGTCTCGTCCTTCGGCTTCAGGTCGAGGATCAGCTTTAACGGCGGAAACGGGATGCGGCGCGGGCGCGGCGGGGTGACGCGTAGCAGCACATACAGCACCGGCAGGCCAGCGAGCGCGGCCAGCGCCAGAGGGATCGTGAAGGCGAGCGGCAGACCGAGCATCAGGCGAACCCTGTCGCGAAGGCATCGAGGCTGGATTCGAGCTGCATGCGCAGCGCCAGCAACGCTTCGGACGCGGGCCGGTCGGTGCGATGGATGGCCAGGCTCCAGCCCTTTGCCCGCGCGGCAGACGCGACAGCATCGCGATGCGCGGCGAGGCGGCGGATATAGTCGTCGCGGAAGCGCTCGGCCTGGCCGATGCGCATCACCGCCTTCGAGTCGACGTCCAAAAACTCGGTGTGGCCAGAAAAGGGAAACGTTTCCTCCACGGGATCGACGATTATGACCAGATGACCGCGGGCGCCGCGTGAGGCGAGGTCGGCGATGCGCGCCGCGAGCTCGGCAGGCGGCGTGAGAAAGTCGCTGATCAGCACGACGCGGGTGCGTGGCGCGAGCGCCCCGGCCGGCGGGAGGTCGTCGGGCTCGCCGGGTTGGCGGTCGACGGCGTGCAGCACTTCGCCAAAGCGTTCGATGATGCTGCGGGCTGCCAAAGGACGCGTAAGCCCGAGCAGGCCGACGCGTTCCCCGCCACGCACCAGCAGATCGGCGGCGGCAAGGCCGAGCACCAGCGCGCGATCGAGCTTGGGCTGCAGCGCGAGCGCCGAAGCGAAGGCCATCGACGGCGAACGGTCCATCCAGATCCAGACGGTGTGGGCGGATTCCCATTCGCGCTCGCGGACGTAGTAGCGGTCGTCGCGGGCGGACTGCCGCCAGTCGACACGACTCGCCGCCTCGCCCATCACGAAGGGGCGGAACTGCCAAAAGTTCTCGCCGGTGCCGGCCTGCTTGCGGCCGTGTACGCCGTGCATCGCGCTGGAGGCGATCTCCTTCGCCGCGACGACGAGGCTCGGCAGGCGGCGCGCGAGGCCGAGCGCGGCCTCCTGCTGGCGTCCGCCGACGGCCCGCTCCTCGGCGTCGAGCAGCCTTGCCTCAACCGCCATCAGGTGAAGCGCTTCGTCAGCCGCGCGATGACGCCGGGGAGGGTTTCGCCATCGGCGCGCGCCGCGAAGGTCAGCGCCATGCGGTGCTTCAGGATCGGCGTCGCCAGAGCCACGACATCGTCAAGCGACGGCGACAGGCGGCCGCCGACAAGCGCGCGCGCGCGGGATGCCAGCATCAGCGCCTGCGCTGCACGGGGACCCGGGCCCCAGGCCACGAACTTGGTGATCGTGTCGTCGCCTTCGCCGGGGCGCGCCGCGCGGACGATGTCGAGGATCGCCTCCACAATGCTGTCGCCGATCGGCGGGCGGCGGACAAGCCGCTGCGTCGCTTGCAGGTCCTGCGCCGTCATCGTCGCCTTGGCGGCAGCCTGGCGGTCGCCTGTGGTCTCGATGAGGATGCGTTTTTCCGCGGCGCGGTCGGGGTAGCCGACATCGATCTGCATCAGGAACCGGTCGAGCTGCGCCTCGGGCAGCGGATAGGTGCCCTCCTGCTCCAGCGGGTTCTGGGTCGCCAGCACGTGGAACGGGGCCGGCAGGTCGTGACGCTCGCCGGCGACCGACACATGATATTCCTGCATCGCCTGAAGCAGCGCCGACTGAGTGCGCGGGCTAGCGCGGTTGATCTCGTCGGCCATCAGCAGCTGGGCGAAAATCGGCCCTTTGACGAAGCGGAAGCCACGCTTGTGGTCGGCCGTCTCTTCGAGGATTTCGGAACCCAGAATGTCGCCCGGCATCAGGTCGGGCGTGAACTGGACGCGGCGGGCGTCGAGGCCCAGCACGGTGCCGAGCGTCTCGACCAGCTTGGTCTTGGCGAGGCCCGGCACGCCGACCAGCAGGCCGTGGCCGCCGGCGAGCAGCGTCACCATCACCTCCTCGACCACCTGGGTCTGGCCGAAGATGACCGTGCCGATTTCCGCCCGCGCGGCGGCGACGCGTTCCAGCGCCAGTTCCGCGCTGTGGGCGATCCCGGCTTCGAGCGACGTGGCTTCTGGCATGGACGGTCGGCTCCCTGGACGTGTAAGCGTCGACGAACGGTATGATCGACGCCATATCCTTATGACGTCTTCTCCGATTAGGTTGCAATTATGACTGGGGATGTCGAGCAAGAGAAGAATGACGCAGCGGCCCCGCCGCGCCTGCAGAGCCTCATCGCCTCCATCGGCGCGGCCAAAGCGCGCGGCCCGGCCCCTGTGGAACAGTGGCATCCGCCTTATTGCGGCGTCATCGATCTGCGGATCGCCAGCGACGGCACTTGGTTCTACGCGGGGACACCGATTCTCAGGCCCGCGCTGATAACCCTGTTCGCCGGGATCCTGCGCAAGGATCCGGAGCGCTACGTGCTGGTGACGCCGGTCGAATGCGTCGGGATCGTCGTGGAGGACGCGCCCTTCATCGCGGTCGCCATGGCGGAGGACCAAGGGTCCTTGGTCATCGGGACGAACGTCGGCGACGAGGTGCGCGTTGGCTCGGATCACCCGCTCCGCTTCGCGCTGGACGAGGCGGATGGCGTGAAACCCTATGTCCATATCCGCGGCGATCTCTGGGCTAAGCTGACGCGCTCGCTGGCACTCGAGCTGCTCGATCGCGGGGAGACGCGGATGCACGAGGGCGCCGAGACGTTTGGCGTCAGCGCGGGCGGGGTGTTCTTCCCTGTCGCGGCAGCCGACGTGGCGAGCGCCGCATGACGGACCTGCAGCCGGGGTTCGGAGACATCGTCGCGAGCGAGCCAGAGAATGACTTTACGGCAGGGACGGCCGACGCGGCGATGTTCGCGCCAGGCAACGTCTTTGCGCGCATTGCGGCGCGCGTGCCGCGCACCTTGGCCCCGGAGGCGCTCGACCGCGCCCACATTCCGCTCGACGGCGACCACAGCCTCAACGCCTGGGACGTCTCCCCCGATTTTCTCGCCGAGGCGCGCGTCGCCGCGGTGCTGATCGGACTGGTCGAAAGAGATGACGGTCTTCATATCATTCTGACGCAGCGTGCCAGCGCGCTGCGCGTCCATTCCGGCCAGATCGCTTTCCCCGGCGGCAAGATGGACCCGGAGGATTCGTCGCCCGCCGCTACGGCGCTGCGCGAAGTTTTTGAAGAAATCGGCATCCCGGCCGATCGCATCGAGGTTCTGGGCTACCTCGGCGCCTACCTCACTCGGACCGGCTTTCGCATCGTGCCGGTCATCGCCCGCATCCGCCCGCCGTTCGATCTGGTGCTGAACCCCGCCGAGGTCGTCGACACGTTCGAAGTGCCGTTCGCCTTCCTGATGAGCGAGGCCAATCACGAATTGCGCGAGCGCGAATGGAAGGGGCTGCCGCGGCGCTTCTACGCCATGCCATATGGCGATCGTAATATATGGGGCATCACCGCCGGCATCCTGCGCAATCTCTACGAGAGGCTGTACCGCTGATGGGCCGCACGATTTCGGAACTCGGGCTGCTCTATCTCGCCCCGTTCGCGCTCTACCTCGTCTATCTCATCGCTCGCCGCGTCTACATTCTCTCCTTCGATCACTGGACACGCACCGTCATCGCGACCCTGTCGCTCGCCGGCCTGGCGCTGGTTCTGGCCTGCCTTCTGCTCACCGGCTTCTTCGCCGAGCGCCACGAGGGCGCCTATGCGCCAGCGCATATCGAGAACGGCAAGCTCGTGGGCGGCGAAATCCAGTGACATCGCAAGCAGCATCTCTTCTCGGCAACCCGGCGCTGCGCCAGGCGCTCGAACTGCTGAACGGCGATGGTGAAGAGGCCCGCGTCGTCGGCGGCGCGGTGCGCAACGCGCTGCTCGGGCGGCCGGTCCACGAATTCGACATCGCCACCACGGCGACGCCGGACGTGGTCGTCGCGCGGGCGGAAAACGCGCGGCTGCGCAGCATCCCGACGGGCATCGCCCATGGCACGGTCACCGTGCTCGTCGGGGGCGTGCCGTTCGAAATTACCACGCTCCGCGAGGACGTCGAGACCGACGGGCGCCACGCGGTGATCCGATTCGGCCGCGATTTCGTCGACGATGCCCGAAGGCGGGATTTTACCATCAACGCCCTGTCGATGGGCCTGGATGGTCAGGTGCACGACTACACCGGTGGTCTCGCCGACCTCGCGGCGAGGCGCGTACGCTTCATCGGCGACGCCGGACAGCGGATTCGCGAAGATTTCTTGCGCGTGCTGCGCTTTTTTAGGTTTTCGGCGGACTACGCCGACGGGCCCCTCGATGCCGAGGGACTGGCGGCGGCGATCCGCGAGCGCGCCGGGCTCGCCATCCTCTCGCGCGAAAGAATCAGGCAGGAACTGCTGAAGCTGCTTGTGGCGCGGCGGGCGGCCGCGGTGGTCGCGGTGATCAGCGAATGCGGCCTGCTCGGGCCGTTGCTGCACGGCGTGGCGCAACCGGCACGCCTGTCACGGCTGCTTCGCATCGACCCTGAGGCCGATGGGCCCCTTCGGCTCGCTGCCCTCGGCGTCCAGATTTCGGAGGATGCCGAGCGGCTGCGTATGGCATTGCGTCTGTCGAATCAGGAAGCCGCGCGCCTGGACACTGCGGCCAAGGCGCTTGTCGCGCTGCATGGCATCGATCTCCCGCCGCCAATCGGCGATCTCAGGACCATGCTGTTTCGCGCCGGACGTCAGGGCGCCTGCGACGCGCTGCGCCTGGCCCAGGCCGAAAGCCGCGCCGCGGCGAGCGATTCGGCCTGGAGCGCCGCCCTGCGGTTTCTTCGCGATACCCCGGAACCGCATATGCCCTTTTCCGGCGCCGACCTCATGGCGCGCGGCTTTTCGGGCCGCGCGCTCGGCGAGGCCCTGAAGAACCTGCAGGCCCAGTGGATTCGCGCCGGGTTTCCGCAGGATTCGCGCACGCTGGCCGCCTTGCTGGACGACGTCGGCAAATCCACCCCTTCATAAGCCTGACATCCACGCCGCATCATCATGCGCCTGCAAGCCAAGCGATTCTTTGGATTCGCCCACAACCCAGAACAGCGCTAGTTTGCTGCGGACGGCTTGCATCGGTGACGGATGGAGGCCGAGTGTGGAGTGGCTGGCGATGAGCGAGAGGCGCAAGGCACCATCCGATGTCGCACAGCGGCTCGGCGAACGCAGCCGTACGCGGGCGCGGGAGCAGGGATCGAGCCTTTGGCGGCGCGAGACCTATACCCTGCCCCGGCCGGAAGCCCGCAGCAAAGCGCGGGAGTGGCTGCAGAAATTCCCGAAGGCGGCATACATGACGGAAATCGAGTTCTGGCGCGAACTGTCCGACGGCCAGATCGAGTTCACGATGCGCCGGCTGCCGACCGCGGATTGAAGCGCCCTACTCCACCACGTCCGGCGTCCGCCAGCCCAGATGCTGCCCAGCGTCCACCGCGATCATCTGGCCCGTCACCGCGCGCGCACCCGCGAGATAAAGGACCGCGGCTGCGATCTCGTCCGGCTCGACAGCGCGGTGCAACGGCACGCCCTCGACCTCCTTGCTGAACCCGGCGCTGCCTTCGTTGGCGTTGGGCAGGACCGGCCCCGGGCCGATCGCATTGACGCGCACGCCACGCTCGGCAAAGGCTTGAGCCATCGTGCGCGTCGCCGTCCACAGGGCGGACTTCGCCAGCGTATAGGAAAAGTATTGCGGTGTCGGGCGCAGCACGCGCTGATCGATCAGGTTGACGATGCTGGCGTCGTCGCCCGGCACCGCCTGCGCCGCGAAGTCGCGGCTCAGCAGGACCGGCGCCCGTAGGTTGACGGCAAACTGCCGGTCCCAGAGGTCGAGATCCACCGCCTCCGCACTGTCGGACTCGAAGATCGCCGCATTGTTGACGAGCAAACAGAGTGGACCCAGGCGTTGACGCGCTTCCGCGATCAGCGACGCGCAGCGCGCCGCGTCGGCGAGGTCGCCGGTCATGACGCACGAGCGCACGCCGAGCCCGACCAGCGTGGCCGCCAGACCCTCCGCCTTGTCCCGCGACCGCGCACTTGCATGCAGGGCGACATCGAAACCGGCTTCCGCCAGTCGCGTGGCGATGCGCGACCCGATACGCCGGGAGGCACCGGTCACCAGCGCGTTCCCCTTCGAGGATGCCGTCCGCGTCACAAGATCGTCCTTCGCGTTGATACGGCCGTCGGGCATCCTTGGGCCGCGCGTCGTCGCCCGACCGTAGAGCAGCGCGCATTAAGCACACGCCACTTCGTCGTTCCTAGCCCTGCCGGCTTCAATAAACCATCCGTTTACCACACCGTATTGCGCCGGTACGCTGTCCTCGTCGGCAATGCTGGATCGATGATGCGCAATACTATTCAGCCGTAACGTCACAACCAATTTACTCTATTTCTACGTTACCGCCGCATTCCGACCAAGAGACTTAATCGATCTCAACTATATATCCTCAAATTTTAGTAACCCTGCAGCCTTAACCAAAGGAAGACGGCACACAGCCCTGAGGACCTTTGATGAACAAGTTCGCTTTCGCCGCCCTGGCCCTGATCCTGGCTTCGCCGGCTTTGGCTGCCGACCTTCCCGGCCGCTACGCGCCGCCGCCGATGGACTCTTACGCGCCGCCGCCGATGTTCACCTGGACCGGCCTCTATGTGGGCGCCAACGGCGCGCTCGCGGTCGGCAGCTTTTCCAACCGCGGCAACACCGCCTTCGGCAACGCCTTCGGTGGTTTCGGCGGCGGCACGGTCGGCTATAATTATCAGCAGGGTTCGCTGCTCGTCGGCGCCGAAGGCGACATCGCGTTCGGATCGGCCAGCGGGTCGGGGAGCGCATTCCCCGGTTCGAACAGCTCGGGCCAGGTCCAGGGCATCGGCACCGCACGCGTCCGCTTCGGCTATGTCTACGACCGGGCTTTGTTCTACATCACCGGCGGCTATGCCGGCGCCAGCGTCCGCGGCACGATGAACGACAGCGGTGCGGCCCCCAACCTCTTCGTCGACCAGTCGCACTATCTGAACGGCTATGCCGTCGGCGCCGGCGTCGAATTCGCCATCACCAAGCGCATCTCGGTGAAGGGCGAATATATCTTCACCGGCTTCGGCTCCGGCAATTACTTCAACGGCACCCGCGACTCGCTGAATTCCGGCGCGAACATCAACCTCATCCGCGCCGGCGTGAACTACCACTTCTAGAACATCGGACCAACCGCCGTCATTCCGGGGCGGCGTAGCCGAACCCGGAACCGGTGTTCTTCGAGCTGGCAGAGCGTAGCGATCGGCCGCGCACCGGTTCCGGGTCACGCCTTCGGCGCGCCCCGGAATGACGTCGTTTTGTCTCTAGAACGTTACCCTTTGAAGCGGGTGGCCTCGAAAGCCGGCACTTCGGCGGCAAAGCGGTCGAGCCAGGCCACGAGCTTGGGATGGCTTTCCCGCCAGCTGCCGGCGAAGCGCAGGTCGAGATAGCCGAGCGCGCAGGCGAGGCCGATGTCGGCCACCGAGCGCAGACCTTCTTCCGGCAGCGTCGTCTCGAAATAGGCCAGCGCCCGCTCGACCTTCTGGCCCTGATAGGTCATCCAATTCGCGTCGCGCTTCGGCTCTTCGCGCAGGCGGTTCTCGTAGACCTGCAGCAGCGCCGCGTCGGCAAGGCCGTCGGCCAGCGCGGCTTCGGTGAGAACGCGATAGCGCCGGTCCGGCGTCGCCGGGACGATCAGATCGCCGCCCGCGCGATGATCGAGATAATCGAGAATGACCGCGCTGTCGTAGAGGACGAGCCCGTCGTCGAGGACGAGCGCCGGGATCTTTCCCAGCGGATTGCGGACGCGGATGATGTCTTCCGGATTCGTCGTGTCGGTCATCACGATTTCAAGCTCGTCGAACAGCCCGAGCATCGTTGCGGCGATCTTCACTTTCCGCCCGAAAGGCGAGGCTGGCGAACTGTGCAGGATCATCGTCAAGTCCTTGGAGTTTGGGGTTCGATCCAGCCGATTCGGAAATCGCCGCGGTCTGGAGCGAGCTGTCGGACAAGCGCGGGCAGAAGGCAAGCCGCCTCCGCTTCGAGCGCGAATGGCGGGTTGATGACGATGAGGCCGTTGGCGCTAAGCCGCTGATCCGGCTGCGGTGCATCGACCTGGAATTCCAGCCGCAGCGCGGCCATGCCGGCCTCGCGAAGGCGCGACGCCAGCAGCTCGACGCCGCGCCGATCCTTGATCGGATACCAGGCGACGAAAACGCCATCGCGCCATTTGCGCCATGCCGCGACCAGCGACGCGGCCAGCGTCTCGAACTCGTTTTCCGATTCGAAGGGCGGATCGATGAGAATGACCGCGCGGCGTTCGATCGGCGGCAGAAAGGCATTGAGGCCGATGTAGCCGTCGAGCGCGATGACTTTCGCGCGCTTGTCGCGACCGACACAGGTTTTCAGCGCTTCGAGCGCGGCGGGATGCAGATCGCAGAACAGCATGCGGTCGAACGGGCGCAGCAGCGCCAGGGCCAAAGCCGGCGAGCCGGGATAAAATCCCTCGCCCCGCGCGGCTGCGCCGACGATCGCGAGGTACGGCGCGAGCAGGTCGCGTGCCTCTTCGCTCATCGAAGCGGGATCGAGACCGCCGATCCCGCTCCGCCATTCGTTGGTACGGCCCGCCTCGGCGCTGGTCAGGTCGTAGCGGCCGCTCCCCGCGTGGGTGTCGACGAAGCGCAGCGGTGCGGGCTTGCGCATGAGGTAGACGAGGATGCGCGTGAGGATCGCGTGCTTAAAAACATCGGCGAAGTTGCCGGCGTGAAAGTCGTGGCGATAATTCAAGGTTTGGTATCGATCAGCGGACGGGCGGGACGGACATGGCCGGCGCGCGGCAGCGGTCGCGCACCACCTCCGGACAGGCCTGAAAGCTCTTCAAGTCCTTGGTGAAGCAGATCCGCACCTCTTCCATCACGCCATGCTGGCAGACCGCGGCGAGCATGCCCGGCCGCAGCCGCGGATTGGCGGCGATGAAGGCCCGTTCGACATCGACCGGCGCCCAGCGCTGGTCCTGATGCGCGTCTTTGAACGGCTGGGGAATGACCACCGCATCGCGCGCGGCCTTGGCATTGGCGAAATAATCCGTCGGGCTGAGCCCGGAGCAGGTGCCGTGCTTGCGCCACTCGTAGCGGGCGAGACCTTCGTCCGGATAGACGCCGTCGGTGGCCGACAGGGCGATGCGCGACGGTGCGCTCTGGCCGCGGCAATCCGAGGGAAAGCCGTGGTCGTATTGCGGCCAGAGGCCGTGGACGACGAAGCCAAGGTTGGCGCCGCTGTCGCACTGGTCCCGGCCTTTTTTGGCGCCGCCGGTCTGGCAGAAGCCGGGCGACCAGGACAAGGAGAGGACGTAGAAATCGAACTGGCCGGGCACGCTCGCGCCACGCGGACCGGGGCCGGAGCGGCCGAAGCCGGTCGGTCTGTCGGGCGTGCTCGCCGGCGATGGCGCAGACGGGTTGGGCGACGGCAGCGGCTTCTGGTCGGCGCAATTGTCGAGGATGCAGTCGCCAGCAGATGAGGCCGCAACCGGCGTCAGGGCGAGAAACGCGGCGGCGAGGAGCAGCTTTCCTGTCATCGGGACGCCACCGCCTCGTGAATTACGGCCGCGCCATCTTGCAGATCGGCGAATAGGCGTCGTTGCGATCGAGGCCGGAGACGCAGAAGTCGACGCCGTCGGTGAAGCCGATGCTGCCGGTCGCCTCGCCGATCGAATAGCTGACCGTCCGCAGCTTCTGGTCGCTCATGACCGCCTTCGCCAGGCAATAGCGACGCGGAATATAGTCGAGGCCATTGGAGCGGAAGCCGATTTCGTCGACCCGCTCGAACGAGACGATCGCCAGGCCGGAGTGCCAGTACTCGTCTTCGCGATCCTTGAAGCGCGACTGAATCGCCTCGAGGGCGCCGGCTTCGGTGCATGGCGGCACGGCGCCGGAGTAGGACTGCAGCCGCTGTTCGGCCGGAGTGAGGGGCCGCGCGTTGGCGACTGGCGCGTTCGAGGCGAGCGCGGCGGCGACAAGCGCCAGACCGGCGATCCGGGATAGTTTCGATGACATGGCAGACGCTCCGCGAGTTGACGGGACGATGCTTCCCCGTCACCCCCGCGTCAAGAGCGCCCCGGCGGCGCTCACTGCCTGTTGTAGACGTCCTCGATGCGGATGATGTCGTCTTCGCCGAGGTAGGATCCGGTCTGTACCTCGATGAGTTCGAGGTTGATCTTGCCCGGATTGGCCATCCGATGGATCGTTCCGATGGGCAGGTAGATCGACTCGTTTTCGTGGACGAGGACGATTTCGTTGCCGCGTGTGACTTCCGCGGCACCCTTCACCACGATCCAATGCTCGGCGCGATGGTAATGTTTCTGCAGCGACAGCGCCGCGCCGGGTTTGACGACGATTCGCTTGACCTGATAACGCGCGCCATTGTCGATCGACTGGTAGTAGCCCCACGGCCGGTACGAGCGGATATGCTCGGTCGCCTCGCGGCGCTTGTCGCGCTTCAGCTTGTCGACGAGCTGCTTGACCTTGTCGCCATGCTGCTTGCCGACCACCAGCACCGCGTCGTGGGTGGTCACGACGATGACGTCGCTGACGCCGACCACGGTGGTCAGATGGTCGTTCGAGCGGATGTAGACGTTGTTGGCCTCCATGACGACGCCGTGGCCGCGTACGGCGTTGCCCTGCGTGTCGCGGTCGGAGAGCTCCCAGACGGCCGCCCAGTTGCCGACGTCCGACCAGCCGATGTCGGCCGGCACGACGGCGGCGCGTG
>NZ_LMUU01000140.1:39995-87205 GCF_009765775.1 Beijerinckia sp. L45
CACGACGCCGTGGCCGCGTACCGCGTTGCCCTGCGGGTCGCGATCGGAGAGCTCCCAGACCGCCGCCCAGTTGCCGACGTCCGACCAGCCGATGTCGGCCGGCACGACGGCGGCGCGTGTGGTCTTCTCCATCACGGCATAGTCGATCGATTTTTTTGTGGCGCGCGCAAAGCTTTCGGGGTCGAGGAGCGTGAAATCGAGGTCGATGCGCGAGGCGGCGACGGCGCCGGCCGCGGCCTCGATCATCTCGGGCTCGAATTGCCGCAGCTCCTCCTGCATGACGTCGGCGCGGAAGAAGAAGTTGCCGCCGTTCCACAGATAGCCCTCGGCGACATAGCGCTCGGCCGTCGCCGCATCCGGTTTTTCGACGAAGCGGTCGACGGCGAACACCGCGTGGTCGCCGGAAAGGGCGCGGCCCGGCTTGATGTAGCCGTAGCCGGTCGCGGCATGATTGGGCTTGATGCCGAGCGTCACGATGTGCCCTTCGGCCGCCGCAAGGGCCGCCTCGCGGCAGCGCGCGACGAAGCCGGCTGGATCCTGGATGACGTGGTCGGCGGCGAGCACGGCGACGATCGTGTCCGGCGCGATCCGCGCCGCGATCTCGGCGGCGACGGCAATCGCCGGGCCGGAGTCGCGCCCCTGCGGCTCCAGCACGATCTTCGCGCTGCGACCCATTTCGAGCAGCTGCTCGCCGATGAGAAAGCGGTAGGCGTGGTTGGAGATGACCACCGGGGTCTCGAAAAGCGGATCGCCCAGAACGTCGATCGCCATCTGGAAGGTGGATTTGGTGCCGACCAGCGGGATGAACTGTTTTGGCAGGCTCTCGCGGGACTCCGGCCACACCCGGGTTCCGGAACCACCGCACATGATCACGGGGAGAATTTTCATCAACGGTCTCTCGCTAGGCGCGGCATCGATATCGATCGAGCCGCCTCTTGGTCATTCAGACAGCGCTACGTCCGCAAGGGTTGCCAAGTCGCAAACGCGGTCCGACTTTGCAACCGCATGATGAACAGGCTGCGAGCGAAGACGCCTACCATTCTTCTAAAGCCGCTTCGACTAGACGCTTAACATCCGCTCACACCGTGTCCTTCTGATAGTCCTTGATGTCGGCGAAAGCGATGTCCGGCCACTTGTCCGCTTCGTACTTTAGATCCCAGGCGGAGGGCGCCATGAACACCGGGGCGCCGTCGTGGTCTTCCGCCATGGACGAGCCGTGGGCGCGGGCAAACTTGTCGAGATCCGCCGGCGACTTCGCCGTCATCCAGCGGCACAGCGTGAAACGGCTCGTCTCGAACGAGGCGTCCAGCCCGTATTCCGCCTCGAGCCGGTCGGCGAGCACGTCGAGTTGCAGCGCTCCGACGACGCCGACCATCGCGCCCGACCCGTCCGCCGGCACGAAGAGCTGGACGACGCCCTCCTCCGCCATCTGGCTCAGCGCCTCGCGCAGCTTCTTCTGCTTCATCGAATCGCCGATCTTCACACGGCGCAAAATTTCAGGCGCAAAGCTCGGCACGCCGCGAAAAATCAGGTCCTCGCCTTCGGTGAGCGTGTCGCCGATGCGCAGCGTGCCGTGGTTGGGGATGCCCACCACGTCGCCGGCATAGGCCTCTTCCGCGAGCTGGCGGTCCTGGGCGAAAAAGAACTGCGGCGAATTCAGCGCGATGTTTTTCCCCGTACGCACCAGTTTGGCCTTCATGCCGCGCGTCAGCTTGCCGGAACAGATCCGCATGAAGGCGATGCGATCGCGGTGGTTGCGATCCATGTTCGCCTGAATCTTGAAGACGAAGCCGGTCATCTTGGCCTCGTGCGCGTCGACGTTGCGAGACGCGGCCTGTAGGCCCTTCGGCGGGGGGGCGAAGTCCGCCAGCGCGTCGATGAGGTCGCGAATGCCGAAATTGCGCAGCGCCGAGCCGAAGAACACTGGCGTGAGGTGGCCTTCGAGAAAAGCCTCGCGGTCGAATTTCTTCAACCCGTCCCGTGCGAGTTCGAGCGACTCGACGGTGTCGGGATAGTCGATCGGGTTCATCAGCCCCTTGATGTAGGGGTCGTGCGGCCCGGAAACCTTGACCGGCTCGGCGTCGGCATCGAGGCGGCGGACGAGATCGCGCTGCAGGTCGTAGGTGCCGACGAAGCTGCGGCCGCGGCCGAGCGGCCAGGTCACCGGGGCGACGTCGAGCGCCAGCGTCTTTTCGATCTCGTCCAGAAGATCGAAAGGATCGCGGGTCTCGCGGTCGAGCTTGTTGATGAAGGTGACGATCGGAATGTCGCGCAGACGGCACACCTCGAACAGCTTGCGCGTCCGCGCCTCGATGCCGCGGGCGGCGTCGAGCACCATGATCGCCGAGTCGACGGCGGTCAGCGTCCGATAGGTGTCCTCGGAAAAGTCCTCGTGGCCCGGCGTGTCGAGCAGGTTGTAGACGCAGCGGCCGTATTCGAAGGTCATCACCGAGGTGACGACGGAGATGCCGCGCTCCTTCTCGATGCTCATCCAGTCGGAGCGGGTCTGCCGGCGGTTGGCCTTGGCGCGCACCTCGCCGGCGAGCTGGATGGCGCCGCCGAACAGCAGCAGCTTTTCGGTCAGCGTCGTCTTGCCCGCGTCGGGATGGGAGATGATGGCGAAGGTGCGCCTGCGCGCGACCGGATCTTGTACGTCCATGATGGGCGTGTGGTGGCGTGGTGGGGGCACGAAGTCAATGTAATAGGCTTTCGCCCCAGCGCCCAGCGGTCTAACAACCGCCATGCTTGGCGGCGCAAACAGCGCGAGGCCATCCCGGCACGGCAAGGAAGCCACCATGACATCGAACCTGAAACTGGCGGCGGCCCTGTGCCTGCTCTTCCTGGTGGTTGCCGGCAGCGCTCTTGTCTATCGCAACACCCGGCCGCCGTCGGCGACATCAGCCGATCCCGCGACGGTGCTCAGCGCCACCAAGGCCGAAGACGAAGGGACCGAGCCGGTCGCCCTGCCGGCCACGCCGGTGCTGAAGAACGCCGCGGCCGATCCCGGGCTGCTGGACGTCGCCTTCGGCTACAAGGTCGGCAGCACCGCCTACGCCTACCACCTGGCGCTCGCCTTCGCGCCGGACGCCGACAAAGGCTCGATGACCCTTGCGACGCCGCAAAGCCAGCCCGTGGACGCGGTCACGTTTCCCGTCGAGCGCCACTTCAGCGAGAGCCGCAAGGCCTACTTGATCGCGGTCTCCCGCGACCTCGGCACGATGACGCCGGCCGTCCCGAGCCTCTGCGTCCGCGCCGTCGTTGGGCCGAGCAAGACGGGCTTCGACCTCACCGACGCCTCGCTCTGCGTCATGCAGCGCGATCAGGATGGAAGGTGTCATCCGACAACCTTGGCCTGCGGGCTGATCCGCTAAAGCGCGTAAAGCGCGCTTTTCTGCGCGACCCGCGCCGCGAGGTCGTCGGCCTTGGCCAGGAACGCTTTCAGCAACGGCGACGTGTTCGCCTTGTTGTAGCCGAGCACCAGATCGATCGTCGGGATCTCGTCCACCAGGCGGCGGCCGACGACCGAGGCCGGCAAGGCATGCCGCGCGTAGAGCGGCAGCAAAGCGATGCCGCCGGTCGTCGCAACGAGCGACGTCGCCATCGACAGCGTGTCGACCTCGTGGGCCGGGGTCAGCAGAATCGCCGCGCGCGCGAGGCAGGCATCGATGGTCGCGCGCAGAATCGGCGAGGTCGCGGCCGGGACGCTGATAAAGATCTCGCCTTCAAAGTCCCTCGGGTGGATCGCGTCGCGCGCCGCAAGGCGATGCGCTGCAGGCAGCACCACGATCAAAGGCTCCTTGGTCAACAGTTTGAAAGCCAAGCCCGGCGCCTGCGCTTCCCGCCTGAGAAACGCGACATCGACCTTCCCGCGCAGCAGCAGGGCCGCCAGTTCCGGCGAGGATTGGCTGGCCAGTGTGATATCGATATTGGGCAGCGCGTCGCGCAAGATATTGAGCGACTCCGGCAGCCAGTCCATCTCGTGGCCGGTGAGAAAGCCAAGGACGAAGGATGCCTTGGTCGGGTGAACCGCGCGCCGCGCCGCCTCGCCGGCAGCCTCCACCTGCAACAATGCCATCCGCGCATGATCGAGAAAGATGCGGCCGGCCTCGGTGAGTTCGATGCCGCGCGCCGAACGCGTGAGAAGTTGCACTCCGACCTCCGTCTCGAGATCGCGGATCTGTCGGCTGAGGGAGGGCTGCGCCGTGTGCAGTCGGCGCTCCGCGGCAAGCGTCAGGCTGCCCTCCTCCGCCACGGCGACGAAATAGCGGAGATGTCGAAGTTCCATGCGGCCACCCATGCTTCTTAAGTATGGCGCGTACGCTACAAAGTCTTTCTCCCGCATGCCAGCGTCCGCCATATGAGCAGCGGTGCCGGGCCGGCGCATCGGGCGGAAACCGAAAGCGGCCGGGGCCATCTTGCCCGGTCATCGCCCTCCTTCATAAGGACAGTCCTCATGACCGCTCCCGTCGTTCTGATCACAGGCGCCCTCACCGGCATCGGGCGGGCCGCCGCCTTTGCGTTTGCCCGTGATGGCTACAAAGTCGTCGTTTCCGGACGGCGCGACGATGCGGGCACCGCGCTTGCCGGCGAATTGCAGGCGCTCGGCGCGGAAGCCGAATTCATTCGCAGCGACGTGCGCCACGACGACGACGTGCGCGATCTCGTCGATCGCACCGTGTCGCGCTTCGGTCGCCTTGATGTCGCGGTCAACAATGCTGGAACGGAAGGCACGCCGGGGCCGATTACCGCACAGACCGCCGAGAGCTATGCCGCGACATTCGAAACCAATGTGCTCGGTACGATCCTGAGTATGAAGCATGAACTGCGGGTGATGCAGGCGCAGGGCAGCGGCGCGATCGTCAACATCTCGTCGACCTATGGGCACCGAGGCGCCGGCGGCGCCTCGGTCTATGCCGCGAGCAAACACGCGGTCGAGGGCCTCACCAAATCCGTAGCGATGGAAGTCGCGGCTTCGGGCGTGCGGGTCAACGCCGTCGCGCCCGGCCCGGTCGCGACCGGCATGCTCGATCGGTTTACGGGCGGCGATACCGGCAAAATGGCTGCGGGCCTGCCGTTGAAGCGTCTCGGCACGCCGGATGAGATCGCCGCCGCGATCCTGTTTGCGGCGTCGCCGGCCGCGTCGTTCATGACCGGCGATATTCTGAGTGTCGATGGCGGCAAAGCAGCCGGCTGAAGACCGAGGACTCCCCTGCGGCGATATGGAAAATACTTTCTTAGCAAACCGATTCAATTTGGCCGTTTCGCGCCAAACGGTGCTTTACCCTGACTCGCAATCTCCGAAAGGTTTGCGGCGCGACCGTGGCGCCGTTAACCAGCTCTCTCGTGCCGCCGCAGCGCACAAGAAACGCGTTTCGTCTCGGGAAACGGGGCCTGCGGCGCGGTTTTTCCAGGCCGGAAACAGTTAAAGCAAAACCCTCGAATTCGAAGGAATTCCTTCCGCCAACGCTTAAAGAGGACGGGCACGGTGATCCCATCAAACGGTGGGGTTTTCAGTCGTGCGTACCCAAGTCGCCAAGTTCTTTCTCGTGTCCATCGCCCTGCTCGGCGCTTTCGCCAGCGGCGTTTCCGGGGCGCAAGCCCGCGAAATCACGGCAACCTATGCCGCCGTCGGCGACGTCACCCGGACGCCCTACGGCTGGGTCGATTTCTGCGGCCGCCGCCCGAACGAATGCCGGGTGCCGATCTTGGAAGCCGTCGATCTCGACCTGACGGCGAAGACCTTCAAGATCCTCGACCGCGTCAACCGCTCGGTCAACGCGATGATCGAGCCCGTCAGCAACATGGATCACTGGGGCACGATGCTCGACCACTGGGATTACCCGGTCGACGGCAAGGGCGACTGCAAGATCTACGCACTGGAGAAGCGCCGCGAGCTGCTGGCGCTGGGTTTCCCCCGCCAGGCTCTCCTGATGACCATCGTCCGCGACCTCGAGGGCGCCGGCCATACCATCCTCACCGTCAAGACCGACAAGGGCGAGATCATCCTCGACAACATGGTCGACGAGATCCGCGGCTGGGAAGAGACCGGCTACAAGTTCGTCAAGCGCCAGGCACAGACCGACCCCAACGTCTGGGTCTCCGTCGGCCCGGTCAGCGCCCCGATGACGACGGCCGGCGTGAAGTAACCGCGATATATCCTCCGCTCGCAGAGGGGGAGGGGGACCGTGCGCCAGCATGGTGGAAGGGGGCTTCGGCCCTCTTTTTTTATGTTCTGCGGGTTGAAGCGCCCCTCCACCGCCTTCGGCGGCCCCCTCCACCGCGCTTCGCGCAGGGGAGGATTTCAAATTGTGAACACCGTGCGCCGTCTGCTGTCGTCCAATGGCCAAGCGGCTTCGACGGTCGAAAGCGGCACGGGCTTGGTCGCGATCGCGAATCCGCCCGGCACCGCCGCCTGGAGCACCGCGCCCGCGGCATGGATCAGGCGATCGAGCGGAATGCTTCCGATGCCGCTGCCCATGAGAGTGATCGCCGACGACCGCAGCACCGAGCTCGGCAGGCCGATGTTCGCGCCGCTCGACGCGCCGACCTGGACGAAGCGGATCGGCACGGCGTCGCGGCCGACCTTGGTCGCAGCCGTCAGCAGGCGCTCCGCGCTGTTGCCCCAGAGATAGTCGATCACGACGTCCACGCCGCTCGCGAATTGTTTCGCGAAGGCCGCGTCCATCGTCGCCCCGTCGTCGAGCGGAATGACGACGTCGGCCCCTAGCGCCGCGACGGCGCGCAAAGCCTCCGGGTTGCGTCCGGTCGCGATGATTGTCTTGGCGCCGAGATAGCGGGCGATCTGTACCGCGAGGCGACCGGCCGTGCCCGTCGCGCCGTTGACCAGCACGGTTTCGCCGGCCACCAGCTTGGCACGCTCCGTGTAGGCGGCCCAGGACGACATGCCGGGATTGGCGATGGCCGCAGCGGTGACATCGTCGAGTCCGTCGGGCAGCGCCACGCATTGGCTCGGCCGTACCACGGCCACCTCCGCCATGCTGCCGAACGGCGTTTTGGGCAGCGCGAAATAGACGCGGCTGCCGTCCTCGAGCCGCCCGACCCCGTCGATTCCGACGACGAAGGGAAATTGGTCGCCGGAGCTGTAGTGCGCGCCCGAGGCCCGGGCCTTGACGATGGGGCTGATGGCCGCGGCCGTGACAACGATCCGCGCGCCATCGGCGTCAGGCTCGGCAAAGTCTCGATAGACCGGGCTCTGCCCGGCCCCCAACACGACAGCCGCTTTCATCACTGGTCTCCTTTACATCGCACAGATACATGCATAATGCACACATAAAGGAGCGCGCAGCCGTGTCAACTAATAATGTGCAAAATACACATATCAGCGCGCAACTACGGCAGCTGCATGCCGCCGTGCTGGACATCGTCGCCGTCTTCAACAAACCGCAGCGCGACGAGCTGTTGATCAAGGAGGCCGGCATTCCGCTCGACCGAGCGCTGTTTCCCCTACTGGTCGGGGTCGAGCGCTTCGGCCCGATCGGCGTCGTCGACATGGCCGATCGGGTCGGGCGCGACTACACGACGGTGAGCCGCCAGGTCGCCAAGCTCGAGACCCTTGGCCTCGTTGATCGACAGGCCAGCGTTGCCGACCGCCGGGTGCGCGAGGCGGTGATCACGCCGAAGGGCAAGGCGATGACCGACAAGGTCGATGCCGCACGCGATCGGATCGGCCAGACGATCTTCAAGAGTTGGGACCAACCCGACATCGACGCGTTGGTGCGGCTGATGCGTAAATTCGCCGACGCGGTGAAGGACGAGCCGCCGGCATCGGAGGTTTGAAAAGGTGATGGACAAAACCATTCATATCGCGCGCTGGGGCACGTCGGGGCCGGATGTCGTCCTGGTGCACGGCGGCGTCCAGGGCAGCACGACCGCCGGCGAAAAGAACTTTTCCGCGCAGAAGCCGCTCGCCGACCATGGCTGGCGGCTGATCGTGCCGGACCGGCCCGGCCACGGGCAGAGCCCCGATCCAGGCCGGCCCGACGATTACGCAGCCGACAGCGTCTGGTTGGCCGAATTGCTCGGTGACGGGGCACATCTCGTCGGCCATTCCTTCGGCGGCGCCGTGGCGCTTGCCGCCGCCGCGAAGCGCCCCGGCGCGGTGCGCTCGCTGACGCTGATCGAACCGGCGATGCATGCGCTGGCTGTCGGCAACCCCAAGGTGAACCGCTTCCTGCTCAGCCTGCTGCTGGCGCGGTTGTTCTCTTTCTCCGCGGCGGCGCGCGCCAAACGATTTCTGACGCTACTGGGCATTCCGCCGGCGGTGCGCGGCACCGCCGACCCTGCGGAGATGACGCGGATGGGCAAGGCGCTCACGCGCGGCCGTTTGCCGTCAAAGCAGGTGCTGCAGGACCAATTGGCGCTGGTGAAGCGCGAGGCGATCCCGCTGCTTGTCGTCAGCGGCGGGTGGAGCCCGGCGTTCGAGGCGACCTGCGACCGGGTGGCCGCGGCGGGTGGCGGCAGGCGCGCGGTGATCCTGGCGGGCCATCATTTTCCGCAGCTGGTGGTGCCAGCGTTCAATGATCTGCTGGAGGGGTTTTTGCGACAGAGCAAGCGCTGACGGCGGAGATCCTCCCCTCGAAGCGGGGGAGAATACCCCTTACTCCGCGGCGCGGGCCGTCGCGAAAGTGGGTTCGTGTTCGACCGCTCTGCCCCGCCCATGATCCCTTGCGACAAGTGTGTAGATCGCCGGCGTCACGAACAGCGTGAACAGCGTCCCCACCGCCATGCCGAAGGCGATGACGATGCCGATGCCGATGGCGAAGCGGCTGCGGGCGCCCGCGCCTTCGGCCACCATCAGTGGCACCATCGCCACCACCATCGCCGCGGTGGTCATCAGGATCGGGCGCAGGCGGACCCCGGCGGCGTGTTCGATCGCGCGGCGGCGGTCCATGCCCTCTTCCTGCAGGCGGTTGGCGAATTCCACCATCAGAATGCCGTGCTTGGAGATCAGCCCGATGAGGGTCACCAGCCCGATTTGCGAGTAGATGTTCATGCTGGCCATGCCGAGCACGCCGAGAAGATTGAGCGGCAGCAGAGCGCCGAACATCGAAGTCGGCAGCGCGATCAGGATGATGAAGGGATCGCGAAAGCTCTCGAACTGTGCGGCGAGAACGAGATAGATCACGATCAGCGCGAAGACGAAGGTCAGGACAAGCGTGTTGCCCTCCTGGATATATTGCCGGCTCTCGCCCTGGTAATCGATGGTGAAGCCTTCGGGCATCACCTTCTTCGCCTCGACATTCAGAAAATCGAGGGCTTCGCCGAGCGTGCGGCCGGGAAAGGGCACGCCCTGCAAGGTCGCGGAGTTCAGCTGCTGGAAGGTCGGCAGGCTGTTGGGCTGCGTGCTTTCCGACACCGAGGCGATCGTCGCCAGCGGCACCAGATCGCCGCCGGCCGTTCGCATCTGGTAGCGCGTCAACCAATCCGATGTCAGCCGGAATTCGCGTGGCACCTGCGGGATCACCTCGTAGCTGCGGCCGTAGAGATTGAAGCGGTTGACGTAGTTGCCGCCGAGCAGCGTCGCCAGCGTCGAGCCGACATCCTGCATCGAGATGCCGAGCCGGTTGGCCTTGTCGGCATCGACCTTGAACTCGATCTGTGGGGTGTCAAACTTCAGGTCGCTGTCGGTGAAGATGAACAGCCCGCTTTTTCGCGCGGCGTCCTGGATTTTGGCCATGACGTCGACGATGTCTTTGTAGTCGCCGATGCTGCGCACCACGAACTGCAGCGGCGGGCCGCCGGTCGAGCCCGGCAGCGCCGGCGGCGAGAAGCCGATGACCTGGGCCCCGGTGATCTGGCCGAACTTCGGCGCCAAGGCCTGCAGCACCTGCTTCTGGCTGCGCGTGCGATCGCCCCAGTTTTTCAAAATGATGCCGCCGAAACCGGACTGCACGCCCTGGAACCCGTTGATCGCGAAGAGATGGTCGAACTCCGGCATGTCGGCGACGAAGTCGTGCAGCTTCTTCGTCGACTGCTCGATATAGTCGAGGTTGCCGTATTGCGGCGCCTTGATCAGCGCGAAGATGACGCCCTGGTCCTCCTCCGGCGCCAGTTCCTTCGGCGTCGTCATGAACATGATGGCGGTGAGGCCGAGAACGCCGGCCAGCACCAGCAGCGTGAGCGCGCGGAAATTCAGCGATCGCACGAGACGGCGCTCGTAGCTGCGACGCAGCCAGTCGAAACGACGATCGAGGAACGCGGTAAAGCCCCCCGCCCCTTCCGGCGGCGGCGGCTTCAACAGTTTGGCGCACATCATCGGCGTCAGTGTCAGCGCGACGACGCCCGACACCACGACCGAGCCGGCCAGGGTGAAGGCGAACTCGCGGAACAGCGCGCCGGTAAGACCAGAGACGAAGCCGATCGGCGCATAGACCGCGGCGAGCGTGATCGTCATCGAGATGACAGGGCCGGTAATCTCGCGCGCGCCCTTGATCGCCGCGTCGTGCGGCGTCATCCCCTCTTCCATGTGACGGTAGATGTTCTCCACCACCACGATGGCGTCGTCGACCACCAACCCGATGGCGAGCACCAGGGCCAGCAGCGTCAGCAGGTTGATGGAATAGCCGAGCATCAGCAGCATGATCATCACGCCGACCAGCGACAGCGGGATGGTGACGATGGGAATGATCGTCGAGCGGAAATTGCCGAGGAACAGGAAGATCACGATGACGACGATCAACGCCGCCTCGGCCAGCGTCTTCTCGACCTCGAGGATCGAGGCCCGGATGAACTTTGTCGCGTCATAGGCGATCGAGGCGGTCAATCCCGCCGGCAGATCGCTCTGCAGCGCCGGGAACGCCGCGCGCACCGCGGTGATGACCTCCAGCGGATTGGCGGTCGGCGTCGAATTGATGCCGATGAACACCGCCTTCTCGCCGTCGAACACCGACGAAGAGTCGACGGACTCCGGCCCGAGCTCGGTCGTCGCGATATCGGCGATGCGGATCAGCGCGTCGCCGTGATTGGCGACGACCAGTTGGCCGAAGGCGCGAGCGGAATCCAGCGAGGTCAGCGCGTTGATGCTGGTCTGGGTGAAATCGCTCTTCACCTGGCCGGCGGCGGACGTGAAATTGTTGACGGCGAGCGCGTTGCGAACGTCGGCGGCTGTGACGCCGCGCGCGGCCATCCGGTTGGGGTCGAGCCAGACGCGCATCGCAAAAGTCTGGCCGCCGAGAATGTCGGCGCTGGCGACACCGTCGATGGTCTGCAGCCGCGGCTGCACCACGCGATTGAGATAGTCGGTGATCTGCGAGGGCGTCAGCACCGTCGAGTTGAACGACAGATACATCAGCGCGGTGGAATCGCCGGTCTTCTTGATGACGATCGGGTCCTGCGACTCGCGCGGCAGCTGGAACTTGACCTGGTTGATCTTCGACAGCACGTCGGCGACGGCGCGATCGGCATTGGCGTTGAGCCGCAGATTGAGGGTGATCGTCGAGACGTTCTGCTGCGAATTCGACACCAACGTGTCGATGCCTTCCGCGCTCGCCACCGCCTGCGCTATCGGGGTGGTGATGAAGCCCTTGATCAGATCGGCGTTGGCGCCGGGATAGGTGGTGGTGACGGTGATCGAGGTCGAGGACAGCTCGGGATATTGCCGGATCTGCAGCTTGGAGAAGGCCTGGAGCCCGACGAACAGGATGAGCAGGCTGACGACGCTTGCGAGTACCGGCCGACGGATGAAGAGGTCGGTGAACGAGGTCATCGCCGCCCCTATTCTTTCTGCCGGATCGCGGGCGGATGCAGCATGGCCTTCGGGTCGATCACCACAGACGCACCGTTCTGCAGCTTGATCTGCCCCTCGGCGACGACGATCTCACCAGGCTTCACGCCCTCGAGGATGGCGACCTTGTCCTCGCGCTTCTCGCCGGTGCGTACGAAGCGGCGCGCGACCTGAAAAATCTTGGGATCGGATGCCGTTGCCGCCTGCGCGCCGTCGGTGGCAACCGGCTTTGGCGTCGCGACGAAGACGCTGTCGCCATAGAGCGAATAGGTCACAGCCGTACGCGGCACGATCACCACGTCGCGGGCCGCGCCGGCGACGACGTTGACGTTGGCGAACATGCCTGGCAGCAGGCGGCGATCGGCGTTCTTGAATTCGGCACGGACCATGACGCTGCGACTCTCGGCAGCGATGCGAGCGTCGATGATGTTCACTTTTCCGCTAAAACTGGCGTCGGGATAAGCGTCCACTTTCACGACGACCGGCTGGTCTTCTTTCAACAGCCCGAGCGACTGTTCGGGAATCGGAAAGTCGACGTAGATCGGGTCGAGCTGCTGCAGGGTGATCAGGCCGGTTCCCGGCGAAACGTACTGACCGACGTCGACCTTGCGGATACCGAGCCGTCCGGCGAAGGGCGCGATCAACGTTTTTTGCGCGATCGTCATCCGCATCTTTTCGACCAGCGCAGCGGCCGAGTCGCGGGCTGCCAGCGCGGAGTCGACATTGGCCTTGGCCGTGTTGCCACCGATCGTCAGCGTCTGCTGCCGCGCCAGCGCCAGATCGGCGTTCTTCAACGTCGCCATATTATTCTTGAGGTCGGCCTGCTCGACGGTCGTGTCGATGTCGAACAGTGGCGCCCCTTGAGCGACGTCCTGACCGGAGCCGATATGAATCGCCGTGACGATGCCGGCGAGCTGCGAGGAGACATCGATACCCTGGAACGCGCGGGCGGTGCCGATCGCCGTCAGGCCCGGCGCCCAGCGTTCGGTGGAGGCCGTCGCGACCGCAACCGTGCTCGGCGGCGGCGCGGCCTTGGCGATGAAGCCCTTGATCATCTCCGGCTTCATCACGAACTGGAAATAAGCGAACGCCCCGGAAAATCCGGTGAGCAGGACGAAGACGAAGACCAGGACGAGCGCGCGTTTCATGGGCGTGAGCTTCGCTACGACCCGCGAGGGCCTGAGGGACTGTATCCGTACCGGTTAGTCCTTATACCTCGTTAACCCTTGGCTTCAATGCGTCTGCCACCCTTCGTTAAGGGGAAAGGCCACGAAAAAAGCCCGCCGGAGCTCCGACGGGCTTTCCCTAAAACGTAAAAAAAAGCGCTTAGCGCTTGACGGCGTCCGCCACGTTGCGGCCGGCGTCCTTGACGTCGCCGACGGACTGGCGCGCTGCGCCTTCGACCTTATCGGCTTTGCCTTCAGCCTGAAGCTTTTCGTTGCCGGTGATGCTGCCGACCGTATCCTTGATCGAGCCTTCGACCTTCTGAGCGGTACCCTTGATGTGTTCTTTATCCATCTGACGCTCCTTTTCAGCATTTATCTTGCGAAAAGAACGACCGCGGCCGCATTCAGTTCCAAGGCCTGCGAAGCTCCGCTCAAGCTTGAGCTTAGAAGCCCACGCAAGCCGCCTCGCGTTGACGGTTGCCGACCGACCTGTTTTATCTCCGCCGCCCGCACCTGTCCGCGGGCACAGGATCTTCGCATCGCAATGACTTTGACAATGCCTCTAGAGCGGGCGTGGCACTTCCGGGACCTCATCCGTGCCGTGGTCCGGCGCGAGCTTGCCGCACGTTTTCGCGGATCGATTCTCGGGTGGCTTTGGGCGGTGTTCGGGCCGCTGGTCATGCTCAGCGCCTACACCGTCATCTTCTCCAATGCCGTCGGCGTTCCGAAGTCGGCGCAGGGCGGCGGGGTCAAGACCTATGCGCTGTCGATCTTCACCGGCCTGATCGTCTTCAACCTGTTCAGCGAGATCATGTATCGCTCGCCGGGGCTGTTGCAGGAGCATGTGAACTTCATCAAGAAGTCGATCTTCCCGAGCGAGACCCTGGCCTGGACGGCGACGATTCGCGCGCTGGTCTATGCCGCGATCAGCTTCGGCGTTCTCCTGATCTTCGAGCTTTTCGTCACCGCCGCCCTGCCCCCGACCGTGCTGCTGCTGCCGCTCGTCATCGTGCCGATGGTGCTCTTCCTGCTTGGCGTATCCTGGTTCCTGATGGCGCTCGGCTCGTTCACCCGCGACGTCGCCCACCTGATGATCTCGATCGTCCCGGTGCTGATGTTCGCCACGCCGATCTTCTATTCCATCACCGATGTGCCGCCGCAATTGCGCCTCTATGTGCACTTCAACCTCATCGGCAACTACGTCGAGATGATCCGTGATCTTCTCCTTTACGGCCGTTTGCCGAACCTTCTCCTCTATGCAGGAACCGTCCTTGTCTCCCTCGTCATCTTCCGCTTTGGCTATCGATTCTTCATGCGATACAAGTCCATCTTCGTCGATGTCATCTGAGGCCATCATCAAGTGCGAAGGCGTCGGTAAGGCCTTCCAGCTCTACATGCATCGTAACGACCAATTGAAGCAGACGCTGTTCTGGCGCTGGGGGCCATTCTACAAGGAGCACTGGGTGCTCCGCGACGTCAGCTTCACCGTCGACAAAGGCGAGTGCGTCGGCATCATCGGACGCAACGGCGCCGGCAAGACCACTTTGCTGCAGATCCTCTGCGGCATCACCACCCAGACTCATGGCATTGCCCAGCTGAACGGCCGGATCGCGCCGATCCTGGCGCTCGGCGCCGGTTTCGACACCGAGCTGAGCGGACGCGAGAACGCCCTGATCGGCGGCGCCATTCTCGGGCTGAAGCGCAACGAAGTTCTTAAGCGCATGCCCTCGATCGAGGCCTTCGCCGACATCGGCGACTTCTTCCATCAGCCGCTCAAAATGTATTCGAGCGGCATGGCGGCGCGCCTCGCCTTCTCCGTCTGCGCCCATGCCGATGCCGACATTCTCATCGTCGACGAGGCGCTGTCGGTCGGCGACGCCGAGTTCGGCGCGAAATGCGACGCCTACATCAAGGACTTCGCCAAACGCGGCACGATCCTTGTCGTGTCGCACGATCTGATGACACTCGAAGCTTTGTGCGACCGCCTCGTGTGGATCGACAAGGGCGTCGTCAAGGCGATCGGCACGCCGAGCGAGATCATCCCGGAATACCGGCTGTTCATGGGGCACACCGACCCGGCCGAGTTCTAGACCGGCGTCTGACCGGCCGCGCGAAGATCGAGCGGCTGCCCGTCCGGGACGGCCGGCCCCGAGCGAATCGCATTCTGCCTTTGCAGCATGATCAGCGCGGCGACGAACTCGGCGAGGATCGCCAGAGCCACCACCCAGACCAGCCTTGGATCCTTGCGGACCAGCGTCTCCGCCGCGATGAGGATGGCGATATGCGCCGCCGGCACCGCCAGGACGGTCATCGTCGTCGCCGACGAGCCGCGTCCGGTGGCGCTCGACACCGTCAGCACCAGCGCGATGCCGAACAGCGAATGCACCAAAGCGAGCAGCGGAATGCCGGTCCGCTTGGCCGCCTCGCTGGTCCACTCCGCCAGCCGCTGCGGGTCATGGGCATCCGCGTCGCGCTCGCGAAAAAACTCGGCGCCGGGCACCTCGAAGACGCCGCGCCAGCTGCGCTTCGGCAGGCCGCCGGTGCCCTGCATGTCGATCGGCATGACATATTCTTCAAAATTGGCGCCGCGCATGTTCACGCTGCCCTGGGCCCGGGTCTGGATCGAGCCGTTGCTCATCACCATGACGACACCGGTGGCGTTGCGGCGAAACTCCGTCGAGGCGGCGGTGATCACGCGCTCCTCCTGCTTCTCCGTATCGAAGGCATGGATGAATACGCCGAGCGCCACGTCGGGCGACTGCCAGCGCTGAAAGTACAGCGTGCGGGTGCCGTTATCGAACGTGTAGAAGGTCGCCGGCTCGAGCATCCGATGGTTCAGCGAATTGCGGATGACGTAAATGACGTCGTGCATCTGCCCGACGTAGGAGGGGGCGATATAGGACGAGATGGCATAGCCGATGACGACGGCGCCAAGCGACACGACCACCGGGGGGATGCAGATCGACCAGACCGAGAGGCGCAGCGAATAGAGCACCGCGATCATGCCCTCGGACGACATGCGGATGAATTCCAGCATGATCGCCACGCCGACGGCGATCGGCAGCGCGATGTAGAGCACCGTCGGCATGGTGCCGAGCAGCGCCGGCCACAGCAGTCCGCCCCGCACCGCGGTCGGCGGCAGGTAATGGAAGATCGACGTCATCACCACGGGAATGCACAGGCTCAGCTCGATGAGCAGGGCCGAAAGCGCGATCCGCTTCGCGAGATAGGCGTAGAGAAGCTTAGGCATGCGCGGGCGCGATCCTGTCCATAGCCTGCTTATCGGCTAAAAATGGCGCTGTGGAAAGGCGTCCGCCCGTCTCAGGCGCGCTGCCGCTCGGCGGCCTTCATCTTGTCCGCCGCAGCCGTCGCGTAGCGAAGCCAGGCTGCGTCGAAAACCCGCTTCTTCGGCAGGACCACCGCGCCGGCCCAATGGGCGAAGTAGATCGCGTCACCCTGAAAGTCCAAGGGCGCTCCTTCGGCATCGAAGGTCACGCCTTCCGCCTTGTAGAAGCTTTCGCCGGACGCGCCGGGAATCAACTCGTTGAGCGAGACGATTTTGAGGCCCTTCCGGTGCGTCACGAAGTTCGTGAGCGGCTGCGCGAACAGCATGCCGCGCTGCCGCACGGCGTGGAAGATCGCCTCGTCGCGCTCGATGATCTCGTAAAAGTCGTTGAGCGACAGCATCTCCTTCGACGTCGCGAAGAACCCGTCGTTGAACAGCATCACGTCCTTGAGGAAGGGATGCGCATCGCGCTTCTTGTTGTAGACGTAATCGGTGGTCGGCGCGGCGACGACGAACTCCGTCTTGCCTTTCTCGAGGCGGCCGAACAGCGGCGCGAAATCACGAAGCAGAATGATGTCGACATCGACGTAGATCACTTCGTCGAGCGGCAGCGCCAGCGACAGGAACTTGCGCAGGCGGCGGCGATGCTTGGGATAAAGTGGATAAAGACGCTTAGCGAGTGCGTCCAAAGCCGCATTGTCCGGTTCGACGAAATGTGCGCCATAGAGCTCGCAGGCCTTGCGCGTCATGTCGCAGTTGTCGTCGTAGGGGATGAGATAGAGCGGCGTTGCCCGATTGGTTGCCGACCAGCTCTCGAGGAACGGCAGGACCCAGTCGAAGACCTTGTCGTTGGCGATGGTCGCAATGCCGAGAGCCTTCGACCGGCCCGAATTTTCCGTCAATTCGACCCTTTCGAGCGTCCGATCGTTTTCCATAAATCTCGCGTCTCTACTCTCATTCGGGCGGCATTTCGCGCAAGGCAGCGATGGCTCAAGCTTTCGTCACGGGCTGCCGCGGACTTCCTTGTCACAGGGCGGCATCTTGTGGCAAGAGCCTGCATGAGAACGTTAGGTGGCTGCCGCCTTGCATGCTTGAATATAAGCGCGGTCCGCCGTATCGAACTGATCGTAACGCTGCCTATTCCGCAGCCGCACGGAGTCGATGAGCGTAATAGAACTAAAAGCCAGTAGGAAGTCGCCTTGATCCAATCGATGGAAATCCGACAGTCCTTGCTGTGCGTCAATCATTTCGGTGTCGAACGCAGCATCGGGAGCAGTTGTGACGAAGACCGAAGCTGAATCCGTCGCAGAGCCTCCAGTTGTGGCAAACGCAGGACCTTTGCCGCTACTTCCCCTCGTCAGCGTCATCATTGTCAATTTTAATTATGGACGCTTCCTCGACCAGGCGATTGCATCGGTGTTCGCGCAGACCTATCCGCGCGTAGAGTGCATCGTTGTCGACAACTGCTCCACGGACGATTCCGACGCCGTCATCGTCCGGAACAAAGCCACGTACCCGCGCCTTAAAATTTTAAGAAGAGCATCCAATGACGGCCAGACAGCGGCTTCGTGCGACGGGCTAAGGCATACTGACGGCCCATATGTCGTGTTCCTCGATGCCGACGACTATCTGCTCCCACAATGTGTCGAGAGGCACATGCATGTCCACTTGTCGGCGCGCATTCACGTTGGCCTAACATGCGGAGACATGTTGCAGGTCGTCGACGACCAGGTCGTGACCAGCACCTACGCATCGATGTCTACCTACATCCAGACTGAACCAAAGGGTTGCCGTAACCTCATTCGCCCGACGTCTGCGGCTCTTGGGCCAATATGGGACTCTCTCGATCCTGCGCTTGCGGAGCGCATTCATTTCGTTCCGCGGACGCAACGCGATTGGGTCTGGTCGCCGACCTCTGGAAACTGCTTCCGCCGCGACGCACTTAATCTGTTTTGCGATCGAGACGATTTGGCAGCGCTA
This sequence comes from Beijerinckia sp. L45, assembly GCF_009765775.1. Classification (GTDB taxonomy): domain Bacteria; phylum Pseudomonadota; class Alphaproteobacteria; order Rhizobiales; family Beijerinckiaceae; genus RH-AL1. The sequence continues at coordinate 58,171 of NZ_LMUU01000140.1, forward strand.
CGATCACAAACGGACCTTTATCTTGCCGTTGGCATCAACACCGTCAGCGGAAGCATTCTGATTGACGAACCCCTGTTCGCTTATCGCATTCACGGAACGAATGTGTTTTCGAGTCGGCCGCAGTTGAGCGGGCTCCTCACTTTCGACCCGTCACAGACCTCTCGAAGCTCCCAGGTCGCCCGACATCTCCTCCTCGATCAATTCGTGGCGCAGGCGCAGCGATTTGTGCAAGAACCATGGCAAGCCGTCGACCTGCTGAAGGCCTTGCGGCGCTTGGATGTTCCAGATCATGAAACGGACGGACCACGCTGGGCGCGCCGGTCCTGTGTTGCGCGAGCGCTGGTTAGGCATTTTGCCAAAGCCGTAAAGACGTTCGGAGGAACCCAAACACGGCAGGCCATGCAAGACGTCGGCGTTCCCTGGCATATCATACTGGTTCTGCTCTGGAAGAATTGGCGAAACAAAGGCCGCTACGCGGACTCTCGGGCGATAGCGCCGAGCACGGCCCCTTGAACACACATGACGACGAAGGACGAGATGGTCGATCTAAATGACACGCAGGAGCGATCGGTTGTTGTGGCAACATCCCAACAGATGACGTTGGCGCCGCAAACCCGGTTGCCTTTGGTGACGGTTGTCATTGTCAATTACAATTACGGCCGCTTTCTTCAGGATGCCGTCGAGTCCGTCTTCGGCCAGACCTATTCCGATGTCGAGTGCATCGTCGTCGACAATGCGTCGACCGACGAGACGCCGGCGGTCCTTGCTGCCCTGCAGGCACGCCATCCTGACATGATCGTGCTCCGTCGCGCCGCCAACGACGGGCAGACGCCGGCGTCGCTGGACGGGCTCGCCGCCTCCACCGGCGAGTATGTCATCTTCCTCGACGCCGACGATTATCTCCTGCCGAAATGCGTGGAGACGCACGTCTACGTGCATCTCTCGATGCGGCCGCACATCGGCTTTACGTCGGGCGACATGCTGCAGGTCGCCGAGAACAAGGTCGTCGTGTCGACGGGCGAGGAGTCGAACCGCTATATCCGCGGCGGAAAGGGCTACAACCCGAGCCTCGTTCGCCCCTATACGGCGGAAGACGGATGGCCGTCCGCTGCGGTGAGTGCCGGCATCGCCGACAAGATCCACTATGTGCCGCCGCTGGCCATCCGCTGGGTCTGGTCGCCCACCTCCGGCCTCTGCTATCGCCGTGACGCTTTGCGCCTCTTCGCCGACAACCCGCGGCTGCAGACCCTGCGGACCGGCACGGACCTTTATTTTGCGTACGGCTGCGGCGGCCTGTCCGGCAGCGTCGTGATCGACGAACCGCTGTTCGCCTACCGCATCCATGGCGGCAACATTTTTACCGCCCATGCGCAGCTCGATCGGACGCTGAACTATACGGTGGGCGGCCATGGCGACAGCAATATCCTGGCGCAGCTCTACCTCATCGACCATCTGGTCGATCAGGTGGACCGGTTCACGCCGAACCCATGGCTGCGGGCCCATTTCCTCGCCTTGCTCTTCAAGGTCGACCACGCCGATCCCAATCCAAAGCTGCCCGCTTGGGCCCGACGATCGCGGGCCGCGCAGGCCATCGTGCGCGATTACGACGCCTTTGCCGAGGCGGTCGGCGCCTGGAGCGCGCGCTGGGCTCTGCTGTGGTTTTCCAAGTCGCCGCGGTCCGCACCGAGCCTCCTCGCCTCGCTTCGTCGATCGACATAAACAAATGCTTATATCTTTATTGCTATGAGGTCCGGGCTGGGATATAGAGCGGTCACCCACACACGGAGCCGTTTTACATGACCAATCCCGCCCATGATTATGTCGTCGCCGATATCAGCCTCGCCCCTTGGGGCCGCAAGGAACTGAACATCGCCGAGACCGAAATGCCGGGCCTCATGGCGACGCGCGCCGAATACGGCGCCTCGCAGCCGCTCAAGGGCGCCCGCATCGCCGGCTCGCTCCACATGACGATCCAGACCGGCGTCCTCATCGAGACGCTGAAGGCCCTCGGCGCCGATGTCCGCTGGGCTTCGTGCAACATCTATTCGACGCAGGATCACGCCGCCGCCGCGATCGCCGCCGCCGGCATCCCGGTGTTCGCCATCAAGGGCGAGAGCCTCGTCGACTACTGGGACTACACCCACAAGATCTTCGAATGGGCTGACGGCGGCACGCCGAACCTCATCCTCGACGACGGCGGCGACGCCACGATGCTGATCCACCTCGGCATGCGCGCCGAAGCCGGCGACACCGCCTTCCTCGACAAGGCCACCAACGAGGAAGAGGAAGTTCTCTTCGCCTCGATCAAGAAGCGCCTCGGCACCCACAAGGGCTGGTATGCGAAGAACGGCCACGCCATCAAGGGCGTCTCGGAAGAGACCACCACCGGCGTCCATCGCCTCTACCTGATGGCGAAGGAAGGCAAGCTTCTGTGGCCTGCCATCAACGTCAACGACTCCGTGACCAAGTCGAAGTTCGACAACCTCTACGGCTGCCGCGAGTCGCTGGTCGACGGCATCCGCCGCGGCACCGACGTCATGATGGCCGGCAAGGTCGCGATGATCGCCGGCTTCGGCGATGTCGGCAAGGGCTCGGCCGCCTCGATGCGCAACGCAGGCTGCCGCGTCCTCGTCTCCGAAGTCGACCCGATCTGCGCCCTGCAGGCGGCGATGGAAGGCTATGAGGTCGTCACCATGGAAGAGGCGGCGCCGCGCGCCGACATCTTCGTCACCGCGACCGGCAACGTCGACGTCATCACCGTCGAGCACATGCGCGCGATGAAGGATCGCGCCATCGTCTGCAACATCGGCCATTTCGACTCGGAGATCCAGGTCGCCGGCCTGAAGAACCTGAAGTGGAACAACATCAAGCCGCAGGTCGACGAGATCGAGTTCGCCTCGGGCAAGCGCATCATCCTGCTGTCGGAAGGCCGTTTGGTGAACCTCGGCAACGCGACGGGGCACCCGTCCTTCGTGATGTCGGCGTCCTTTACCAACCAGACGCTGGCGCAGGTCGAGCTTTGGACCAAGCAGGGTCACTACGAGAAGAAGGTCTACACCCTGCCGAAAGAGCTCGACGAGAAGGTCGCCGCGCTGCATCTCGACAAGGTCGGCGCCAAGCTGACCAAGCTCACAAGCGAGCAGTCCGCCTACCTGAACATCCCGACGCAGGGCCCGTTCAAGAGCGAACAGTACCGCTACTAAGACGAGTGTGGCGGGGTGGCAACACCCCGTTTCACCGCCTGACACCGACATTTTTGCGTCACGAAGCGTCACGCGTCACGCCTTGTCTGCTCCAGAAGCGAAACGCGCGGTCCTGAAGCGCGCGCACAAAAACCAGGGCTTCCGGTCCAGACCACGCGCCGCCATACCCCTCGCGGAACGGCGGTCCCGCCGTCCACCAGCCCTGACCCGGCAGTCCGTCCACCTCGCGAACAACGAGCACGGCCAGTTCCGGCTCGCCCGCGGCCACGCCGGCCGCATCGATGGCATCGAGCGTACGACAGACCGCGCGCATCTTGGGCCGGGTGAAACGATGCCCGAGCCGATCCAGCAGATCCGAATAGCTCAGCGGTTCGCCACGCCGTGCCGCCGCGATCAGCAGCGCGCGCACCCGCGTCACATCGCCGATGGCGCCGGCGTCGCCGGGCTCAGGCAGCTCGTTCGAGGGGCCGCTGCGCGGCAGGAGATGCGGGGTCTTGCGCATGGGCTGAGTTTACGCCCGCGGTCGAGGCGGGCGCAAACCATGGTATCGAGCAGCAGCCGGAGGAGGAATGTGCGATCGATCCTCTTCCGGCGCGGTATGGCCGGAAACGGCTCCACAGGCCGCGATCATAAAAGACTGGCTGAGCAATGAAGCGCGGGAGCTCGATGATCTCGCGGCTTGCGCGACGATCGCTAGGACGCGCAGCTTCACGCGCGCGGCGGCGGAATTCGGCTTGTCTCCGTCGGCCCTGAGCTTACACCGTCAGGGCATTGGCGATGGCCCGGGGAGTGCGTTTGCTGGCGCGCACGACGTGCAGCACCGCTTACGACGGCAGCGAGGCTACGTCGCAATCGCCGCCGCGTCGGCCGCGTCGGGAATATCGATCGATCCAAGCCGCGCGTTGCGCCGGAGAACCTGTGGCGGTTGCCCGAAGGCACGAAGAAACGCTCGTCGCATGTGGTCGCGGTCGCTGAAGCCGGTCTGGCGCGCCACCACGTCGATCGGGTGGCGGCTCTGTTCCATCAGATTGCGCGCCCCCTCGACGCGAAGGTTCTCGATCGCCTTGGCGGGAGACTGGCCCGTCTCCGCGTGAAACGCCCGGCTGAACTGACGGGGGCTGAGATGCGCGGCCTCCGCAAGATCGGGTACGGCAAGCGGCTTGTGCAGGTTGTCGCGCGCATAGGCGAGCGCCGCCTGGATGCGATCCGATTTCGGCGACAGCTCGAGCAAGGTGGAGAACTGCGACTGGCCGCCGCCGCGACGGTGATAGATCACGAGCTTGCGCGCCACGGCCTTTGCCAGGTCGGCACCGAGGTCGTTCTCGATCAATGCCAAGCCGAGATCGACACCGGCCGTCATGCCAGCAGACGTCCAAATCGGGCCATCGTTGATGAAGATACGGTCCTCGTCCATCTGCGCCTTTGGAAAGGCTCTCTGCAGGTCGCGCGCGTGCATCCAGTGGGTGGTAGCGCGCCGACCGTCGAGCAGCCCCGCCTCCGCCAGCACAAAGGCTCCCGTGCACACGGCAGCGATCCGCCGGTACCGCTTGGGCGCTTCGCGCATGAATGCAATCAGGCCCGGGGTGGACGGCGCGATGACAGTCGCGCCGCCAACCACGAGCGTGTCGAACGGCTTGTCCGAAAAGCTTTCGGTCTCGAGCATCAAGCCGGCCGACGTTCTGATCAGGCCCCCATTTTCGGAGACATAGTGCAGCTCGTAAGGCTCGGGATCGACCATCGAATTGGCAACTTCGAAACCCGCAACGATGGCGAGCGCCATCAGCGAATAGCCGGGGTAAACGAGAAATGCGATGTCGCGCATGGCGTCCGTTCGGATGTCTTAAATATACGTATATATGACATTTGAGACTTCGGGCTGCAACCGTATTTTCCGTCCACGGGCTCAATCAAGAGCCTTCCAGACGGAGCAACACGATGAGCACCACGGCCCCCAAGGGCGTCGCCCTGATCACCGGCGCATCCACCGGCATCGGCGCGGTTTACGCCGATCGGCTCGCCAAGCGCGGCTACGACCTCATCCTGGTGGCGCGCAACGAGCAGCGCCTGAACGCCGCCGCCGACCGCCTGCGCAGGGAAACCGGTGTGCAGGTCACCCCGCTGATCGCGGATCTCAATGAGAAGGCCGGCCTGGCCAAGGTCGAAGCGGTGATCCGCAACGACCCGAGCATCACCATGCTCGTCAACAACGCCGGTGTCGGCTCGGTCGCGTCGATCCTGCAGGCCGACGTCGACACGATGGAGGCGATGATCAATCTGAACGTCACCGCCCTCACCCGCCTGACCTATGCCGCCGCGCCCGCTTTCGTCTCGCGCGGCGCCGGCACGATCATCAACATCTCCTCGGTCGTTGGCATCGCCGTCGAGAACCTCAATGGCGTCTATAGCGCGTCGAAATCCTACGTCCTGAGCTTCGGTCATTCGCTGCAGAAGGACCTGGCGGACACGGGCGTGCGCATCCAGACGGTCCTTCCCGGCGCCACGGCCACCGAGTTCTGGGACGTCGCCGGCTATGCGCCGCAGAAGACCTCCGACATCACGATGTCGGCGGAGAACATGGTCGATGCGGCGCTGGTCGGCCTCGACATCGGCGAGTTGGTGACGATCCCAGGCCTGCATGAAGCCGAGGTGTGGGCCGGCTGGGAGCTCGCGCGCCGCGAGATGTCCGCGAAGTTCCAGAATCCGAAACCCGCGCCACGCTACCACCTCGCGTGAGAGGCGGCCAAGGCGCCGCTTAAGCGACGGCGAACGTCTTCCCGAAAACGGGCTGCCCGCAGTCGCTCGTGTCCTAAATCGCCTTTTATATGACATTTGAGACGATCGCTCACGGCATTACATTTATTTAGGCCCGATAGGGCCGTCGCCGACCAGCACCTTCAAGGTGCCCTTCGACCCAACCCAGCAGATAGGATCCGACCATGAAGCAAGATCGCATCGACCAAACGAACAGCGTCCAAGTGCAAGCCCAAGACCCGATCGGCGTCATCGCCGGTCAGGCCACGCGCGCCACGCTCGGCCACCCCAATCGCGACCTGGTGTCCGTGAGCAGCATCGAGATCGCCTGGGCCATCGCACACTGACGCCCCCAACACACCCGCTCCAAGCTCAACCCGAACGGAGCGGGCGTGCTCGCGGGTGCGACGTGGCGCAGCGATTTCGATCCGTTCGACGAGCCGATCAAGATCGGGCCGCACGGGATGATCCTGTGGCCGTTCGATCCGAAGACCTCCGGCCTGCCACGGTCATCAGGCGACGGGGCGGACATCGGCACGCCAGCGCACCCTGAGCCCAGGTCCACACGATGGGCGCGTCAAGATCGCCACCCTGTCCGGTTGCTTGACGGCACCGGCCTTCAGTCTCGTCCAATAGGAGTCCGCCATGCCAACCTACGTCTGCTGCGCTCCATCCAAAAGCCTGAGCGACGGCCAGAAAGACCAGATCGCATCGGCCATCGCCCGGCGCCACAGCGAGGCGACGGGCGCGCCATCCTTCTTCGTCCAAGTCGTGATCGAGGAAAGCGAAACGACGCGGCGCTATCTCGGCGGTGGGCCAAGCGGCGCGCACATATGGATTCGTGGCGACATCCGAGCGGGCCGTTCCGAGGCGGTACGCGGCGCACTCATGCTCGCCATCATGCGCGACGTCAGCGCCATCGCCGCCGTTCCCGAGACGTCCATCTGGGTCTACCTCTGCAACCTGGAGGCAACGGACATGGTCGAGTTCGGCCACGTGTTGCCAAAACCCGGCGAAGAGCAGGCCTGGTTTGAGGGCCTTCCCACAGCGCTGCAGACATATCTGAAAGGCCTTGGCGCGAAGCAGGATACGTTTCGGCTATGATGCCTCGGGATACGTGCGGCCAAGCCGCCGCGGCCCCGGCGAGGCTAGAATAACCGCGGCGGTTGTCCGCGCGTCAGTTCGGGGCGTGCCTCAACCTCTGCCGTTCCTCGCGCGTTTCAAGATGCCAACGTCTCCTTGTCGCCGTCGCCGCGTGAAAGCGATCGCTGAACACCGTCGCTTTGTCTACTTTAGCGGTGCCATATTCGAATCGTTTACGTCCGGGATGGCCGCAGTGCCGCCTGTCGGCGTCGCCCCGCCGGCCCCAAAACCTCGCGGCCAAAACGCAACACCCCCGCGCCGATTGGCGAGATGGTTAAAAGCTGCGGATGAACACCGTGCACTCGATTCTCAAACACCCAATGCCTCGCTAAGGTGACGCGATTCGTTTTGCCCTATGGTTGGGCAAGGCCTGGGGGAGAATGGATGCGGCAGCGGCTGCGCGGTGCCGGATGCACGCAAAAGAGGACACGAGCGGTCGCTCTCGGCGTCGTAACTGTGACGGTTTTTCCACGTGCGGCCTTTGCCGCCGTCGACCAGACGTCGCTTCTCGGCGATCTGCGCGACAGCCACGACGTGTTCGGCCTGTCGATCTTCATCGGCCTCGTCCTCTTCGCCACCATCACCGCCCTGCTGCACCTCGCCGGGCGCCGGCGCTGGATGCAGCGCGAATCCGCACTGTCCGCCGACCTCAACGACCTTCGCGCCAAGCTTGACCGGGCGGAAACCTTTCTCGCCGCCGAGCCACAGATCATCATCGCCTGGGGTCTTCAAAGCAACGAGCCGGAAATCGAGGGCGACCTGACGCTGGTCAGCGACGTGCCGGTGGCGCGCCGGGTGCTGGGCTTCGGCTCCTGGCTGCCGCCGGAAAAGGCGCAAAAGCTCGACAATTGCGTCGCCAACCTGCGGGAGCGCGGCGAGGCGTTTCGCCTTGCCGCGGTGAGCCTGGGCGGCCGCTATCTCGAGATCGAGGGCCGCGCCGTCACCGGCCGCGCGGTGATGCGCATCCGCGACGTCTCCGGCGACCGGCTCGAAGCCACCCGCCTGCGCGAACGGCAGACCCGCACCGTCGCCGAACTCGAATCCCTCAAGGCGATGCTCGATGCCGTCCCCTGCCCCGCCTGGTCCCGCGAAGCCTCGGGCAAGCTGACCTGGGTGAACACGGCCTATGTCCGGGCCGTCGAGGCCAAGGACGCCCGTGACGCGCTGATGCGCGGGACGGAGCTGCTGGAGACGTCTGCGCGCGATGCCGCGGCTGCCAAGCGCGACAAAGGCGAGGTGTTCCGCATTCAGTCCGCGGCCGTTGTCGCCGGCTATCGCCGCAGCCTCGAAATCGTCGAAGTGCCGTCCGAGGGCATCGCGACCGGGCTTGCTATCGACGTGTCGGAGCTGGAGGCCGTACGGGTCGATCTGCAGCAGCAGATGACCGCTCATGCCCGCACGCTCGATCAGCTATCCACCGCCGTGGCGATCTTCGACCGGCGTAAGCAGCTCGTCTTCCACAACTCCGCCTATCGCCAGCTGTGGTCGCTCGACCTTCCCTTTCTCGACCAGCACCCCAGCGAATCCGAGATCCTCGACCGGCTCCGCGCCAAGCGGATGTTGCCGGAACAGGCGGATTTCCGCGCCTGGAAGGAGACGCATCTCTCCGGCTACCAGTCGCCGGATACGGCAGAGCAGGTCTGGTACCTGCCCGACGGGCGGACGCTACGCGCCGTCGTCAACCCCAACCCGCAGAGCGGCGTCACCTATCTCTTCGACGACGTCACCGAACATTTCCATCTCGAATCGAAGTTCAACGCCCAGACCAGAGTCCAGGGCGAGACGCTCGACACGCTGAAAGAGGGTGTTGCCGTATTCAGCACCGACGGGCGCCTCAAACTGTCCAATGCCGCCTTCGCCCGACTGTGGCGCCTCGACGCGGCCACCCTCGACGACAAGCCGCACATCGACCAGGTCGCCAAACTCTGCGCCGAACTCTGCCCCGACGACGAGGCGTGGAGCGTGCTCCGCCTCGCCGTGGCCGGCCTGCACGACCAGCGCACCGGCATCGAACGCCGGCTCACCTGCCGCGACGGCTCGATCATCGACTGCAGCGTGGCGCCGCTGCCGGACGGGGCGACGCTGCTGACCTTCACCGACACCACCGCCAGCGTGAACGTCGAACGCGCGCTGACCGAGCGCAACCAGGCGCTGCTCGACACGGAAAAGCTGCGCAACGACTTCGTCCACCACGTCTCCTACGAGTTGCGCTCCCCGCTCACCAACATCATCGGCTTCATTCAGCTGCTGGGCGACGGCTCCATCGGCTCGCTCAACCCGAAGCAGACGGAATATGTCGGCTACGTCATGAAGTCCTCGGCGGCGCTGCTCGCCATCATCAACGACATTCTCGACCTCGCCACGATCGATACCGGCGCCACCGAACTGACGCTGAAGCCGATCGATATCCTGGCGACCATCAAGGCGGCCGTCGAAGGCGTGCAGGACCGCCTGGCGGAATCCTCGCTGACGCTGCAGATCGTCGCCGACGAGGAGATCGGGGCCTTCACCGCCGACGCCAAGCGGGTGCGCCAGGTGCTGTTCAATCTTCTGTCGAACGCCATCGGCTTTTCCGCACCCGGCCAGACCGTCACGCTGCAGGCGGCGCGCCGCGGCGACGACGTGGTCTTCCGCATCAGCGACCAGGGCCGCGGCATTCCGCACGACGTCATCGCCCATGTCTTCGACCGCTTCCACTCCAACACCATCGGCTCGCGCCATCGCGGCGTCGGCCTCGGCCTGTCGATCGTGAAGAGTTTCGTCGAACTGCACGGCGGCAACGTGCTGATCACCTCGGCGCCGGGCGAAGGCACCACCGTGACCTGCGTGTTTCCCGCCCGCGATCACGGCGCCGACGACGCCCCGGCCATCGCCGCCCGCCAGTAACCTCCGTCATACTTAAGCTCTAAGGGCGGTTTCTTAACGAGAACCGGTTTTCACTAACCATGAAAACACTTTACAGAGACAGTGATGACCGCCGAACCAAGCCGCGCCCCTCTGCCGACTGCCGCCTGGTACATCGACCTCGCCGATGAGACCGCGACGGTGTCGCTGGCCGCAGACGTCGCCGCGCTGGTGCGCCCGGGCGATCTCGTCACCCTCTCCGGCGACCTCGGCGCCGGCAAGACGACCTTCGCGCGCGCCCTGATCCGCACCTTGACCAACGAGCCCGAGCTCGAAGTGCCGAGCCCGACCTACACGCTGATCCAGGTCTACGAGAGCGCCGTCGCCGACGCACCGCGTTACCCCATCGTCCACGCCGACCTGTTCCGCATCAAGGAAGCCTCCGAGCTTGCCGAACTCGGCTGGGACGAGGCGGCCGACGGCGCGCTGGTGCTGGTGGAGTGGCCGGAACGCGCCGGCGAAGGCCTCGCCGGCGACCGGCTGGACGTCGCCTTCCACATCGACGCCGAGCGCGGCGCCGAATTCCGCACCGCGGCGGTGACCGGCGTCGGCGCCTTTGCCGCCCGGCTGGCGCACCAGAAGGCGCTTCGCGAGATCTTGGAGAGTGCAGGCCTCCAGGGCACGGACCGCGCTTTCATGCTGGGCGATGCCTCGACGCGCGCCTATGAGCGGCTCACCAAGCCCGACGGCACGACCGCGATCCTAATGATTTCTCCGCCGCGCCCGGACGGCCCGCCGATCCGCTTCGGCAAATCCTATAGCGCCATCGCCCACCTCGCCGAGGACATCCGCCCCTTCGTCGCCATCGACCTCGCGCTGCGCGACCTCGGCTTTTCCGCGCCCGCCATCCTGGCGCATGACGCCATGACCGGCTTCGCCGTCATCGAGGACTTTGGGCCGGGTCTGGTTGTCGATGCCGACGGTCCGATCATCGAGCGCTACGCCGAAGCCATCGGCGCGCTGGCCGCGCTCCATGCGGTGCCGCGCCCGGCGCAGGTGCCCGACGGCGTCGGTGGCGACTACGAGATCCCGCCCTACGACATGGAGGCGCTGACCATCGAGGCCGAGCTTCTACTCGACTGGTACGCGCCGCATATCGCCAAGGCCAATCCGGCCTCCGGCGTCAAATCGGACTTTTCGGACGTCTGGCGCGGGCTGTTCGCCGATATCGTCGCGGCGCCGGCAACCTGGACGCTGCGCGACTACCATTCGCCGAACCTGATCTGGCTGCCCGACCGCGAGGGCATCGCCCGCGTCGGCCTCATCGATTTCCAGGACTGCGTGATGGGCCATCCCGCCTATGACGTCGCCTCGCTGCTGCAGGATGCCCGCGTCACCGTCCCCGGCGACCTCGAACTGAAGCTGCTCGGCCTCTACGCCAAGCTGCGCCGCGCGCATGATCCGGCCTTCGACATGGCGGATTTCGCTCGGGCCTACGCGGTTCTCGCGGCGCAGCGGGCGACCAAAATCCTCGGCATTTTCGCCCGCCTCGACAAGCGCGACGGCAAGCCGCAATACCTCGGTCATCTTCCGCGCATACAGGCCTATCTCAAGAAGAACCTGGCGCATCCGGTTCTGGCGGAGCTGAAGCTTTGGTACGAGACCAACCTGCCGAGCCTTCTGGCGCCGGCGCCATGACCGTCGGCCTCACCGTGCCGGAGGGCGAGGCTGCCGGAAGCGTGCCTCACAAGACGATGCCGCAGACCTGCATGGTCTTCGCCGCCGGGCTCGGCACCCGCATGCGTCCGCTCAGCGACACCCTGCCGAAGCCGCTGATCACCGTCGGCGGCAAGCCGATGCTGGACCATATGCTGGACCGCTTCGCCGACGTCGGTGTGCGCGACGCGATCGTCAACGTGCATTACCGCGCCGACCAGATCGAGGCGCATCTCACCGGCCGGCAGCGCCCGCATATCATCATCTCCGACGAACGCGACGTCCTGCTCGACCAGGCCGGCGGCATCCGCAAGGCGCTGCCGTTGCTCGGCGACGCGCCTTTCTTCATCTGCAACACCGACGCGTTCTGGCTGGAAGGCCCGCGCTCCAATATCGAGGCCCTGGTGTCGCGCTGGGACCCGGCGATCATGGACATTCTTCTGCTGGTCGCCGCGACGACCTCGAGCATCGGCGTCGACTGGCCCGGCGATTTTCTAATGCATGCCGACGGCCGCCTGCAAAAACGTGCCGAGCGCGAGGTGGCGCCCTTCGTCTACACCGGCGTCGGCATTTTGAAGCCTTCGCTGTTCACCGATGCGCCGCCCGGCCCGCTACGCCTCGCGCCCTATTTCTTCGAGGCCGCCGCCCAAAACCGCCTGTTCGGGCAGCGGCTCGACGGGCAATGGCTGCACGTCGGCACCCCCGAAGCCATCGCCCAGGCCGAGCATACGATCGAGCGCTCGGTGTATTAGCATCCCGTCATTCCGGGACGCGCCAAAGGCGCGGACCCGGAACCGGTGTTCTTTCATCGCCTTGGCTGAAGCACACCGGTTCCGGGTTCGGCTATGCTGCCCCGGAATGACGCTCCTACGGCTTCTCCACCATCGCCTTGAGCGCCGCCTCGTCCTGCGGCAGCGGCGGATCGAGCAAGCGGTCCTTGATCAGAAACTTGATGCCGTGCGCCCACATGTCGTCGGTGTCGCCGCGGATATCGACGGCGCCGGCGCGCAGCACTTTGCCCGTCTTTACGTCACGGATCGAACCGGAAAAGCCCAGAATCACCGTCGAGATCTTTTGCATCGCGGTGGTCACCTCGATATCGGCGCCGAGCGCCTTGGCGATGTCGAGATCACAATCGTGGCAATTGCGCAGCGGCAGGTTTTTGGCGATCTCCGCCGCCTGCGGCGTCGGATCGACGATCGTGATCTGGCCGGACGCGATCAGCAGCTTGCGCAGATCGTCGCTGGCCTTCTTCACGCGCGCCGCCTCGACGCTCTGCGGCCCGGTGCCCGCGTCGACGAGTTCGAGATCGAACACCACGGCCTTGAGCGGCGCGGCTTGCGCGGCGACGGGGGCCAGAGCGAGAAGCATGGCGGAGAAACGAAGCGTCTTCGAAATGCGCAAGAGATCACCATTTGCTTTGAAAGGTCGCGGCGCTGGCCCAGCGTCGCACGCCGGGCAGACCGCGCCAACGCGGTAGATAAAGCGCCGCGGCGGCAAAGCCAGACAGCCTTTTGGCGGGATTGCCGGTGCCCGGCCTCTTAGAATGTCCTTATGGCTCCGCGCTTGCTGCCCCTGGTGCCCCCTGATAGCGTCCCGGCCAACACAGCGCCGTTCGGCGGGCTCACGGACAACCGCAGCGCCTGGACGAAACGGCCAGCGATCAACGCATCGCACCAGGGTCGAATGAGGAAGTTCCAAGGAATGCGTTTGGTGTCGGGCACGCGGGTATTGGCGCTGGTTTGCGCTTCTGCATGGATCATCCTGCCGGCGACCGCCGACCGTGCCGCCGCGCAACCTGCATCTCCGCCGGCACCAAGCGCGTCACCTGCCGCGCCCGCGCAGGACATCCACATCGGCTACCTCGCGAACCGCCGCCCGGCGCCCCCGATCTACGATTACGAAGACGATCCCGCCGACGTCGGCATCGCCGGCGCGCGCATCGCGATGAAGGACAACGCCACCACCGGCCGGCTGGTCGGCCAGACCTACGCGCTCGACGAAAGCATCCTCGACAAGGGGCAATCGCCGGTCGACGCCGCCAAGGCGCTCGTCGACAAGGGCGCCGGCCTCATCGTCGCCGATCTTCCCGCGGACGAGCTGCTCGCAGTGTCGGATGCGCTGAAAGGCCGCGACGCCACGATTCTCAACATCGGCGCCGAGGACGATCGCCTGCGCAATGCGGATTGCCGCGCCAATATCGACCATTTCGCGCCGTCGCGGCAGATGCTGACCGACGCGCTGGCGCAGTTTTTGAGCGCCCAGCGCTGGCGCAACGTGTTCATGGTGGTCGGGCTCGACCCCGCCGACACGCTCTATGCCGAGGCGATGCGCCGCTCGGTAAAAAAGTTCGGCCTCAAACTGACCGGCGACAAGCCCTGGACCTTCGGGCCTCTGGCCCGGCAACGCGCCGATGGCCCGATCCGCGCCGACGCCTTCATCTTCACCCGCGGCGTCGATGCCGACATGATCGTCGTCGCCGACGAGGCCGGCAACTTCGGCGACTTCGTCCAGTACCATACCGCCGAGCCGAAGCTGATCGGCGGCACGCAGGGCCTGACGCCCGCAACCTGGTCACGCGTGCTCGATGCCTGGGGCTCCGCACAGTTGCAGAACCGCTTCGTGCGCACCAACAAGCGCCCGATGCGGCCGCTCGACTACCAGGCCTGGACCGCCATCCGCGCCATCGGCGAAGCCGCGACGCGCGCCCATTCGGCGAGCGCGAAAGAGATCGGCGCTTACATGCTGCGCCAGGATTTCGAGATCGCGGCGTTCAAGGGCGTCCCCGTCAGCCTGCGGACCTGGGACCGCCAGCTTCGCCAGCCGATCCTGCTGGTGCAACCCAAGATGCTGGTCTCGCTGTCGCCGCAGACGGGGTTTCTCCATCCCATCACGCCGCTCGACTCGCTCGGCTCCGACGAACCGGAAAGCGGCTGCAAAATTCGTTCTGGAGGCAATCCGTGAGATTTTTCGTGTCGCGCCGGCTGGCTGATCGAATGTCACGACACGCATCCGCGTGCGCCCTCGGTGCCATGCTCGCCGGCGTCGCAGGCGCACCTGCCTCCGCCTACACGGCCTACGTCACCAACGAGAAGGACAACACCGTCAGCGTCATCGACACGGTGACGCAAAAAGTCGTGAAGACGGTGCCCGTCGGGCGCCGCCCGCGTGGCATTGTCGTCAGCAAAGACGGCAAGGAAGTCTATGTCTGCACCAGCGACGACGACCGCATCGAAGTGCTCGACGCCAAGACCTTGGAGTCGCTGCGCACTCTGCCTTCCGGACCGGACCCCGAAACCTTCGCGCTGAGCAACGACGGCAAACTGCTGTTCGTGTCGAACGAAGACGACAACATGGTCACCGTGATCGATATCGCGAAGAACGCGTCGATCGCGGAAGTCCCCGTCGGTGTCGAGCCGGAAGGCGAAGCCATCAGCCCGGACGGCACGGTTTTGGTCAACACGTCCGAGACGACCAACATGGCGACCTTCATCGACACCGCGACCTGGAAGGTCGTCGCCAACGTGCTGGTGGAATCGCGCCCGCGTATCGCGGTGTTCTCCGCCGACGGCAAGTTTCTGTGGGTCAGCTCCGAGGTCGGCGGCAAGGTGAACGTGATCGATGTCGCGACGCATCAGATCGTGAAGAAGATTTCGTTTGCCATCCCTGCGATCAACGCGGACGCGATCCAGCCCGTCGGCATCCGCCTCACCGCAGATGGCACAAAAGCCTTCGTCGCGTTGGGACCGGCCAACCGCGTCGCCGTCGTCGACACCAAGACCTATGAGGTCCAAAAGTATCTACTGGTTGGACAGCGCGTCTGGCAGATGGCGTTCACGCCCGACCAGAAGCAGCTCTACACGACCAACGGCGTGACCAACGACGTATCCGTGATCGACGTCGACTCGCTGAAGGTGATCAAGTCGATCACCGTCGGGGCATACCCCTGGGGTGTGTCGATCGCGCCGAACTGATTTTTGGATGACAGCCGCACCGATGATTCACGACAGCCCCGCCCTCGAGATCACCCAGGTGTCGCACCGGTTCGGCGCGCGCAAGGCGCTCGACGACGTGACGCTGCGGGTCGGGCGCGGGCAGTTTACCGCCCTGCTCGGGCCGAACGGCGCCGGCAAGACAACGCTGTTTTCCATTATCACCCGGCTCTATTCGAACCGTAGCGGTCACGTCCGCATTTTCGGCCGCGACCTGCAGCGCGAGCCCTCCGCCGCGCTCGCCGAAATGGGCGTGGTGTTCCAGACCCGCACGCTCGATCTCGACCTCACCGTGCGCCAGAACCTCGGCTATCACGCCTCGCTGCACGGCATGGCCGGCCGCGTTGCCCGTGCCCGCATCGAGCATCTGCTGGCCCGCGTCGGCCTCAGCGACCGCGCCAAGGACAAGGTGCGCACGCTGTCCGGCGGCCAGTCGCGCCGCATCGAAATCGCGCGCTCGCTGATCCACGCGCCGCGCCTGCTGCTGCTCGACGAGGCCACCGTCGGCCTCGATCTCGCGTCGCGCGCCGACATCGTGCGCATCGTCCGCGACCTCGTGCGCGAGGACGGCCTGTCGGTTCTGTGGGCGACGCACATCTTCGACGAGGTCGAGCCGGCCGACAGTGTCTACGTGCTGCACAGCGGCAAGATCATCGCGCAGGGCCGTTCCGACGAGATCTCCGCCAAGGCCGACGGCGCCTCGCTCGCCGAGGCCTTTCGCGCGCTCACCGAAAACAGCCCGGAGATCGCGCGATGAGCGACGTCACCCTGCATCGCACGATCGGGATCGGCGGCTATGGCGTCTGTCTCGCCGGCATCATCAAGCGCGAGCTTTTGAAATTCCTGAACCAGAAGGAGCGGTTTCTCTCCGCACTGGTGCGGCCGCTGATCTGGCTGTTCATCTTCGCCGCCGGCTTCCGCAACACGCTCGGCGTCTCGATCATTCCCCCTTACGAAACCTACGTGCTCTACGAGGCCTATGTCACGCCGGGGCTGGCGGTGATGATCCAGCTGTTCGCCGGCATGCAGAGTTCGCTGTCGATGGTCTACGATCGCGAGGTCGGCTCGATGCGGGTGCTGCTCACGAGCCCGTTCCCGCGCTGGTCGCTGCTGCTCGCCAAACTCTTCGCCGGCGTCATTGTCTCGGTGGTGCAGGTCTATGTGTTCCTGTTCATCGCAAGCTTTTGGGACATCGACATCCCGCCGCTCGGCTATGTCGTGGCGTTGCCGGCCTTCGTGCTCTCGGGCCTGATGCTCGGCTCGATCGGCCTGCTGATGTCGTCGCAGATCAAGCAGCTCGAAAACTTCGCCAGCGTGATGAATTTTGCGATCTTCCCGATGTTCTTCGCCTCCTCCGCGCTCTACCCGCTGTGGCGGATGCGCGAGGCGAGCGAGACGCTGTATTGGATCTGTCTGTTCAATCCGTTCACTCATACGGTTGAGCTCGTGCGGTTCGCGCTCTATCTGCAGTTCGAACCCACCTCGTTTGTCGTCGTCGTTGCCGTCACGCTCGTGACCTTCGCGCTGTCGGCCTTAGCCTACGATCCCGGCCGCGGCATGTTGGGGCGCCGCGGCGGCCCGGGAGAATAAGGGTATTGGAGACCAAAATGCGCCTGATGCTTTTGCTGACCGCCGCCGTCATGACCGCAGGATCTGCCATCGCGCAGGAACCGCCACGGGCACCCGGCGCATCCGACGCCGGCACCACGTCGACGCCGAGCGACACTGCCGGCACCACGACGACCTATGCGCCAGCCCCGAGTGCCGCGGACGTGCCGTGGCCCTGCGCGCAACGCAAAGTGGGTTCGATCAGCGCCGGCACGATCTGGTCGGGGCCGGATCTCGCGCAAGGCGCCGACTGGGACCAGGACATGAAGCTGGCCGCACTGGCGCAAAAGCTTGCGTCGCGGCGCACCGATCTCACCGAGGCGGAGCAGGCGATCGCCGATTTCGCCAAGGACGCCGGTGCCGACAAGGACAAGCAGCTGACGAAACTGTTCGTCGGCGTCCTCGATATTATCAATGACGATCGTAATAAGATTTTGCACGGCATCACGCGCTATGCCGCGGGCCAGCAGCGGCTGGCGGAGCGGCTGCGCGAGGAATCGGACGCGATCAGCAGCGGCCAGGATGCGCCGAACCTCACGTTCAACGCCAACACGTCCGGCAAGGCGAAAGAGTTCGAGTGGGACCAGCGCATTTTCAGCGAGAGGCGCCAGGCGCTCTCCTACGTCTGCGAAACGCCAACCTTGCTGGAGCGCCGCGCCTTCGACATCGCCCGCCGCATCCAGGCCCAGCTCTAACGGAGATCTTTGTCATGCGCCTTGCATTGTCGCTTACGCTTTTTCTATTTGCGGTCGGTTCGGCCGAAGCGGCAAAAGCCACCCGCTTCTGGAATCTCACCGCCAACACGATTACGAAGTTTGAATTGGCGCCGGCCGGCACCCAGAATTTCGGCGCGGACCAGGCGAAGAACGACAAGGACGGCGCGGTCGATCACGATGAGCGGCTGAAGATCATCGGCGTCACCAGCGGCGCCTACGACG
Source organism: Beijerinckia sp. L45 (assembly GCF_009765775.1). Taxonomy (GTDB): domain Bacteria; phylum Pseudomonadota; class Alphaproteobacteria; order Rhizobiales; family Beijerinckiaceae; genus RH-AL1. The sequence goes on from NZ_LMUU01000140.1 coordinate 76,366, forward strand.
TCCGCCTCGCGGACTCGAAGGGCCGCACCTGCGTGGTGAAGAACGTCGCGGTGAAGGAAGGCGACGTGTTTTCGATCGAGGAAAACCAGCTGACGGATTGCGGGAAATAAGCGGGGCGGCCCACAATGTCATCCTGGCCGAAGCGAAGCGGAGAGGCGGGATCCATGAACACCGGGTCGACGACGTGAACACTGAGATGCAGCTTACCCTGCATTGCCGGTTTCATGGATCCCGGGTTCGCGCTGCGCGCGGCCCAGGATGACATCGTGGTACGATGCGACTGCTAATGCAGCAGCGTGATCAGCTTCTTGCCCGCGGGCTTGGCCAATTCCTTGGCATCGAGCGTATCGTCGCCGTCGTTGGCTTCCTTGAACAGCTTTTCGACGTAGCCCAAAAATTCGGGCTCATCCAACGTCTTGTCGGCATCGGTGTTGGCGGATTTGAAGCCGGTCTTCGACAGGCGACCTTTCAATTCCTTGAAGTCGAGGGTGCCGTCCTTATCGGTCTCGAGCGCCTTGAAACGCTCGGACGCATAGGCCTTCACCTCGTCGAGCGTGACGGTCCCGTCGCTGTCCTTGTCGACGGCTTTGAGGAATGACGAGGGCGTGGTCTTCGCGTTGGCAAGGCCGACCGCGCCAAACAGCGAAAGCGCTGCAAAACCGGCGATAAGGATCCGTTTCGACATTCAAATCTCCCCTTTTATAAACAAGGCGCGTCATCTTTATGTGCAGCGCAGCAAAGATATACCGCAGTGGCGATAACTGTGGCAAGTGACACGACTTTTACAGCTAAGCGTCCGGCGTTTGTACGATTTCTTGCTAAACTCGCTTGTCGTGCCAAATGATTGTTCTAAATTCTATCACAGAGTTTCGAGGCCCGCCGCATGAACGCCTTCCAAGCCATCATCCTCATTTGCCTCGCGACGACGTCGAAACAGGACTGTTCGGAAAACACCGCGGTCGATGTGATGTCCACGCGCGTCGCCAACGAACTCGGCTGTACCTCCGGCTGGCAGGAGATCATCGCGCGCGGCGCGTTGAAGGAGCGCATGGCGTCGCAGGAAGGCCAGTCTTCGGAAACTTACATCAAGACGCTCTGCAAGCGTGTCAAAGCCGAGCCCTGAGCGGCGCATTTACACCGCGGCCATCGCGCCCCATTCTCGTCACGCCTCTGCTGCGACGCCATCGCGCCTTCGGCGGCCTCGCGATCTCGCGTAGGCAGACGCCGACGCGTCGAACATCGACGCTTTGATACGGAAGGATCCGCTATGTTCGTGATATTGTCGGTGTGCCTGCTGGCATCGCCCGCGACTTGCAAGGAAGAGCGCGTTCAGCAATCCGTCGACCAGCAGACGCCGATCGGCTGTCTTGTCGAAGGCCAGAACACCGTCGCTCAATGGGGAATCGCACATCCGCAATGGCACATCGACAAATGGAAATGCGTGTCCGCAGACCGGCTGCCCAGCCGCTCGTGATCCGCGGCACGTCGGCCCGTTTTTGAGCTGATGCGCTCCATCGGTTTTCGCCTCGGCGTCCTCGTCTTCGGCTGCTTCCTCATCGCCTTCGCGGCAGCCGGCGGCGTGATCTACGCGCTGCACATCACCGACAAGACGATCGACCGCGCGCTCGATGCGCAGCGTCGCCTGGACCTGCTGACGGAGATTTCCGGGCGCATCAGCTCCTACGGCCTGACGGCGATCGCCGCCGCCAATGATCCCCGGCTGCGCGACACGCAGATGAAGGAGGCGGAGACCGCGGTCTACGACTCGATCAAGGCGTTCAAGCCGGAGATCGCCAGCGCGATGCAGCATGCCGACATGCCGTCCGCCGTCAACGAGATGGCGACGCGGGTCAAACCGCTGGAACAGGTGCGCGGCGGCTTTCGCGTGATGGTGCGGCAGATCACCGATGCCTTCGGTCAGGACGATCCGCAGACACGCGGTGACCGCATTCGCGGTGCCTTCAACGGCTTTGCCACGATGACCGGGCCGTATCTGTTCTTTCTCATGCAGGCCGACCGCCGCGGCGTCGATGCGGCGCGCGAGGACGCGCGGTCCGTCTCCACGGCGATCAGCCGCGCAGCGCTGATCCTCGTCGTCGCGGCCTTCGTCATTGCGGTCGTAATGTATCGTCTGATCTCGCGGCCGATCCTCGCGGCGGTGGCGGAGATCCGCGACGCCGCGGTGGCGATCGGCCAGGGCGAGCGCAACGTCAGGCTCCCGGTCCGCAACCGCGACGAACTCGGGCTTCTCGCCGTGGTGTTCAACCGCACGACGGCGCGGCTGCGGCGGCGCGAGACGCGCGTCGCGATCGATCGCTTGGCGCTGGAAACGACGATCGCCACCCGCACCGCGGACCTGCGCGCCGCCAACGACCGGCTCGCCGAGATCGACCAGAGCCGCCGGCGCTTCTTTACCGACGTCAGCCACGAGCTTCGGACACCGCTGACGGTGATCCTCGGCGAAAGCGAGATTGCGCTTGCCGCGAAGCCGCAGGATGGGGCCGACCCGGTGACAACGCTTGCGGCGCACGCCACCGCCTTCGCGATCATCCGCCGCCGGGCGCAGCGTCTGCACCGGCGCGTCGAGGACCTGCTTCGCGTCGCCCGCTCGGAGAGCGGCACGATCGAGCTGCGCTTCGCCGACACCTCGCTCCGGGCGGTCTGCTGCACCGCGATCGAGGCCTTCGAAGGATCGACGCGGCGCAAGGATGTCGCCATCGTCCTCGAACCGTCGGACACCGATGTCACCGTCACCGGCGATGCCGAATGGCTGCGTCAGGTCGTGGAAGGCCTAATCGACAATGCCCTGCGCCACGCCAAGGGCGCCAGCCTCATCGCGCTCGCCTGCGGCGTGGATGCCGACGGTGCCATCCTCAGCGTTCGCGACGATGGTCCCGGCTTCGGGGTCGAGGATCCGCAGACGCTGCTCGCCCGCTTCGCCCGCCGTGCCTCCAGCGAATTCGTGTCGGGTCACGGCATCGGCCTGGCGCTGGCCCGATGGGTGGTGGACAAGCACCGGGGACATGTCACACTCCGCGCCGCCGCGCCCCCTCTCAACGGAGCCGAAATCTTGATCCATCTGCCGCTCGGGGACGTCTGATGGTCGCGGTCGCCATCCTCGTCGTGGAAGACGATCCGGACATTGGAGCGCTGCTCGATCGCGGCCTCGGCGCGGCCGGCTTTTCCGTAAGCTGGGTCGATACCGCGGATGGCGCTCTGCAGCATATGAGCACGGCGCACCCCAACGCCGTTCTTCTCGACGTGATGCTGCCGGACGGCTCGGGCAACGACCTCTGCCGCTCGTTCCGCCAGAAGGGATTTGCCGGGCCGATCCTCTTCCTCAGTGCCAAGGACGAGGTCGCCGATCGCGTCGACGGGCTGGCGGCGGGCGGCGATGATTATATCGTCAAGCCCTTTGTCTTCGACGAACTCGTGGCGCGGCTGCGGGCGCAGCTGATGCGTCGCGCCGCGATGGGCGAAGCCGCCAAGCTGCCGGAAGCGGGCGGGATGGTCCTCGACATGGTTACCCGGCAGGCCCGCTACGCCGATGTCACGGCCAAGCTGACGCAGCGCGAGTGCGAGCTGCTGAGCCTGTTCATGGAGAGTCCGAACAAGCCGATCGCCCGGGGCGACATTTTCGACCGGCTGTGGCTCGACCAAGGGGGAGCCTCGCTCAACGTGGTCGATGTCTATATCGGCTATCTCCGCGGAAAGCTCGGCGATATCACCAAGGTAGGCGGTCCTTCCATCGGCACGGTGCGCGGGCGCGGCTTCATGCTCGAATATTCGTCATAAAAAAGTGACCCTCCCGTTCCCGCCGGATACTTGCCAAACCAAGCAAACAGCGTCATATGCTCTAAACCTGCTCCAAAGGCGGGGCTAACAAGTCTTAGGGTTTTCTTATTTAAGTTCTAAGAAGAGCATAAGAAGATCCGGACCATCGAGGAGATTGCTATGAACTGGGTTGCTCCGATCGTCGAAGAAATCTGCGTTGGCATGGAAGTCACGAGCTACGAGTCGGCTGATCTGCCGGTCGAGTTCTGATAATCCATTGAGCTTGATGGGGTCGCCTTGGGCGGCCCCATCCTCGCTTGAGGCGGTGGCATTCCCCTGGGAATAGCCGCCGTTTTTTTTGGCCAAAACGTAGCGCCGCTCTCGCGCGATAGTGATCGGCGCGCCGGTATCCTTTCGCAGCGCAGCACGTTTGCTGCAAAGCAGCGAAGATGGCCGCGACTATTTATCAACTATTGATCGCGAAAATCTTGCCGGATTTTCCCGATGGATACTTGCTAATCGCCGTTTTCGCGGTCATATGATCTTGGCCAGCTCGTTACAAAGACTGGTCTTCCTTAGAGAATTCTTAGAACTCCGGTTTCGAGAATAGCTTGCGGGAAAGAAATCATCATCGAGGAGATCGCTATGAACTGGGTTGCCCCTATCGTCGAAGAAATCTGCGTCGGCATGGAAGTCACGAGCTACGAGTCGGCCGACCTTCCGGTCGAGTTCTGATAAAAGCAGTCGCATGAGCTGGGGTTTTTCGCTGTGAAGGCAATCATCCTCGGCTCGGCTGCTGGCGGCGGCGTTCCCCAGTGGAACTGCCGTTGCTCTATCTGCCAACTGGCGCGCGCGGGCGATCCGCGCGTCCTCCCGCGGACCCAGTCGAGCCTGGCGATCTCCGAGGATGGCGAGAGCTGGTTGCTGGTGAACGCTTCGCCCGACATCCGCCAGCAGCTGTCCGCGACGCCGGAGTTGCATCCTCAGTATAGTGCCCGGCATTCCCCGATTGCCGCCGTGCTTCTGACCAACGGCGACGTCGACCACGTCGCGGGTCTGTTGACCCTCCGCGAGAGCACGCCGTTCCGGCTCTATGCCACGACGAGTGTCCGACAGGCGGTTGATGCGAATAGGATTTTTGGCGTCTGCGCCCCGGCGCTCGTGCCGCGCCTCTCGGTGACAATGGGCGACATGTTCCAACCGGTTCCCGGGCTCGACGTCGAGATGTTCGCCGTCCCCGGAAAAGTGGCCTTGTGGCTCGAAGACGACAGCATGAAGATCGGCGAGGCGACGGAAAACACCGTGGGCCTGCAGATCTCGGCAGGCGGAAAGCGGCTTCTGTACATTCCCGGCTGCGCGGCGGTCACCGAGGCCCTGCAAGCGCGGATTTCCGGCGCGGATGTGGTGCTGTTCGACGGCACCATGTGGACCGATACCGAAATGGTCGAGGCCGGGCTCGGCAGCAAGACGGCGCGCCGTATGGGGCACATCCCCCTGTCGGGCGAAGACGGTTCCATCGAACGATTGCGCGACGTGCCCGTTGCCCGCCGCGTCTTCGTCCATATCAACAACACCAACCCCATCCTCGTCGACGGTTCGGCCGAGAGGATGGCGGCCGAGGCTTCCGGATGGGAGGTCGGCTACGACGGCATGAGGATCACGCTGTGAACACTGTTTTGTCCCCCGACGAGCTGGAAAAGCAGCTGCGCGCCATCGGCGCCGCGCGCTACCACAACCACCATCCTTTTCATAAGCTGCTGCACAGCGGCGACCTCAACATCGACCAGGTACGGGCCTGGGCACTCAACCGCTATTGCTACCAGGCAATGATCCCGATCAAGGACGCGACCTTGATGGCCCGCATGCACGACGCCGAACTGCGCCGTGTCTGGCGCCAGCGCATCATCGACCACGATGGCGAGCGCGAGGGCGACGGCGGCATCGAGCGCTGGCTGGTGCTGACCGACGGCCTCGGCTTCTCCCGCCCCTACGTCCAGTCCATGCAAGCGGCCCTGCCGGCCACCCGCTTTGCCGTGGAAGCCTACGTCCATTTCGTCGGTGAGAAACCGTTGCTCGAAGCCATCGCCTCGTCGCTGACGGAAATGTTCGCGCCCGGCATCATTTCCGAGCGCGTCTCCGGCATGCTCGCGCACTACGATTTCATCTCGGAGAAAACTCTCGCCTATTTCGGCAAACGGCTGACTCAGGCGCCGCGCGATGCGGATTTTGCCCTGGCCTACGTCAAGGAACATGCCCGCACCGCCCGCGAGCAGGCCGCCGTGCTCGATGCGCTCCGCTTCAAGTGTGATGTCCTGTGGGCGCAGCTCGATGCGCTCTATCACGCCTATGTCGGGCCCGGCCCCGTCGCGCCCGGCGCGTGGCAGCCTGGCCAGGAGATCGCTGCAACAGCATGAGCGAACTGACGAGCTTCAGCGTTCCAAAACTGCCGCGCGGCGTGCGGCTGCATTTCGACAAGGTGCGGAACGCCTATGTGCTTCTGGCGCCGGAACGCGCCTTCAACGTCGACGATCGCGCCGTGACCGTGTTGAAACTCGTCGACGGGGTGCATACCATCAGGGCGATCGCCGCGACGCTGGCCGCGCAGTTCACCGCGGACCCTGCCGTGATCGAGCGCGACATCACCGCGATGCTCGCCGATCTCATTGGAAAAAGGGTGGTGGAGGCATGACGACGTCCCGCATTTCCGTTCCCAACCCCATCGGCATTCTGCTCGAACTGACGCATCGCTGCCCGTTGCATTGCCCCTATTGTTCCAACCCGCTCGAGCTCGACAAGCGCTCCAAGGAGATGGACACGGCAACCGTGCTCCGCGTGCTCGACGAAGCCGCCGAGCTCGGCATTCTGCATGTCCATCTCTCCGGCGGCGAGCCGACGGCACGGCGCGACATCGTCGAGATCACGGCGAAATGCGCGAGCACGGGGCTTTACAGCAACCTCATCACGTCAGGCGTCGGGCTCGCGCTCGGGGTTCTCCCGGCGCTGGCCGATGCCGGTCTCGACCACGTCCAGCTCTCGCTCCAGGGCGCCACGGCGCCGCAGGCCGACAAGGTTGCTGGCCTCAAGGGCTCCCACGACACCAAGATGAAGTTTGCCGCCGAGGTGGCGCGGCTTGGCCTGGCGCTGACGGTCAATGCCGTGATCCATCGCGGCAATATCGACGAGGTCGAAGCGTTCATCGACAAGGCGATCGAGCTCGGTGCCCGGCGACTCGAGATCGCCCACACCCAATATTACGGCTGGGCCTATAAGAACCGCGCGGCGCTGATGCCGGCGCGGCCCGACGTCGACCGCTCGATCCAGATCGTCGAAGCCGCGCGCAAGCGGCTTTCCGGCAAGCTCGTCATCGACCTCGTGGTGCCCGACTATTACGCGCTGCGGCCCAAGGCCTGCGCCGGCGGCTGGGGTCGCAAGCTGATGAACGTCTCGCCGGCCGGCAAGGTGCTGCCCTGCCATGCTGCGGAGTCGATCCCCGGCCTCGAATTCTGGTACGTCCAGGACCATTCGCTGGGCGACATCTGGCACCGCTCGCCGGCGTTCAACGCCTATCGCGGCACCGACTGGATGCCGGAGCCGTGCCAGAGCTGCGAGCGCAAGGAAATCGACTGGGGCGGCTGCCGCTGTCAGGCGCTCGCCCTGCTCGGCGACGCCAAGCTCACCGACCCGGCCTGCGGCAAGTCGCCGTTCCACGCCAGGATCGAAGCGCTGGCGACATCGGAGGCTGCGGTGATCGCGCCGCCGGATTATATTTATCGCGGCCCCGGACAGGCGGTCGTTCGTGAAGTCGAGGACATCATCCCGTGAAGTTTGTTGCCGCCGTTTTTCTGTCCACGCTTGTCGTCGCCCCTTTCGTTCCGCAGCAGCTTCGCGCCGAAACAGCCGCCAAGCGCGACACCGCCTCGCTGCTGTTCGACAATCCGGATTGGGCGATCGCGCCGGCCGGCAGCAAGATCACCTATGATTATTCGCGCAAGACTGCGCCCGAGTTCGGCGTGAGCTTCGACGATACGATCGGCGTGTCGCTCGAGCCCGGCGACAACGCAGCGAGCCGCAAGGTCGAGGTGCGGATGTTTTCCGGCGGCCGCCAGCTGCCGGCAGGCCCGTTCGACAGCATGAGCACCAATCCCGTTCTGCTGCTCGTGTTCGAAAGCCACCTGCAGGCCCTGGCCAAAATCTTCCAGGCCAACCCGCGTTACATCAAGAATGCCATCCGCAAGGCGTGGCGTGAATCCCCGACGATCGAGGACGTCCAGCTGACCGTTGCGGGCAAAACCGTCCCCGGCACCCGGATCACCATCCGCCCCTTCCTCAACGATCCCGAGAAGGATCGCATGAAGGGTCTCGACGGCATGACCTATGCCGTCGATATCGCCGACAGCACGCCCGGCGAGATCGTCGCCATCGATATCCATGCGCCCGACGGGGCGCCGCCGTTCAGCGAAACCCTGCACTATCAAGCCGAGAAGACCCCATGAAATCGATCGTTCTCGCCGCTGCGTTTGTTTTGAGCGCCTCGTCCATCGCCGGCGCAGCCGACGATGCTGGGCTCGTCAACGACTATCCGACCGCGGCGCGCGCCGACTATGTGCTGGGCTGTATGGCCACCAACAATCAGACCCGCCAGGCGCTGGACAACTGCTCCTGCTCGGTCGACGTCATCGCGTCGATCCTGCCCTATGATAAATACGTCGAGGCCGAAACGGTTCTGTCGGTGCGCCAGGGGGTCGGCGCGCAATCCCGCGCCTTCAACGCCACCAAGTCGTTCGACGACATGGTCGCCAACCTGCGCCGCGCGCAGGCCGAAGCGGAGATCCGCTGTTTTCATTAAGGGGGGCGTGAGCCAGAAATTTGCTCGTCATTCCGGGGCGGCGTAGCCGACCCGGAACCGGTGTGCATTTGCCTTACAGCGCTTTCCGCTTTGGTGGAATCACCAAAGCGATTAGAAATCGCTCGCTTCTCAAAAAGTTAGAGCATTTTCTCAATCACAAAAGTCTGCAACTTTTGTGGAAACCGCTCTAGCGCATCTCGCTCGATAGATCGAAGCGTCGGTTCCGGGTTCACGCCTTCGGCGCGCCCCGGAATGACGCCGTTTGGGACGCTCAGCTAGCGGCGCTTCAGATCGCAGAAAACGTTACGGCGCCACGACCTTGCCCGCGCCGTCGAGCAGCGGCACGTTATACTCCGCCAAAACCTTGTTGAAGTCGCCCTGCCGCTTGCGGATGACGCCTTCCAGCTTGTGCTTCCAGTCGGGCTCGTCGTGGCGGATGCCGAAGGTGATGCGATAGCTGTAGTCCGGCTCATCGCCCTGCTTGAGCAAGGGCGTCATCACCAGATCCCCGCCGGCTTTCTTGACGTCGTAGCCGGCCAAAGGGCCCCAGACGACGGCGGCATCGATCGTCTTCGCCTTGAGATCGGCGAACATGTCCGCGAGCGGCGTCTCGAAGCGATGGTCGACGATCAAAGGATAGACCTTCGCGTCGCCCATCAACCCTTTGGCGAGCAACAGATCGACGGGCGGCGTCGCGGCGAACACCCCGATATGCCGGCCTTTAAGTTTTGGATCCGACAAGGTCGTGACATCGCCGACCGGGCTGCCCTTTGGCGTCACCAGAACATAGGTCGAGCGATAGTAGGGGTTGGTGTGCTGGACGATCTCGGCGCCCGCGGCGTAGCCGATGACGAGGTCGCAGAGATCGCTCTGCAGCGTGTTGCGGATGAAGCCCGGCCCCGACGGCGCCCAGAAATAACGCAGCGGCAATTTTAGCTCGTCGGCGACGATGGTGGCGATCTTATTTTCGAACCCGTCGCCCTTGCGATCGCTGAACGGCATGTTGGACGGGTCGCCGCACACGCGAAGCGCCGTGCGCGACACCATATCCGGCACCGTCTGGGCAAACACCGGGTTCGCGGCCGCAAGGGCGGCCGTGACCCCGAGTATCGCGGCTCTGACGATCACGTCAGAACCCAACGCAAGCCGTCTCCGCATCGGCATAGACCTTTGGCTTCGGCGTATGTTTTTCCGGCCGCGCCCGGTCGAGATCGCCGTTGCCGCGCGCGCGCAGGTACACGTAGATGTCGTTGATGTAGCACATCACGTTCTTGTTGTTGCCGAACGACGGCATCACGTTGTTCTGCGACGTCGTCACGTTCTGGCGCCCGGCGGCGACGGTGCCGAGAAAATCGGCGTAGCTCATATTCTGTAGCGAATCCTTCAACGCCGGCGCGTAGCTCGAGCCCATTCCGTCCGGACCATGGCAGACGTGGCATTCCGAATGGTAGCGGCGGTAGCCGGAGAAGCTGAACCAGTCGAGCGTGCCGTCATTGTTGATGTGGTCGGTGGGATTGCCGTCCTTGTCGACCCACATGCCGTTTTCGTCCATGCTGACGGCCTTGCCGTTCGGCTTGAAGTTCGGATCCGCGGGGGCCGGCGCAGCAGCGGCCTCGGCCGGTTTCGCCGCGGGGGCCTTATCGTCCGCGCGCACATTCGATGCGCCGACCATGAGCATTCCAACCAGAACCATACCCGTCACACCACGGGCCACCACACGCGATCTATCAACCACAGCGCTTCCTCTATGCATCGCTTCGAAGATGAGCGACGCTTTTCTTTGTTGGTCTTTTAACACACGAAAAAACCAGCGCGCTAGATGCGCGCTGGCTCCTAAGATGTTTGTTACTAAACGATCTTAGTTGGTCGGCAGCGTGAACACCGTCAACGACCCACCGAGCGCGGTGTAGTTGTTGAGGGCGGCGTAGCCACCGACGGCACCGAGACCGGCGTTCGGATCGGTCAGACCAGCGGCGAGACCGATACCGGCCCAACCACCGACGCCCGAGAGGACCGCAACGTATTGCTTGCCCTTGTGGCCGTAGGTCATGACGTTACCGATGATGCCCGACGGGGTCTTGAAGCGGAACAGCTCCTTACCCGTCTTGGAGTCGACGGCCTTCAGATAGCCTTCCAGCGTGCCGTAGAACACGACGTCGCCAGCGGTGGCGAGAGCACCCGACCAGACCGAGAACTGCTCCGGATCCGACCAGACGATCT
>NZ_LMUU01000140.1:87215-97808 GCF_009765775.1 Beijerinckia sp. L45
AGGTCGCCGGCACCGGCGACAAGATCGCCACGCGGCAGGCCGGCCGCGCCTCCCGCGGGCGGCCGGCGAAGGACGCGGCGCCCCGCCCGCGCAAGCGCGGCGGCAAGGCCGACGCCGATCCGATGCTCTACCTCGGCAAGAAGAGCACCGGGTTCCGGCTGTCGCAGATGAAGGAGGCGGAGGCCGCAGCGGAGTCGGCGAAGCTCGCCGACTATGCAGCGGCGGTTGGCCGGATCGCGCCGTCCGCGGTCACGCTCGACGAGATCTGCGACTTCTACAAGAAGCGCCGCAAGCCGGTCTACGGCGCCACGGCGGCGGAGATCCAGAGCTACCGCAAGAAGGGCGACAAGCTCGAGCGCGTGCGCAAGTCCTTCCCGGGGCGACACCTCTTCGACATCAACCACGAGAGCTGCGACGAGTACGTCGACATCCGCTCCGAGATGCCCGGGCGCAACAAGCTCCCGGACGGGACCAGGCAGCGGGTCTCGGACCAGACGATCCGCGGCGAGCTGATGGTGCTGCGCGAGGCCGTGCGGTTCTACTGCAAGCAGTTGAACCTCCAGTACATGCCGCACATCAGGATGCCGGCGAAGGGCCGCCCGCGCCTTGCCTGGCTCGACAAGGGCGAGATGGTGCGCTACCTGCGCGCCGCCCGCGGCTGGCTGTGGGACGAGGCGGCCGACCGCTTCCAGACGATCACCGTCTTCGACCCGGCGGGCGTCGACATGGTGTGGGACGAGGCCGGCAAGACGTTCAAGCTGGAGCGCCTCGGCAGACCGGGGATGGTGACGCGCCCCTACGTCGACCGCGCACGCCTGCGCGAGTGGCGCGGGATTCGGCGGATGCTGGTGCTGGGCTACCGCACCGGCACGCGCCACATGCCTCTGCTGAGGATGCGCTGGAAGACTGACGGTCTCGCCGGGTTCGTGGACTTCGCGCCGTTCGGCGCCAAGAGGCTGACCTGCCTGCACAGGGTCGGCCTCAAGAACCCCGACAGCACGAAGGGGCAGAAGCCGATCATCGCCCCGCGCAAGCTCACCGCCCTGATGCGCGCCTGGCACGCGCGCGACCTCAGGGAGTGCTGCACGCACGTCGTCCACGCCGACGACGGCTCGAGCTACATCGGCTACGTCGGCGACGCCTTCCGCGAGATCGCTGTCGCGGCCGGCATGCACCCGATGAAGGTCGACGCCGACGACCGCCGCTTCGTCGTGCGCGACGAGGACGCGCTGCACGGCGCCAGGCTCCTGCCCAACGCCGGTCGCGACACGCCGCCGCCGCCGGCCACGATCGACCTGATCTTCCACGTGATCAGCCGCCACACGTGCGCGGTCTGGGGCCTGCAGCGCGGCGCGTCCGCGACTGAGATGGCGGCGTTCCTGAGCTGCTCGCAGGCGGTGTTCGAGGGCGTCTACGGGCACTGGACGATTCTTGGGACGCGCTCCGCGCGCGACGCCCTCGACGACCACGAGGACAACGCGGCGCGGCGCGCGATGTACGCCGAGAAGCGCCGCGCGGCCGGCCTCGACCCGGAACGCCCGGCGCCGGCGGCGGCTCAGGTCGCGCCGAGCGCCGAGCAGAACGACGCGCTGGCATCCGGCGGCAACGTCATTTCGTGGCCATTCGGGAACCGCGCCCGGCTGAGGGCGACGTGATCCTCCTCTGGTGGAAGACGGCATTCAAAGAAACCCTGTGGTTCATGTGCAAGGTCTTTCCCGTTCCAAACCATGCCGCTCCAGAGGGGACGGTTCCATTCCGTTCCGTCCGAAACCATCCGATTCCCACCAATTCCGGCCATTTCCGGATCCATTCCGGCGCCAACAAGAATGGTTTGCAAAAAAACGGATCGGACTCTGTCGACGCCGTCATAGGGCCGCCCGACCGCGACGCGTGATGAAACCAGCTGAAAGGTTGTAGGCGCCAACCAACGGCGATCGAACCCCTGAAACACCCCATCAGCACAAATGAAAGGAAAATCCAGATGCAGGTCGTATTCCGCACCACCAAACTGCCGAAGTCGCTCGCGAAGGCCCTGACGAAGGCCTCGCACGAACTGGGGACGCCGATGATGCTCACGTTCGCGCACGACATCATCGCGCAGGGGCTGGGCCACCGGCACTGGGCGGAACTGCACGTCCGCTGCCTGAACCACGACGACACCGGGGAGCGTCCCGAATTCGCGGCGTCCTTCCAGTCGCGGTTGAAGGAGTCCCTCGAGCGTAACGGCTGGGGCGACATCGCCGACGGGCTGGTCGCGAGGACCATGCTGAAGGTTCCCGGCGGCAGCCGGGATCGGGCGGGTCCGGACCGCAACGTTCACGACGCCGAAGACCGGCCGACGCAGGATTAGAAGCTTGGTCTCCGGCGTCCGCCCGGGACGGGATCAGGGCACGCCGCGCCGAGGTTCGGCGGGCGTCGACGGTCCGGTTGCAGGAAGGCGTCGGGCCGCCGCGACCGCGGATAAATCAGTGAAGCGGCTCGCCGCGTCCTTTGACCGGATCGGTCGACAGGATGCCAAGCCGCGCCGCGCGGGCGCGGACGACGGCATCGGCCAGGGACGCCGCATCGTTCAAGCCGAGCATGCGGCAGCGCGACGCCGCGAGGGCGAAGTCTGCGACGGCGGCACCGACGGCGATCCACCCCGACGGCGGCTCGACGCCGAGGATGAGATCCCACGCGAGCCGCTCGCGATCCGCGGTCAGCGTGTCGCTGACGCCGACGACGAAGGCGAAGCGGCGGCGAACGGCGTCGTCGATGGCGGAGAGATCGTTCACCGTCGCGATCACGCACACCGAGGGGAAGGCGTCGAGGGCGCGCAGCCACTCGTCGGTCAGGGTGCGGACCAAGACGCCGTTCGCCGAGTCGTCCGACCCTCTCCGTCCGCAGAGGGAATCGAGTTCATCCACCACGAGCGTCGCGCCCTCCCCGGCGGCTTGCCGCCAGAGGGCCTCGAGCCGGCGCTCCATGTCGCCCCAACGGTGGGCGAGGATGGCGGCGGGTCTCACCATCATCATCGGACGGCCGGACATGCGCGCGAGCATTTGCGCCGCCGCCGACTTTCCGCCGCCGGGCGGCCCCCAGAACAGCACCCGGGCGGCGTTGCGCGCGAGCTCCGCCGCCCGCTCATTGAGAAGGCCGACGTCGTGGTCCGCGACGAGCAGACGCGCATCGTAGGCCGGCGGAAGCGGCGGCAGGGCGTCGAGGCCGCCAGGCCGGTCGCCGAATGACCGCGCGACGATGCGGCACGCCTCGTCGAGACCGATGCCGGCGCCCTGCACCGCCGCACGGGCGACCGCAGCCATCGCGGCGACTTCGCGAGGGTCGACGAGTTGGCGCAGCAGGGCGGCGGTGCCGACGGCGCGGAGGCCCGGGATGGCGTCCGCCACCACCCGCTCGTTCCAGGCGGGATCCGTGGCGAACGGGCCGATGCAGGCGCCGACGATCCCGTCGAGATCATGCGGCATGAACCCCTTCGCCGGTGCGCTCCACACGTAAACGTGGCGGAGCCGGCCCAGCCAACCGAGCGACGCCGCGGCTTGCGACGCGATCTGCCACGATCGCGCGTCTTTCGCCGCGTCGTCGTCGTCGGGAGCTTCGTCGCTCCAGGATTGGCGAAACATCGCCTCGCCGGCGACGACGACGACATGCGCGTCGTCGTCGGCGTGCAGTTCCGCGCGAAGGACGATCGGTATCAGGGCCGACACCGCGGAGATCGCCGGGAGGTAATCGACCCGGCGACCGTCCGCCGCGACCAAGCCGGCGAACGCGTCCGTCTCGCGGCCATCGGTGCCCCGCACGCGCAACGCCAGGTGGACCCCGCGACCGGACTTTGCCGCTGCTCGAACCGTCGAAATCCAAAGGGCGCTCATCGCGTCCGGTACGGGCGGATCGCGACGGGCCGGCCCGCGATGCGGTTCGTCCAGAAGGTCGATCATGGTGTCGGAAAGCAGAAAGGATTCGGGGCGGGGCCTGGTCGTCGAGGCGGCATCGGCGGCCGCGCGGCCCATCGCCGGCCAAAGGCCATAGGGGTCCTCCTCGGCCTCGGGCGCCAGGAAGTTCAGCTCCGTGCTCAGTAGGAACTGCCGGTCGAGATCGAGAAGCCGTTCCCAAACCGCTTCCGGTTCGGACCCGAAGCCGGCCGCTTCGCCGAAGGCGAGAAGGGCGATAGCGCGCGGACCATCGCCCTTCGGACGAAGGGCGATGACCGCGGCGAACGCTGCGGCCGCGTCCTCCGACACGGCGCGGCGGACGACGTCGAGCGCGCACGCGATCGCGGCGGGCCGGTAGCAAGACGAGGCGGCCTGCCTACGCATAGCGGGTGAACCAGGTGATCTGCTCGATGGCCGGACCGTCGGACCGCGGACGGCACGCGGGCGCATAGACGGCGGATTCGAGCCATGCCGACTCGTCGTCCCGGGCGTGATCGGGAACCTCCCGGCACCACACAGCCTCAAGAGCGTCCCAGCGATAACCCCTCTCCTTGAGCCGCCCCTTCACGTCAAAATGCGCTCCTATGGCGCGGAAGCGCCATCCGGGCCTGCACGCCGTCTCCATCAGTTCGGCCATCGCGGTGCGGCCCTCAACCGTCTCGTGACGCAGGATGGCGATCAGCGCATCGACGTCATTCCCGGCCCGGTGGGCGCCATGGAAGAAGCCGCATTGCGCGAGGATCCATCCGAGCGCGCGGCCGCTGCCGTCGAATCCCCGCGCCCGCCAATCGACGTCCTGGAGGCCGCAAGCCCACGCCATGCCCGCGCAAGTAGGCAGGCGCCGCTCGATGAAGCGCCGGTCGAAGCTCGCGTTGTAGGCGACCCGAACGTGGGCCGAGCGCATCAGCGTCAGCGCCGTGGCATCGTCCATCCGCTGCCCGACGAGGTCGGCATCACTTAGGCCGGTGAGGGCGGATATTGCCGGATCGAGCGGCGAACCCGGGTCCTCAAGCCAGGTGTAGGGCCGGCCTATCGCGGTTATCGCGCCCCGCCGGTCGAACCGGAAGCGGCGCATCGAGCATTCGACGATGCTGTGCCTTTCAACGTCGAGGCCGCTGGTTTCGAGATCGATGGCGAGGCCGACCAGCGTGTCGACGTCGCCGCCGGTGCAGCACGGACCCTCAGGCAGATCGAGACGCGACAGGACCCTGTACGCGCCGGTGGCGTGGAGCGTCGCAACCATGCCTTCGAGGGTCCGACAGACGTTCCCTGCAGCATCCTCAAGGCATTCCGTGGAATCATGCATCGGGGCCTCCTTAGGTCGAGAGAGATGTTGGAAGGGCGACGGTCAGACCGCCGCCCTGTCGCCATGCCATGGCACGATCCGCCTAGCCGTGCGGCGCCCTGGAAACCTAGTCGTGCGTCAGCTGCGGCTCGTCGAGCGGAGCCACGGCGAACCTTCCGAAACGCGGACGATGGTCGCCCACGCCGATCGTGTCGCCGGCTGCGATCAGGACGTCGATCAGATCGGCGCGATTGACGAGCGAAGCCAGGTAACCGCACTCGACGATGGCCGACCACGTGCGGAACATCGGGCGCGTGCGGATCAGCCGGCGGCCTCCGATCGCGACCGGCATGCGCAGGCGGAAGGCACTGTCCGCCTGCAGGCCCGCCACGGTCTGCGGGCCGTCGTAGAGGAGAGGGCTGTTGCCCATGACCATCACCGCGCCGCGGAATAAAGCCTTGGCGCGACGCCTGGCCGCCGACTGGCAGATCGCGGCCTCGAGAGCTCCGGCGAGGAGGCACGGACGGCCATCCTGCAGCCAAAGGCTGCCGGCAAATTCGAGATCCGCGATCTTGAGATGGTCCGCGTCGACCTTCTTCCGGCGGCTGGTGTAACGCTCGAGTTCGCGGACGACCGGATTCAACGGATCGGCCATCTGCCCCGATCTCATCAGCAGCGGCGCCACCCCGACGAGGCGAACCTTGAGGATCGAGTGGTTCACGACCGGACCTCCAACGAATCGACGAGGATGCGGTCGAAGATGCGGGGCACGTCGCGCGGGGTAGGCGCCGTACGGCTCCGCGCCTTGCGGGCCCGCAACATGTCGGTGACGCCGTCGTGGCAAGGTTCGCAGAGGCAGGTTAGATCGCCAGGCGCCTCGGCTCCGAGCCTCGCGTAGGTCCGATGATGGACCGTGAGCGTCGCCCCGGCGCCGCCCTTGAAGCAAAGGCGGCAACGACGACCGCTTGCGAGGAGCTCGCCCTGACGTGCTGGCGAGAAGCGCCAAGCGTCACTGGTAATGTAGGCCCGGTAGCGGCAGGCCTGCGAGCGGGCTTTGCCGATCCGGCCCCCCGCCACCTTACCATCGGCGTTTCCCGAAGCTGGAACCATCCCGCCGTTGGACACCGCCCGATCGCGATCGAAGAAACTCGTATGATTGGACACGTGACGGCTCCCGATGAGAGCCACCAATCTAATCAGCAATCAAATAGTGTCAATAGGTACTAATTGGTTATTCTTTGATGCTGGGTCGACCGCGCGGCTTCGTCTGGCGTTTCGTCGGCCCCATCCCGCGCCTGATGGCAACACCCCGTTCGAGGATGGCGTCACCAAGCCTCTCGTCGAAGAGGAATACGATGCCGGCGTCCTCTAGGCAGCGGCGCAGGACCATCATGACGGATCCTCGCGCGTCGCTCGCTTCGCTTTCCAACCTCTTGATCGTAGACCTTCCCAGCCCGGACATCGCAGCCAGCTCATCCTGGCTCAGGTCGAGCAGCGCCCGCGCCGCACGAACCTGAAAGGCGTCGAGCGGAGGAGCCTTATCGCGATTGGCGTCGTCATCCATGTCCGCTTGTGCACACCGGCGCCGACGACCGGCAAGATGGCTGGAGCGGCCAGCACCGCTTTTTTCGCGGGAGCTCGCTTGACGTTAGATCAACTAGATCCTATAGACACTATTAGTTCCGCTGTGGATCGATCGATGGAAGACGGAAAGTTGGCGCGCGTTCAGGCGAAACCGGATCCGTGGACGTGGGCGCTCGACGAGCTGATGACGCTGCGGGAGGCCGCGGCCCTCTTCTGGCCTTCCGGTCTCCTGACGGAGAAGACCCTTCGCACGGCCATAAGGAACGGCAACCTCGATCACATCGAAATCGCGCGGAAGTTCTACGTCACGCGCCGGATCGTCGAAGCCATGTGCAAAGCCAAAGACAGATGATGACGGTGTCGGCGTCAGGGATCGGCGACCGCTGCCCACGGACGCGGATGCTCGATGGAAATCGGTCCGGCAATGGAGGCAGAGTGGTTGCGGGTCGCACGTTTCGAACGTCTGCTGCGGAAGAGCGGACCGTCCTGATCTTCGCCGCCGCCTGTTCCGGCAGCGCGCAGCTGTCCGGGGATCTCGGCGTCCCTGTCGTCGTCATGCAGGCCACCGACAACGTTTCGCGATCCATCACGAGGCTGAGGAAGACCGAATACGGATCTGCTGTGCTCTGGCCAGGCGCCAACAACCTGTTCCCCGTGAAGTTCGAGCACGGTTGGGATGATTGGTCCGTTGCGGCGTTCCAGACCCCCTCTTCCTGGACCATGCCCGCGCCATTCGGGGTAGCCTTGCATCATGGCACGATCAGTGTCGACTTGCCCGAGGGGTTGCCTCTGAACGAGTTCCGCGAGGCGCTGGGCGCCACTTTGCGCCGGCAGCGCCTTGACGAGGTGGTTCGCGATCGCGCCTGGCTCGAGGCGCGCAACGCGGATCTCCGCGACGTCCTCGTGCTGCCAAGATATACTGCGGCGAAGAAACGAGACTTCAAGAGCATCCGTCCAGCCGATCTGCTTGTCGTAGATCCGCTGATCGACACCGAGCGGATGTTGTGGATCGCGAGCGCGGCTGTCATTGCGGCATGCGGACATGCGGTGGCATCCTGATCGAACAAGAATACGGGAATGTCCGGTGCAAACGCGCCGTACTCGCGACAGCAACGCGACCGACAGGCGGCGGCAGTGAATCGCCTGCTTCGAGATGCGGCCATGGGGAGACGCGAATGGAGGTCGTTTTCGGGCAGTGGACAGATCCGGCAGCCTTCCCCGAACACGGGGGCCTCGAGGATGCCGCACTCGGTGCGCCGGTGGTCGGTCCCAACGGGCTGCTTGATATCCTCGAGACTGCGCGCGGTCTCGGCTCGCCGCCGACCGCCAGCGTCGTGCGGATCGCCGCCTTCCAGGCGGTCCTCGAGCGCATCCAGGACGGACCTCGCTTTTGGTCGCGCTCGCTGACCGTCGACGCCTGGGCGACGGCGCGAACGCTTCTTCGCTGGCGTGACGAGTTGATCGACGCCGGTTGGCATCGATCCGACGACTGGTCCGAAGCGCGCCTCCAAGATCTTGCAGCCGCCGACGAGGCCGCGTCTGGGATGCCGCTTGGCCTCGCCGACCGGGTCGCCGCGCTCGTAGCCGACCTTGCCAGCCGCCCGAGACTTCCCATTGCCCGCATCAGGCTCATCGATCCGCGGGAACTTCATTCCGCCGGCTGGCGTCGTCTCCTCGACAGCATCGAGGCCTGCAACGTCGCCGTCGAGCCGATCTCGACGCTGCCGGCGGCGCCTGCGTCTTCAGCCCTCGGTCGTCTTCAGCGCTGGATGCTTTCGGGGGTACAGCCGACGGGAGGCCCGGACGGGACCGTAACGGTGGCGACGTCGGCAAGCGCGGCGCTTGCGGCAGAGGTCGTTGGCCAATGGTTCGCCGCCGACCCTGTCGGACAGGCTGTTCTGGTCGCGCAGGACTCCGACACGGATCTCCTGGACCATGGGCTGTGCGGCGCGGGGCAGCCGCGGGCCGGGCGAAGCCGCCCTTCGCCGCATCGCGGCTCGCTGCAGATCCTCCTGCTCGGCTTCAAGGTCGGATGGGCGCCCTTCGATGCGCACGCCCTGATGCAGCTCCTGGTATTTCCGACTTCCCCGATCGCGCCACGGGCATCGCGTCTGCTTGCCGCCGCCCTGGAGGATGCGCCCGGCCGAGGCGGCATCCGATGGACCGCTGCCTGGAGCCTCATAGAGGAGGCCGAGACGGCCGAAGCCGACGGCGATAAGGCCAAGGTTCGGGCGGCGCGGGTTCGGATCGATCGCTGGAGGGCATGGGCGGATCCCGACGTCGCCGACCCCGACGCCGGCATGCCCCTGCAAACCGCGCTCGCCGTCTGCGATCGCACGATCTCGTGGGCTCTCGCACGGCATGCCGATGATTCCGACCCGCTTTATCGGGCGACCGCCACGCTAGCGAGCGACGTGCGCAAGGCGCTTGTCGCCCTCGGACGATCGCATCTGCCACGCACGCTGGTGGAGCGCATCGTCGATCAGGCGCTTGACGTCGGACAGGCCAATCCCAACGCAGATGCCGAGGCATCGCGGTGGCGCTGCGTACCGCATCCGGGAGCCGTGTGGGCCCCGACGCCCATCGTGGTCTGGTGGAATTTCCGCGCGACGGCAGCCTGGCAGCGGCAGCCATGGACACGGAGCGAGCGCGAGGAGCTGACCTTGCGCGGCTGCCCGCCCGACGACGTCGCTCTCGCCGGCCGCGCCGCGAGCAGCGCCTGGGAACGCGCGGTTCTAAACGCACGCGATCACGTGCTGCTTATCGCCGGCGGCCTCGATTCGGGTGACGAGGAGGCGATGCACCCTCTTGCCTACCGCATGGCGTCGGCCACGGAGCGGCTCGCCGACCGGATCCGGTTGGAGGATGCGACTACATCGGCATCCCTCATCCTCGCCGGCAGGCTCGTCCTGAGGATCCCCGTGGAGACGGTCGCGTTGCCCGCCCCCCGCGCCCGTTGGTCGACGCCGACCGGCTACGCCGCGCGCATGATCGGGCGCACGCAGTCTGCGACGTCGTTCGAGAACCTGCTCTCCTGCCAACTCATGTGGGCCCTCAAGCACGTGGCCGGCTTGAGGGCAGGTCGCAGCCGTTCCATCCCCGATGCCAACCGCCTCCTGGGAAACCTCGCCCATGCGATCGCCTGCGAGATCTTCCAGCCGGGCCTACCGCCATCCAGGGAGAAGGCCGCAGAGATGACCGAGCGCCTGCTCGACGGCCGCATCGACGAGCTGGCGGCACCGCTGCGGCATCCCGAATTGGCGGCGCAGCTGTCCGATGCCCGCGAACGGTTGCCTGCGGCTATGGCCGTGCTCGCCCAGACCCTCACGGATAACGACCTGACCGTCGAGGCCACGGAGCTCCAAGTTAGCGGGGATCTCGAAGAGGCGTTGGCCATCCGTGGCGCCGTGGACCTCGTAACGCGCGATCGGGACAGCAACGCCGTCATCCTCGACCTGAAGTGGACCAGAAGCGCAAGGACGCGGCTCGATGAGCTCAAGACGGGGACCGCCGTCCAGCTCGCGACCTACGGCGCCCTGGTGTCGCCCGAGGCGCCCTACCGCGCAGGCTACTTCCTGCTCAACCAGCGCCAGTTCGCCACGCTTTCCGGGAGCGGCCTCATCGGACGGCGCGTCGAGGGCTCTCGTGGATTTCCGGCGACCTGGGCCGCCATCCGCGAGAGCTGGACGCGGCTATGCGCGTCGGCCGATGCAGGCGGTCTCGTTGCCCGCGGCGTGACCGGTTGGCGCGATCACCTCCCGGAGGATCTGCCTATGACGAGGGAGGTTCGCTGCG